>NZ_JBFAMS010000001.1:0-733742 GCF_040656575.1 Micromonospora sp. NPDC049801 | reverse complement strand
GTGGTCTGCACCGCTGCGGCGGCGGGCTTGGCGTCGACCGGGTTGGCGTGGGCGGCGATGGGGCCGGCGAAGACGCCACCGGCGAACGCGAGACCGGCGATGGACAGCATGCTCTTGCGGAAGATCGTGTTCATCAGGGGTTGCTCCTTCGGGGGTAGGAAACACCCACCTGTCACCAGTGCGGGGGATCGGTGACGGGGGTGTCAGCACCTCGTCCGGGCGCTCAAAGACTGGGGGGCGGCCTGCGAGCCGGGGGGCTCGTGGCGGCCGGTCCGGGTGTAACGACCCGGGGGGCGGGGCCATTCCCGGGGGCCGACGATCCGCGAGGGCTCGTCGTGCCGGGACCGGGTGTAACGACCTGCGGTCCGGGGCCATTCCCGGGGGCTTGGCTCCCCCGGGGCGGGGGGCTCGGCCGTGGTCCTGCGATCGTCGGAGGGTGTAACGACCCCCGGCCCGCCACGATTCCGGCCCACGGGTGCAACCGGTCACCACACCGGCCCCACAACCGGACACACCGCCCGCGTGCGGCGATACGACCGGGTGATCGACTCCGGATCGGCGAACTCGGGGCATCCCGGACCGGTCGATGCCCCCATATCGGCGAACTCGTGTCGATCACGGCGATCGGGGCGGCGTGGCCGGAGCCCGTGGCACTCGGGAGGTACCGGGGAGGCCTAGGGTGATCGTGTGGCGACCCTTCTGCTTCTGCGACACGGCCGTACCACCGCGAACGCCGACGGCGGCCTGGCCGGCCGGCAGCCGGTCGAGCTGGACGACACCGGGCGCGCCCAGGCCACCGCGGTCGGCGAACGGTTGCGGGCAGTGCCGTTGGCGGCGGTCGTCACCAGTCCGCTGATTCGCTGCCGGCAGACCCTGGAACTGGCGTTGCCCCAGGCCACTCCGGTTGTCGAGGAGGGCCTGATCGAGTGCGACTACGGCAGCTGGGAGGGGCAGCCGCTGAAGAAGCTCGCCAAGGAGCCGCTCTGGCCGGTGGTCCAGCAGCACCCCAGCGCGGCGGTCTTCCCGCAGGGCGAGGCGATGGCGGCGATGGCGGCCCGCGCGGTGGCCGCCGTCCGCGACTGGGACGCTCGGGTGAACGCCGAGCACGGGCCCGAGGCAATCTGGCTGGCGTGCAGCCACGGCGATGTGATCAAGGCCATCGTGGCGGATGCTCTCGGCGTACACCTGGATGCCTTTCAGCGGATCGTGGCCGACCCGGCGTCGGTGACCGCGATCCGCTTCACGCCGCTGCGGCCCTTCCTGGTTCGGCTCAACGACACCGGCGGTGACCTCGCCGCGCTGGTCCCGCCGCCGCGCAAGCGGCGTCGGCGGACCACGCGGGCGGCCGACTCGGACGCCGCCGTCGGCGGCGGAGCGGGCGCGGCCAGGTGAGAAACACCGCCACGCCCGGGTGTGGCACCCGATACACCGGGCGCGTTGCCCCTGCGGCGATTCGGGTCGGTGGGGTGCGCGATGCCATGGTGGGCCGGATAGGGTCGTGGGTATGACCCACCAGGTGCACGCCTTCGAACCGCCGGAGCGGTTCGTCGCCGGGACCGTCGGGCCGCCGGGGGAGCGCACGTTCTTCCTGCAGGCCCGCGGCGGCGGCAGGCTGGTCAGCGTCGCGCTGGAAAAGGTCCAGGTGTCCCTGCTGGCCGAGAAGCTGGAGGAGCTGCTCACCGAGGCGCAGCGCCGCTTCGGGGTGGAGTTGCCCGAGCTGGCGCCGGTGACCGGCGACAACGAGCCGTTGGACACCCCGGTCGACGAGGAGTTCCGGGTCGGGACGCTCGGGCTGGCCTTCGACGTCGACACCGCGACCGTGGTGATCGAGGCGATCGCCGCCGGCGAGGTCGAGCCCGAGGTCGAGCTGGGCGACGAGGACGACGAAGAGGACGACGAGGACGAGGAGCCGGACGAGGACCTGGACCGGCTGCGCGTGCGGCTCACACCGCAGGCCACCCGCCAGTTCATCGAGCGGGCCCGGCGTGTGGTCAACGCGGGCCGGCCGCCGTGCCCGCTGTGCGGCCAGCCGTTGGACCCCGCCGGGCACCTGTGCCCGCGGCACAACGGTTACCACCGGTGACCTTGTCCGGCCTCCAACCTCTGCGCGACGGTGACGCCGCGCTGCGGCTGCTCCGCGACGGCACCCTCGACCTGGAGGGTCGGCTGGTCGACGCGTCGAACACCACCCTGCGGGGCATCCTGACCCTCGACGGCGTCACGGCCCGCTGCGTCTACAAGCCGGTACGCGGCGAGCGCCCGCTGTGGGACTTCCCGGACGGCACCCTCGCCGGCCGGGAGGTGTCCGCGTACCTGGTGTCCCACGCCACCGGCTGGGCCCTGGTGCCGCCGACCGTGCTGCGGGACGGTCCGTTCGGCCCCGGTTCCTGCCAACTCTGGATCGACGAGCCGGAGGACGCGGAGCCGTTGGTCGGGTTCGTGCCGGCCGAGGAGGTGCCGCCGCGCTGGTTTCCGATCGCGGCGGCCCGGGACGACGACGGTGCCGCGTACGCCCTCGCGCACGCCGACGATCCACGCCTGGCCCGCCTCGCCGTACTCGACGCGGTCATCAACAACGCGGACCGCAAGGGCGGGCACGTGCTCGTCGGCGCCGACGACCGCATCTACGGCGTGGATCACGGGGTGAGTTTCCACGTCGAGGACAAGCTCCGTACGGTGCTCTGGGGTTGGGCCGGCAAGCAGGTTCCGCCGGACGCCATGGAGATGCTCGACGGGCTCGCCGCGCAGGTCGCCGGGCCGCTCGGCGAGGAGCTGGCCGACCACCTGACGATCAGCGAGATCGCCGAGTTGGCCGCCCGCGTCGAGAAGTTGCGCGAGACCGGCCGCTTCCCGCAGCCGCCGGAGGACTGGCCGGCGATACCCTGGCCACCCATGTGACCCCGCTGTCATCTTGATCACCCGCTGGGCGTCCCGGTGTCGCCTGAGGGCTGGTTAGGCTGAGGCCATGGAGTCTTGGGCGGGACACGAGGTGCCACGGCTGCCGGGTCGGGGCGAGCCGTTGGCGTTGTACGACTCGGCGCGGCAGGGTGTCCACCCGAGCGACCCGGCCGACGCGGCGAGCATGTACGTCTGCGGCATCACCCCGTACGACGCCACCCACCTCGGTCACGCCGCCACCATGATCACGTTCGATCTGGTGCAGCGGATGTGGCGCGACGCCGGCCGTCCCGTGCGGTACGTGCAGAACGTCACCGACATCGACGACCCCCTGCTGGAGCGGGCCGCCCGCGACGGCGAGGACTGGGTGGTCCTGGCGATGCGGGAGACGGCCCTGTTCCGCGAGGACATGGAGGCGCTGCGGATCATCCCGCCGGAGCGTTACGTGGGCGCGGTCGAGTCGATCCCGGACATCGCCGACAAGGTCGAGGTGCTGGTCAAGGACGGTGCCGCGTACCGGCTCGACGACGGCACCGGCGACGTCTACTTCGACATCTCCGCCACCGGCCGGTTCGGCTACGAGTCGAACCTGACCCGTGAACAGATGCTGGAGATCTTCCCCGAACGCGGCGGCGACCCCGACCGGGCCGGCAAGCGCGATCCCCTCGACCCGCTGCTGTGGCGGGGGGCGCGCGAGGGTGAGCCGTCCTGGCCGGGCGGGGAGCTGGGCCCGGGCCGGCCCGGCTGGCACATCGAGTGCGCGGTCATCGCGCTGAACCTGCTCGGCGACCGCATCGACGTGCAGGGCGGCGGCAACGACCTGCTCTTCCCGCATCACGAGGCGTCCGCCGCGCACGCCGAACGGCTCACCGGCCAGGCCCCGTTCGCCGAGCACTACGTGCACGCCGGCATGATCGGCCTGGACGGCGAGAAGATGTCCAAGTCCCGCGGCAACCTGGTCTTCGTGTCCCGGCTGCGCGCCGACAAGGTCGACCCGATGGCGATCCGGCTCGCGTTGATCTCCGGCCACTACCGCAGCGACCGCACCTGGACCGACGACCTGCTCACGGCCGCGCAGGAGCGGCTGGACCGCTGGCGGCGGGCCGCCGCCGCGCCCGCCGGGCCGTCCGGGGCCGAGCTGCTGTCCGGGGTACGCGCCAGACTGGCCGACGACCTCGACACCCCCGGCGCTCTGGCCGTCGCCGACCGCTGGGCCGACGCGACCCTGGCGGGCGCCACGGATGACCCGGAAGCCCCGGCCCTCTTCGCGAAAACCGTAGACGCCCTCCTCGGCATCCGCCTCTAACAGTTCGGCCGTTCCCCATCGGGGCTGCCCGTCCTTGATCGACTCGGGTTCCTTGAAACCGCGCTGTCCGGATGCCTGGGATGCCCCGACTTCCAGGAAGCCGAGTCGATCAGACGGTCACGGAAGGTACGCCACCTCGGGGAACGACCGGCTCGGCCCGTTCAGTAGGTGGCCGCTCCGGTGCCGCAGGTGCCTGTCGAAGAACGCCAGCGGGTACGCCTGCCCGATGCGGACCGCGCGGGCAGGGTCGAGCGTGCCGACCCAGGTGGCGAGTTCCTCGTCGCTCATGCCGATGAGCTTTGCCAGTTGCGGCACGAGCCACTGGTTGTCGCCGTAGGACGAGTGGATGGCGCCGGCGGCCTGGACGTCGAGTCGCCATCCGCGTAGGTGCGTGAAGAACTCGGCGACGGCGGGCATCGCGGCCCGGGTGTTCTCCGCGGTCATGAGCATGAACGGCCGGTACAGGTCGGTGGTGGGCAGCGGCTGGGACAGCATCGGGGCGTCCAGGCTCAGCCCCGCCCGGACCCGTCGGTCGGTGCCCAGGGTCAGGGCTGTCGCGGTGCCGCCCTTCGACCAGCCGAACATGCCGATCCGACTCAGGTCGAGGGTGGCGCCCAGCCCGCTCGGTAGTGGCGCGTGGTCGACGTCGGGGTTCCCCCCGGCAGCGAGGTCGGCGATCTGGTCGAGGACGAACCGGACGTCCCGCGTGTAGGTCCACGGAGTGGAATCGAAGTCGTCCTCCGGGATGGTGACTCGGCCGTCGGGGAATTCGCTGAACCCGTCGTACGTGTGGTCCACGGTGACCACCACGTACCCGTGGCTGGCGAGCTCCTGCACCACGATCGTGGTGTCCGAACGGTGGCTGCCGGCGCCATGCGAATACAGCACAACCGGCAACCGCCGGCCCGGGTGCCGCACCGGGGCACCCTCGTGCCCGGCCGTCAACGGTGCCAGCGCGGCATCGGAGTCGAACCCGGCGGAGGCCAGCAGCACGCGCATCGAGGCGGGGGTCATCCACGGGTAGCGCGGGTAGCGCCTCTCGTCTCGGGCGGGATACCAGACGCTGACCATCAGTTCCCGGTACCGCCCCGGCCCGGCCAGTGGTTCCGGCTGCGACCGGTCGACCAGGTGCAGCGGTACCACCCCCACGCGGTACGGCCCGGTCGGCCTGGGGAGGCGGAGTCGGACCGGGCCTGAACCGGCGGTTGCCGCCGAGGCGCGGCCGGCAATGCCCATCGATGCGCCGGCCCCGACCGCCAGTGCGGCTCCGACAAGGCCACGGCGTGTGATCCCCCGTGCACCAACAGATTTGACGGTTGGCATTGACCCTCCCCTGGGTTGTGAGCCGCCGGAACCAATCCCCGGCCAGCTATATACTCGCAGTATAGATACCGAGTGTATAGATGTATAGGGCGGTGCGTTCGACAGGAAACTCACCGGGAGCGCTCCGGCACCCCGCGATTTCGCAGCTCCCGTCCCGGTGGTGGGTGTCCCGAGCGGGGCAGGGCAGGATCGGGCCGGTCGAGGTGGTCAGGGCCGGACGGAGGCGAGGGAGGCGGTCGGGCCGGGGCGCGGAACGAACGGGCTAAGGCGGGCAGGCCAGGCCCAAAGTGCCGGCTAGCCCAGGACCAGGCCGGGGTCCGGGTCGGGCGCTGCGCTGGGGCCGGGGATCTGGTACTCCTCGGTGAGGGTGGTCATCGGGCCGGGCCAGGTGGCCTGGGCGACCTCGATGGGCTTGCGGTGACTGTCGTACGCGATGTGCAGCAGGTGCAGCACCGGTGTGTCGGGCCGGATCTGGAGGGTCTCGGCCTCCTCGCGGCTGGGCTGGCGGGCGCTGATCGTGTCGGTGGCCGACACGTACCGGCGGCCGGTGGCCTCCTCGGCCTCCTGGTAGAGCGGCCGGCCGAACGCCTCGGCCCGCTCCAGCGACGTGCCGTCGGTGTCGCGGGGGAGGAACCAGGAGGCGCCGACCTCGACGGGGGAGTCGTCGGTGCGTACGAGGTGGCGACGGCAGAGCAGGTTGGTGCCGTCGGAGACGCCGAACGCGTCGGCGACCTCGGCGGGCGCGGGAGAGAGGCCGACGGAGACGAGCTGTTGGCGGTATCGGGCGGCCAGGTCGGTGTGGTAGCCGCGGAACCCGCCGTACCGGCCCCGGGAGAGGCGGTTCAGTCGACGCCGGGTGCCCCGGACGTACGTGCCCGAGCCGGGTTTGGTGATCAGGATGCCCTCGACCCGTAGCTGGTCGACGGCGCGTTGCACGGTCTGCTTGGCGACGCCGAACATCTCGGCGATGGCCGGGATGGACGGCAGCCGCTCGCCGGGGCCCCAGTCGCCGCGGCGGACCTGGGCCTTGAGCTGCGCGGCGATCTGCCGGTGGGGGAACTCGGCGGCGCCGGGATTGATCTGCACATCCGCCTCCTTGATCACATCTAGGTTCCTAGGATGCCTTAGAGGGTGTGACGGCGCCACTCTGGACACGCGGAAACGGGCCCCGAAAACGGAAACGGACCCCCGAGCGCGGAGACGGGCCCCCGGACCAGAGGAGGTCCGAGGGCCCGCGACGGACAGTGCTACCAGGAGCCGGCGGTGGGGCCGGCCGAACCGCCTCGACGCCGCAGGTACTTCTCGAACTCCTGGGCGATCTCGTCACCGGTCAACGGGGTGATGCCCTCGTCGCCGACGCGTTCCTCCAGCTCGCGGACGTACTCGCCCAGCTCGGCGTCCTGCTCGGCGGCGCTGCGTACCCGCTGCTCCCACTCGGCGGACTCCTCGGCCAGGTCGGCCATCGGCACCGGCAGGTCGACGACCTCCTCGACCCGGTGCAGCAGGGCGAGGGTGGCCTTGGGGCAGGGCGGGTTGTTGGCGTAGTGCGGCACGTGCACCCAGAACGACACGGCGTCGACCTCGGCGCGGGCGCACGCGTCGTGCAGTACGCCGACGATGCCGGTCGGCCCGTCGTACCGGGTGGGGGTGAGCTGGTAGCGCTCCGCGGCCTGGGCGTCGGAGGCGCTGCCGCTGATGGGCAACGGCCGGGTGTACGGCACGTCGGCCAGCAACGCGCCGAGCAGCACCACCCGCTCCACCTCCAGGCTGTGGCAGATCTCCAGCACCTGCTCGCAGAACGTCCGCCAGCGCATGCTCGGCTCGATGCCCCGGATCAGCACCACGTCGCGGTCGGTGCCTTCGGGGCTGGCCACCATGAACCGGGTCGTCGGCCACTCCACCCGGCGGGTCTCCCCGTCGGCCATGGTGATGGTGGGCCGGCTGACCTGGAAGTCGTAGAAGTCCTCCGGGTCCAGCTCGGTGATCTGCCGGGCGTTCCAGACCTGTTCCAGGTGCTCGACGGCCGCGGTGGAGGCGTCGGCGGCGTCGTTCCAGCCCTCGAACGCGGCGATGGCCACGGGGGACCGCAGGACCGGCAGTCCGTCGAACTCGGTCACGCCGTCACCTCACCCTGCTCGTGGCGGCCGGCACCGGGACCGCGCCCGGTTGTCGGACCGTGGTGCACGATGGCGTCCCTGTTCTCCTTCACGTCCGTCAGCCTACGTGCCGGGCAGGGATGCGGCCCGTCGGCCGCGCCGGTCCACCCACTGCGCCACCGGGCATACGGCGGCGAACCGGACAGGGTGATCCGCCCGACACAATATGGGATCGGGCGTGGACGGGGCTCGGGTTCGCGTGGGGCCGCACTAACCTGAACGGGTGCGGACTTCGTTGCTGGATGTGCTGGCCGATCGGATCCTCATCGCCGACGGGGCGATGGGCACGATGCTGCAGGCCGCCGACCTCACTCTCGACGACTTCGACGGCCTCGAGGGATGCAACGAGATCCTCAACGTCACCCGCCCCGACGTGGTGCGGGGGGTGCACGACGCGTACCTGGCCGCCGGCGCGGACTGCGTGGAGACCAACACGTTCGGCGCCAACCTGGCAAACCTCGGCGAGTACGACATCCCGCAGCGCATCCGCGAACTGTCCGAGGCGGGCGCGCGGATCGCCCGGGAGGCCGCCGACGCGGCCAGCACGCCGGAGCGGCCCCGCTTCGTGCTCGGCTCGATCGGCCCGGGCACCAAGCTGCCCACCCTCGGTCACGCCGGCTACGCGACCCTGCGCGACGCGTACCAGGAGAACGCCGCCGGCCTGATCGCCGGCGGCGCGGACGCGCTGATCATCGAGACCTGCCAGGACCTGTTGCAGGTCAAGGCGGCGATCGTCGGGTCGAAGCGGGCGATGGCCGAGCTGGGCCAGCGGGTACCGATCATCTGCCACGTGGCGGTGGAGACCACCGGCACGATGCTGGTGGGCAGCGAGATCGGCGCGGCCCTGGCGGCGATCGAGCCGCTCGGGGTGGACCTGATCGGGTTGAACTGCTCGACCGGCCCGGCCGAGATGAGCGAGCACCTGCGCTACCTGTCGCAGCACTCCCGGATCCCGCTGTCGGTGATGCCGAACGCCGGTCTGCCGGTGTTGACGGCCGACGGCGCGTACTTCCCGCTGACTCCCGTGGAGCTGGCCGAGGCCCTGGAACGGTTCATCTCCGAGTACGGCGTGGGGCTCGTCGGCGGCTGCTGCGGCACCACCCCGGAGCACATCCGGGTGCTGGCCGAGCGGCTGCACGGCGTCACCGCGTCGCCGCGCGAGCCCCGCCACGAGCCGGGTGTGTCGTCGATCTACCACCCGGTGCCGTTCGCCCAGGACGCCTCGGTGCTGATGGTCGGAGAGCGGACCAACGCCAACGGCTCCAAGGCGTTCCGGGAGGCCATGCTCGCCGCCGACTGGCGGGCCTGCGTCGAGATCGCCCGTAGCCAGGCCCGCGACGGCTCGCACCTGCTCGACCTGTGCGTCGACTACGTCGGCCGCGACGGTACGCGGGACATGCGCGAGCTGGCCGGCCGGTTCGCCACCGCGTCGACGCTGCCGATCATGCTGGACTCCACCGAGCCGGCCGTCGTCGAGGCCGGGCTGGAGATGCTCGGTGGCCGCTGCGTGGTCAACTCGGTGAACTTCGAGGACGGCGACGGCCCCGACTCCCGGTACGCGCGGGTGATGCCCATCGTGCGCGAGCACGGCGCGTCGGTGGTGGCGCTGCTCATCGACGAGGAGGGGCAGGCGCGCACGAAGGAGTGGAAGGTCCGGGTCGCCGCGCGGCTGATCGACGACCTGACCGGCCGGTGGGGGATGGACCGCGCGGACATCCTGATCGACGCGCTGACCTTCCCGATCGCCACCGGGCAGGAGGAGACCCGCCGCGACGGCCTTGAGACGATCGAGGCGATCCGGGAGATCGCCCAGCGGTACCCGGGGGTCAACTTCACCCTGGGCATCTCGAACATCTCCTTCGGCCTCAACCCGGCCGCCCGGCAGGTGCTCAACTCGGTGTTCCTGCACGAGTGCGTGCAGGCCGGTCTGAGCTCGGCGATCGTGCACGCCAGCAAGATCCTGCCGATGACGAAGATCCCCGACGAGCAGCGCGAGGTCGCGCTCGACCTGGTCTACGACCGGCGGCGCGACGGGTACGACCCGGTGCAGCGTTTCCTGGAGCTGTTCGAGGGCGTCGACGTGACCAGCGCGCGGGCCACCCGCGCGCAGGAGTTGGCGGCGCTGCCGCTGGACGAGCGGCTCAAGCGGCGCATCATCGACGGCGAGCGCAACGGCCTGGAGGCCGACCTGGACGAGGCGATGGCCGGCGGCCGGTCCCCGTTGTCGATCATCAACGACATCCTGCTGGACGGCATGAAGGTCGTCGGCGAGCTGTTCGGCTCCGGGCAGATGCAGCTGCCGTTCGTGCTCCAGTCCGCCGAGGTGATGAAGACCGCCGTGGCGTACCTGGAACCGCACATGGAGGCCACCGAGGACGGCGGCAAGGGCCGCATCGTGCTGGCCACCGTGCGCGGCGACGTGCACGACATCGGCAAGAACCTGGTCGACATCATCCTGTCCAACAACGGCTACGAGGTCGTCAACATCGGCATCAAGCAGCCGATCAGCGCGATCCTCGACGCCGCCGAGCAGCACCGCGCCGACGCGATCGGCATGTCCGGGCTGCTGGTCAAGAGCACGGTCATCATGAAGGAGAACCTGGCCGAGATGGCCACCCGCGGTGTTGCCGAGCGCTGGCCTGTCCTGCTGGGTGGGGCGGCGCTGACCCGGTCGTACGTCGAGGACGACCTGCGCTCGACGTACCCCGGGCAGGTGCACTACGCGCGCGACGCGTTCGAGGGTCTGTCCCTGATGGACCGGGTGATGACCGCCAAGCGCGGCGGCGCCCCGGTCGTCGACCCGGAGCGCGAGGCGGCGCTGGCCACCCGCCGGGCCCGCCGCGAGCGGCAGCGCACGCTGGTCACCGACTCGCTGCCGGAGCTGCACGACTCCTCGGTCCGCTCCGACGTGGCCGTCGACGTGGAGGTACCCACCCCGCCGTTCTTCGGCACGCGCGTCGTCAAGGGCGTTCCGATGGCCGACTACGCGGCGCTGCTCGACGAGCGGGCCACGTTCCGTGGGCAGTGGGGGCTCAACGGCGCCCGCGGCGGCAACGGGCCCTCCTACGACGAACTGGTCGAGACCGAGGGTCGGCCGCGTCTGCGGTACTGGCTGGACCGGCTGATCGCCGACCAGGTCCTTGAGGCAGCCGTGGTGTACGGCTACTTCCCGGCGTACTCCGAAGGAAATGACCTGGTGGTGCTCGACGAGAACGGGCACGCGGAGCGCGCCCGGTTCTCGTTCCCCCGCCAGCGGCAGGAGCGACGGCTCTGCCTCGCGGACTTCTTCCGGCCCAAGGGCGACCAGCTCGATGTGGTCGCGCTGCAACTGGTCACGGTCGGGCAACCCGTCAGCGAGTACGCGGCGAAGCTGTTCGCCCGCAACGAGTACCGCGACTACCTGGAGGTGCACGGGCTGTCCGTGCAGCTCACCGAGGCGCTCGCCGAGTACTGGCACCGGCGCGTGCGGTCCGAGTTGACCCTGCCCGACGGGCGTCCGCTGGGCCACGACGACCCGCAGGACCTGGCGGGCATTCTGCGCAACGACTATCGGGGCTGCCGGTACGCGTTCGGCTACCCGGCCTGCCCCGATCTGGAGGACCGGGCGAAGATCGTGGACCTGTTGGGCGCGGAGCGGATCGGCGTCGAGTTGTCGGAGGAGTTCCAGCTCATGCCGGAGCAGGCCACCGACGCCATCGTGGTCCACCACCCGGAGGCGAGCTACTTCAACGCCAAGTAGCGCCCCCGGCCTTGGCGGCATCGACGGTCCAGTCCGCCCGGCGGTCGTAGGAGGATGGGGGCCATGTCTGAAGCCTTCGTCGCCGAGCCGCCGTGCGCGGTGTGTGAGCGTCCGGCGACCCGCGTGGAACTTGTCGCACCGGATGGACAGCCGGTTGAATGGCAGCGCTGGTCATCGGCGCAGCGCGACGCCTACGCCGCCGCGCGGGAGCGCCACACCGGCCAGCGGTGGTGGCTGCTGTATTCCGGGGTTGCGGCGGGTAACGGGCTTGGACGACCGGCGGACCCGGCAGAGGCGCAGCGCATCGTCGACGCCTTCACCCCGCCGTACCGGTACGCCGCCGTCACGACGGCCGGCTTCTACGACGACGCCGGATTGTGCGCGCGGTGCGACGTCCCGTACTGCTCCCACCACTGGAACGTGTCCAGCACCGGCTACGGACGATGCCCCCAGGGGCACGGCAAGAGCCTCGACCCGCACTGGTCACCCTAGTGAGCCCTGATGCGCCGGAGGTAGCTCCTGCGGTGACTCGCGGTGGTTGAGGCCGCGCCCTTACGGTGCGTGCATCGGTGTGGTACTGATCGAGGTCGCTGGTTGCTGGCTCGGAGGGCGAGGGCTGATGGATCCGGATGTGATTTCGCTGGCTGGTGCGGTGGTGCCGTACGTGGCGGCGGCGGCCGGAGCGTACGGAGCGGGTGTGGTGGCGCGGGTGCAGGAGGTGGCAGCGGACGCGACGGTCGGTCTGGGTGGACGGCTGCTGCGCCGGTTGCTGGGACGGGAGGAGTCAGCCCCGTTGGTGGAGGCAGCGGTACTCGATGTGGCCGAAGATCCGGATGACGAGGATCGATTGGCGGCGTTGCGGTGGCAGATCCGCAAGGCGGTTGCTGCCGATGCGCGGTTGGCCGCCGAGTTGTCGCAGCTGCTGGCGTCGGCGGGGGTGACGATCACGGCGTCGGGTGAGCGGTCTGTCGCCGGCCAGACGATCAGCGGGGTGGTGATCACCGGGGACGGTGGCCAGGTGACTCGATGAGCGACCGGGATGCCCCCGGCCCGGGGGAGCCTGGTGAGGTGAGCGCCGAGGGCCGTCGGTCGATCGCGGCGGGGGAGATCAGCGGGCTCGCCATCACGGGGGACGACGCGAAGGTCGACGCGCGGCGCATCGAGCTGCACCGGGCGTCGACGGCGCCCGACACTGGGAAGCGGTTGCACAACCTGCCCAAGCCGTCGACGCGGCTGTTCGTGGGCCGGCAGGACGAGTTGACCGCATTGGAGGCGGTGATGTCCGCCGGTAGCGGGGTGATCTGCCAGGCGGTGCATGGCCTGGGTGGGGTGGGCAAGACCGAGTTGGCGTTGCAGTACGCCCACCAGCGGCGTGATCGGTACCCGGTGCGGTGGTGGGTGACCGCTGACAGCCCGGCGGCGATCGAGAATGGCTTGGCGGCGTTGACGGCCCGGATGAACCCGGAACTGATGCTGACGGCGACCGTCGCGGAGGCCGCGAGATGGGCCGTCGGTTGGTTGCAGAACCAGTCGGGCTGGTTGCTCGTGCTGGACAACGTGGAGCAGCGCTCACATGTCGAGCCGTTGTTGGCGCAGCTCGACACCGGGCACCTGTTGATCACCACGCGGCGCAACGTGAACTGGGAGGCGCTTGTCGACGGGTGTCTACGCCTGGACATGCTGGATCGCGAGTCCGCGGTGCGGCTGTTGCTGGAGCCGGGGGAGCAGCGGGATGTGTTGGCGGCGGCGGTGTTGGCCGACGAGTTGGGGTACCTGCCATTGGCGTTGCAGCAGGCGGCGGGCTACCTGAGGCAGACGCGCCTGCCGGTGTCGGTATACCTGGATCGGCTACGGGCGCAGCCGTCCGAGGTGTTGAACACCATCGCCGAGGGGGACCAGGCGGAGCGCGCGGTGGCCCAGGTGTGGCTCCTCACCCTCGACCAGCTACGCGAAGTCCGGCCGGCAGCGATCGACCTGCTGCGGATACTGTCGTGCTACGCGCCCGACGACGTCCCACGATCGATCTTGGCTGGTTATGCCGAGCAGGCCGGTGCTGTCGACCAGGCGTTGGCGGCGTTGGCGTCGTACAACCTGGTCACACTCACGCAGACGACCGTCAGCATGCACCGACTCGTGCAGACGGTGGTCCGCAGCCAGGCGCAGACGCAGGTTGACCACCACGACGAGCCCACCAATCCTGACGAGTCGTTGTGGCAGCAAGTCCTCGACCGCGCATTGGCTCTGCTCGACCGAGCCCGCCCACCAGGCAACCCCGCACAAGACGTCGACATCTGGCCGCAGTGGAGGGCATTTGTTCCACACGTCGACGCGCTCGATCACCACATGCCCGAGGACAGCGTCAATTTGACCCTCGCGTACCTGCTGGGCCAGGTCGCGTTCTATCACTACACGCAGGCGAGGTACGGCCAGGCTCTACAGGCTGAGGAGCGGGTGCTGAGGATCAGTGAGGCGGCGTTGCCGGCGGGGCATCCGGACATCGCGCTGAGGCTGGACAATCTCGCGTCCACGTTGGTGGCTCTGGGACGGGCGGGCGAGTCGCTGCCGTTGCGACTGCGCGCGTTGGAGATCAGTGAGGCGGCGTTGCGGGCGGGCCACCCCACAGTCGCGCTCCGACTCGACAACCTGGCGTACACGTTGGGGGCTCTGGGGCGGGCGGGGGAGGCGTTGCCGTTGCAGCGGCGGGCGTTGGAGATCAGTGAGGCGGCGTTGCCGGCGGGGCATCCGGACATCGCGCTCAGGTTGGACAACTTGGCGGGCACCTTGCGGGCGCTGGGGCAGGTGGAGGAGGCGCTGTCGCTGCGGCGGCGGGCGTTGGAGATCAGTGAGGCGGCGTTGCCGGCGGGGCACCCCATCATTGCCACCAGATTGGACAACCTGGCGTACACGTTGGGGGCTCTGGGGCGGGCCGGGGAGGCGTTGCCGTTGCAGCGGCGGGCGTTGGAGATCAGTGAGGCGGCGTTGCCGGCAGGGCACCCGGACATCGCCCTCCGACTGAACAACCTGGCGGGAACCTTGGGGGATCTGGGCCAAGCGGAGGAGGCGTTGCCGTTGCAGCGGCGGGCGTTGGAGATCAGTGAGGCGGCCTTGCCGGCCGAACACCCCGACATAGCGACCCGGTTGAACAACCTGGCGGGCACGTTGGTGGATCTGGGGCAGGCGGAGGAGGCGCTGCCGCTGCGGTGCCGGGCGTTGGAAATTAGTGAGGCGGCGTTGCCGGCGGGGCATCCCACGATCGCGGTCCGATTGGACACCTTGGCGTACACGTTGGGGACTCTGGGGCGGGCGGGGGAGGCGTTGCCGTTGCAGCGGCGGGCGTTGGAGATCAGTGAGGCGGCGTTGCCGGCGGGGCATCCCACGATCGCGCTCCGGTTGCACAACCTGGCGTACACGTTGAGTGCTCTGGGGCTGGTGGAGGAGGCGCTGCCGTTGCAGCGGCGAGCGGCCGAGATCAACGTGGAGATTCAGCGTAGGAGATCCAGTGCGGACGACGTCGCTGGATGACGGTCACGTCGCACTCTGATCGAGAATTGCCGCCGTCGAGGGACTGCGCTCGGTGCCGCTAGAGTTCGCGCCGTGAATCTCGTGATCGATGAGAGCAGCCGCCAGGTACGCGAGTTCGTGTGCCAGTGCTGCGACACGCAGGCGGACCGGACCTGGGCCAACATCTACGAGGGCGACACCGCCTTCGCTGTCTACTTCGCGAGCTGCTATCACCACAACGGGGTTCACGAGGCCTGGATCGATGCCATCTTAGGGACGTGGGGCCAGGATCGCGTGGACGACCACATCACGTTCGGCTGCCGGGTCGGTCCCGTGGTCGGTTCCCCGGACCCTGCCGCGACGCTCGTGAACGGTGGCGAGGTGGGCGGCGACAGTCCGATCTTCGGGCGCAAGCTCAGCCGGGAAGAGGGGCTGAGTCATCCGAGGATCGCTGAGTTCTGGCAGGTCGTTGACGTGATCCTGGAACGGGACGACCTCGTGCGTCGCCACGTGTACGGGCCGGTCGCGCCGGACGGTGCGCGGCCCGGGCAGTAGCCCGCGACGTCGACGGTCAGGGGTTCTCGTTGACCGACGGGTCGGCGTCAGCCGAGGCGCCGTCGGCGAGCTGGGCGACCATGGTGTCGGCGTCGTCGAGCGACTCGACCGTGTGGAAGCCTTCGCTCGCGTAGAGCTTCGCGGCGAAGTTGGCCCGCTCCACGCTCAACGACACCGCCCGTAGGCCGCGCTCGGCTCCGACGGACAGCACCGCGCGTACGAGCGCCCGGCCCACGCCGCGATTGCGCCAGGAGTCCACCACCCCGAGGGTCAGCTCGGGCACGTCGTCACTGACGTACCCGTAGCCCGGGTCGCCGGCGGTCAGGTGTCGGCACCAGGCCGCGCCGATCGGCCGATCAGCCGGATCCACGGCGACGACCCCGAAGTCTCCCGGTCGCATCCATCCGGCGATGTAGTGGGCCAGCTCGGGTTTCGTCAGGATCTCCTCGCGTGACCAGTTGCGCTCGGGCAGCCAGTTGACGGCCTGCACGAGCATGTCGACCAGGAAACCGTCGTCTGCCGGCGTGGCGGTACGGATGTTGAACGTCGTCACCGCCGCAGCTTCCCATACGGGATCGAGGCGAGAGGCCGGGGCAGCGCCCGGTGGGCGCAGCGTCCACTGTCACGGGCGTGATCGTGCGTACGCGTTGGATAGGGTCACGCCCCGGCCGGCGACCTGCCGTCTGCCCGAGGGGCGCAACCCCGTTGACGGGTTGCGGTCCGTGGGTGGTTGCGCGGGCCATCCCGCCTGCCATCGACCCGGGCAAGCCGAGCAGACCACCGCCCGACCCGCCAGCGTCCGAACGTGCGTCAAAGCCATCCTGACGTGGCGGACCGGGCGGAGGCCCGCTCCCCGGAAAGGCGGGTCGACGGCATACGGGATGACAACAGCTACCGTAGCGCGCTGCTCTCAACCAACGGATTGTCCAGGAAAGAGAACCTGGAGCAAGTGCCGGTTAACAGCCAGCCGTTGACGAATAGGAGGCTGGCCGCCAAGCTCCGTTGAGATATAGGTGATAGGTGCTGTCGATGCGACGGAACCACGCCCCACCGTTAATGCCGCGATCATAGTCGATATACGTGTCGGTTGTGCCCAACTTGAGAAAGTCGTCAGCTCGCCCCATGGTTTGAGGGCCGGCGGCGCCATCTATCGGTAGATGATAACGCGACTGGAAGGCTTCGGTTGCCGACTTTGTCATAGGTCCGAAGGCGCAGTCGACAGAGCCCGAATAGAGCCCCTCTCCCTTGAGGACCTGCTGCCAGAGGCCCGTGGCCAGACTGTATGAGTGAGAGGTGGTGCTGAGTATTCCCTCGTCCCCCCAGTCGTCATTGATCGAGTCAATCCCCTTGATGTAACCTTGTGAAACAGATGCGTTGGCGGGCGATACGAAGGCAGTCATGCCGCCAGTCAGAGCAACAATCGTGGCCGCAGCGCTTGCGAACGATCTCAACTTCATGCGAGTTGCCTCCGTTGGTGTTGGGCATTCCCGGTGAATGCTGGATTGGGGTAAATGCTTTCCTGCTCCGACATGCGCGGAATAATCAAGCACGTCAGTGGGGGTCATCGGGTGCCTGTCCTGGCATGGCGAGAGGGAGGCGAAGCGCGCCGTTCTCAGGCGAGCAGGGTGCCGCCGTCCACGGTGACCAGCGTGCCGGTGGCGTACGTCGACCGCAGGAGGTAGACGAACGCTTCGGCGACCTCCTCGGGCTCGCCCACGCGGCCGAGGGGCAGTGACGCGCTGAGATGGGCGTACATCTGCTCTCGGGTGTCGTCGGGCAGCGAGTCCCACAGCGGTGAGCGGATGACGCCGGCGGAGACGGCGTTGACCCGGATCGGCGCCAGTTCGACGGCGAGCGAGCGGACCAGCGCGTCGATCGCTCCGGTGATGCCGGCGACCACCGACCAGCCCGCCTTCGGCCGGTGATTGGCGGTGCCGGTGGTGAGGGTGATCGACCCGCCGGGCCGCAGGTACGGGAGCGCCGCGTGGACCGCCGTCAGCGAACCGAAGTAGCGCAGGTTGAAGGCGGTACGGGCGGCGGCGAGGTCGAGGGCGTCGACGGACATCAGCGCGAGCGGTTCGCCGGCGGTGTAGACGAGGTGGTCGAACGGGCCGAGCCCCTGGAACAGGCGCGTCACGTCGGCCGGGTCGGCGAGGTCGGCGACGTACCCCTGGGTGCCGGCCGGCAGGGCGGCGAGGGCGCGGTCCACGCTGTGCCGGTTGCGCGAGGCGACCACGACCTGGGCGCCCTCCTGGGCGGCCCGGGCGGCGGTCGCGAGCCCGATTCCCGAGGTGCCGCCCAGGACGACGACGCGCTGGTCGGTGAGGGTCATGATGGTCCTTCCGGATCGTTCGGCTGACGCTCACTACGGTGCGTCGGCACTGATGCTCACGTCCAAGACCTCTTTGAGCTGCTGTGATGCCCGACGGGTATCGTGAGTGCTGGACGGGAGGGTCGGATGGACGTCGATCTGCGTAAGCTCCGCTACTTCGTGGCCGTGGCCGAGGAGCTGCACTTCGGCCGGGCGGCCGCGCGGCTGCACATCGCCCAGCCGGTCCTGTCGCGGCAGATCCGGGCGTTCGAGCGCGAACTCCGCGCCGAGCTTTTCGTTCGGGATCGCCGCTCCACCGTGCTGACCGAGGCCGGTCGTCAACTGTTGGCCGACGCCGGTCCGCTTCTGGCCTCGGCCGAGGCCCTGGGTCGGCGGGTGCAGCGGGCGGCGCACGGCCGGCCGACGTTCACCATCGCGTTCATGCCGGGCATCATCGTCACGGCCGAGGCCCGTGCCATCGCTCAGCTGCACCCCGAACTGGCTGTCGGTGTCGTCCGCACCTCCCGGGACGACCAGGCCGAGGTGCTCCGCGAGGGGCGCGCCGACGTCGGCTACGTGCGGCTTCCGGTCGACCAGCGGGGCCTGCGCCTCCGCCCGCTGTTCACCGAACCCCGCGTCGTGGTCCTGCCCGGCGAACATCATCTGGCCGGCAAGGAGTCGGTCGACCTCGCCGAGTTGGCCCAGGAGCGCCTGCTTCAGGACCCGGACGCGGTGCCGGAGTGGCGGGACCTGCCGAATCGTCCGACGGACCCGGAGCCCCGCCCCCGGCCGGTGCTGACCTCCGTCGAGGAGAAGCTGGAGCACGTCGCCGCAGGGGCCGGGGTGGTGATCCTGCCGCTGTCGATCGCGAGGTTCTATACCAGGCCGGACGTCGTCCACGTGCCCGTCGGCGACCTCGCTGACAACCAGGTGTGCCTGGCCTGGGCCGAGAACAACCGGTCACCGCTGGTGCGGGAGTTCGTCGACATCGCCGCGCGGCAGGCCGGCGACGTCGGTCCCGGCGACCACACGTAGAGGAGGAACCAGCATGGCGATCCGGCGGATGGACAACGTCCTCATCGTGGTCGAGGACCTCGACGCGGTCATCGCGTTCTTCGTCGAACTCGGCTTGGAGGTGGAGGGCCGGGGACCGGTCGAGGGGCGCTGGGTGGAGCGTGTCATCGGCATCGACGACGTGCGGCAGGAGGTCGCGATGCTGCGTACCCCGGACGGTCACGGCAAGGTCGAGCTGGCGATGTTCCACGCGCCGAAGGCCGTTCGGCACGAGCCGGAGGACGCGCCGGCGAACACCGTCGGCATTCGCCGGATCATGTTCGCCGTGGACGACGTCGAGGACACGATTGCCCGGCTGCGCCGCCACGGGGCGGAACTGGTCGGGGAGGTGCAGCGGTACGAGGACATCTTCCTGCTCTGCTACGTCCGCGGCCCCGAGGGCATCGTCGTCGGGTTGGCCGAGGAGCTGCGCTGAGCGCCACCGCGCGGCGTGCAGCTGGCGCGTACCAATGAGGGCCTGCTCCGCCGAGTGGCGGAGCAGGCCCTCGTGTCTCGCGTCAGTCCGTCGCCACCCCGAAGAGGTGGATGACGCCGCCCTCGGCGGTGGTGGGCAGCGTCAGGCTCGCGAGCCGCTTGCCCGGCTGCAGGTCGATCGGGGTCGTCGCGAAGACGTACGTCGCCACCGGCTCGACCCCCGAGCCCATCTTGTCGCGGTACGTGGTGTGCACCGCCGTCACGTTGCCGAACGACGGCTGGTCGGACCCGCCGCCCAGCGTCCAGTCGCTGAAGCCGACCGTCGCCTGCTGCGTCGTACCGTCGGTGTACGTCAGCGTCACCGTGCCGCTGGTGGCACCGAACGCGGCGCTGCCCAGCAGGCTCAGCTTCGTGTCACCCTCCGCCGCCTGGACGCTGAGCACCTGACCGCCGCCGCCGACCAGGATGTTGTCCGGGTCGCCGGGGGCCACGTTCGGCCAGGTGAAGTCGAACCCGTTGGCCGACACGGTGGATCCCGGCTTCACCCCGACGGCTTCGAGCGCCGTTGCGGAGTAGCTCCAGCCGCCGGTGTCGAAGTTGGCCTGCGGATTGGTGTCGTCGGCCGAGATGCCGTTGTTGTTGAGGTTCCACAGCACGCTGTCCCGCACGGCGACCGTCACGGGGATGGTGACGGTGGGCAGTGCCGTACCGGAGGTGGTGGTGGCGGTCACCGTCAGGGCGTAGGCGCCGGGCTTGAGGTCGGCCGGCGCGGAGACGGTGAGCTCCCTGCTGCCCAACCCGTCGCCGGCCAGTCTGAACTCGCCCTGCCTGGGCGTGACGGTCAGGCCGGCGGGCGCGCTGACCTTCCAGCGCGCGGTGGTGGCAGCCTCGGTCAATGCCTGGATCTTGTACGTCGTCGCCGAGGTGCTGCCCGGCTCCACCTTCAGCGTCTGCGGGCTCGCGCCCGTCAGGTACGGCCGCCGGCCGTCGCCGTACGAGGGCGGGGCGTCGGCGGGGGAGCTGCCCCACTTGGTGTTCGGCTTGTCGCCGAGTACGAAGGAGACGGTGCCGCCCTTGTTGACGAGGGTGTCGGGGACCCAGCTCCGGGTCGACGTCCTACCGTTGACCTTGACCGACTGGATGTACGTGTTCTGGGCCGACGCGGCCGGGGCGTCGACGGTGATCCGGCGGCCGGGTCCGGCGTCGATCACCGCGCGCCGAAAGAGCGGCGCGGTGAGCACCAGGTCGGCCCGGCTCGGGTTCTGCGGGTACATGCCCAGCGCGGAGAAGACGTACCACGACGACATGGTGCCGGCGTCGTCGTTGCCCGGGATGCCGCCGGGGGTGTTGCCCCAGAGCTGGTCCATCACCGCGCGGACCGTCTGCTGGGTCTTGTCGGCAGCGCCGAAGTAGTTGTAGAGGTAGGGCGCGTTCATGTCCGGTTCGTTCGTGGGGTCGTACCGGGTGAGGTCGCGGGCCGAGAAGTCGAAGGCGCCGTCCGGCGTACGGAAGAAGGCGTCGAGGCGCTGCTCGGCCACCTTGTTGCCGCCCATGGCGCGGGCCAGGCCGGCGACGTCGGAGTAGACCATCCAGGTGTAGCGGGCACTGCTGCCCTCGACGAACCCGCTCTCGGTCGCGGGCTGGAAGTCGCGCTCCGCCCAGGTGCCGTCGGCCTTGCGGGAGCGGGGGTAGCCGCCCTGCGCGGTGGCGGTCAGGTCGAAGACGTTGCTCCAGGTGCCCGACCGCTTGCGGAAAATCCGCTCGTTCGCCTGGTCGCCGACCTGCCCGGCGAGCTCGGCGAGCGCGGAGTCGGCAACCGCGTCCTCCATCGTCTCGGCCGCGCCGCCCCAGCAGGAGCAGCCGTCAGCGGGGACGTAGCCCAACTCCAGGTACTTGTCGAGGGCGGGACGCTGACCGACGCACGCCACGTTGCAACCGGCGCTGTCGGAGTCGTTGGCGTTCGGCACCGTCGCCGCGGTGATCAGCGACCGGAGAGCGCCCTTGACGTCGAAGTCCCGGCCGCCGAAGGCGTGGATGCCGGCGATCGCCGGGGCCGACGGGTCGCCGGACATGACGCTCGTCTTGCCGTGCTGGAGCAGCCAGCGGTCCCACTCGCCGCCCCGCTGGGTGGCGTAGTTGAACAACGACTGCGCATAGTCGCTGCCCGCCTTCGGGTTGACCAGCGTCATCAGCTGCACCTGGGCGCGGTACTGGTCCCAGCCGGAGAAGGTGCCGTACTGCGCGTCCTGGCCCTTGGTGAGCCGGTGCGGCGTGCCGTCGGCGCCGAGGTAGCGGCCGTCGACGTCACTGGTCAGGGTGGGTTCGAGCATGGAGTGGTACAGCGCCGTGTAGAAGGTGCTGAGCTGGTCGTTGGTGCCGCCGCCGACCTTGATCTTGCTCAGCTCGCGCTGCCAGGCCGCCGTGGCCTCCGACCGGACCGCGTCGAAGCTCTTCTGCCGTGGGTTCTCAGCCCGCAGGTTGGCCTCGGCGTTGTCCAGGCTGACGTACGAGATGGCGACCTTCACGCCGACGGTCGTGGTGCCCTGGGCGAAGGTGACGTACGCGCCGGACCCCTTGCCCGGCACGGGGTTGCCCGCGTCGAGGCCGGTGCCGCCGGTCGCCGTCGTGGCGTCCGGCGTCCGGGTGCCGTCCTGCCACGTGCCGACCTTGGCGAAGGGCTGGTCGAAGTGGGCGGTGAAGTGCAGCGTGTACAGGGACTTGCGGTTGTTCTCGCTGTGCGGGCCGCAGAAGTTGCCGGCGGTGACCGAGCCGGTGACGGTCCGGGCCGCGGCGTCCACCCGTACGGTGGCGTCGGTGCTGCCGGTCTCCGAGTTGGAGGTGCGGAACAGCATGCTGGCGGGCTGGTCGGCCGGGAAGCCGAACCGGCCCGAGCCGGTGCGCGGGGTGGTGGTCAGCTCCGCCGACGCGCCACTGTCGAGGCCCACCCGGTAGTAGCCGGCCCGCGCGGTCTCGTTCTGGTGGGAGAAGCTGCTCGCGTACGTCGCGTCGGAGGTGTCGACGGACGGCGAGGAGTTGACGTCGCCCACGACCGGCATGATCGGGATGTCGCCCGCGCCGCCGTTGCAGCCGACCCCGTTGAGGTGGGTGAGGCTGAAGCCGCGGATCCGGGTCGCGCCGTACTCGTAGCCACCGGGCGCGGGGGTCGAGGTCTGCTTGCCGGCGCTGGTCTGCGGGCTCCAGGCCAGCATCCCGAAGGGGCGGACCGCTCCGGGGTAGGTGTTGCCGAGGTTCGTGGAACCGATCAGCGGGTTGACGTACCCGGCGGGGTCGGTGACCAGGCGGACAGGCGCGGCGGCCGCGGCGGGTGTGCCCGCGGAGACCGCCGCCAGCGCCGCCACGGCCACGGCGGTGGCGGCGGCGAGGGTTCGGCGTTTGGCGGTGTACGCCAGGCGCGCCGATGTGTCTGACACAGTGTTGGCCCTTCGGTTGGCACCGTCTGCACGAAGCTCGGCGGCGGCGACCCGTCACGCGTTCGCACTCCACATCGGAGCCACGCACGGGTTTGACAACGTTGTCTAATCGGCGATGATGCTTCCCCTCCCACCCAGGGCTGTCAAGATCCTGATCGCGATCGGTCACGCGGGGGACGTGCCCGCGCGGACAGCGCTCGCCCATCGTCGCCGCTACGCTGCCGGCATGTTCCGTGCGGCCCGGCCCGACGACTTCGCGCAGATCATCCGCCTCTACCGACAGCTGAACCCGGACGATCCGGTGTTGGACGACGGCACCGACCGGGCGGCCCTCGCGCAGATCCTCCGCTCACCAGGCCTGCGGCTGTTCGTCCTGGAACTGGACGGGATCGTCGTCGCCACCACGTACCTCAACGTGATCCCCAACCTCAGCCGGTCGGCGTCGCCGTACGCGGTGATCGAGAACGTCGTCGTCGAGGAATCGCGGCGAGGTACCGGTCTGGGTCGGCAGATCATGGCCGGCACGCTCCAGGCCGCCTGGGACGCGGGCTGCTACAAGGCGATGCTGATGACCGGCTCGCGGAACCCGGCCACCCACGCCTTCTACCGTGCCTGCGGGTTCTCGGCCGACGTCAAGACGGCGTACCTCGCGCGTCCACCCGGCTAACCGGGGAAGGTCTCGCGCAGCGCGGCGTCCAGCGAACGGCCGGTCGTCGGCTCGATGAACAGCTCGGCGAGCAGAAGGTCGGCGAGGAAGGTCGGGTTGATCCCGGACTCCTTGCGACCGAGCGCCTGCGCCGCGCCGCCCAGCCGCAGCGCCGTCCGCGCCGCGCCGGCCGGCAGCCGGCCGACCCGGCGGCGTCGGCCGACCGCCTCGGCGATGCGCCCGAGCATGTCGTGCCAGGTGAGGTTCTCGTCGGCGACCGGGATGTCCGCGCCGCTGGCGCTCTCGAGGGCGTCGGCCGCGACCTCGGCCACGCTGCGCGCCGAGGCCGCGGCGCTTCCGCCGGTCGGCGCCAGCAAAGGGGTACGAGAGCGCGCCCACCGGTCCAGCGGCCCGGCCCAGTTCGGCAGCCGGTCACCAGCCCGACCGAAGACGAAGGGCAGCTCGAGTACGGCGACCGGCAGGCCCGGGCCGGCGGCGGCACGCCCCTCGCGGGCCTGCTCCAGCCGGCAGCGGATGTACGTGTGCCGCTCACCGAGCCGCCACTGCGGATGGAGCCGGTCGAAGTACGTGTAGTACGAGCCCATGACCACCCCACGGGTGAGGCCCTCGTCGCGGGCGGCGGTGAACAGGCGTACCACCGGATCGACGTTCTCCCGCCGGAACTGCGGGTAGATCGGCTTCGGCAACGGCCGCTGCTCGTCGGTCCGGGTGGCGTACACGACGCCGTCGTGACCGGCGAGCAACGACCGCAGCTCGTCGATCGAGGCGGACCCCACATCGAGCAGGTGGTCGACCCCCGGCTGGGCGGAACGCGCCACCGAGGTCGTGTCGTGACCGCGCTCGCGCAGCACCTCCACGACGTGCGCGCCGATCAAGCCACTGCCACCCACCACGAGAATTCGCACGCTGAATCGTCCACTGTCCAGCGGGGTGTGTGTCAAGTACGGTGCCGCCTGCGGATGCGACGGCAGCGTGGCCCGGCCAGAATGGCGTCCGGAGGTGATCGAGGATGGTCGACCAGGAGAGCGTTCCCCGGCTGACGTCGGTGGTGCTCGACGGCACCGACGCGCGGGAGTTGGCGGAGTTCTACCGGCAGCTCATGGGCTTCGTCTACCGGCCCGGCGACGAGCCACCGGCGGACGGCCGACCCGACGAGCGCGGTCGTGACTGGTTGGTGTTGCGGTCCCCGGATGGTGGCCCGCAGATCGCGGTCCAGCAGGTCGACAGCCTGCCCGAGACGACGTGGCCGAAGAACGATGTGCCACAACAGCTACACCTGGACCTGACCGTGGATTCCGTCGACGAACTGCTGGTCCAACACGAGCGCGTGCTGCGCCTCGGCGGCCGGCTGCGCTACGACCGGATCGAGGACCCCGAAGAGCCGTTGCGCGTGTACGCCGACCCGGCCGGCCACCCGTTCTGCATCATGGTGGGATAGAGGCGTCCGTATCCGTGCGTGACCGACGCGTGACCGTGGCGGGCGCGATCGTTAAGAACGGGGTCGAGGATGCCGGAACCGCGCGCCTTCTGGCTGGACGAGCAGTTCGACCGCGAGCACGGCGCCGACGGCCACGGCCGGTACGAGGCCGAGGTGCTCCGCCGGATCGGTGACTTCGCCGAGACCTGGGGGGACTTCGCGCCGGTCGCGTTCGCCGCGACGGCCTGGCGGGTGGCCAGCGAGCTGTCGCCCGGCTTCGTCCGGTGGCACCGGCGGATCATCTCGGCGACCTGCGAACGCAGCCCGTGGGACGGCAGCATGGTCTGCGCGGTCACCGTGGCCTCCCGCTGGCCCGCGGAGCTGACCTGGAGCAAGCAGTGGCAACGCGACCGTGGGTGGGAGAACTGGCCGCAGTTGTTCGGCCAGTTCACCACGCCCACCGAGCAGGACCGGACGCGCCGCCCGTACCTGCGGGCGCTGCTCCAGGTGGAGGCCCCGCTGCCGCTCGACGGCCTGCCGCCGACACCCGACGGTCCCCACGACAATGTGCCCGCCGCGGCGCGGCGGGCGGTCGTGGTGCTGGCCAGGGAACTCAACGATCTGCTGGCGCCGGTGATCGGGCAACTCGACAGCGGAGTCCCCGCCGACTCGTGACGGCGGGGACCCCTAGGGCCTGCTTCATGAGGACTGGCCGGCCTGCGGCGGGCCCGGACGACGACCGGCAGCGTTGCGGTTTCGTCCGGATACCGGTGTTGTATCCGGACGAAACCGCGCCTTGCCGGATCGCCGCCCGGACTCCGCCTCGGCTCGACCGCCCTTATGAAACAGGCCCTTGTCGACGCGGCGCGTCGGCAGTCGATGGTGCGGTGGGCCCGGCCCGGTCACCGAACGGGCCGGGCCCACCACGTGTCAGCCGGTGGTCAGGTAGAACTTCTCCCAGGCTCCGGCGGACGTCCGGTTGGCGATCAGAGACCCGGCCCCGGAGTTCTCCGCGCACACGAACTGGTTGTTGATCGTGGCGCGCAGACTGACCGTCCCGTCCGAGTTGTTGACGATCTGGAAGGTCTGCGCCGCCCCGATCGACGTGCCGGTGGCGACCAACGGTGCGGTAGTGCTCGTGGCCGAGACGTAGAGCCCGTTGGAGCGCGACTTCAGGGCGATGTTGCCGTTGCCGGCGTCCACCCGGTCGAACTGCTCGGTGCTGCCGACGCTGGCCTTGTTGGCGATCAGCGCGGTGGTGCCGACCGCCGACACGTACTGGTTGTTGATCTGCGCCCGTAGCGTGGTCACCGGCGTGCTGCCACCGGTGCCGGTGGTGAAGGTGAACGCGTCCACGTCGAACAGGTAGCCCGACCCGCCCTTGAACACCAGGTACAGGGTGGTCGACGCGCTGGGCGGGTTGCTGATCGTGCCGGACACCTCGGTGAAGGTCTCCCAGTTGCCGGTCACCGGCACCGTGACGGTGCCCAGCAGGGTGCCGGTTGCCGACCCGGTCCGCACCTCGATCGTGCCGCCGGCCCCGGCCGACGACGCCCGCACGGTGATGCGGTTCGCGCCGGTCAGGTTGTACGGCGTGTACGAGATCCAGTCGTTGTTCTCGATGAACCCGGCCGTGCGGCCACCCTCGGCGCTGGTGTGGTCGGTGGCCTGGACGCCCGACTGGCCGCCGAAGTGCTCACCCTGGCGGTGCTTCGGTTGCAGCGTCCGGATGCTGTGCGTGGTCAGCCCGCCGTTGTCGGTGTAGGCGGCGTCGAAGACCCCGTAGATGTTCGCCGCGGAGTCGTGCTCGCCGTCCGTCGGGACGGTGATCGAGCCGCTGCACCCGTTCTTCGAGGTGATCTGGTGGGCGTGACTGTCGTGGCCCAGCGCGTACGTCAGGCTCACCTTGGAACAGTCGATGGTGCCGTCCTGCGGGTCGCTCACGCTGATCTGGTACGAGATGGTGTCACCGAAGTTGAACAGCTGCCCGTCGGCGGGCGAGGTGAGCGTCACCGTCGGCGCGGTGTTGCCCACGGTGACGACCAGGCTCGCCGTACCGGTCAGCCCGGTCGGGTCGGTGACCTTCAACGTGGGGGAGTACGTGCCGTTGGTGGTGTACGTCTTCGTGGGGTTCGCCGCCGTCGACGTGGTGCCGTCACCGAACGTCCACAGGTAGCTCAGCGCCCCACCCTCGGGGTCGGAGCTGCCCGCCGAGGAGAAGTTCACCGTCAACGGGTTGGCCCCGGACGTCGGGTTCGCCGAGGCGACCGCGATGGGGTTGCGGTTGCCGCCGCCGATGTACTCGATCCGGAAGAGCGCCTGGTTGTTCGAGCCGGTGCCGTAGTCCAGCACGTACAGCGCGCCGTCCGGGCCGAAGGCCATGTCCATGACCTGCGTGCCGGACCACGGGAAGCTGGAGATCTCTCCCCGCGAGCCGTCGGCGTTGATGGCGATGGGCTTGATCCAGCGGCGACCGTACTCACCGGCGAAGAACAGGCCGTTCAGCGACTGCGGGAACTTGACGCTGGAGTTGAGCGAGGCGTCGTACCGGTACACCGGTCCGGCCATCGGCGACTCGGAGCCGCTGCCGAACTCCGACGGGGAGCCGGAGTCGCCGGCGTACTTGATCCAGGCCGGCTTCGCCGCGGGCAGGGTCTGCAGGCCGGTGTTGCGGAACGAGTTGTTGGTGGGCCCACCCGTGCAGTTGTACTTCGACTGCGACGGCCCGGACGGGAAGGTGTATTCGTTGTATGTTTCGTTGCTGGTGTTGCTGCCGGTGCAGTACGGCCAGCCGTAGTTGCCGGGGGCGGTGATCCGGTTGAACTCGACCTGACCCTGCGGGCCCCGGCTCGAGTTGGTGCTTCCCGCGTCCGGGCCGTAGTCGCCGACGTAGACGACGCCGGTCGCCTTGTCCACGCTCATCCGGAACGGGTTGCGCATACCCATCGCGTAGATCTCGGGACGGGTGTTGGCCGTGCCGGGCGCGAACAGGTTGCCCGACGGGATGGTGTACGTCCCGTCCGCCTGCGGCGTGATCCGCAGCACCTTGCCCCGCAGGTCGTTCGTGTTGCCGGCGGAGCGCTGGGCGTCGAACTGCGGGTTGCGGTTGGTCCGCTCGTCCAGCGGCGCGTAGCCCGACGACTCGAACGGGTTGGTGTCGTCACCGGTGGTCAGGTACAGGTTGCCGGCGGCGTCGAAGTCCAGGTCACCGCCGACGTGGCAGCACTGCCCACGGTCGTTGGCGACCTGGAGCACGATCTTCTCGCTGCTCAGGTTGAGCGTGTCGTCGCTGTTGAGGGTGAACCGGGACAGCCGCAGGTGTCCCTTCCACCGGTCCCAGTCGGACTGCGAGCCGGTGGTGGGCGCGTCCCCGGACGGGGTGCTCAGCGTGGGCGAGTAGTACAGGTAGATCCACCGGTTGGTGGCGAAGCCGGGGTCGACGGCGACGCCCTGCAACCCCTCCTCGTCGTGGGTGTAGACCGACAGGGTGCCGGAGGTCTTGGTGTTGCCGGCCACGTCGGTCACCCGCAGGACGCCGTTGCGGGCGGTGTGCAGCACCGAGCGGTTGGGCAGGACGGCCAGCGACATGGCCTCGCCCAGCTCGGCGGAGCCGGTGGCGAGTTTGATCTGTTGGTAGTCACTGGCGGGAATCACCACCGCCTGCGCGGCGGGGGAGTTGGCGGCCACGGCCAGGGTCACACTCGCGACGGTGGTGACCGCCGCGACGAGTGCCCGGGACCAGCGCCGGGATTTCGAAAGCATGATCGTCCTTCCTCGACGACCAGGGCCGGGGCGTGCTGGGGCGCACCACGACCAGGTGTGGGTGGCGGGGTGTGGGTCGTGGTGCGGTCAGTTGGTGGTGACGAGGTCGAACTTCTCCCACTGACCGATGGAGGTCCGGTTGGCGATCAGCGGGGAGGAGCCTCCGTTGTCGGCGGCCACGTACCGGCTGTTCACCGTGGCCCGCAGGCTCACCGTGCCGTCGGAGTTGCGGATCAGCTGGAACGTCTCCCACGCGCCGGCGGTGGCCCGGTTGGCGATCAGCGCGGAGGCCCCGGCGTTCTCCGCCGCGACGAACTGCCCGTTGCTCTTGGCCTTCAGCGCGACGTTGCCGTTGGCGAGGTTGACCAGTTCGAACCGCTCACTGGTGCCGACGGACGTCTTGTTGGCGATCAGCGGGGTGCTGGCGTTGGCCGCGCTGACGTACTGGTTGTTGGCGCGGGCCCGCAGGGTCGAACCGGCGACGGCGGGCGGCGGGGTGGTCGGCGGAGCCGTCGTGGGCGGCGGGGTGGTCGGCGGCGGGGTGGTCGGCGGCGCGGTGGTCGGCGGGGCCGTGGTCGGCGGCGGGGTGGTCGGGTTCGTCCCCGGCGAGCAGTTGGCGCTCACCGAACCAGCGGCGACCTGCAGGCCACCGAGCAGCATCCGGGTGAAGTTCGGGTCGGTGTACGACGCCTCGGTGTGCCCGAGACCCGTGTACCAGGCCCGTCCGCCGCCGTACGCCTTGCACCAGGTGATCGGGTGGTCGCCGTTCATGTTGCCGCCGCTGTAGGACGACTCGTCGAGGCTGGCGAGGATCCGTGCGGTGGACCGGGGGTTGGTGCGGTAGTTGTACCACTCGTCGGAGCGGACCCAGGTGGCGCCGAGGTGCGCGGTCGAGGGGTTGCTCCGGTCCTCGATCTTCACGGTCGCGGTCTGGATCGCCGGGTGCGAGTCGAACCACGCCCCGACCAACTGCCCGTACCACGGCCAGCTGTACTCGGTGTCCGCGGCCGCGTGCACGCCGACGTATCCGCCGCCAGCGGCGATGTACTGCTCGAAGGCGGTCTGCTGGCTGGAGTTGAGCACATCGCCGGTCGTCGACATGAAGACCACCGCCTGGTACTGGGCCAGGTTGGAGGTGGTGAACTGGTTGGCGTCCTCGGTGGCGGTCACGCTGAAGCCGTTGGCAGCGCCGAGCTGCTGGATGGCCGCGATGCCGTTGGGGATGGCCGAGTGCCGGAAGCCGGCGGTCTTGCTGAACACCAGGACCTTGGTCAGTGGTGCCGCCGAGGCGGTGGTCGGCAGCGCGACCAGACCGGCCATCATCACGGCCAGGCCGGTGACGAGGGCCAACAGGCGGGGACGGGAACGCATGGTGATGCTCCTTAGCTGAGCGTCGACCCCGCACGGCGCGCGTGGGCGCGTCAGGGGCCATGGTGGCGGTGATGCGGAAGCCGGGCCGCCGATGCTCGGCTGAGGTGATGTGGAGCGGTGGTGATGTGGAGCGGTGGTGATGGTGCCGTGTTGCGGTACACGAGCCAGCCGACGACTCCAACCGGCCAGTGTGGACGGACGGATAGTATCGACTGGTGTCGTTGAGGCAGTAAACCTCCGATGTCTGCGCCCGTCAACCCCACGTGCTGCGGCCTGGGACGCGCGCACGAGCCCGGCATTCGCCGGAGGCGACGTACGCCAGGGCGGTGACCTTGGGCAGAGGTGTCAGCGACCGAGGACCAGGTACGCGAGGCCGAGTACGCCGCGGTAGCCGCCCACGTACTCGCGCAGCCGGTCGTCGAGCTCGGTGCGGACCTGGGCCGCGCGGGGGTCCTCGGGATAGGTCAACAGCCACTCCTGTCGGCCCGCGAGCCAGCTGGACTCGAAGTCGTCCCACTCCCGCTGGTCGGCGGTACTCAGATGCAGCAGCCGCCAGCCTCGCTCACGGGCGGCCTCGACGAGGCCCGCGAGGTCGGTGACGTCCGCACCGAAGATCTCCGCGACCTCCGCGCTGGGATCACGCTGCCAGTACCCCTCGCCGAGCAGCAGCCGCCCACCGGGGCGGACCACGGTGGCGAGGGCGTCGAGGGCCGCTCCGGTGCCCCCGAAGGCGTGCGCCGAGCCGACGCACAGAACCCGGTCGGCCGGCTCCTGCCAGGCGGCGGCCTCGCCCTCCACGAAGGCGACGTGCCGGTTCAGCGATCTCTCGGTGGCGAGCCTGCGGCCCCGGGCGAGGACCGCCTCGTCGGTGTCGACGCCCACGCCCCTCGTCGCGACCGGAGCGGCCACACCGCCGGCGGCGACAGCGCGCAGCAGCAGTTCGCCCCACCCACAGCCCAGGTCCAGCACACGCGCGCCGGGGCGGACGTCGAGGCGGCGCAGCAGCAGGGCCGCGTGCTCCTCCGACAGGGGCGTGTTCCAGCGCATCCGCGCGTAACGGCTGGCGGTCAGGTGGTCGGTGGATTGCATCGGCTCAGGGTGTCAAAGCATGACCATCGGCGCGCACCGGGTCCGTGCGTCGCCGTCGTCGGCAAGCGGGGACGGGCGTCGGCGCGTACGGCAGGATCGGTGTCATGGACGCGGACGTGTCACCGCCGTGGCGGCCGCCGACCCGCCACGAGGTCGCGGCGGCGGCCGGTCGCGGCCTGGTGGATGTCATCGGCCCTGGCCTGCGGGTGCTGTTCTGTGGGTTCAACCCGGGGCTCTACTCGGCGGCGGTGGGGGAGCACTTCGCCCGGCGGGGCAGCCGCTTCTGGCCGGCCCTGCACGGCGCGGGCTTCACCGACCGGGAACTGCGCCCGTGGGAGCGCGCCGAACTGCTCCGGCAGGGGCTGGGCCTCACCAGCCTCAGCAACCGGGCCACGGCCCGGGCCGACGAGCTGACCGCCGCCGAGCTGGTCGCCGGGGTGACCGGGCTGGCGGTCAAGGTCGAGCGGCACCGGCCGCGGTGGGTGGCGGTGCTCGGCGTGACCGCGTACCGGATCGCGTTCGTCCGGCCGAAGGCCGCGCTGGGCCCGCAGCCGGATCGGATGGGCCCGGCCCGGGTCTGGGTGCTGCCCAACCCCAGCGGCCTGAACGCCCACTTCCCGCTGCCGGCGCTGACGGCCGAGTTCGCCCGACTGCGGCGGGAGGTCGACCCTCAGACCCCGTCGGCCAGCGCCTCGTAGTAGGACCGCATCGCCGGGTGGTACTCGTCGAACTCCGGTCGGGGCGTGCCGTCCCGCGAGGCGACCAGCATGTCGAGGTAGTACTCCCAGCCGGCGCCCACCTCGGCGACGCCGTCGAGGCTGCGCAGGTGCTGGGTGAAGCGCAGCTCGGTCGTGCCGTCGGTCTCGGTCAGCGCGAATCCCAGCAGCCAGTCGCCGTGATCGTCGACCATCGACACGGCCAGGCGACGAGGCGGTTCGCACTCCTCGACGCGTACGTCGCACCAGGGCTGCTGCTCCTCGTACGCCATCTGGACGCGGATGGTGTTGCCGGGCCGGGCGTCGCCCTCCCACGGGCCGAACCAGCGGGCGGTGCGCTCCGGGTCCGTCAGGCTCGCCCACACGTCCGCCGCCGGGGCGCGGAAGGTGCGGGTGAGGACGAGGTCGTGGCCGGTGGCGGTGCGGAACAGGCGGCCAGCGGGGGTCCGGGTCATGCGGTGTGCTCCGTTCGATGGGCGGCCGGGCCGCGGGTGCGGCGTTCCCGGCGGGTCCGATAGACCTCGGTCTCGAGGGCGTCGAGGCGCTGCTCCCACTCCTCCGGCGCGGCGAGCCCGCCGAGCCAGTCGACGAGCGGGGCGAGCGGGGCGGGATCGAGGCGGTAGATCCTGGTGCGGCCGACCAGCTCGTCGCGGACCAGCCCGCTCTCGCGGAGCACCCGCAGATGGCGGCTGACCGCCGGGCGGCTGATGGCGAACCGTTGGGCGATCTCGCCAGCGGTCAGCGGCGCGTCACGCAGCATGCTCAGGATGCGCCGCCGTACCGGGTCCGCGATCGCCGCGGCCACCTCGTCCACGCCGGAAGCGTAACCTATGGGTTACGGATTACGCCACGAGGCGCATCGATGGTGGGCACATGATCATGTGACCTGGCACTCTTGACGCATGCCAGCCCAGCTTCGATCCCGCCTGCTCGATTGGACCGTCGCCGTACCCGTGCTCGCGGTGCTGGTGTTGCTCGTGACGTGGGGGCGAGATCTCCCCGGCCCGGTCGTCGTGGTGGTCGCCGCGCTACTGGGCGGCGCGGTGCTCGCGGCCGTGCACCACGCCGAGGTGGTGGCACACCGGGTGGGGGAGCCGTACGGCTCGCTGGTGCTCGCCGTCGCGGTCACCGTCATCGAGGTGGCCCTCATCGTCACCCTGATGATCAGCGGCCCGGAGAAGACCCAGTCGCTCGCCCGCGACACCGTCTTCGCCGCCGTCATGATCACGTGTAACGGCATCCTGGGCCTGTCCCTGCTGCTCGGGGCGCTGCGCCGGCGGGTGGCCGTGTTCAACCCCGAGGGCACCGGCGGCGCCCTGGCGACGGTGATCACCCTGGCCACGCTGAGCCTGGTCATCCCGACCTTCACCACCGCCCGGCCCGGCCCGGAGTTCAGCCCGGCCCAGCTCACCTTCGCCGCCGTCGCCTCGCTCGCGCTGTACGGGCTGTTCGTGCTGGTGCAGACCGGCCGGCACCGCGACTACTTCCTGCCGGTCGACACCGAGGGTCGGGTCATCGACGCGGAGGAGCACGCCAAGCCGCCCACCACCCGCGCGGCGCTGGTCAGCCTCGCCCTGCTGCTGGTCGCGCTGGTCGCGGTGGTCGGCGACGCCAAGACCGTCTCACCGACCATCGAGGCCGGCGTGGCGGCCGCCAACCTGCCGCACGCGTTCGTCGGTGTGATCATCGCCCTGCTGGTGCTGCTGCCGGAGACCCTCGCCGCCGCCCGCGCCGCCCGCCGCGACCGCGTACAGATCAGTCTCAACCTCGCCCTCGGCTCCGCGATGGCCAGCATCGGTCTGACCATTCCGGTCATCGCCATCGCCTCGATCTGGCTGGACGGCCCGCTGCTGCTCGGCCTCGGCGGCACCCAGCTCGCGCTGCTGGCCCTCACCGCGGTGACGGCGGTGCTGACCGTCGTACCGGGGCGGGCCAACGTGTTGCAGGGCGGCGTCCACCTCGTGTTGCTGGCCGCGTTCGTCTTCCTCGCCGCCAGCCCCTGACGCCACCGTCCGCCCGGCCCGCCTCGGCTGTGGGCGTTCGGCTGGGGTCGACGCCCGGCCGGGTCGCTACCTCAGCCGGCGGCCGGCGGGTCGTCGACCAGCCGGTCCGCGCGGGCGTTGAGGTAGCGCTGCTGCGCCAGGTTCGTCGAGCGTGCGGCCGCCATCCGGTACGCCTCGCGCGCCGCGGCCCGCTCACCGGTCAGTTCCCACAGGTGGGCGCGGGCGGCCGGCAGCCGCGGATCGTCGGCCAACCGGCCGTCGCCGTCCAGGTGGGCGAGCAGCGCCAGGCCGGCCCGCGCCCCGCGGCTCATCGCCACCGCGACGGCGTGGTTGAGCGCCACCACCGGGTTGTCGGACAGGCCCAGCAGCACCTCGTAGAGGGCGGTGATCTGTGCCCAGTCGGTGGCCGCCGCGCTCGGCGCCTCGTCGTGCACGGCCGCGATGGCCGCCTGGAGCTGGTACGGCCCGACGGGCCCGCGCGGCAGCGCCTCGCCGACCAACGCGACGCCCTCGGCGATCTGGTCGGCCCGCCACCGGGCGCGGTCCTGTTCGGCCATCGGCACCAACTCGCCGTGTGGACCGATCCGCGCCGGCGCGCGGGCGTCGGTGAGCAGCATCAACGCGAGCAGTCCCGTGACCTCGGGGTCGTCGGGCAGCAGCCTTCGCACCAACCGCGTCAGTCGGATCGCCTCGGCGGTCAGGTCGGCGCGCAGCAGCCCCGGCCCGGCGGTACGCGCGTACCCCTCGGTGAACACCAGGTAGAGCACGTGCAGTACCGCGGCGACCCGATCGGCGCGCTCGGTTGCCGTCGGTGGGGCGAACCGGAGGCCGCTGTCGCGGATTCGCTGCTTTCCCCGGCTGATCCGCCGGGTCATGGTCGCCTCCGGCACCAGGAACGCGCGGGCCACCTCCGCGGTGCTCAATCCGCCGACCGCGCGCAGCGTCAGCGCGATCTGCGACGCCGGGGTGAGCGCCGGATGGCAGCACAGGAACAACAGGATGAGCGTGTCGTCGGCGTCCTGGAGTCGGTCGGCGGCCGGCGCGAGCCACTGCTCCGGCAGCATCCACCGGGCCGCCCTCTCCTCCCGCCGCGCCCGCGCCTGGTCGCGCCGGAGCAGGTCGGTGAGCCGCCGGGACGCGACGGTGATCAACCACGCCCGGGGACTGTCCGGTACGCCGTCGCGCGGCCAGGTGTCCGCCGCCGCGATCAACGACTCCTGCACCGCGTCCTCGGCCGTGTCGAAGTGCCCGAAGCGCCGGACGAGCGCGCCGAGGACCTGCGGCGCCAACTCGCGCAGCAGGTCCTCGGCGGGTGTCTCGGGCACGTGCTCAGCCGGCCAGGTCCTCGACGCCCTCGAGCACCGGCCGCACGTCCACGTACGCCCCCGGGGTGTCCGGGTCGACCAGGCCGGCGGCGATCTCGGTGGCCCGGTCGAAGCTGACGCACTCCACGACCGTGTAACCCGCCAGGACCTCCTGCGTCTCCGCGTACGGGCCGTCGGTGACCACGGGCGTCCCGCCCTGCGCCCGTACGCGACGGGCGTGCACGGGCTCGCTCAGGCCCCGCGCGTCGACGAGTTCCCCGGATTCGGCGAGCGCCTGGTGGAACGTCTCCATGTGCTGGTGCATGGCCGCCACCTGCTCAGCCGACATGGCCGGCCGGTCGGAGGGCCGGCCCGACAACGCGTCGTAGTCCCGCTGCGACCCGTAAAGCATGATCATGTATTTCATGGTGGCCTTCCTGTTCCCGGTGCCGCCCCGGCACCGCTCACCAGAAACGTCGAACCCAACCCCACCCCCCGGACATCCCCGCCCCTCCCGCCCGCCCCCGCTTTCGCCCCGTTGATCATGAAGTTATTGCCATCGATGTCGGCGTGTCGGCGCGATAACTTCATGATCAACGGCGGTAGGTGGGTGGGGGGTTATTGACCGTAGGAGAGGCGGAGGCGGTTGTTGATCAGGTAGTTGAGGCGGTGGCGGAGGTAGCCGAGGGTGCTCTCGCTGGGCAGGTCCGGGTCGGGGGTGGTCAGGGTCCAGCGCACCGCGCAGTCACCGCCGGGATGCCCGGGTGAGATGTCGAAACGGATCTCGTCCAGTGGCCGGTGCGGCCACAGCGACGACCACACCAGCAGCACCGGCGCGTACCCCGCCACCACCCGTGGCGGCACCTCGTCGTCGCGCAACTCCAGCCAGGGCCGACTGCCGGCCTCGTACGGGTCCCGCAGCGACCGCCACACGACATGCGCCGGGGCCGGTTGGCTTCGTCGACGGCTGCCGAGCACGTGCACGTCGCCCTCCCGACCGGACGGCCACCTCCGCCCCGGCCCATTCTGGCCCCCCGACCCCGACCCCCACCAGGTGAACCGTCCCCACCCACCCCCACCCGATGGGCCCGGTGATCAAGAGGTTCGCGTCACGACACGCCGCACGGGCTGACGCAAACTTCTTGATCACCGGGGGGAGGGGCGGGGGTCCGGGGGAGGGGGAGGGGGTCCGGGGTGGGAGGGGGAGGGGGTCTGTGCGGGGTGTGAACCGTCCGGGGTGGTTGTGCGTGAATCCGGTGACGGGCGTGGTGGTCGTACCGTCGGGGTATGGCGTGGTGCGGGCGCCGAGGTCTGGGGAGGCACAGTGGGGGCATGGTCGGGACGCGTCGCGCGGGGACCTCTCGTGGGCCTGGTGGTCGTCGCGCTGGTGTCGCTCGCCTGCGCGGGAGGTGGCCTGGCCGAGCCGGAGGGTGAACGTCCAGGGGCGAACCCGCCGGCCGCCTCGCCGGAGCCGAACACCACCCGCGCCGACAGCACCACCACCGTGGCCGAGTTCAAACAGGACGTCGCCGACGCGCAGGCGATCGCGGAGCGCTACTGGGCGGCCCAGTTCAAGGCGTCCGGGCAGCGCTTCACGCCGATCCGGCGGGTCACCCCGTACCAGCGGGCCGGTGAGGTCTCCTGCGGCGGTCAGCCACTGCCGCGCAACAACGCGGTCTACTGCTCGCAGGGCGACTTCATCGCGTACGACGTGGCCTGGTCGGTGGCGGCGTTCCGCGAGGTCGGTGACGCGTTCGTGTTCTACCTGCTCGGTCACGAGTACGCCCACGGCATCCAGGTGCGCCTGGGCATCAACTACAGCTTCACCATCCAGCAGGAGTTGCAGGCCGACTGCATGGCCGGGGCGTACCTCGGCGACTCGGTGCGCGCCGGCGACCTGAAACTCGCCAAGGGCGACCTGGACGAGTTCCGCGAGGGCGTGGCGGCGGTCGGCGACGACCCGGACCAGCCGTGGTTCGCCGAGGGCGCGCACGGCACCGCCGAACAGCGTACCGACAGGTTCTTCCGTGGCTACGAACGCTCGCTGAAGGAGTGCGACCTGAGCTGAGCGGGGTTGCCCCGGTCACCCTCGGAGCCGTTGCCGCCACCGGCGGCGGACCCGGCTGGCAGGATCGCCGGTGTCGGTCACGACCCCTGGAGGATCCGCTGAGCAGCCAACACCCCGCCGCCGTGCTCTTCGACATGGACGGCACGCTGGTCGACAGCGAGAAGCTGTGGGACGTCGCGTTGCAGGAGCTGGCCCGCGAGTACGGCGGGGAGCTGTCCGTCGATGCCCGCCGGTCGATCATCGGCACGGCCATGGCCGAGTCGATGCGCATCCTGCACGACGACCTGGGCCAACCCGAGCGCGATCCGGAGATCAGCGCGGCGTGGATCAACGCCCGGATCCTGGAGCTGTTCCGTACCGGTCTGCCCTGGCGGCCGGGCGCGTTCGAGCTGCTGCACGCGGTCCGCGCGGCGGGAGTCCCCACCGCCCTGGTCACCTCCAGCCCCCGGGCGCTGGTCGAGGTCGCCCTGGACACCCTCGGGCGGGACACCTTCGACGTGGTGGTCGCGGGTGACGAGGTGGTGGCGGCCAAGCCGCACCCCGAGCCGTACCTGACCGCCGCCCGGCTGTTGGGCGCGCCGATCGAGCGGTGCGTGGCGATCGAGGACTCACCGACCGGGGTGGCCAGCGCGCTCGCCTCCGGGGCGGCCGTGCTGGCCGTACCCGCCGAGGTGGCGTTGCCCCCCATCCCCGCCGTACACCAGGTGCGAAGCCTGGTCGGCGTGGACCTGGCGGCGCTGGCGGCGCTGCTGACCGACCGCGCCGCGGCCTGAAGGAAAGCCGCGGCCGGAAAGAACGAGGGGGCCCCGCGGTGCGGGACCCCCTCGTTGTCGTACCTGGCGTCAGTCGTGGGCGATCGCGCCCAGGACGTTGATCCGGGCCGCCCGCACGGCGGGGAGCACCGCGGCCACCACCCCGATGATCGCGGCGAGACCGAGGAAGACGACCATCTGCCCCCAGGGGAGGTTCAGGTCGGTGATGCCCTCGTCCTTGAGCGCCTCGACCACCGCGGCGCCGAGGCCGGTGCCGACCGCCACGCCCAGCAGCGCACCGAACACGGAGATCACCACCGCCTCCACGGTGATCATGCCCATCGTCTGGCCGCGCCGCAGGCCGATCGCCCGCAGCAGACCCAGCTCCCGGGTCCGTTCCAGCACCGACAGCGCCAGGGTGTTGATGATGCCGAGCCCGGCGATGATGATGGCCAGCGCCAACAGGATCTTGATCATCGTGAGCAGCCCGTCGAGCGAACTCGTCTGCTGCTTGATGAACGCGTCCCGGTCGGCCACCGACACCTCGGGGCTATCCGCGAGCAGCGTCTCCACCCGCGGTTGCACGTCAGCCACCCGGGCCCCCGGCGCGAGCTGGATGAAGCCCTGGATGGGCTGCGGGATCGCGAAGTCCTTCGCCGCCGTCGCCGGCAACGTCACCGGGTTGGTCAGCTGCGACGACTCGTAGATGCCGCTGATCGTGTACGTGCGGGCCTCGCCCCGGGTCAGCTGCACGCTGACGGTCGAGCCGACCGACCATCCCCGCGACTTGGCGGTGTCGGAGCTGGCGAGCATCTGCGTCGGCGAGAGCCGGTCGATGTCACCCGCGGCGGCCTTCGCGCCGAAGATCTGCCGCAGTGACGCGATGTCGCTGCTCGCCGCCACCCACGTGCTCTCGCCGTCGATGCGCCCCATGTCGCCGTACTCGCCGTCGACCATCCGCACGCCGGGCAGCGCCTTCGCCTGGTCCAGCACGCTCGGGTCGAAGCTCGGCGGACGCGGGCCGCCCTGCTGACCGGCGATCACCAGCTCGGCCTTGATGGTGTCCTGGGCGAGCGCGCTGATGCTGCTCTTGGCCGAGTCCAGGATCACCGTGATGCCGGTGACCAGCGCGATGCCGACCATCAGCGCGGCGGCCGTGATGGCCGTGCGGCGCGGGTTGCGCCCGGAGTTGAGCCGGCCCAGCTTGCCCGGCACCGACCAGGAGAAGATCGCGCCGAGCAGGTTCACCACCGGCCGGCTGATCAGTGGAGTCAGCAGCGCCACACCGATGAAGGCGAACAGCACGCCGCCGAGGATGGTGGCGAGCGTCTGGCCGCCCGCGTTGCCGCTGAGCCCCAGGAACAGCAGCACCGCGCCGATGCCGGTGACCACCGACCCGGCCACGGTGATCTTGGTCAACGACCGGTCCGGCGTGGCCACGTCCTGCATGGCGGCGATCGGCGGGATCCGGGAGGCCCGCAGCGCCGGCAGCAGCGCCGCCACCACGGTGATCACCAGGCCGACGCCGAACGACCCGATCACGGCCGCCGCCGGCACGCCGATCCCGGCCAGGGTCAGCCCACCGGCCAGCTTGCCGAACAGGAACGCCAGCAGCGCGCCCACCCCGATGCCGGCGGCGAGACCGAGCACCGACGCGAGCAGACCGACCGCGATGGCCTCCAGCACCACCGAGCCGATGATCTGGCGGCTGCTCGCCCCGATGGCGCGCATCAGCGCCAACTCCCGGGTGCGCTGCGCCACGATGATCGAGAAGGTGTTGAGGATCAGGAACGTGGCGACCAGCAGCGCCACCGCGGCGAAGCCCAGCAGGATCTTGTTGAAGAACGACAGGCCCTCCTTCAGGCTCGCCGCGGCGTCTTCGGCCAGTTGCTCGCCGGTCTTCACGTCGAAGTCCGCACCCAGGGTGCGGGCCATGTCGTCGCGCAGCGCCTCGTCGGAGACCCCGCCGGCGGTGCGGACGGTGACGCTGCTGAAGGTGTCCGGCTCGCCCAGCATCAGCCGCTGCGCCACCGGGGTGGTGAAGAAGACCTCGTTGACGCCGCCGATCGAGTCCCGGTCACCGCTGTAACCGGCGATGCCGACGAGGGTGAAGTCCCGCTTCTTCGACTCGAACGCGGTCAGCACGCCGACCTTCTCGCCGACGCGCACCTTCGCGGTCGTGGCCAGCGACTTGTTGATCACGATCTCGTCGTCGGCCTGCGGAGCGCGGCCCTCGCGCAGTTGCAGCAGGTCGCTCTCGCCGACCCAGTTCTCACCGAGCTGCGGCGGACCGAACGACGTGACGACCTTGCCGTTGCTGCCGATCACCCGCGCGCCGTCGGCGTTGACGACACCGGTCGCGGAGGCCACCCCCGGCACCTGCTTGACCCGGTCGACCACGGCGGCCGGCAGCGGAGCGGAGGTCTGCTCGCCCTCCAACTCGCTGACCTCGATCTTCGGCTTCGCCGCGACGTTCACGTCGATCTCGGAGAAGCCGTCGGCGAACACCGAGTCGAAGGAGCGACCCAGCGTGTCGGTCAGCACGAACGCGCCCGAGACGAACATGACCCCGAGCACCACCGCCAGCGCGGACAGGATCAGCCGGACCTTGCGGGCCAGCAGACTCTTGAGTGTCGCCCGGAACATCAGTTGCCCACCTCGGCCGGAGTGTCCAGCTTCTTCATGGTGTCCAGCACGGTGTCGGCGGTCGGCTCGATCAGTTCCGACACGATCTGACCGTCGGCCAGGAAGACCACCCGGTCGGCGTACGCGGCGGCGGTCGGGTCGTGGGTGACCATCACGATGGTCTGACCGTGCTCGCGCACCGAGTCGCGCAGGAAGCCGAGCACCTCCGCGCCGGAGCGCGAGTCCAGGTTGCCGGTCGGCTCGTCCGCGAAGATCACCTCGGGGCGGGCGACCAGCGCCCGCGCGCACGCCACCCGCTGCTGCTGACCGCCGGAGAGCTGCGCCGGCCGGTGGTCCAGCCGGTCCTGCAGGCCCACCGTCTTGATCACCGTGTCGTACCAGGCCTGGTCGGGCTTGCGCCCGGCGATCGACATCGGCAGCAGGATGTTCTCCTTGGCGGTGAGCGTCGGCAGCAGGTTGAACTGCTGGAAGATGAAGCCCACCTTCTCCCGGCGCAGCTTCGTCAGCCCCGAGTCGCCCAGCCCGGTGACCGTCGTCTCACCGATCGACACCGTCCCCCGGGTGACCGAGTCCAGACCGGCGAGGCAGTGCATCAGCGTGGACTTGCCGGAACCCGACGGCCCCATGATCGCGGTAAAGCGGCCACGTTCGAACTCCGCGCTTACCCCCCGCAGCGCGATGACCTGGGCCTCGCCGCTGCCGTACACCTTCCACACGTCGTTCGCCCGGGCCGCGGCCTGCGCCTGCCGGCCTACCGTCGCGGTCACGTCATCTACCTCTTCCGTCTGTCCGAATCCCACGCCGCCCCCCGATGGTCCGGCGCGACCGTTCAATCATCGGCGCTGCGAGCGCCCGTCCCGTCCGCCCCTGGGGGGACGCGCAGCGGATTTCCCGCTGCGGGTGCACCCCCATGCCGCATCAGGGTTGCCCCTGACCCGACGGCCGATCGACCGGTTTTGCACACTTCCCCCGCACGTCACAGGAGGGTCAACCGCGCGACGCCGCCTCCGGTCACGGTAGGTGACGACGGCAAGCCGGGCCGTCCCTCCCCGGGGGGATCTTCGGGTACGCCGGGTGAGGTAGTCGCCGCGTGGCGACTACGCCCGTGGGCGGACCAGACCCGACTCGTACGCCAGCACGACGGCCTGCACGCGGTCGCGCAGCCGCAGCTTGGTCAGCAGGTGCCCGACGTGGGTCTTGACGGTCGTCTCGCTGACCGACAACACCGCCGCGATCTCGGCGTTGGACAGTCCTCGGGCCACCTGCACCAGCACCTCACGTTCCCGGTCGGTGAGCGCGTTGAGGGCCGCCGACGGCGTCGCCGCCGGGTCGGGCAACAGGTCGGCGAAGCGGTCGAGCAGTCGCCGCAGGATCCGTGGCGCGACCACCGCGTCCCCGCCGGCCACCGTGCGGATCGCCGCGATCAGCTCCTCGGCGGGTACGTCCTTGGCCAGGAATCCGCTCGCGCCCGCGCGCAGCGCCCCCACCACGTACTCGTCGAGGTCGAACGTCGTCAGCACCAGCACCCGCACCGGCAGGCGGGAGTCGACGATGGCCCGGGTCGCCGCCACCCCGTCCATCCGGGGCATCCGGATGTCCATCAGCACGACGTCGGGCAGGAGCCGTCGGGACAGCTCCACGGCCTCCACGCCGTCACCGGCCTCCGCCACCACGTCCAGGTCGCCCTCGGCGCCCAGCACCATCCGGAAGCCCGTGCGCAGCAGCGGCTGGTCGTCGGCGAGCAGGATCCGTACCGGCCGCGCCGGGGCCACCCGATCGCTCATCTCGTCTCCCGTCCCCGCTCCACCGGCCTGTGCGTCGCGGACCACGGTAGAGGTCGGCCGGGCGCCCTGTCCCGACCCGGACCGCACCGCTCCGGTCGGGCGGTGCCGGGGCTGGGCCCTCCTGACGCCGTCGATCTTGCACTTTCTGGGGGGATAAACGGTGCGAATCCGATGAAGTCGCCATCCGAAAGTGCAAGATCGGCGGGGCGGGGCGGGGCGGGGCGGGGCGGGGTGCGGGTGGGCGGTGGGGTTACTCGTCGGCGCCGGGGGGTGTGGGGGTGGTGCGGGCGTCGCGGAGGGGGTCGGCGGTTGTCGCCGTTACGGGGAACGGGGGTGGGGTGCCGCCGAACGTCGGGCACAGCGCCTGGTGACTGCACCAGTCGCACAGCTTGCTCGGCCGGGGTCGGAAGTCCTGCCGGGCGGTGGCCTGCTCGATCGCCCGCCACAGCGCCACCACGGTGCGCTCGAAGCGGAGCAGCTCGTCGGCGTCGGGCGTGTAGTCCAAAACCTCGGCGTCGCGCAGGTAGAGCAGGCGCAGCACCCGGGGCACCACCCCACGGGTGCGCCACAGCACCAACGCGTAGAACTTCAGTTGGAACAGCGCCCGCGCCTCGAACGCCTCCCGGGGCGCGCCGCCGGTCTTGTAGTCGACCACCCGCAGCGCGCCGTCCGGGGCCACGTCGAGCCGGTCGAGGTAGCCCCGGATCAGCAGCTCCTCGTCGACGACCGCCGAGATCAGGCTCTCGCGCTCGGCCGGTTCCAGGCGGGTCGGATCCTCCACCGCGAAGTAGCCCTCGAGCAGCCCCGCCGCGGAGCGCAGGAACTCCACCGGACCGGCCGGCTCGGCATCGTCGAAGATCGCGGCCAGCTCCGGCTGCTCGGTGACCAGTCGGTCCCACTGGGGGGCCACCAGGTCACCGGCCGCGGCCGGTGTGCGGCTCGACGCGGGCAGGTCGAACAGCCGCTCCAGCACCGCGTGCACCAGCGTGCCCCGGGCCTGCTCTAGGGTCGTCCGCTCGGGCAACCGGTCGATGCTGCGGAACCGGTAGAGCAGCGGGCAGGTCTTGAAATCCGCCGCCCGCGACGGCGACAGCGAGGCCCGCACCGTCGGCGGCGTCTGCGCCGGGGGAGAGGACTGGGGGGTGGTGACCGGTTCCGCCGTCATGTGCGCAAAGGTTAGGGCACCGGTGTGACACCGCCCGCCGCCCGCCCCGCAGGTGACCGGTCCGTAGCATCGGTGCGATGGAGCAGACCTCCCGGCCGCCGCGCCGGTCCGACCGGCGACCCGGTCTGAGCGTGGGCCGGGTGTTCGGGGTGCCCCTGCACCTCAACGCGTCGATGCTCCTGCTCGCCGTGCTGGTCGCCGTGCTCTACGCCGAGTTCGCCCGCCGACAACTGGACCTGCCGCAGATCAGCGGCTACCTCATCGGCTTCGGATTCGTGGTCTCCCTGCTCGGCTCGGTGCTGCTGCACGAGCTGGGCCACGCGCTCACCGCCCGCCGCTACGGCATCGGTGTGCGGGGAATCACCCTCGAACTGCTCGGCGGGTACACCGAGATGGAGCGGGACGCCCCGACGCCCCGGATCGACCTGCTGGTCTCGCTGGCCGGCCCGGCGGTCTCCGCGGTGCTCGGCGCCCTCGCGGTCGCCGCCACCCTCGCCCTGCCGGCGGGCACCGTCGGCCACCAGCTCGCCTTCCAGCTCGCGCTGAGCAACGTCATCGTCGCGGTGTTCAACATCCTGCCCGGGCTGCCGCTGGACGGCGGCCGGGCGCTACGCGCCGCCGTGTGGGGTCTCACCCGCGACCGGCACCGTGGCACCGAGGTCGCCGGCTGGGCCGGCCGGGTCGTCGCCGTCGGCACCGCCGCGCTGGTCGGGATACTGACCGCCACCGACCACCTGGCCCCGGTGGCGCTGCCGCTGATGCTGCTGGTCGCCGTCACCCTCTGGCGCGGCGCCGGGCAGTCGATCCGCGCCGCGCGGGTCAGTCGTCGGTTCCCGCTGATCGACCTGGCCCAACTGGCTCGGCCGATCTGGCCGGTGACCACCGGCACGCCGCTGGCCGAGGCCCAGCGCCGCCGCGCCGAGGGCGGGCAGCCCGCCGCCGCGCTGCTGGTCACCGACTCCACCGGCCGCCCGGTGGCGTTGGTCGACCCGGCCGCCGCCGCGGCCGTACCCGTCGAGCGTCGCGCCTGGCTGGCGGTGGACTCCGTCGCCCGGCCGCTCACCGCGCTCCCCACCCTGACGCTGGGACTCGACGGCGAACGGGTGATGGAGGCCGTGCAGACCCACCCGGGCGCGCAGTACGTGGTGACGTCAGGCGAAGATGTCGTCGGCATTCTGCACATCGGGGACCTGGCACAGCTCCTCGAACCCAACCGGAAGATGACACCGTGACCGCAACTCCCTCCACCGTCGCAGCCGACGACGCCCCCCGGACGCTGACACCCGTGCACCGAGGCCCGTTCCGGCCCGGCGACCGGGTGCAGCTGACCGACCCCAAGGGGCGGATGCACACCGTCACGCTGGAGCACGGCAAGGAGTTCCACACCCACCGCGGCATTCTGGCGCACGACGCGCTGATCGGGCTGCCCGACGGCAGCGTGGTGACCACCTCCGGCGGCGGCACCGCGTTCCTGGCGCTGCGTCCGCTGCTGTCTGACTACGTGCTCTCGATGCCGCGCGGCGCCCAGGTGATCTACCCGAAGGACTCGGCGCAGATCGTCGCGATGGGCGACATCTTCCCCGGCGCCAAGGTCCTCGAGGCCGGCGCCGGCTCCGGCGCGCTGAGTTGCTCCCTGTTGCGCGCCGTCGGCACCGAGGGCGAGCTGCACTCGTTCGAGGTACGCGACGACTTCGCCCAGATCGCCAAGCGCAACGTCGAGGCGTTCTTCAACGGGCCGCACCCGTCGTGGCACCTGCACGTCGGCGACGTCGCGCAGTGCCAGGAGACCGGCTTCGACCGGATCATCCTGGACATGCTCACCCCCTGGGAGACCCTCGACATGGTCGAGCGGGCGTTGGTGCCAGGCGGCGTGTTCATCGGCTACGTGGCCACCACCCCGCAGCTCTCCGAGCTGGTCGAGGCGCTGCGTGAGCGCGGCGGCTGGACCGAGCCGCGCGCCTGGGAGTCGATGGTGCGCGACTGGCACGCCGAGGGCCTCGCCGTCCGCCCCGACCACCGGATGATCGCGCACACGGCGTTCCTGGTCTCGGCGCGCAAGCTCGCCCCGGGCGTCACCGCGCCGCCGCGTCGCCGCAAACCCAGCAAGGGCACCGAGGCGTACGTGCAGCGCCGCGAGGACCTGCGCGCGGCCGAGGCGGCCCGCCAGGCAGCCGCCGCCCAGGCCGCCGACGGGCAGCCCGACGCGACGGGGGAGATGGACAGGCCGTGACCATCGGTGAGCGGGGGGAGGCGGCCCGATGAGCCGACCGGGTTACGGCGGCGGCGACCTGCCCGCCGTGTTTCCGGACTGGTCGCCCTACCAGGACCTGGAGTCGGCGGCGCGCGCCTATCTGCGGGACCCGGACGTCGCGCTGGAAGCGCTCGGCGGGGTGCTGCGCGGCGCCTCGGTGCTCGGCTTCACCCTGGAACGCTTCGTCAACGAGGTCAACGGGGTGTGGCAGGAGGTCGTCGTCTGCGACGGCAGCCGGCTGATCCTCTGGCACGGCGAGGACGTGCCGCCGGGGGAGGGGCCGCCCGGTTCGATGACGTCGTCGCTGCGGGTGGTGCCCGTCTCCACGGTCACCGAGGTGGGCTGCCGGCGGCGACTGAACCGCTCCGACAGCGGCGAGATCCGGGTCGACAGCATCGACGTCTACCTGCTGCTCACCTCGCTGGACGAGGCGCCGCCGAGCGAGGAGATGGCCGGTACGCCCCGGCACGACGCGCTGCGGTTCGGCAAGACCCTCGACGACGGTGGGGCCGGGCAGATCGCCCGACTGGAGGAGTTCGCACGGCTGGTCGCCTCGGTGGTCGGCCGCCCGATGCTCTGAGGCGTACCCCGTTGGGGCCGGCGTCGCGCGGACCGCGCGGCGTCGGTTCAGTCGTCCTCGGCGTCCGGGCCGGCGACCTCGACGCCGTCGCCGCGCACCACGTGGATGCAGTCGCCCGGGCACTCCTTCGCGGAGTCGATCACTTCGAGTCGCAGGTGCTCGGGCACGTCGACCCGGCTGCCCGGGGCCAACCTCAGCTCACCGTCGGCGCCCTTGACGTACGCCAGGCCGTCGATGTCGAACTCGAACACCTCTGGCGCGTACTGCACGCAGAGCCCATCGCCCGTGCAGAGATCCTGGTCCACCCAGACCTGCAACTGGTCGGTCGCGACCTCGGCCACCGGTGCACCCCCCATGTTCTCCCGTACCAGCCTCCGACGGTACCCGAACGCCGTTAACGACCCCGCAGACCACCCCTTGGCGATCAAGGTTCAGTGACGAGGGTGTTGCGTGGGACCGAATCGGGCTCATAGCGGCTAGTGTTAGCTCAGAACGTTCAAGCCCCCCGGGGAGGTGGGACGTGGCAGCACGCAGCGACGACGCGGACTCGCGCGCCGCACGGTGGGAGAAGGAAGCCCACGATCTCTCCACGCAGGTCGCGTTCCTTCAGGAGGAACTCGCCCTGGTGCGGCGCAAGTTGACCGAAAGCCCCCGACACGTCCGGCAGCTCGAAGAGCGGCTGGCGGCCACCCAGGCACAGTTGGCGCGGCTGACCGAGAACAACGACCGGCTGGTGAGCACCCTCAAGGAAGCTCGCACGCAGATCGTCACGCTCAAGGAGGAGATCGACCGGCTCGCACAGCCGCCAAGTGGCTACGGAGTCTTCCTGGCCAAGCACGACGACGGCACCGTGGACGTGTTCACCGGCGGCCGCAAACTGCGGGTCGCCGTCTCGCCCTCGCTGGACGTGGCCGAGCTGCGGCGCGGCCAGGAGGTCCTGCTCAACGACGCGCTCAACATCGTCGACGCGTTCGGGTACGAGCGGGTCGGCGAGGTGGTGATGCTCAAGGAGATCCTGGAGGGGCCGAACGGCGGTCCGGGCGACCGGGCGCTGGTGGTCTCCCACTCCGACGATGAGCGCATCGTGCACCTCGCCGAGACGCTCATCGGCTCGGCGATCCGGGCCGGCGACTCGCTCATGATCGAGCCCCGCTCGGCGTACGCGTACGAGCGGATTCCGAAGAGCGAGGTCGAGGAGCTGGTCCTGGAGGAGGTGCCGGACGTCGACTACTCCGACATCGGTGGCCTCCAGTCCCAGATCGAGCAGATCCGCGACGCGGTGGAGCTGCCGTTCCTGCACGCGGACCTGTTCCGTGAGCACCAGCTCCGCCCGCCCAAGGGCATCCTGCTCTATGGACCGCCCGGCTGCGGCAAGACGCTGATCGCCAAGGCGGTGGCCAACTCCCTGGCCAAGAAGATCGCCGAGCGGCAGGGCAAGGAGAAGCACACCAGCTTCTTCCTGAACATCAAGGGCCCGGAGCTGCTCAACAAGTACGTCGGCGAGACCGAGCGGCACATCCGGCTGATCTTCCAGCGGGCTCGGGAGAAGGCCGGTGAGGGCACGCCGGTGATCGTGTTCTTCGACGAGATGGACTCGATCTTCCGGACCCGTGGCTCCGGCGTCTCGTCCGACGTGGAGAACACCATCGTCCCGCAGCTGCTCAGCGAGATCGACGGCGTGGAGGGGCTGGAGAACGTCATCGTCATCGGCGCCTCCAACCGGGAAGACATGATCGACCCGGCGATCCTGCGCCCGGGCCGGCTCGACGTGAAGATCAAGATCGAGCGGCCGGACGCCGAGGCGGCCAAGGACATCTTCTCCAAGTACATCCTCTCCGGGCTGCCACTGCACCCGGACGACCTCGCCGAACACGGCACCGACGCGCAGGCCACGGTGGCCGCGATGATCGACGCCGTCGTTCTGCGGATGTACTCGGAGACCGAGGAGAACCGCTTCCTCGAGGTCACCTACGCCAACGGTGACAAGGAAGTCCTCTACTTCAAGGACTTCAACTCCGGCGCGATGATCCAGAACATCGTCGACCGGAGCAAGAAGATGGCCATCAAGGAATTCCTCACCTCCGGTCGCAAGGGCCTACGCCTGCAGCACCTCCTCGACGCCTGCGTCGACGAGTTCCGCGAGAACGAGGACCTGCCCAACACCACCAACCCCGACGACTGGGCCCGCATCTCCGGCAAGAAGGGCGAACGGATCGTCTACATCCGTACGCTCGTCTCCGGCGGCAAGGGCACCGAGGCCGGCCGGTCCATCGAGACCGCCAGCAACACCGGCCAGTACCTGTAGGCAGGCGCTGACACCAGCGGGGCCCGAGACGCGACGCGTCCCGGGCCCCGCTCGTCACACCGGCCCACGCCCGCCCACCCGAACCGGTACGCTGTGGCGCTTCCAACCCTGCGAAACGTCGAGGATCCGCGTGCCGTCCGAACTCACCGTCACCGACCCGCCGGCACGCCCTGCGGTCGACCAGCGGACCCCGCCCCCCGCCCGCCCGTACCGCGCGCTGCTCGTCGCGCTGGCGGTCGCCTGGCTGGTACCCGCGGTGGCGTACCCCCTGCACCTGGCCTGGCTGCTGCCCCCGCTGGTGCTGCTGGCCACGGCCAGCCTGCTCCGCGGCGGCCGCACCCTGCTCGACCGGCTCGTGCTCGCCATGCTGCTGCTCGTCGGCGTCACCACCGCCGCCGGGCTGCTCTTCACCCTCTGGCCCTGGGGGCTGCACCCCGTCGCGGTCAGCGGTACCGCGCTCACCGTCCTCGCCCTCATCGCCGCGGCGACCGGCCGACGCCCCACCCTGCCCCGGCCCGGCTGGACCGACCTGCTGCCCGTCGTCGCCACCGTCGCCATCGTGGGCTATTTCGCGTCGCCCTGGCTGCGGGCCGGCCGCCTCGCCGGCCGCCTCAGCCTGCTCGCCCTGGGCGAGGACAACTTCCGCCACGTCGCCCTCGTCGACGCCATCGGACGGCTCGGCGGGTACGTCTTCCTCGACCCCGCCGCCGCCCGCGAGGACATCGTCTCCCTGCTCGTCCGCTACCCGCAGGGCTGGCACCTCAACGCCGCCGTGCTCGACGCGCACCTGCGCTCCGCCACCGGCACCCCGAGCGGCGCGAGCAGCCTCAGCCACTACGGGTGGTGGTGTCTCGCCACCTTCGGCCTGCTCGCGCTCACCCTCTTCTGGGCCGCCCAACGGCTTCCCGGCCCCCTGCACCCGCTGCACCGGGTCGTCCTGACCGTCGTCGTGGGCGCCCTCGTCCTCGGCAGCCAGCTGCCCCGGCTGCTGATCGCCGGCTACCCCAGCGAGGCGCTGGGGCTCGCGCTCGCCGTCGCGGTGACCGCACTCGTCGTACGCCCGCTCGCCGGCAACCGGGAACAACTCGTTCTGCTCGGCGCCCTGCTCATCGGTATCGGCTTCACCTACTACCTGTTCCTCCCCCCGGCCGGGCTGCTGGTGCTCGGTTGGCTGATCGCGCACCGCCGGGAGTTGCTCCGCATCCGCCGGACCGTGCTCGCCGTCGGCCTGGTCACCGCCCTGCTCGCGCCGCTGCCCATGCTGCTGGGAATCTTCGCCGCAGGCCAGACCGAGGCCCTCGACGCCAAGGCCGGCCCGGAAATCGCCGAGGCGTGGCGGGCGCTGCTCGGCCTCACCCCGATCGTCCTGATCGGCCTCGTGATCCAGGCCCGCCGCGCCGACCGGGCCTGGCGCCGACACCTCGCCGCCATCGCGGTAGCCGTCGCCTTCGCCCTCGCCATCGCCCTGGCCAACGTCCTCACCGGCGTCCAGCCCGCCTACTACTTCATGAAGGGCGTGCACCTCGCCACCGTCGGCCTGTTCGTCGGCGTCGCCGCCCTCGTCGTGCTGCTGCCCGTCCCGTCCGGCGGCGCGGTCCGCCGCCGTGCCCGCGGCGCCGCCGTCTCCGCCCTTGCCGCCGCCCTGGCCGTGCTCACCGTGGTGGTCCTCTGCGGGCTCACCGGCTGGCGGCACAGCCTGCTCGTGGTCGACAAGCAGAACTGGGCGCAGAGCTGGATCGACCACGACGTCGACAACCCGGTGCGGTTCGCCCAGGTGTGCGCCGCGGCCTACCGCCGCTACCCCGAGCAGCCGGGCACCGTCACCGTGGTGCTCGACCGGACCGGCTACCGCGGTTACGTCGAGTCGATCTGTCTCTCCGCCCTGCAGGGCACCAGCGGGCGGACCGAAAAGGCGATCTATGTGCCGACGTTGTTCGAGGAGCCCGAGCGCACCCGGATGATGCTGCGTACGACCCGAGGCCCACTCCGTCTGCTGATCAGCGACCCGGTCGCGCAACGACGCGTCGACAAGCTGCTGACCAAGTACCCGGATCTTCGCGGCCGGGTCACCACCGTTCCAATGACCATCAAGTACTGAACGCGGCGGGCGGGACGCGGGGCGACACCCGTGACCCGCCCGCACCGGCGCGCCCCCGACCCCGAACAGTCGGACTACGCTCGACATGACGGGGACCGGGTCGGGCGAGCGAAGCGGGTAGGTCGATGAGCGTAAGACGGATCATGGGCACCGAGGTCGAGTACGGCATCTCCGTGCCCGGCCAGGCCGGAGCCAACCCGATGGTCACCTCGTCCCAGGTGGTCAACGCCTACGGGGCCCGGCCCGAACTCAACCGGGGCGGTCGCGCCCGCTGGGACTACGAAGAGGAGTCGCCGCTGCGCGACGCCCGCGGCTTCACCTACTCCGGCGCCGCCTACGACCCCGCCGAGGCCCTCGCCGACGAGGACCTGGGCCTGGCCAACGTGATACTCACCAATGGCGCACGCCTCTACGTGGACCACGCGCACCCCGAATACTCCACCCCCGAGGTCACCACCCCCCGCGACATCGTGCGCTGGGACAAGGCCGGCGAGCGGGTGATGGCCGAGGCGTCCCGCCGCGCCGCCACCATCCCCGGCAGCCAGCCCATCCACCTCTACAAGAACAACACCGACAACAAGGGCGCGAGCTACGGCGCCCACGAGAACTACCTGATGCGCCGGCAGACCCCGTTCGCCGACATCGTGGCGTACCTGACGCCCTTCTTCGTGACCCGCCAGATCGTCTGCGGCGCCGGCCGCGTCGGCATCGGACAGGACGGCGGGCAGAGCGGCTTCCAGATCTCCCAGCGCGCCGACTTCTTCGAGGTCGAGGTCGGCCTCGAGACCACCCTCAAACGCCCGATCATCAACACCCGCGACGAGCCGCACGCCGACGCCGACAAGTACCGCCGGCTGCACGTCATCATCGGCGACGCCAACCTCTCCGAGATCTCCACCTACCTCAAGGTGGGCACCACCGCGCTGATCCTCACCATGATCGAGGAGAAGGCGCTCGGCGCCGACCTCGGCATCGCCGACCCGGTCAGCGAACTGCGCGCGGTCAGCCACGACCCGTCCCTCACGCACCTCATGCGGTTGCGCGACGGCCGCCGGCTGACTGCCCTGGACGTGCAGTGGGCGTACCTCGAACGGGTCCGGTCCTTTGTCGACGACCGCTACGGCGCCGACGTCGACGAGCAGACCGCCGACGTGCTGGACCGGTGGGAGGGCGTCCTGGACCGGCTCGGTCGCGACCCGATGCTCTGCGTGGACGAGTTGGACTGGGTGGCCAAGCTGCGGCTGCTGGAGGGCTACCGGGAGCGGGAGAAGCTCGGCTGGGGCTCCCACAAGCTCCAGCTCGTCGACCTGCAGTACTCCGACGTACGCCCGGAGAAGGGCCTCTACAACCGGCTCGTCTCCCGTGGGGCGATGAAGACGCTGCTCACCGACGAGGAAATCCGCAGCGCGATGACCGAGCCACCGGAGGACACCCGGGCCTACTTCCGGGGCCGCTGCCTCGCGCAGTACGCCTCCGAGGTGGTCGCCGCGAGCTGGGACTCGGTGATCTTCGACGTGGGCCGGGAGTCGCTGGTCCGGGTACCGATGATGGAGCCGGAGCGGGGCACCCGCGCCCACGTCGGAGCCCTGTTCGACCGCTGCGCCAGCGCCAAGGACCTGCTGGAGACGCTGACCGGCGGCTGAACGCGCCAACCGAATGCCCGCCGTGTGCCGCAAGCCGGCGCGCGGCGGGCTTTTCGTCGTCCTGGCGAGGTAAGTTCATCGCAGACGATCGTGGAGGAGGCAGCAATGGCCACTCATGACAGCGGCGGCCAGTCGCAGTCCGGCAAGTCCCGCCAGGGCGAGGAAATCGAGGACGTCACCACCGAGGCCAACCCCGAGGTGGCCGAGCGGCACGCCGAGATCACCGAGGACGTCGACGACCTGCTCGACGAGATCGACTCCGTCCTGGAGGAAAACGCAGAAGAATTTGTGAGGGGCTATGTACAGAAAGGGGGCGAATAGGGCATAGCCGGGCAAAACGGACATGCCTCTGAATGACCAAGATGGCCACCGCCGCTGCCGCGACTGCGGTGAGTGGCTCCCCCTTGATCAATTCTGCGCGAACAGCAAGCGGCCGGAGGGTCGGGGTAGCTACTGCAAGCCCTGCTTCAACGCTCGATCCAAGGCGAGCTATGCCAAGCGCGTGAAGGAGCAGCAGGGCAGGGATGTGCGGCAGTTGCCCGCGGTGCCGGAAGGGCATCGAAGGTGCCCTGACTGCGATGTCACAAAGCCCCTGGATGACTTTCCGCGTAACCGCTCCGCCCGCAGCGGCTACGGCCGATACTGCAAGCCCTGCCACAACGAGAAGGGCAAGGAGAGCAGGCTCCGACTGCATGGCGGCAGTCGCGAGTACCACCTCCAGCGGCGCTACGGCATCGGGGAGAAGGAGTTTCAGGAGCTCCTGGCCGAGCAGGACGGGGTCTGCGCGATCTGTGGCGGCGCGGACCCGCAACATCTGGACCACGATCATCGCACCGGATGGGTGCGCGGGATACTCTGCTTCAACTGCAACGGTGGTCTTGGCCAGTTCCGTGACAGTCCTACGAGGCTGGCCAGGGCGATCACGTACCTGAGAGGAACCACGTGGCAGCGGGCTTTGATCCATCCGGGCGTCTACCAGATGTGTTCACCAACGCGGGGACGTCCTCCTTCACCACGTTTCTGAGCCGGGTGGCCCCCGAGATGCTGCCCGGTCGTCGGCCGCTCCCACCGGGCATGGCCGCCGACCTGGCGCCGCACGCGACCACCATCGTGGCCATCTCGGCCGCCGGTGGCGTGGTGATGGCCGGCGACCGACGGGCCACCATGGGCAACCTGATCGCCCAGCGCGACATCGAGAAGGTGCACCCCGCCGACGCGTACTCGCTGGTCGGGATCGCGGGCACGGCGGGCATCGGCATCGAGCTGATGCGACTGTTCCAGGTGGAACTGGAGCACTACGAGAAGATCGAGGGCGCGATGCTCTCGCTCGACGGCAAGGCCAACCGGTTGGCGTCGATGATCCGGGGCAACCTGGGCGCGGCCATGCAGGGCCTCGCCGTGGTCCCGCTGTTCGCGGGCTTCGACCTGGCCGCCAGTGACCCGGCGCGCGCCGGGCGGATCTTCAGCTTCGACGTGACCGGTGGCCCGTACGAGGAGACCGGGTACGACGCCATCGGCTCCGGCTCGCTCTTCGCCAAGTCGGCGCTCAAGAAGCGTTTCCGGACCGGCGTGTCTCTCGAGGACGCGACCCGGCTCGCGGTCGAGGCGCTCTACGACGCGGCCGACGACGACACCGCGACCGGCGGTCCGGACCTGACCCGCCGGATCTATCCGGTGGTGATGACCGCTACCGCCGAGGGCACCCGCCGGTTGACCGACACCGAGACGGCGGCGATCGCCGAGGGTGTGGTCGCCGGTCGGATGGAGAATCCGGGCGGCTGAGCGCCGTCCACCCCCACCAGTCAGCAGTCGTCAGCAAGCGCCGTAAGGAGAACCGCCGCCGTGGCCATGCAGTTCTACGCCTCGCCCGAACAGATCATGCGCGACCGCTCCGAGCTGGCCCGCAAGGGCATCGCCCGGGGTCGCAGCGCGGTGGTCCTGAGCTACTCCGGCGGGGTGCTCTTCGTCGCGGAGAACCTCTCCAGCGCCCTGCACAAGGTCAGTGAGATCTATGACCGGATCGGCTTCGCCGCGGTCGGCCGGTACAACGAGTTCGAGAACCTGCGCCGCGCGGGTGTGCGGATGGCCGACCTGAACGGCCTCAGCTACGACCGGCGTGACGTGACCGGACGCGCCCTCGCCAACGCGTTCGCGCAGACGCTCGGCGCGATCTTCACCGAGCAGTCGAAGCCCTTCGAGGTGGAGATCTGTGTGGCGGAGGTCGGGGCGACCCCGGACGACGACGAGCTGTACCGGCTCACGTACGACGGGTCGGTCAACGACGAGCCGGGCCGGATGGCGATGGGCGGCCAGGCCGAGGCGATCACCGGTGTGTTGAAGTCGCAGCACCGGGCGGACATGTCCCTCGGTGAGGCCGTCCGGGTTGCGGTGCAGGCGTTGAGCACCGTCGGCGGTGAGGGTGGCGCGGCCCGTACGATCGCCGCGAACCAGCTTGAGGTGGCGGTGCTGGACCGTCAGCGGGTGGGGCGTACGTTCCGGCGGATCACGGGGGCGGCGCTGACGGCGCTGCTCGACGGTGATGTCGCGGCGGCGGAGGAGCCGGCCGAGGCGGGTGGGCCGGACACGCCGGCGCAGCCGACCACGGAGGCGCACAAGCCGACGACGTCGGCGGGCTCGGCCGACCTGGAGGACAAGCCGGCGGACGGCAAGTAGTTCCGTACGCGCACACGGCGGGCGGCCCGGTTTCCGGGCCGCCCGCCGTACGCGTTCCCCGCCCCGCTCCAGCCCGCCGATCTTGCACTTTCGGTTGACGAAAAGTCAGTTTGATGACGATTGGTCGCGACAGAAACTGCAAGATCGCCGGGCCGGAGTGGGCCGGGCTGGGCTGGGCCGGGCTGGGCTGGGGTGGGGTGGTGGGTCAGGGGGCGGTGGTTACTCCGGGTGCGACGGCTTCGTGGGTGGGGGTGGGGGCCGGCGCGGGGGATCGGGTGCCGCGCAGCAGGGCGGCCATGGTGGCGGCGACCACGACGGAGCCGATGGCGTAGCCGAGTTCGACCCGCAGCGCGGTGGCCACCGGCGCGAGGGTGGCGGCGACGAGCGCGGCCACGCCCACGGCCCAGGCGACGGCCTGGGCCCGGTGCCGGTCGAGGGCGAGCAGCGCCTGACCGAGGACCATCGCCCAGAGGTAGGCGAGGGTGGCCACGGCGAGCCAGGCGAAGTCACCGTGGCCGAGGACGTCGGGCGCGTCGAAGAGGGTCCGCACCAGCCACGGGCCGAGCAGGACGGCGAGCACAGCCCCGGTGAGGCCGAGCGCGGTGACGATGCCCAGGGCCCGCCGCAGGAGGCTGTTGAAGGCCGTACGGTCGCCGGTCGCGGCGGAGGTGGCGAGGCCGGGTAGCAGGGACGCCTGGAGCGAGGCGAAGACGAACAGTGGGATCCGGACGAGCACCAGCGCGGAGAGCAGCGCGCCGGCGGTGGCCACGTCGGAGGGGTCCAGCACCTTCACGTTGATCACGCCGATGTTGACGACGACCTGGGAGAGCAGGCTGGACGTGATGAGCAGGCCGAGGCCGCGCAGGAACGCGGCCCAGGCGACGGGGACGCCGCCGCCGACGGCCCGGAGCACGGGTGGGGCGGTGATCGCCACGCCGATCAGCGGGGCGGCGATCAGCACCGCGCCGAACCAGACGGGGGAGGTGACGCCGGTCAGGCCGAGCAGGGCGACGAGGGCGATGCGCAGGCCGCCGTCAACGCCGAGTTGGGTGCCGTACCAGGGGAACAGTTGCAGGCCGGAGAGCACGCCGCGAGTGGTGTGCGCGACGGCGAGCGCGGCGAGGGACCCGATCAGGACGGCGACCATGGTGCCGTCGCCGGCGAAGAACCGGTCGGTGAGCGGCCCGCGGGCGGCGATGATCAGCGCGACCACGGCGGCGAGCAGACCGGCGGCCAGGGCCGCCCCTCGGGCCAGTACCGGTCCGGGGGGTAGGCCCTGGCTGCGCCGGCCGGCGACGAGCCGGGCGACCTCCTGTTCGACGGGCATGAACAGGCCGATGCCGAAGGTGAAGACGATCGTCCAGAGCGCCGCGAGCGACGAGTAGTCGGCCGCGGTGAGGCTGTGCCCGGCGACGGCCAGGTGGACGTAGGAGGCGAGCCCCAGCAGGGCCAGGCCGGCGCCGACGGCGACGGTGCCCGGTGGGACCAGACTCAGCAGTCGCCGGATCACCGGCGAATGAGCGCCAACGTGAGGACGGCGAAGGCCCGACCGAGGTAGATCATGGCCTTGGCCGGGGAGTGGCTGGGGGTGCCGGCCATCCGCTTGCGCATCGCCACCGGCACCTGGCGGATGGTGTAGCCCCGCCGGGCGGTGTGCACGAGCGTCTCGACCGTGTCACCCAGGTATTCCACGGGATACCAGGTGGCGAACATGTCGATCACCCGGCGGTTGGCGGCCCGGAACCCGGAGGTGGTGTCGGTGAGCTTGGTGCGGGCGACGCGGGACAGCACGCCGGAGAGCATGACCATGGCCCAGCGGCGGGGGCCGCGGACGTTGTAGTCGCCCTCGCCGGCGAACCGGGCGCCGATCACCAGGTCGGTCTCGTCGAGCAGGTCGACGAGCTTGGGCACGTACCGCGGGTCGTGCTGGCCGTCCGCGTCGATCTGGATGGCCACGTCGTAGTCGTGATCGCGGGCGTACCGGTACCCCACCCGCATGGCGCCGCCGACACCGAGGTTGTACGGGAGTTTCGCGACCCGGGCGCCGGCGGCGGAGGCGACGGCGGCGGTGCGGTCGGTGGAGCCGTCGTCGACCACGAGCACGTCGACGCCGGGCAGTTCGCCGCGGACCTCGCCGACGACGTCGGCGATGGAGCCGGACTCGTTGAGCGCGGGGATGATGATCAGGACCCGCTTGCCGTTAACCATCGTGCGACACCAGTTCGTCTCGGGCCGCCCGGTCCGCGTCGATCTCGGCGCGGAGTAGGGCGAAGTCTTCTGCCAGGGTCCGGGTCTCTTCCTCCAGGGCGCTGACCTCCCAGCTGAGGTGCACGCAGACCAGCAGCAGGAAGACGATGCCGAGGAAGAGCACGAGGCTCACGCCGGACTGGACGCCGAGCAACTCGGCGACGTTGTCCAGCAGGCGGGGGAAGAGCGACAGGGGAATGACGATCACCAGGACGCAGAGCCAGAGCATGCCGTACTTCTCGCGGAGCTGCCGGCGACGCAGCAGCTCGACGATCGTGGCCAGCAGTATCAGGCCGGTCAGGCCGGTGACGAGGGTGAGCTTCATGCGACCTTCCACGGGGCGGGTGGAGCGGGGGAGTGGAACGCGTCAACCAGGGTGGAATGCCAATCCGGAAGCGGCGGCAGACCCGCGGCCGCCCAGCGGCTGTGCCCTAGCACACTGTACGCCGGACGGGGGGCGGGACGAGGATACCTGTCGCTCGTGGTGGGTCGGATCCGGTCCGGGTCCAGACCGGCCAGGGTGAACGCGGCACGGGCCAGCCCGTACCAGGTGGTCTGGCCGGCGCAGGTGCCGTGGTAGACGCCGGGAGCGGCGCGACCGTCCAGGGCGGCGTCGGCGAGCGCGACCAGTCGCTCGGCGAGACGGTACGACCAGGTGGGCTGCCCGTGCTGGTCGTCGACCACGTCGAGGTGCTCGCGTTGGCCGGCCAGCCGCAGCATGGTCGCCACGAAATTCGGCCCGTGCGCGCCGTACAGCCACGCGGTGCGGACGACGTACCCGGTGTCCGGCAGCAGGCGGGCGACGGCCTGCTCGCCGACCAGCTTGCCGCGCCCGTACGCGTTGACGGGCGCGGTCGGCGCGTCCTCCGGGTAGGGGGAGTCGGCGTCGCCGGCGAGGACGTAGTCGGTGGAGACCTGAACTAACCGGGTGCCGCTGGTGGCGCACGCCGCCGCGAGGTTCGCCACGCCGTGGCCGTTGACGGCGGTGGCCGCCGTCTCGTCGGCTTCCGCGCCGTCGACGTTGGTCCACGCGGCGGCGTTGATCACGACGTCGTGTCCGGCGACGGCGGTGCGGACCGCAGCGGGGTCGGTGATGTCCAGGTCGGTACGGGCGGCGGCGGTGACCTTAAGGTCGGGCCGGGTCTCCAGGACGGTGACCAGGTCCCGGCCGAGCATCCCTCCGGCGCCGGTGACGAGTAGTCGGGTCATGCGGTGGGGGCCGACTTCAGCGGCTCCCACCAGGCCCGGTTCTCCTGGTACCAGCGCACGGTTTCGGCGAGGCCGTCGTCGAGGGTGACGCTGGGCTGGTAGCCCAGCTCTTCGCTGATCTTGCTGATGTCGAGGGAGTACCGGCGGTCGTGGCCCTTGCGGTCGGCGACGGGCACGACGCGGTCCCAGTCAGCGCCGCAGGCGTCCAGCAGCCGGCCGGTCAGCTCCTTGTTGGTCAGCTCGGTGCCGCCGCCGATGTTGTAGACCTCGCCGGCGCGACCCTTCTGCTGGACCAGCGCGATGCCCCGGCAGTGGTCGTGCACGTGCAGCCAGTCGCGGATGTTGCCGCCGTCGCCGTACAGCGGAACCGTCCCGCCGTCGAGCAGGTTGGTCACGAACAGCGGGATGACCTTCTCCGGGAACTGGTACGGACCGTAGTTGTTGGAGCAGCGGGTGACGACCACGTCCATGCCGTGGGTGCGGTGGTAGGCCAGGGCGAGCAGGTCGGAGCCGGCCTTGGACGCCGAGTACGGGGAGTTCGGGGCGAGGGGCCAGGTCTCGGTCCAGGAACCCTCGTCGATGGAGCCGTACACCTCGTCGGTGGAGACGTGCACGAACCGGCCGGTGCCGTGGCGTAGCGCCGCGTCGAGCAGCGTCTGGGTGCCCAGCACGTTGGTGGTGACGAACGGCGCGGCGCCGGCGATCGAGCGGTCGACGTGCGACTCGGCGGCGAAGTGCACGATCACGTCGTGGTCGGCGACGACCTCGTCGACCACGACCGGGTCGCAGATGTCACCCTGCACGAACCGCAGGCGAGGGTCGTCGCGGACCGGGTCGAGGTTGGCCCGGTTGCCCGAGTAGGTCAACTTGTCGAGCACGGTCACGACCGCCGGTTCGAGCGGGGGTACGCCCTCAGCGTTGCCCAGGGGCTTGCCCAGCAACAGTCGAACGTACTCCGACCCGATGAATCCGGCTCCGCCGGTGACGAGGATCCTCACGGGTTCGGAAGTGTACGCGACGTTCGTCGGCGGACGTGGGACGCGACCCCCACGCACGTTCCGTAGCCGTGCCGGTAGGCTTCGCCGGTGCGTGGAATCCTCCTTGCCGGCGGTACCGGATCCCGACTGTGGCCGATCACCCGCGCGGTGTCCAAGCAACTGATGCCGGTCTTCGACAAACCGATGATCTACTATCCGCTCTCTACTCTGGTGATGTCCGGGGTCCGGGAGATCCTGGTGATCACGACACCGGAGGACCAGGACCAGTTCCGCCGGCTGCTCGGCGACGGCAGCCAGTTCGGGCTGCGGCTGGAGTACGCCGCCCAGGCGCGCCCGGAGGGCATCGCGCAGGCGTTCATCCTCGGCGCGGACTTCATCGGCGACGAGTCGGTGGCGCTGATCCTCGGCGACAACATCTTCCACGGCGTGGGGCTGGGACGGCAGCTCGCCGACCACGGTGACCCTGTCGGCGGCCGGGTCTTCGCCTACCAGGTCGCCAACCCCCAGGAGTACGGCGTGGTCGACTTCGACGCCGACGGCCGGGTGCTCTCGATCGAGGAGAAGCCGGCGCGGCCGAAGTCCCGCTACGCGGTACCCGGCCTGTACTTCTACGACAATCGGGTGGTCGACATCGCCCGCAAGCTCACCCCGAGCGCTCGCGGCGAGCTGGAGATCACCGCCGTCAACGAGGTGTACCGGGAGACCGGCGAGCTGTCGGTGACGGTGCTCGATCGCGGCACCGCGTGGCTGGACACCGGCACGTTCACCTCAATGATGCAGGCCGCCGAGTTCGTCCGGGTGGTCGAGGAGCGGCAGGGCCTCAAGATCGGTTGTGTCGAGGAGGTGGCCTGGCGGGCCGGCCTGATCGACGACGACCAGCTGCGTGCGCTGGCCGCGCCGCTGACCAAGAGCGGGTACGGCGACTACCTGCTCGGCCTGCTGGACGGCAACGGGGTGTCCTGGTGAAGATCCGCGAGCTGAGCATCGAGGGCGCCTGGGAGATCAGCCCCCAGCAGCACGGCGACCCGCGCGGCATGTTCATGGAGTGGTACCGCTTCGACAAGCTCGCCGAGGCGGTGGGGCACCCGCTGCGCCTCGCCCAGGCCAACCTGTCGGTCTCCGCGCGCGGCGTGGTGCGCGGCATCCACTTCGCCGACGTACCTCCTGGGCAGGCGAAGTACGTGACCTGCGTGCGCGGAGCGGTCCTCGACGTGATCGTCGACCTGCGGGTCGGCTCACCGACCTTCGGCCGTTGGGAGGGCGTCCGGTTGGACGACACCGACCGGCGGGCCGTCTACCTCAGCGAGGGCCTGGGGCACGGGTTCTGCGCGCTGACCGACGACGCGACACTGAGCTACCTCTGCTCGGCCACGTACAACCCGACCGGCGAGCACGCGGTGCACCCGCTCGACGAGGAACTGGGCATCGAGTGGCCCGCCGACACGGCGCTGCTGTCCGCGCGCGACGACGCCGCGCCGACCCTCGCGCAGGCCCGCGAGAGCGGCCTGCTTCCGGAGTACGACGCCTGCCGGCGGTTCGTGGCCAGCCTCGGACCCGACGGAATGTCGCACTCAGCCGGTATGTGACCATCCCTCGGGCACGACCTGTGGTGTGACAGTGACGAACCGGGCCTCTGGGCGGCTAATGTCTCATCATGGAGCGGCGAATCTTCGGCCTCGAGACCGAGTACGGCGTCACCTGCACCTATCGCGGGCAGCGGAGGCTGTCCCCGGACGAGGTCGCGCGGTATCTGTTCCGGCGCGTCGTGTCCTGGGGTCGGTCGAGCAACGTGTTCCTGCGCAATGGGGCCCGTCTCTACCTGGACGTCGGGTCGCACCCGGAGTACGCGACACCGGAGTGCGACTCGGTGACCGACCTGGTGGCCCACGACCGGGCCGGCGAGCGGATCCTGGAAGGGCTGCTCGTCGACGCGGAGAAGCGGCTGCACGACGAGGGCATCGCAGGTGAGATCTACCTGTTCAAGAACAACACCGACTCGGCCGGCAACTCGTACGGCTGCCACGAGAACTACCTGGTCTCCCGGCACGGGGAGTTCGGCCGGCTCGCCGACGTGCTCATCCCGTTCCTGGTGACCCGGCAGTTGATCTGTGGGGCCGGCAAGGTGCTGCAGACCCCGCGCGGCGCGGTCTACTGCCTCTCGCAGCGGGCCGAGCACATCTGGGAGGGCGTCTCGTCGGCGACCACCCGCAGTCGCCCGATCATCAACACGCGCGACGAGCCGCACGCCGACGCCGAGCGCTACCGGCGCCTGCACGTCATCGTCGGTGACTCGAACATGAACGAGGTCACCACGCTGCTCAAGGTCGGCACGGCCGACATCGTGCTGCGGATGATCGAGGCCGGCGTGGTCATGCGGGACCTGTCGCTGGAGAACCCGATCCGGGCGATCCGCGAGGTGTCGCACGACATCACCGGCCGCCGCAAGGTGCGCCTGGCCTCCGGCAAGGAGGTGAGCGCGCTGGACATCCAGCAGGAGTACCTGGCCAAGGCCACCGAGTTCGTCGAGCGGCGCGGCGGCGACCAGGCCGCCAAGCGGGTGGTCGAGTTGTGGGGCCGGGTGCTCAACGCGGTGGAGAGCGGTGACCTGGAGCCGGTCTCGCGGGAGATCGACTGGGTCAGCAAGCTGCGGCTGATCGAGCGGTACCAGCGCAAGCACGACCTGCCGTTGTCGCACCCCCGGGTGGCGCAGATGGACCTGGCGTACCACGACGTGCGCCGTGGCCGGGGCCTCTACGGGCTGTTGGAGCGCCGCGGCGAGGTGGACCGGGTGGCCACCGACCCGGAGATCTTCGAGGCGAAGGAGACTCCGCCGCAGACCACCCGGGCGCGGCTGCGCGGCGAGTTCATCCGGCACGCCCAGGAGAAGCGGCGCGACTTCACCGTCGACTGGGTGCACCTGAAGCTCAACGACCAGGCGCAACGCACCGTGCTCTGCAAGGACCCGTTCCGGGCGTACGACGAGCGGGTGGAGCGGCTGATCGCCAGCATGTGACGGGTCCGCCGGCCCCGACGGTGGTGTACGCCGACGGGGCCGGCACGACCGGTAGGCTGGGCGCGCCATGACGACTTCTGGACCATCCGACCCCTCCGAGCGCGGCGACGCGCGGCAGAACTGGGTCGAGCGCCGGCGGGAGAAGATCCGCGCCGAGATCGACCGCAACCGGCGCGGCGAGTACACCGTGCCGACCTGGGTGCTGGCCGTGGCGCTGGCGCTCATCGTGGGCGGCTGGCTCGCCCTGATCTTCCTCTCCTGATCCCGCCCCGCGCGGTCGCGCGTGGTGTGCCGGTGATCCCCGCCCCGCGCGGTCGCGCACGGTGTCCGGTGATCGCTGCCCCGCGCGGTGTCGGACGTGCTGACCCGTCGGGGCCAGGGGTTGGCCCGGCCGGGTCGCCCCACCGGGTATCCGCTGGCCGTCGCCGTCGCGGGCCGTCCTGCCGCCCAGTGGGCCGGCGGCGCGAGGACGCGACGACGCGGGAGGCGATCATGAACGACCCGACGGTGCCCCAGCCCGAACGCGACGGTGGGGGCTGGGTGGACCCCGGGCCACGCGACGTGGTCCGCGACCGGCAGAACCCCGATCTGTTGACTCCACCGAGCACGGACGCGGGCACGCTGCCGAACCTGCGGTTCTCCTTCTCGGACGCGCACACCCGGGTGCAGCGCGGCGGATGGACCCGGGAGGTGACCGTACGGGAGTTGCCCATCGCCACCGAGCTCAGTGGCGTGGACATGGCGCTGGAACCGGGCGGGTACCGGGAGCTGCACTGGCACAAGCAGTCCGAGTGGGCGTACGTGTCGCGTGGCAGCGCCCGGATCAGCGCCGTCGACCAGGAGGGCCGCAACTTCCTCGACGACGTACGCGCCGGCGACCTGTGGTTCTTCCCGCAGGGGGTGCCGCACCACATCCAGGCGCTCGACGAGGGTGTGGAGTTCCTGCTGGTCTTCGACGACGGCGCGTTCACCGAGAACGGCACGTTCCTGATCAGCGACTTCTTCGCGCACACCCCGAAGGAGGTGCTGGCCAAGAACTTCGGGTGGCGGCTCGATCAGCTCGACTCGATCCCCGAGCGGGAAAAGTACATCTTCGCCGGGCAGGTGCCGCCGCCGCTGGACCAGGACCGCGTCGTCAGCCCGACCGGGGACGTGCCCCGCAGCCTCAGTCACCGGCTGCTCGCCCAGCAGCCGCAGCGGTTCCCGGGCGGGCAGGTCCGCATCGCCGACGTCACCCAGTTCGCCGCGGCCACCACGATCTGCGCCGCGCTGGTCGAGGTGGATCCGGGCGGGATGCGGGAACTGCACTGGCACCCCACCGACGACGAGTGGCAGTACTACCTGTCTGGCCACGGTCGGATGGGCGTGTTCGCCAGTCAGGGCGTGGCCGGCACCTTCGACATGCGCGCCGGTGACGTCGGGTACGTGCCGTTCGCCTACGGCCACTACATCGAGAACCTCGGCACCGAGCCGCTGGTGTTCCTGGAGATGTTCCGCAAGCCCCGGTTCGAGTCCGTCTCGCTGACCCAGTGGATGGCGAACACCCCGCCCGAGGTCAGCGCCGACACCCTCAACCTGCCCCGAGAACTCATCGAGGCCCTACCCCGAGACCAACGCCCCGTGATCCGCTAACCCCACCGATTGCCCCCGGTGATCAAGAGGTTCGCGTCAATATCGCGCCGGATTCTGACGCAAACCTCTTGATCACCGGGGGTGGGGGTGGGGTGGGGTGGGGTGGGGTTGGGGTTAGGGGAGGTGGGTGGTGGCTTGGCGGCCGGCGGCTGCTGCTGCCAGGAAGTAGGCGTGGTCGGCGTCCAGGGGGCGGCCCATGGTGGACAGGGGGACGGGGCTGGCGCGCAGCGCGGCGTCGAGGCCGGCGGTGGGCACCTGCACGATCCGGTGCCGGGCCGCCAGCGGCGCCAGGGCGGCGTCGACCTCGGCGGCCAGGGCCGGGTCCAGGCCGTCGGGCACCACCAACTCCGCCGGGGCGAGCGCCACCCGGCCGTACGCGGTGAGGCTGTGGTGCGACACCCCGTTGTGCCGGGGGCGGGGGTCGGCGTCGGAGATGCGCAGCGAGCCGACCGGCCGCCCGCCGAGCGTGGCGATCGCGTTGACCGCCTCACCGACGGCGACACCGGAGAAGCCCCACCGGGTGCCGGTGCCCAGGTTGCCGGGGCCCTGCGCCACGATCGCCACGTCGGCGCGCAGCACGTGGTGGGCGGCGAGCAGACCGCCGTGCAGGGTGGTGGCCTCGAGGTCACCGCCGAACGCCTGCCCGACGGTGATCGTCCCGACCAGCTCGTCGCGCAGCCCGGCCAGGGTGCGGGAGAACCAGGCCGGCAGCGCGCCACCGTCGGTGAGCAGGTACGCGACCCGCGCCCGAGGGGCGTCGGCCCGGATGCCGGCCAGGATCGCCGGCAACGCCGAGTGCAGGTCGGCGGTGACCACGGGCAGGCCGCCCAGGTCGTCGGCGTCGGCCAGCATGGCCCGGTGCGGGGACGCCTCCTCGTCGACACCGAGCAGGATCGGCTGCAACGGCGTGTAGCGGGCCTTGACCAGGTGCCCGGCGTCGCGGGTGTCGCCGGCGTCCGGCGGGTCCGGGGGCAGCCGGTCCGGCACCGCCACCACGAGGGCGTACCCGCCGGTGCCCAGCCCCATCAGCAGCGCGCCGGCGTTGAGCAGCACCCGGTCGCCGGGCTCGGGCGTGCCGACCAGCTCGGGATAGGCCAGCGCCCGCATGCGCGTGCCGTCGGGCAGGTCGACGTCGAGTTCCACCGCCCCGGTCCACTGCCGTCGCAGCGCCGCCACCGTCCCCGTACGCCATCGCACCATGACGGGCACGCTAGCCGCGCGGGCGCGGCGGACCGCGACCGGGTGCGACGCCGCTCGGGTTCAGGTCCGCTCGTCGCCGGGGGAGGCGGGCGGCGCGGCCTGGGTGTGGCGGGCGGTGCCGGTGGCGCCCGGCAGTGAGCGGGTCGGGTCGAGGAAGACGAACCGGATCTCCGGGTAGCGCTCGGTGAGCCGCCGCTCGGCCTCGTCGGCCGTGGTCTCGATCTGCGCGCCGGTGGCCTCGTCGCGGAAGTCGACCTTCGCGGCGACGAGGATGTCGTCCGGGCCGAGCTGCATGGTCAGCAGGGTGTCGATGCGTTCCACCTCGGGCAGGCCGGCCAGTTCCTGCTCGATCTCGCGACGCAGCCGCTCCGGGACGGCCCGGCCGACCAGCAGCGACAGGTTGTTGCTGGCGAGGATCCCGGCGACGGTCAGCAGCAGCAGGCCGATGAGGATCGACGCGACGCCGTCCCACACCTCGTCGCCGGTGGCGTGCGACAGGCCGACGCCGAGCCCCGCGAGCACCAGGCCGATCAGGGCCGCGCTGTCCTCCAGGAAGACGGCCTTGACGGTGGTGTCGGCGGTGAGCCGCAGGAACCGTCGCGGGGTGGTCTGCCAGCGCTCGGACTCGCGCCGGACCTGCCGCACGGCCCGGGCCAGCGAGATCGACTCGATGACGAACGAGACCGCCAGCACGATGTACGACACGAGGTAGTCGCCGCTGTGCTCGTGCACGAGGATCGTGGTGACGCCGTGGGTGACGGCGAAACCGGCGCCGGCCACGAAGGTGAACATCGCGGCGAAGAACGCCCAGACGTAGCTCTCCTTGCCGTACCCGAAGGGGTGCCGTTTGTCGGCCGGCCGGGCGCCCCGGCGCAGCGCCTGAAACAGCAGCACCTCGGTGGTGGTGTCGGCGACCGAGTGCGCCGCCTCGGACAGCATCGCGGCCGACCCCGAGATCAGCCCGGCGACCAGCTTGGCGACCGCGATGGCGAGGTTGGCGACGCCCGCGACGACCACGGTGCCGACGCTCTCGCTCTCGGTCTTCATCCCGGCTTGCGACATGAGGGAAACCCTATGGCGGTGAGCGGCGGCGCGCCGGGGGAGGACCCGATCCGAACAAGTGTGCGGCACGCCCCGCGTGGGTGCACGATGTGGGCGCGTCGGCTGCTAGCGTCTACCGCGTGTCGCGGACCCGCACCGAACGCCTGGTCAACCTGGTGATCTGCCTGCTGTCCACGCGACGGTTCCTGACCGCCGCGCAGATCGCCGCGACCGTGCCCGGCTACGAGCACGATCCCGACGACGCGCGCGACCACGAGGCGTTCCAGCGCAAGTTCGAGCGGGACAAGGCCGAGCTGCGCGAGTTGGGCGTCCCCCTGGAGACCGGCACGGCCAGCGTCTTCGACGCCGAGCCCGGCTACCGCATCGCCCACCGCGAGTACGCGCTGCCCGACATCCCCCTCGAACCGGACGAGGCCGCCGCCGTCGGCATCGCCGCCCGGCTGTGGCAGCACGCCGGGCTGGCCGCCGCCGCGTCCTCCGGGCTGGCCAAGCTGCGCGCCGCCGGGGTGGACGTCGACCCGCAGGCCACCCTCGGCCTGGAGCCGATGGTCACCGTCGACCCGGCGTTCGCGCCGCTGACCGCCGCCGCCCGGGACCGCCGGGAGGTGGGCTTCGACTACCGGGTACCCGACCGGGACGCCCCCAGCCGCCGCCGGCTCCAACCGTGGGGCGTGGTCTGCTGGCGGGGCCGGTGGTACGTGGTCGGCCACGACCTGGACCGGGACGCCACCCGCTGCTTCCGCCTCTCCCGGGTGGTCGGCGCCGTCCGGGTGACCGGCGCGTCCGGCGCCTACGAGCCGCCGCTGGGAGAAGACCTGATCAGTCACGTGGCCCGCTGGTCCGGGCCGGTGGAGCGCACCGGCCGGGCGACCGTGCTGGCCGCGCCCGGCCGGGCCGCCGGGCTGCGTCGGTGGGCGGTCGAGGTGACCGCCGGGCCGGACGGCGACCGCCTGGTCCTGCCGTACGCCGACCCGGACGGTCTGGCCGGCCACCTTGTCGGGTACGGGCCGGACGTCCGCGTGCTCGACCCGCCGGAGGTCCGCGAGGCGGTCATCCAGCGGCTCAAGGAGATCGCGGTCCGCCACGACGAGCTGGCGGTTTCCGGGGGTGCCCGGTGACCCGCCCGGCCGCCCGCGGCGGTTCCAAGACCTCCGCCGACCGGTTGGCGCGCCTGCTCAACCTGGTGCCCTACCTGCTGGCCCGACCGGGCATCGAGGTCGCCGAGGCGGCCGGTGACCTGGGTGTCACCGAACGACAGCTCCGGGAGGACCTGGAGCTGCTGTGGGTGTGCGGGCTGCCCGGTTACGGCCCCGGTGATCTGATCGACATGGCGTTCGACGGCGACCGGGTGACCATCACCTACGACGCCGGCATCGACCGGCCGCTGCGGCTCACCCCCGACGAGGCCCTCGCGCTCGTGGTGGCGCTGCGGATGCTCGCCGAGACCCCCGGCGTCGCCAACCGGGACGCCATCGAACGGGCCCTCGCCAAGATCGAGGACGCCGCCGGTGACCTGGTGGGCGCGCCGGTCGCGGTCCGGCTCCCCGGGGACACCCGGCGGGTCGAGGCGCTGCGCGCCGCCGTGGAGGGCGGCCGAGCGCTGCGGATCACCTACTACACGGCGGCCCGGGACGAGACCACCGAGCGGGTGATCGACCCGCTGCGGATGCTGATGGTCGGCGGTCGGGCGTACGTGGAGGCGTGGTGCCGGCGCGCGGAGGCGGTGCGGCTGTTCCGCGCCGACCGGATCGACGCGATAACCGAGCTGGACGAGCCGGCCGCCGTTCCGCCGCAGGCCGTCCCGCACGATCGCACCGAGGGGGTCTTCCGGCCGTCGCCCGACCTGCCGCTGATCACCCTGCGGATCGGGCGCGGCGAACGGTGGATCACCGAGTACTACCCGTGCGAGCGGGTCGAGGCCGGCGACGGTGACCAGTGGCTCGTCTCGCTGCGCGTGACCGACCTGGGGTGGGCGCGACGGTTCGTGCTCGGCCTCGGCCCGGACGTCACCGTGGTCGCCCCCGTTGAGCTGGCCGAGCAGGTCCGAGCGACCGCGTCCGCCGCGCTCGACGCGTACGCGGTGCCCGCGCCGGTGACGCGGCTGCCCGACGACGACCGCACGGCCGCGGCCCCCGGAGCGCCGTCGGGCGATCCGGCGGTGGCCGGCCGCACCCAGTAGGCTGGCCGGCGTGCTGATCTGGATCGTGCTCGCGCTGGTGCTGCTCCCGCTCGTGGCGCTCGCGCTGGCCGTACGCCCGGTGCTGGCCCGGCTGCCCAAGCTGCGCCGCGCCGCCGAGGCGTTGCAGCGCCGGGCCGGTGAGGCGGAGGCGCTGCGGGAGACCGCCGAGGCGTTGCAGCAGCGCGCCGAGGGCGTCCAACGTCAGCTCGACACCGCCCAGCAGCGCCTTGAGCTGATCAAGGCCAAGCGCGGCTGACCGCGCCGTCGGCCCAGGTGGTTGACGGATCATCGCGCGTTGGTCAAGACTTCACCGGCCGGGCCGATCCATCACCACCCGGCGGGTGGCATCGCACCGATCCGCACGTACGATGGGCTGCGTACCACCCCCCGGACACAGAGCGACTGGAGCTTCTCATGGGTGCCCTCAAGCCGTGGCACATCGCCGTTCTCGTGGTTGTGCTGATCCTGCTCTTCGGTGCGAAGCGGCTTCCGGACGCGGCCCGTTCGCTGGGTCGCTCGCTGCGGATCATCAAGGCCGAGACCAAGAGCCTGCAGGACGACGACCGCGACCTGGCCGAGAAGGCCGACGCGCAGGCCGGCTACCAGCCGTTGCCGCCGCACGCCGGGCAGCAGGCGCCGTACGCCGGGCAGCCGCAGCAGCCGCCGTACCAGCAGGCGCCGGCGCAGCAGCCGGTCGTCGACCCGGTGCACCGCGTCCGCGACAACTGACCGAAGGGCCTTCGCACCGTGGCCTTCGCCCTGCGTAAGCGCGGCCCGAGCACGTTCGAGCGGGCCGCCGACGGCTCGATGACGCTCATCGAGCACGTCCGTGAGCTGCGCAACCGTCTGTTCCGCGCCTCGCTGGCGATCCTGGTCGGTTTCGGCTTCGGCATCTGGCTGGCCGAGCCGGTGCGGCATTTGCTGTCGCAGCCGTACTGCGACCTGCCGGGGTCGAAGGACGCGTCCGGCAAGTGCCTGTTCGTCCAGCTCGGCCCGGCGGACCTCTTCCTGCTGAACCTGAAGATCGGCCTCTGGGTGGGCCTGATCATCGCGGCGCCGATCTGGCTCTACCAGCTCTGGGCGTTCATCGCGCCCGGGTTGCACCGGCACGAGCGGCGCTACGCGTACGCGTTCACGGCCCTGGCGGCGCCGCTGTTCGCCGCCGGCGCGGTGTTGGCCTTCTTCGTCACCGCCAAGGGCCTCGAGTTCCTGATGAACGTGTCCGGCGATGACATCTCGACCACGCTGGAAGTCACCCGGTACATCTCCTTCGTCACCAACCTGATCCTGCTGTTCGGGGTGGCGTTCGAGTTCCCGCTGATCGTGCTGATGCTCAACTTCGTCGGCCTGGCCAGCGCGAAGCGGCTGCTGAGCTGGTGGCGGGTGGCGATCTTCGTGTTCTTCGCGTTCTCCGCCGTGGTCACCCCCACCCCCGACCCGTTCGGGATGACCGCCCTGGCGGTCTGCCTCTCCGCGCTCTACTTCGGCGCGGTGGGCATCGCGTTCATCAACGACCGGCGGCGGGGTCGCGGCAAGGAGGTCTACGCCGGTCTCGACGACGACGAGGTCTCGCCGCTGGAGTTCGACCCGGACCCGGTCGTGGCCGGGCAGCGGGTCGACGCGACCGCGCCGATCGGCGCTCCGGAGCCGATCGCGAAGCCGGCGCCGATCGAACGCCGTTACGACGACATGACCTGACGGCCCCGCGCCGCCAGAGCCAGCCGACGCCGTCCCCGCCAGGTGGGGGCGGCGTCGCTGTGTCCGCCGTCGACCGATTCGAGCCGCCCGGTGGGTTGGGAGCGCTACCTCCGCACGATGAACATCAGATGTACGACGAGTACGGTGCTGGCCGTGACCGTGAAAGAGTTTCGGCCCGGACCGGCGGAGGACGCCGCGTCGGCCGCCGGCCCGGTGGCCGTGCTCGCCAACCCGACGGCCGGCCGGGGACGGCGGCGGGCCCTGCTGCCCCGACTGCTGGACGGGCTGTCCGCCGCCGGCCGGCCGGTGACGGTGCTGTCGGCGTCCACCCCCGATGAGGCGGAGGTGGCCTGTCGGACGGCGGTCGCCGAGGGCGCGGGCGCGCTGGTCGCGATCGGCGGAGACGGCACCGTGCACCGGGCGCTGCAGGCCGTGGCCGGCACCGACATCCCGTTCGGACCGGTGCCCGCCGGCACCGGCAACGACTTCGCGATCGACACCGGTTTTCCCGCCGATCCGGTCGCCGCCGTGGAGGTGATCGCCGAGGCGCTGCGTACCGGCCGGAGCCGCGAGGTCGACCTGGCCCGGATGACGGGCGTCGATGGCGCGCAACGCTGGTACGGCGCGGTCCTCGCGGCGGGCTTCGACGCGATCGTCAACGAGCGGGCCAACCGGATGCGGTGGCCGCGCGGCCCCCGCCGGTACGACCTGGCGATCCTGATCGAGATGGCCCGCCTGAAGCCGCGGCGCTACACGATGCGCCTCGACGGGGTGGTGCACGACATGGACGCGGTGCTGGTGGCGGTGGGCAACTGCCCGTCGTACGGCGGTGGGATGCGGATCTGCCCCGACGCCGACCCGACCGACGGGCTGCTGGACGTGGTGGTGGCCGGTCGGGCGGACCGGCGCACGATGATCCGGGTGAAGCCGCACATCTACCAGGGCACCCACGTCGAGCACCCGGTGGTGAGCAGCTACCGGGCCCGTACGGTGGAGTTGGCCGCCGACGGGATCGTCACGTACGCCGACGGGGAACGCTCGCTCGGCCTCCCGGTGACGATCACCGCAGTGCCCGGGGCCCTGCGACTGCTGCGCTGACCCGTACCGCGCCGATGCTGGCGGCGATGACCAGCACGATGGCGACGCACTCCGACACGGTCAGCGCCTGGCGCAGCACCAGCCAGCCGGCGAGGGTGGCGACGGCTGGGCCGAGACTCATCAGCACCGCGAAGGTGGCGGTGGGCATCCGGCGCAGCGCCAGCAGTTCCAGGGTGTACGGCAGGCCGGAGGCGAGCACCGCGAGGGCCGCGCCGAACGCGAGCACCTGCGGGTCGAGCAGGACCGCGCCGCCGTCGACGATGCCCAGCGGCAGGGTGACCAGCGCGGCCAGGGTGAGCGCGAGGGCGAGCCCGTCCGCGCCGGGGAACCGGCCGCCGACGCGGGCGCTGAGCACGATGTACGCGGCCCACATCGTGCCCGCGCCGAACGCGAACGCCACGCCGGCCGGGTTGAGCCGGTCGAAGCCGCCCTGCCCGAGCAGCGCCACCCCGGCCAGCGCGAGTCCCGCCCAGCACCAGCTCGCCAGCCGGCGGGCGGTGAACACCGACAGGGCGAGGGGACCGAGCACCTCAAGCGTCACCGTCGGTCCGAGCGGGATGCGTTCGATGGCCTGGTAGAACAGCGAGTTCATGCCGGCCAGGGCCAGCCCGAACGCGCCGACGGCGAGCCAGGCCGAGCGGTCGTGTCCGCGCAGTCGCGGCCGGCACACGACGAGCAGCAACACCGCCGAGATCGTCAGCCGCAGGGTGACCGCCCCGGCCACGCCGGTACGCGGAAAGAGCAGCGCGGCGACGGCGGAGCCGAACTGGACCGACAGCGCCCCGCCGAGCACCAGCCCCACGGCGAGGACACCACCGTGCCGCTGTGGGGGCGCGTCGGTCGGTGTCGACGCAGGCAGGAGGGTGTCCGTCACGGCCCTGACGCTAGGCGGTGGGCTCCGGGGACGCGCGGGCGGCCTCGACGCGGATCAGCCCGGGGTCAGGCGGGCAGGGCCAGGTCCAGGACCGCGCCCAGCCCGTTCTCCCGGCCCGGCTCGGCGGCCGGCAGCACCAGCACCGCGCAGCCGGCGGCCACCGCGCCCGCGTCGGCCGGGCTGTCGCCGACCATCAGCGTCTGCTCCGGGTCGACGCCCAGCATCCCGCAGGCGCGCCAGAAGATCGCCGGGTCGGGCTTGCAGCGCCCCACCTCGTACGACAGCACGAACGCGTCGACGAGGTCGGTCAACCCCCAGGCGTCGAAGTGCGGGCGCAGGTCGAAACCGATGTTGCTGACCACCGCGACGCGTACGCCGGCGTCGCGCAGCGCGGCCAGCGTGGGGGCCGTGTCCGGGTAGGGCACCCAGCCCTCGGCGATCAGCAGCCGCTCGTAGAGCGCGTCGGGCAAGCCCTCGATGCCGGCGTCCACGGTCTCGGCCAGCCCGGTGTACGCCCCCCGGTGGGCGTGCGGGTAGAGGTCCCGGTCGGCCCACAGCTCGGCCAGCCGGGGCGGCACCCGGGCCGGTAGCGGGCCGCCCGCGCGGCCGGCGGTCAGCAGGCGGTCGGCCAGCGAGGTGGCGCGGACCCGGTCCAGGGTGACCCCGCACGCCGCCGCGGCCTCCAGCACCCACTGCCGAGGCTCCTCCACCTGGGCCAGGGTGCCGTGGAAGTCGAAGAGCACCGCCTTCACGGGCCGTCGGGACGTCCGGCGGGCGGTGGCGCTGCCCGGCGCAGTGGTCTGGGGCGGTTCGGCATGGTCCGGCACGCCGTGCACCCTACCGACCCTCGCCGACAGCCCTGCCGGACGGCCTTGTGGGGTGCACTGTGCCGGCACGCACTAATCTTGGTGCCATGTCGAGCCCCGCCGAGCGGTACGCCGCGGCGCGCCGCCGGACCGCGCAGGCCTCCGAGTTTCCGGCGTTGGACGAGTTCGCCCTGGACCTGGGGTTCGACCTCGACGACTTCCAGCGCGAGGCGTGTCAGTCGTTGGAGCGGGGCAGCGGTGTGCTGGTGTGCGCCCCGACCGGCGCCGGCAAGACCGTGGTCGGCGAGTTCGCCGTACACCTGGCTCTGCGGGGGCGGCCCGACGACCCGGCGGCGGCCGGCGGCGCGACGCCGCCGACGACCCGGCGCAAGTGCTTCTACACGACGCCGATCAAGGCGCTGTCCAACCAGAAGTACCACGACCTCGTCGACCGGTACGGCGCCGAGCAGGTTGGCCTGTTGACCGGCGACAACGCGATCAACGGCGACGCGCCCGTGGTGGTGATGACCACCGAGGTGCTGCGCAACATGCTCTACGCGGGCTCCAGCACGTTGCAGGGGCTCGCCTACGTGGTGATGGACGAGGTGCACTACCTCGCCGACCGGTTCCGCGGCGGCGTGTGGGAAGAGGTGATCATCCACCTGCCGGAGTCGGTCACCCTGGTCTCGTTGTCGGCGACCGTGTCGAACGCCGAGGAGTTCGCCGACTGGCTGGTCACCGTGCGCGGCGAGACCGCCGTGGTGGTCAGCGAGCATCGGCCGGTGCCGCTGTGGCAGCACATGCTGGTCGGCAAGCGGATGTTCGACCTGTTCCACGACGCCGACGCCGCCCGCAAGCACGACGTGCACCCGGAGCTGCTGCGCTACACCCGCGACACGATGCGCCGGCTGGAGCTGGGCGAGGGGCGCAGCGCCGGGCCGGGCTCCGGACGCCGAGGTCCGCGCTGGCGCGGCCCGATCCGCCCGGACATCGTGGACCGGCTGGACCGGGAGGGTCTGCTGCCGGCCATCCTGTTCATCTTCAGCCGCGCGGGCTGCGCCGCCGCCGTGCAGCAGTGCCTGGCCGCCGGGCTGCGGCTCACCTCGCCCGAGGAGCGCGCCGAGATCCGCCGGGTGGTCGAGTCCCGGGTCACCGCCATCCCCGGCGAGGACCTGACGGTGCTGGGCTACTGGGAGTGGCTGGACGGCCTGGAGCGCGGCCTCGCCGCCCACCACGCCGGCATGCTGCCGGTGTTCAAGGAGGTCGTCGAGGAGCTGTTCGTCCGGGGCCTGGTCAAGGCGGTCTTCGCCACCGAGACCCTCGCGCTGGGCATCAACATGCCGGCGCGCTGCGTGGTGCTGGAACGCCTCGTCAAGTACAACGGCGAGGCGCACGTCGACCTGACCCCGGGGGAGTACACCCAGCTCACCGGCCGCGCCGGCCGGCGGGGCATCGACGTCGAGGGGCACGCCGTGGTGGTGTGGTCCCCGGAGACCGACCCGCGGCACGTGGCCGGGCTCGCCTCCACCCGCACCTATCCGCTGCGGTCCAGCTTCCGCCCGTCGTACAACATGGCGGTGAACCTGGTCGGCTCGGTCGGCGCGGAGCCCGCCCGGGCGCTGCTGGAGTCCTCGTTCGCCCAGTTCCAGGCCGACCGGTCGGTGGTCGGCCTGGCGCGGCAGGTGCAGCGCAACACCGAGACCATCGAGGCGTACGGCGCGGAGGCCGCCTGCCACCACGGCGACTTCGACGAGTACTTCGCGCTGCGGGTGGCGATCGCCGACCGGGAGAAGGCCATCGCCCGGCAGGGGCAGACCCAGCGCAAGGCCGCGGCCGTGGCGTCGCTGGAGCGGCTGCGTATCGGCGACGTGATCCGTGTTCCGTCGGGCCGTCGGGCCGGTCTGGCCGTCGTGCTGGACCCGGCGACCGGCGGGTTCGGCGAACCTCGTCCGCTGGTACTCACCCAGGACCGCTGGGCGGGGCGGGTCAGCCCGGGGGACTTCACCACGCCCGCCGAGGTGTTGGCCCGGATCCGGGTGCCCAAGCACTTCAACCACCGCTCGCCGGGGGCCCGGCGGGACCTCGCCGCCGAGGTCAGCGGCACCGGCCTGGACCGGCACGGTGGCCGCCGAGGTGGCCGCTCCCGGCAGACGCCCGGCGAGGACCACCGGCTCAGCCAGCTCCGCACCGAGCTGCGTAACCACCCCTGTCACGCCTGCCCGGAGCGGGAGGAGCACGCCCGCTGGGCGGAGCGCCGCCGTCGTCTCGAACGGGACACCGACGAGCTGCGTGAGCGGGTGTCCGGGCGTACCGGGTCCCTCGCCCGGACGTTCGACCGGATCGTCGCGCTGCTGACCGAGCGTGGATACCTCGGCCGCGACGGCGCGGTCACCGACGCCGGTCGGATGCTCGGCCGGATCTGGACCGAGGCGGATCTGCTGGTCGCCGAGTGTCTGCGTCGACGCGTGTGGGACGGGCTCTCCCCGGCCGAGCTGGCCGCCGCGGTGTCCGTGGTGGTCTTCGAGGCGCGCCGCGACGTCGACGAGCGGGCCTCCCTGCCGCGCGGCCCGGTCTCCGACGCCGTGGACGAGACGCTGAAGCTGTGGGGCGAGATCGAGGCCGACGAGGCCGCCCGTGGACTGGCCGCTACCCGCGAGCCGGATCTGGGCTTCGCCTGGCCGGTCTACCGGTGGGCCCGGGGCGAGGCCCTGGCGAAGGTGCTCGGCAGCGGGCACGAGATTGACGGCGAGATGCCGGCCGGCGACTTCGTCCGGTGGGCGCGGCAGGTGGTCGACCTTCTTGGTCAACTTTCCGACTCGGGCGGCGCGTCGCCGGAGCTGCGTGCCACGGCCCGGCAGGCCATAGCGGCCATCAACCGGGGAGTGCTCGCGTACCACACCTCCACCTGATGATCACTTTCGGTCAACCGGGTCGGTGAATCGACGCATCGGACGGTCACCGTGACGGCACCCCACGAATAGCCCGGGGGTGCTATTGCGCCTGCTCGGAGCACCCCTGATCATTGCCCGGGCGCTGTGCATACGCGCCGGTAACGAGTGGGGAGAAACATCGCCGTGGCGGACATCAATCACTTTGAGTACGGGTGGATCACGCCCGCGCTGAGCTACGCGCTGTCGGTGCTCGGGTCGGTCCTGGGGCTCGTCTGCGCCGGCCGCATCCGCACGGCCCATACCGCCCGCCAGCGCGCCTGGTGGGGCCTGCTGGCCGCCTGGGCGCTCGGCGGCACCGCCATCTGGGCCATGCACTTCATGGCCATGCTCGGCTTCGCCGTCGACGGCACCCGCATCCGGTACGACGTGCCGCTCACCGCCGCCAGCACCGCCATCGCGGTGGTCGCCGTCGGCATCGGCCTGGCGATCGTCGGCACCGGCCGGCTGAACCCGGTACGCCTCATCGCCGGCGGCGTGTTCACCGGCGCCGGGGTCGCCGCCATGCACTACACCGGCATGGCGGCGATGCGCCTCAACGGCAGCCTCGGCTACGACACCATCCGGGTCGTCCTCTCCGTGGTCATCGCGGTCGTCGCCGCGACCGTGGCCCTGTGGCTCGCGATGACCGTCCGGCGCGGCCTGGCGATCTTCGCCTCCGCTCTGGTCATGGGCGTCGCGGTGAACGGCATGCACTTCACCGGCATGAGCGCCCTCTCGGTGCACCTGCACGAGCGCTCGGGCGGAGTGACCGGCGCCGGGGTGAGCGCCCTGCTGGTGCCGATCGTCGTGGCGGTGATCTTCGGCGTGGTCGGGCTGCTCTACGCCCTGCTCGCCGCCCCCACCGACGACGACCTGGCCGCCGCCGCGTACCTGGACGCGCGCCGGACCCCGGAGCCCACCCCGGCCGCGCCGGCAGCCGCCCCGGACCCGGTCGGGCTGCGCGCCCGCTCCACCCTCGGGCAGCCCGGCACCCCGTTCCCCTCCCGCCGGGACACCCCGTCGCGCTGACGCCGGCCGGTGCCGTCCGGCGCTGAGGCGACCCGGACCGCATGATCCACACGACATCAGCGATGTGGGGGTGACCTGTTCTTGGGTCACCCCCACATCGGCGATCTGGTGTCGATCATCGCGCCACCCGGCCGACGCGGCGCGTGCGGCGCGGTGGCCGCGTCCCAGTCCGCCGACCGAGGTGATCCCGCTGTGCGGGCGGCGAGGCGTGTCGGTGTTGAATGCGGTGGTGTCCGCCACCCCCCGCGATTCAGCCGGACACAGAGGAGGGTGAGATGAACTTCCAGCGCCTCGGCCCGAGCGGCCAGGAGATCCCGGTCGTCCAGCACGACGGTACGGCCTTCGACCTGCGGCCACTCACCGCCGACCTGGACGGGGCGTTCTGGGCGTCGGACGGGATCGCCCGGACGCGCGGCGCGCTCGACCGGGGCGAGCTGACCGAGCTGCCCGGGGCCGCGTCGCTGCGGGTGGGCGCTCCGGTGGCGCGTCCAGCGAAGATCGTCTGCATCGGACTGAACTACCGCGACCACGCCGCGGAGACCGGCGCGGCGCTGCCCGCCGAGCCGGTGGTCTTCATGAAGGACCCGATGACCATCGTCGGGCCGTACGACGACGTGCTCGTTCCCCGTGGCTCGACCAAGACCGACTGGGAGGTCGAACTCGCGGTCGTCGTCGGGAAGACTATCCGGTACGCCGACTCTCCGGAGCAGGCGTTGCGGCACGTCGCCGGGTACGCGGTGTCGCACGACGTCTCCGAGCGCGCCTTCCAGTTGGAGCGCGGCGGCCAGTGGGACAAGGGCAAGAGCTGCGAGACCTTCAACCCGCTGGGGCCGGGTCTCGTGCCGGCCGACGAGGTCGAGGACCCGCAGTCGCTCGCGCTGCGTCTGTGGGTCAACGGCGTGCTCCGCCAGGACGGGTCCACCGCCAACATGATCTTCCCGGTGGCGCACGTGCTCTGGTACCTGAGCCAGTTCATGGTCCTGTACCCGGGCGACGTCATCAACACGGGAACGCCGGCCGGGGTGGCGCTGGGTCTTCCGGATCACCCGTACCTGCGCGCCGGTGACGTCGTGGAGCTGGAGGTCGCCGGCCTGGGCCGGGCACGCCAGACGCTGGTGGCGGCATGACCGCGGAGTTCGCCGGGCTGGCCGCGATCGTCACGGGCGGCTCGTCCGGCATCGGACGCGCCACCGCCGTGGAGTTGCGTGCTCGGGGCGCCCGGGTGGCGGTCCTCGACCTCGACCCGAGCGGGCTTGACGACGGCATCGCGGGCATCACCGCCGACGTGTCGAGCCGGCCATCGGTGGACGCGGCGGTCGCCGAGGCGGCCACCGTGCTCGGCGGCCTCGACGTGGTGGTCAACAACGCCGGCATCGGCGCGACCGGCACCGTCGCCGACCAGGGCGACGACGAGTGGCACCGGGTGCTCGACGTCAACGTGGTCGGCATGGCCCGGGTGGTCAGCGCCGCGCTGCCCTGGCTGCGCCGCTCGGAGCACGCGTCGGTCGTCAACATCTCGTCCATCGCGGCGCTCAACGGGCTGCCGGGCCGCGCGCTCTACTCGGCCAGCAAGGGCGCCGTGCTGTCGCTGACCCTCGCCATGGCCACCGACCATGTCCGCGAGGGCATCCGGTTCAACTGCGTCTGCCCCGGCACGGCCGACACGCCGTGGGTGGGACGACTGCTCGCGCAGGCGGGCGACCCGGCGGCCGAGCGCGCGGCGCTGCGGGCCCGCCAACCCATCGGACGGCTGGTCACCCCGGAGGAGGTCGCCAACGCGATCCTCTACCTCGCGTCACCCCGATCGGCGTCGACCACGGGTACGGTGTTGGACGTCGACGGTGGGGTCACCCACCTGCGGGTCCGACCGTGACGACGGGCGGGGGTGTGCCGTGCGGATCGCGCTCTTCGTGACCTGCCTGGCCGACACCATGTTCCCGCAGGCGGCCACGGCGACCGTACGGCTGCTGGAACGGCTCGGCCACGAGGTCGTCTTCCCGACCGAGCAGACCTGCTGCGGGCAGATGCACGTCAACACCGGCTACCGGCGCGAGGCCGTGCCGCTGGTGCGCCGCCACGTGCGTACCTTCGATCCGTACGACGTGATCGTCGCGCCGTCCGGCTCCTGCGTCGGGTCGGTCCGGCACCAGCACGCGATGGTGGCCCGGCAGGCGGGCGACGAGGGCCTGGCCGACCGGGCCGAGTCGGTGGCCGCGCGGACGTACGAGTTGTCGGAGCTGCTCGTGGACGTGCTCGGCGTGACCGACGTCGGCGCGTACTACCCGCACCGGGTCACCTACCACCCGACCTGCCACTCGCTGCGGATGCTGCGGGTGGGCGACCGGCCGCGACAGCTGCTGCGCGAGGTGCGCGGCCTCGACCTGGTCGAGTTGCCGGCGGCGGAGCAGTGCTGCGGCTTCGGTGGCACGTTCGCCGTGAAGAACCCGGAGACGTCCACGGCCATGCTGGCGGACAAGATGCGCCACGTGCTGGACACTGGCGCCGACGTGTGCGCCGCCGGTGACGTGTCCTGCCTCATGCACATCGGCGGTGGACTGTCCCGGCTGCGCACCGGGGTGCGTACCGTGCACCTCGCCGAGATCCTGGCGTCGACGGAGACCAGCGGCGCAGCGGCGGCCCGGTCGTGACCCGCCGCACGTTCCTCGGCATGCCGGCGACCGCGCCGCCCGGCGTGGGGCACCTGCGCGGCGACGAGTCGTTCCCGACCGCAGCGCGGCGCAGCCTGGCCGACCCGCAACTGCGGCGGAACCTGCGGCACGCGACGACGACGATCCGGACCAAGTCCGGGTCAGTGATCGCCGAGCAGGCCGACTGGGAGCAGTTGCGCGCGGCCGGCGCGGCCATCAAGACCGACACCCTGCACCGCCTTCCCGAGCTGCTGGAACAGCTCGAGACGAAGGTCGCGGCGGCCGGCGGTGTGGTGCACTGGGCGACGGACGCGATCGAGGCCAACCGCATCGTCACCGACCTCGTCCAGGCGGCCGGCGCGGACCGCGTCATCAAGGTCAAGTCGATGGCGACCCAGGAGATCGGCCTCAACGAGGCCCTGGAGGCGGCCGGGATCACCGCCGTCGAGACCGACCTCGCGGAGCTGATCGTGCAGCTCGGCGACGACCGGCCGAGCCACATCCTGGTACCCGCGATCCACCGCAACCGCGCCGAGATCCGTGAGATCTTCCTGCGCGAGATGCCCGGCGTCGACCCCGCGCTCACCGACGACCCGACCGCCCTGGCAGCCGCCGCGCGCCGGTTCCTGCGCCAGACCTTCCTGAGTACGCCGGTGGCGGTGTCCGGCGCGAACTTCGCCGTCGCCGAGACCGGCACCCTCGCCGTGGTGGAGTCCGAGGGCAACGGCCGGATGTGCCTCACCCTGCCGGAAACCCTCATCACCGTCATGGGCGTGGAGAAGGTGGTGCCCACCTGGCGCGATCTGGAGGTTTTCCTCCAACTCCTGCCGCGCGCGTCGACGGGGGAGCGGATGAACCCGTACACCTCGATGTGGACGGGCGTCACCCCCGGCGACGGGCCGCAGGCGTTTCACCTGGTCCTGCTGGACAACGGGCGCAGCGCGGTGCTCGCCGACGAGCTGGGTCGGCAGGCGCTGCGGTGCATCCGCTGCTCGGCGTGCCTCAACGTGTGCCCGGTGTACGAGCGCGCGGGCGGGCACGCGTACGGATCGGTGTATCCCGGGCCCATCGGGGCGGTGCTGTCTCCCCAGCTCACCGGCATCGAGGACAATGCTTCCCTGCCGTACGCGTCGACGCTCTGCGGCGCCTGCTACGACGCCTGCCCGGTGAAGATCAACATCCCGGAGTTGCTGGTGCACCTGCGCGCCGAGGCCGTCGAGGCGCGGCGGCGACCCACGGCCGAGTCGATCGCGATGGCCGCCGCCGCGTACACGATGGACCGACCCCGGTTGTACGCGGCCGGGCAGCGCGCGGCCCGGCTGAGCCGGCTCGCCGGTCGGCGGGGTCGGGGCCTGCCCCCGCCGCTGAACGGCTGGACCGCCAGCCGCGACCTGCCCGACCCGCCGGAGCAGACGTTCCGCGAATGGTGGGCCGATCGGTGACGTCCCGCGACCTCGTCCTCGGCCGGCTGCGTGCCGCGCTCGCCGGCAGTCCCGCCGATCCGGTGCCGGTGCCGCGCGACTACCGGCGGGCCGCCGACGCGGACCTCGACCAGTTGGCGCAGCGGCTGACCGACTACCGGGCCCACGTACACCGGATTCCCGAGGCCGCCGTCGCCGACACGATCGCCGACATTCTGCCGGCGGGCGGCACGGTCGTCGTACCCCCGGGTCTGGCCCCCGCCTGGCTGCCGGCGACGGTGACCGCGCTGCCCGACGACGGCCTCGACCACGCGCGGATCGGCGCGGCGGACGGGGTCGTCACCGCCGCTGCGGTCGCGATCGCCGAGACCGGGACGGTGGTCCTCGACGGCTCGCCCGACCAGGGACGCCGCGTGCTCAGCCTCCTGCCGGACCTGCACATCTGCGTGGTCCGCGCCGACCAGGTGGTGGCCACCGTTCCCGAGGCCCTGGCCCGGCTGACGCCGCAGCGCCCGCTGACCTGGATCAGCGGGCCGTCGGCGACAAGCGACATCGAGCTGATCCGCGTCGAGGGCGTGCACGGCCCGCGTCGCCTGCACGTCCTCCTGTTGCCCTGACCCACGACTGTCACGGTGTGTGACGGCACTCATGTGGGCTCCCTTAATCGAACGGACTAGTCTGTTCGATTAAGGGAGGGGCCATGGCTACGAAGATCAGGAAGACCACCACCGAGGAGCGGATCCTCAACACCGCCGCCGAGCTGTTCTACGCCCACGGACTGCGGGGTGTCGGCATCGAGCAGGTCATCGCCGAGAGCGGGGTGGCCAAGTCGACCCTGTACGTCCACTTCCGTACCAAGAACGACCTTGTGGCCGCCTACCTGCGCCGCACCGACGACTCGTGGATGGCGCAGTTGCAGCGGGCCGCCGAGCGCGCCGGCGCTCGGCCGGCGGACCAGCTCGTCGGTCTCTTCGACGCCCTCCTGGACGCGTTCGACCGACACGGCTTTTTCGGATGCCCCTTCGTCAGCGCTGCCGTGGAGGCATCGTTGGACTCGGAAGCCCGCGCCATCACCATCCGGCACACCGAGCGGCGCCAGACGTGGCTCACCGAGTTGACCAGGCAGGCCGGTGCGAGCGATCCGGCCGGCCTCGCCCGCCAGATCGGGCTCCTGATCGACGGCGCGTTGGCCTCGGGTCGCCTCCTGCAGGACCGGGTGGTCGTGCACGAGGCGAAGAACGCCGCCCGGTCGCTGGTCGCTCACCAGACGACATGACAAAGACCAACAATGTGCTCATCAGCAGTGGAAAGGGTGAGGTAGCGCCATGCGCGCGGTAGTGCTCAACGAGTTCGGCGGCCCGCTCGTCGTCGAGGAGGTCGACACGCCGGTCCCCGGCGCGGGGCAGGTGCTCGTCCGAGTCGCGGCCAGTGGCGTCAACCCCCTGGACGCCAAGATCCGGGAGGGGAAGGCGCCGCACGCCCGGAACCATCCGCCCGTCGTCCTCGGCCTGGACCTGGCCGGGGTCGTGGCGGAGGTCGGGCCGGGTGTCGTCGGCTTCGCCGAGGGTGACGAGGTGTACGGCCTCACCGGCGGAGTCGGTGATGTTCAGGGGTCGCTCGCCGAGTACGCGGCCGTCGACGCCCGGCTGCTGGCCCGCACCGCGAAGGCGTGGAGCCTGCGCGAGGCGGCGGCGTTGCCGCTGGCCGTCATCACCAGTTGGGAGGCGCTGGTGCACCGGGCGCAGGTGCGCGCCGGCCAGCGGGTCCTGGTGCACGGTGGCGCGGGTGGCGTCGGACAGGCCGCCATCCAGATCGCCCGCGCCCGGGGCGCGGAGGTCTTCGCCACCGGTTCACCCCGGAACCTGGAGACCATCGCACGGCTCGGCGCGACGCCGATCGACTACAACGCCACCGAGGTCGCGGACTACGTGGCCGCGCACACCGGCGGCGAGGGCTTCGACGTCGTCTTCGACACCGTCGGCGGCGCCACCCTGGACAAGTCCTTCACCGCCGTGCGCACCTACACCGGCCGCGTGGTGAGCGCGCTCGGTTGGGGTACGCACAGCCTCGCGCCGCTGTCGTTCCGGGGTGCCAGCTACTCCGGCGTCTTCACCCTGCTGCCACTGCTGACCGGTCAGGGGCGCGACGCGCACGGCGAGATCCTGCGCGAGGCCAGCGCCCTCGGCGACGCGGGCGCGCTGCGGCCGATCGTCGACCCCCGACGGTTCACGCTGGACACCGTCGCGGACGCCCACGCTCTCGTGGAAGCCGGCGCCAGCACCGGCAAGATCGTCATCGACGTGCCCTGAGCAGGCGGGGCCTGTTAATCGGATTGCTCCGCTTCAGCCACGTAGAGACCCTTACCGGGATGTCCCTCGACCAACCCGCGATCCTTCAGGATCGTCGTGACCCGGTTGATCGTGGAGATGTGCACGCCGTGCTGTCCGGCCAGTTCCCGCGTGGACGGTAGCTTCTCGCCCGGCGCAAGCTTGCCGGACTTGATCCTTCCTGCTATCTCGTTCGCTATGCGCCGGTAGTCCACTCGCTCGGTCGGCATCAACCGCTCACCGTGGGTCGGAGTTGGCTCAGGACGGTGGGGTCGGTGATGCGGTCGTCGGCGGCCAGCATGATCGCCTTGGACAGGATCGTGGCGAGCATGGGGTCGTCGTCGAACGGCAGGTGCAGGCGACCGGTCTGGGTGCGCGCGGCGACGATGCAGAGGTACCTGTCGTCGGGCTCCATCATGATGTTGCCCGACCCGAGGTGGATGCGGTAAGCGAGCAGGTTGCCCCGCACCCGCAGGTACCGCTCCGTGAGGTCCACCCGGTCCGCGATGGCCATCCGGGGCAGCAGCCGGGCGAGCGCGTCCCGACGTACCTGCGCGGACGGAGTCAGCTCGGCCACCGCTGTCCGGTGCCAGTAGGCGGAGAAGCGGTCCTCACCACGGTCGGCCCACTGCGGGTCGGTGGCGATCGAGGTGACGCCGACGAACAGGTCCACGTCGCGCATGGCCTCGGTGAACACCAGCGGTGGCACGTCGATGATCCGCGCGGGTTGCCACGTCTTGCCGTCGTGCCGGGCGAAGCGCACCTGGTCGGTCGAGCAGTACTCGACGTCGTGGCGGCGCTCGTGCGGGTCGTCGACGAGCGCGTGGTGGAAGGACGCTTGCCACGCGCCGCCGCCGAAGACCTTGGTGGCCTCGCTGTCGTACCCGCCGTCCCAGGTGCCCAGGTAGCCCGCCTGCCAGCCGCGGGCGCGCAGCAGGGCGTTGGCCTGCCGGTAGCGCAGGATGTGCGCGGCGAAGCGGTTGGAGTAGGTCTCCGTCTTCTCCTCCGCCGGCGTGCGCAGGTAGACCTCGCGGAACGCCTGTTTGAACGGCTGCGTCAGGCCGGCGGCGACGAGGTGCGCGCGCCAGGCCAGCACCTCGGCCGTGTCCGCGCGGGCCGGATGCCACAACCGGACCGATCCCTGGGCGAGGGCGTGGCCGTCCCGATCGACGATCGCCCACCCGTCGCCGTTGCGCCGGGGCAGACCGGCCGTCCAGCGCCGGCCGTCGGCGCTGGTCTCCCACAGCAGACGCCGCCCGTAGGTCGCGGTCACCGGGTGGTCGAGCAAGCGCGACGACCAGTCGGGGTACGACCAGACGCGCTCCTCGGACAGCAGCCCCTCGACCCGCTGACGTTCGCTGACCAGCGTCGCGCCGATCCGCTTGACCAGGCCCCGCAGCTCGGCGAGGTCGTCCTCGTGGGACTGCTTCACCTGCGCCGGAACGCCCTTCAGGTCGACCCCGTCGCGGGCGAAGACCAGGCGCGGCCGTTCGCCCACGATCTCGACCGTCGCCTCGTACGGGCCGACCGTCCTGCGCAGCCGCCCGTCCGGTCCGAGTCCGTGGCCGTCGACGGCCAGTTCCATGACCTCGCTGAGCGACCAGCCACGCCGGGCCCCGAGCTGGGTCAGCGCGCTCTGGACCCGGCTCCGTACGGCCTTGTTGCGGACCGTCACCGCGAGGCGGGCCAGCGTGCGCAGCGGCACGTCACCGTCCCGGTCGGCCAGCAGCCGTACCGCCGCGATGGCGGTCCGCGAGGCGTACGGGAATCCGGCGGCCTGGCGTGGCGCGGACGCCGCGCTCGTGGTGGCCCGGGCCAGCAGCTCCGTCGACCGCTCGTCGCGCTCGCGGGACAGCGCCCAGACCAGCCCGCGCAGGAGGCGGTCCGTGTCGTCGTGCACGCTCCGCCCGTGGGCGGCGAACGCCTCGAGGAGCCGGCGGACGACCTGCCGGCCGCCGTGCGCGGCCACGAGCAGTTCGTCGAGGCGACGCAGCCACTTCGCGGTCGCCGCCGGTTTCTCCAACGCGGCGCAGTGCTCCAGCAGCTCCGGCACGCCGGGTGCGGCGAGGTCGGCGTCCAGGTCGGCGCGGACGGCGGGCCCGAAGCTGTCCCCGTGGTGCAGCAGCCACGCCGGCAGGCGGCTGCCGGTGGCGCGGTCGATGGCCTGGCCGAGCAGCGTGACGGTACGCCGTCGGGTCGCCGCCGTGACGAAGTAGTCGTCGAGCAGTTCGCTGTTCAGGGCGGACAGCGCCGGCACCAGGTCGGCCAGCTCGGCGGCCGTCAGGCGCGGCGCGATCAGGGCGGGTAGTTCCAGGTCGGTGCCGTCGTCGACGCCGCCTCGGCGAGCGACCACGTCCAGGCACCACAGCAGGTCCGCCCGCGTGAAGGGGACATCCTCGGTGGCGAGATCGGGCATCACCCCGCTCATCCCGGACGCCGACTCCCGGTGCAGGGCCAGGGCAGCGCGGCGGCGCTCCCCGGCCGACCACGACTCCACCGTGGACCACTCGGGCACGTTCGTCACCGAGGATCCCCAGTAGTAGGTGCTGGCGATGCGCAGCACCGCGCGGATCCGTTCGTCGGCCTCGGCGAGACCGGTCTCCACCTGCCGCCGGTCCGCCTCGCTCAGGTGGGGGAGCAGTGCCGTCCAGTCACCCATGTCAGCCGCCCACCAGCGCGACGAGCCGGACGAACGCCACGTCGAGGTCGGATCGCAGGTCGATCTCCTCGTCGAGGTCGTCGACCTGGTGGTCGCCGACCAGCAGCAGGAAACCGTTGTGCGAGAACGCGGCACAGGCCCGGTCCGCCTGCGCCTCCCAGTCGAGTCGCCGGCCCGGGGCGACCCGGTAGCCGTTCAGCGTGGCCTCCGTGTCGGTCGGCTGCACCAGGCCCCGGAAGTGCCGCGGCCGCGCGGCGTTGAACCGCGCCACCTCCTCGCGGACCCGCAGCCGGACCAACTCCCGCGCGGAGATGCGCTCCGGCAGGCCCGTCAACGGCCAACTGTCGACGGCTCTGCCGGTCGCCGTCTCGTCCCGAACCATCACCGTGACCATGCGTTGCGCTCCTCGCCCTGAAGGTGAGCGGCAGCATGGCACGACCGTCCGACGAAAACGCGCCCCCCAGCGCGTCGGGCCAGCCGCTAGGGTGCAGCCGATCGGATCACGGGAGAGGGCGGTTGTGAGCTACACCTTCCACGTCGACCTGCGCGGCATCGTCGACCTGCTCAGTCACCACCTGTACGCCAGCCCACGCGTCTACGTCCGCGAGCTGATGCAGAACGCCGTCGACGCGATCACCGCCCGTCGGGCGGGCGAGCCCGGCGCGCCGGGCTCGATCCGGATCTACCCACCGGAGTCCACCGGGGACGGCACGCTGCGCGTCGAGGACACCGGCGTCGGTCTGACCGAGGCGCAGGTGCACGAACTGCTCGCCACGATCGGCCGCAGCTCCAAGCGGGACGAGCTGGGATTCGCCCGACACGAGTTCCTCGGCCAGTTCGGCATCGGGCTGCTCTCCTGCTTCCTGGTCGCCGACGAGATCCGGGTGTCCACCCGTGCGGCCGACTCGCCGACCGTCGAGTGGATCGGCTACGGCAACGGGCGCTACGAGCTGCACATCGCCCCGGCCGAGCGGGAACGCCCCGCGCAGGGCACCACGGTGACCCTGGTGCCCCGGCGCGGCGCCGAGCACTGGCTGCGCAGGGACACCGTCGTCGAGATCGCCGCGCTGTACGGGTCACTGCTGCCGATCGACGTCCACGTCGACCACGAGGCCATCACCACCGGCCTCGCCCCCTGGGAGAACGACCCGGCCGAGCCGGCGGCGGCACGGCGGGAGCGTCTCGACGCGTACGCCCAGGAGGTCTTCGGTTTTCCGCCCTTCGACGTGATCGACCTGGCGGTGCCCGCGGCGGGCCTGCGCGGGGTGGCGTTCGTGCTGCCCATGCCGGCCAACCCGACGTCGCGGGTGGCCCACCGGGTCTACCTCAAACAGATGCTCCTCTCCGAGGACATCGAACGGCTGCTGCCGGAGTGGGCCTTCTTCGTCCGGTGCGTGGTCGACACCACCGAGTTGCGCCCGACCGCGAGTCGGGAGGCGCTCTACGAGGACGCGCTGCTCGACGAGGTCCGCGACGCGCTGGGCGACACCCTGCGCGGCTGGATGACCCGGCTCGGACGCACCGACCCGCGTCGCCTCCAGGCCTTCCTGCGGGTGCACCACCTGGGCGTCAAGGCCCTGGCGGTGCACGACGACGAGATGCTGCGCCTGGTCGAGCAGTGGTGGCCGTTCGAGACGAACATGGGCCCACTGACGCTCGCCGAGTTCCGGGATCGGCACGGCGTGGTGCGGTACACGCCGTCGGTGGACGAGTTCCGGCAGCTCGCCGCGGTCGCCGCCGCCCAGGGGATCGCCGTGGTCAACGCGGGCTACGTGTACGACGCCGAGTTGCTGCGTCGGCTGCCCGACGTGGACAGCGGCGTCGTCACCGAGATCCTCACGGCGAGTGACCTGGCGACCCGGCTGGAACCGCTCGACCCGGACGTCGAGCTGGCCGTGCGGCCCTTCCTCGTCCTGGCGCAGCGGACCCTCGACCGGCTCGGCGTGCAGGTGCTGGTGCGTGCCTTCGAACCGGCCAGCATGCCGGCGCTGCACCTGCTCGACGGCGACACCGCCCTGGCGGTGGACCTGCGTCAGGGGCAGGAGCAGGCCGACGAACTGTGGTCGTCGATCCTCGGCACCTTCACGCAGGGCCGCGACGAGCGACCGCAGCTCGTGTTCAACTACCGCAACCCCCTCGTCCGGCAGGCCATCGCCGCCGGCGACGACGAGCTGACGACGCTGGCGATCGAGGGCCTGTACGTGCAGGCGCTGCTGCTGGGCCACCAGCCGCTGCGGCCCGCCGACACGGCCGCGTTGAACCAGTCGTTCCTCGGTCTGCTCGCCCGCGCCATGGAGGGAACCCGATGACCACCTCCGAGCAGGAGCTGCGGGACCGCCTGGCGCAGGCGTACGCGCTGCCACGTGGTCCGGCCCGCTTCGCCGCGCTGGACGCGGTCTTCCGGCACGCGGACGCGGCCGGCGACGTGCCGTTCGCCTTCTCGGCCCGGATGAACGCCATCAGCGACTTCCACCACGGCGGCGACCCGACCCGGGCGTTCCTCGCCTTCTCCTGGTGCCTGGCGACGGCCGACCGGCAGCCCGAGGTGGTCGAGGCCTACCACACCCGCACGTTGCTGTGGGACTTCAAGTGGATCGTCTGGGCGCTGCCCCAGTTCCCGGACATCCCGCTGGAGCGCACCAGGGCGGTGCTTGACGACATGCAGCGCCGCTACCGGCTCGCCGGGCACAGCCTGCACGCGGTCCACCAGCACCGCTGGCTCGTGGCGCACCACGTGGGGGACATGGATGCCGCCCAGGAGGCGTACGACCGGATGGTCACCGCCAAGCGCGACTCGATGTCGGACTGCCAGGCGTGTGTTCCGTCGGGGCAGGTCCGGCACCTCACGTCGCTCGGCAGGTTCGACGAGGCCATCACCATCGGGGAGCCGTACAAGCGCGGCGGCTGCACCGAACAGCCACAGTGGATGCTCAGCGAGCTGCTCACGCCGTACCTGCGGACGGGCCGTTACGACGAGGCCGTCGAGGCCCACCGGGACGGCTACCGCCGCATCCGCGACGACCGTCACCACCTCGACAACCTCGCCCAGCACGTGCTGTTCTGCGGGCTGACCGGCAACGAGGCGCGGGGCCTGGAGCTGGTGGAGCGGCACCTGAGCTGGCTGGAGCGCCCCTCGTCGCCGTACGCGGCGATGGAGTTCGCCGCGTCCGCCGCGCTGGTGCTCGGCCGGCTGCGCGCGGCGGGCCACGCCGACCTGGTGGTGTCCCGCCGCTCGGACGACGGCACCCGCCGCTGGGAGGCGACGGTCGCCGAGGTCCACGACGAGGTGGCCGCGCAGGCCCGCGCGATCGCCGCCCGGTTCGACGTCCGGAACGGCAACCGGCACCAGAGCGAGCGGGTCGAGGCGCGGATGGCGGCGACGCCGGTGGCGCGGCACGTGCCGCTCACCGTCCTCGCCGGGCGGGTCACCACGTCCGAGCGGGCAGCCGACCCGGCGCTGGCCGCGCTCGTCGAACGGGTCGCCGCGCTCACCGCGGCCGGCGACCAGGCCGGCGCCGCGCGGACCCGGCTCGACGTGGCGCACACCCTGCGCAACGCGGGCCGGCAGGAGGACGCGATCGAGGCCGCCGAGGAGGCGGTCCGCAGCCTCGACCGGGTCGGTCTGCGCGACGACGCGCTGCGCTGCCGCCACCTGCTGTGGGAGCTGTACCGCCGGGGCTACCACCACCGCGATGCCGCGCGGGTGGTGCTGGCCGAGCTGATCCGGGCCGGGGAGCTGCCCGACGGGCTGCCGCCGCTGGCGGCTGTCCTGGAGGACGCCGCCGACCTGCTCCACGGTACGGAGGGGTTCACGCACCTGGTCACGGCCGCCGACCGGCACCGGGCCAACGGTGACGCCGACGCCGAGCTGCGGGTGCTGCGCAAGGCGCTGGGCCGGCTCGCCAACCGGCCGCCGGACGACGTCGCCTGGGCGGTGCTGGCGCGCGTCGACGCCCTCGGCGCGGCAGCGCGGCCCACCTCCGCCGAGCTGTCGGGCCGGGACCAGGTGGCCGCCGCGCAGTTGCTGGACCGCGCCGGCCGTACCGGCGAGGCGCTCGACCGGCTCGACAGGGCCGTCACCCTGTTCGACGGCGACGAGCTGGCGGACGGTCGTCGCTCGGCCCGGCTGCACCGGGCGCGGTTGCGGTTGCGCCTCGGCGAGCCGGCCCGCGCCGAGGCGGAGGCCCGGGAGGTGCTGGCCGAGGACCCCGACGAGTACGGCTACGAGGCCACCGCGGTGCTGACCCTCGCGCTGCGGGCGCAGGGTCGCGCCGACGAGGCCGAGAAGACGCTGGCCGCGCAGGACATGGACGAGGAGGACCTCGACTACTACGAGCAGGACCTCGAACCGGACGACGACGAGGACTGACGGGCCGGGCGGGCGCAGCCGACGACGAGGGTGGCCAACAGGGCGGGGTGGTCGGTCGCCCCGTCCAGGTCCACCGACCGGGCGCAGCACATGCTGATGTCGTCGCTGGCCACGATGTGCTGCACCGCCCCGTCACCGACGCGGGGATGACCGGGCGGCACGCAGGACCCGACGTCGCCGGGGCGCAGGTTGAAATCGCCGCTCAGCACCGTTGGGGCGTACCCGGCGCTGCGGGCGATGGCGGGCAGGATCCCGTCGATCAGGTGGCCGCACTGGGTGAGCGCGACGCTGCGGCTGGTGGCCGCCAGGTGGGTGGTGCAGGCGTTGAACCCGCCCTCGACGTGCACGCACAGCCAGGGTCGTTCCTCGGGGTCGGCGAGGTCCTGCGCCGGGTGGATCCCACCGTGCACCGTGTACCGGCTGACCGTCGTCGGCAGTCGGGCCAGCAGACCGATGCCGTACGCCCGGCCGTTGCGGCACCGGGTGTCGGCGCCGCTGGGCCGGTCGCCGGCAGCCTGGAAGGCGGACGTGACTCTCGCGCGGCCGTGGACCGTCGCGAACACCGCCTCCAGCGTGGGCACGTCGTCCTGGCAGATCTCGTTGAGGGTGACCAGATCGGGCCGCTCGGTCCTGATCAGTTCGGCGGCCCTGGGCACCGCCCGGCCGGTGTAGCAGGCGGCGCGACCGCTGTCGCACAGGTTCATCTGCGCCACCCACAGGGTCGTGGGCCCGGGGGAGGCGGGGACGGGCCGGGCCGGCACAGCGGCGACGACGACGAGACAGCCGACGGCGAGGGCCCGGCGAATCGCGCGGAACGGGCCGTTCGCGCGCCGACCAGGGACGGTCGTGCCCCGGCGGCGGTCGGTGTCGCCGGGCGGATCGTCGGACATGCGGACTCCGGCAGCAGGGCGGCACTCTTCGCCGAGGTGTCCGCGATCCTACTGCCGGCCGCCCGGAGCTCTATGGTGGACCGATGATCACCTGCGTCGTGCACTACACCATCGACCCCGCGCAGATCGAGGCGTTCGAACGGTTCGCCCGCGCGTGGATGCGGCTCGTGGCCCGGCACGGCGGCGTGCACCACGGCTACTTTCTGCCCGCCGAGGGCGCCAGCGACCGGGCCGAGGCGTTGTTCAGCTTCGACAGCCTCGCGGCGTACGAGCGGTACCGCGCACGGTTCGGCCAGGACCCGGAGTTCGTCGCGGCCGAGGCGATCCGTGACGAGTCGGGTTGCGTGGTGCGCTACGAGCGGACGTTCATGCGTCCGCTCCTGCCCGATGACGACATGACGGTGGCCCGCTGACACGGGCCGTGCGGGGAGGGTGGACCCCGCACGACCCGTGCCGGTTCAGCGGTGCGGCCGGGGCGCGACGCGCGGCAGGACGTACGGCGGGCCGGCGAAGATCAGATCCGACTTCAGCTCCTGGTACGCCCGTTTGGGCTGGTAGTTCTCGTCGTAGATGGTGGCCAGGCCCTCGGGCGGGTCGTTGAACCAGTCCGGCACCCACGAGTACTTGTCGCTGAAACCCCAGACGGTGTACGACAGGCAGTCGCGCACGGCGAGGCACGCCTTCATCAGCACGCTGAAGTTGGCGGCCGACGCCTGCAACCGGGGATTGATCTCCTCGGAGTTGCCGGCCCGGACGCCCTCGGTCAGCTGGCTCCGGACGTCGACCTCGGTGAACGCGGTGGCCAGGCCGAGCGCGGAGAAGCGCTTCAGGGCGGCGGTCACCTGCAGGGTGTCGAAGTTGCCGTACTGGGTGCCCAGGTGGCCCTGCGAGCCGACGCCGTCGATCGGGACGCCCTTGGCGCGCAGGCCCTTGGCCATGTCGTAGACGAACTGCGTCTTGTCGTCGGCCGGGTTGCCCGAGCCGAACGCCTCGATGTTGTAGTCGTTGTAGAACAGCAGCGCCTTCGGGTCGGCGGCGCGGGCCCAGCGGAACGCGTCGGCGATGTAGTCCGGGCCCAGGTTCTGCGCCCAGAAACCCTTGTAGTGCAGCGTCGACGGGGTGTCCCAGGGGTCGCTGACCGCCTCGTTGACGACGTCCCACTGCCAGATCTTGCCCTTGAAGTGGTCGACGACGGTGGTGATGTGCTTGCGCAGCAGCTCGCGCAGCTCCTGCTTGCTGATGGTGCCGTCGGCGACGCCGCTGGTGAGCCAGGCGGGCAGTTGGTTGTGCCAGACCAGCACGTGGCCCCGGACGCTCTGGTGGTTGCGCTGGGCGAACTGGATGAGCTGGTCGGCGGCCGTCCAGTCGTAGGTGCCCCGGGTGGGCTCCAGGCTCTCCCACTTCATCGCGTTCTCGGCGGTGACCGAGGAGAACTCCGCGGCGGCGAGCTGGCGGTAGCGCGGGTCGTTGGCGTCGTTGAGGGCCTCTGCGTTGACCGCGGTGCCGATCTTCAGGCCGTGGCGCTGGCCGAGGGCCGCGAGCGTCTGGCTGGTCGGGTCGTACGGCCGGCTCGCGGTGGCCGGAACCGCGTTCAACGCCGCAGCGGTCGCGACGGCGACGACGCCGGCGCTGATCCACCGTCTTGGCTTCATCTGCCTGCCTCTCGATAATGATCGACAAGTGTCGATCTTTGAAGGAAGGGTGCGGCCCGGGATGAAAGGGCGCGGGGGAGTGGCTTCGAAGGACCGGAAACTCGTTCGAAACATTATGGCCGTCGATGGGCCCCGTCAACTCTGAAAACTTCCGGAAAACAGTCGGGTGAGCTGCGCGACTGTGGATAGTCATCGGATGAAAGTTTCGCCGCTGCGCCGAGCGGCAGGGCGTCAACGACAGCGGGGACGGCACCGACCCGGATGGGTCGGCGCCGTCCCCGCTCAGCAGGCCCGGCGGCGGATCAAGCGTTCAGCCGCGCCTCGATCGCCTCGATGACGCGCGGACGCAGCTCCGCGGCGCGGATGACGGCGTCCACCGAGCCGACCTCGACGGCCCGTTGGATGTTGTGCACCCGGTCGAACTCGGTAGCCACCTCGCCGAGCTTCTCCGCCCGCACCGAGGACCGCAGCTCGTCGAGCTCGGCCGTCAACGCGGCGCGCTCGGTGCCGGACGCGGCGGCGACACGGGCCTCCAGGGCGCGTACCCGCTCGTCGGCGGCCGTCCGGGCGTTGACGTCGGCGGAGAACACCACCGCGGCGGCGGGAGCGCCACCGAGCACCGAGGCGAACGACCCTTCCAACGCGAGCACCGTCATGCTCGGGTTCAGCGCCTTCGAGAACACCACGAACGCGCCGCCGTGGTACCGCGAGATCACGCAGAACACGATCGGGCCCTGGAAGTTGACGATCGCCCGGCCGATCTCCGCGCCGTACTCCAGTTGCAGCTTGCGCATCGACTCGGGCGAGCCGTCGAAGCCCGACAGGTTGGCCAGCACGACCAGCGGCCGGTTGCCGCTGGCCGCGTTGATGGCCCGCGCGGCCTTCTTCGACGAGCGGGGGAAGAGCGTGCCCGCCGTGTAGGTGTCCGGGCCGTCGGTGGGCGGGAACCCCCGACGCGGCACCGACCGGGACTCGATACCGAGCAGGCACACCGGGATGCCGCCCAGGTGGGCGTCCTGCACGACCGCCGTGTCGGCGTCGGCCATGCCCGCCCACCGCTCCAGCACCGGGCGGTCCTGGTCGGCGATGGCCCGCAGCACCGTCCGGATGTCGAACGGCTTCTTGCGGTCCGGGTTGGCCTCGGCGGAGAAGATCTCGCCGACGGTACGGAACGGGCTGCCCGCCACGTCGTGCGGGAACTCCGAGATGTCCCGGTCCACCGGGTCGGTGGTGGTCGCGCGACGCGGGGCGTCCTCGCCGGGCGCGACGTACGTGTGGTCGTAGTGGGCCATCAGCACGTCCCGCGCGGCGGTCAGGTTCGGCGCCCAGTACTGCGCCTGCCCGTTCGGACCCATCACCCGGTCGTACCCGCCGATGCCGAAGTTGTCCTCGGCGGAGACGCCGCCGGAGAAGTCCAACGACTGCTTGCCGGTGAGCACCATCGCCGAGTCCGGGGTCATCACCAGGACACCCTTGGTGTGCATGAGCATCGTGGCCTCGGCGTTCCAGTACGGCTGCGCGCCCACGTTGATGCCCGCGACCACGATGTTGATCTCACCGCCGGCCTGGGTGAACTCGACGATGCGCTTGAGCGCCGCCGCCACCCAGTCCATGTTCTCGGTACCCGAGGTCATCGAGATCCTGGCCCCGGCCGACAGCGCCCACCACTCCAGCGGCACCCGCATCCGCTCCGCCAGGTCCAGGGCGGCGATCACCCGCCGGCACTCCGGCTCGGACAGCGCGCCCAACGACTTCGTCGGGTCGCCGAGCAGCACGACCCGGGTCACGCCCTGCGGGTGTCGCTCGGTGGGCGCGGTGACGACACCGGCGACGATCGCGGCGCGGTTGCGCCCCTTGGGCCGGTCCACCGGGACCAGCGCGTACGCGTCGTCGAGGTCGTGCTCGACGAACTCACCGAGCCGACCGGTCAGCTCGTACGGGTACACCGTGTTGCGGCTGCTGGCCCGCAGCACCTTCAGTCGGTACTCGTCGAGCGGCTCGACGGGCTCGGCCGGCGGCTCGCCGACGGTCAGCTCCGCGCCGCCCTGGGCGTCGAACGAGATCCGTACGGCGATCTTGGTCAGCTCGCCGGTGCGGCGGTCGCGCTGACGCGCGATGAACAGGATCTCCTCCAGGCCGGCGCCCACCGTCGTCGGGCGCACCCGCCCGGCGATCATCTCCATCTCCTCGCGGGTCAGCTCGCTCGGCGGCCACACGTAGACGACGATCCGGTTGGTGGTGAAGCGCGTCTTCGACGGCCGGCGCGACTGGGCCCGGCGGATCGAGTCGAGGCAGGCCGCCACCGCGTCCTCGGCGGTGGGCAGCGCCACCAGCCGGCCGTCCTGCTCGCGCAGCTCGGTCAGGTCACGTACCTGGGCGAACGCCACCAGGCGCTCGTCGGCCGGGTTCTCCCGCGCCACGCACTGGAAGAGGTAAACCTCCTCGTCCGACGACGGCAGCCGGGTCAGGTCGAACTTGTGCAGCCGCTCCAACTGCATCCGCTGCGCGATGTACGGGTGCAGACCGCGGATCAGCCGGTCCTCGACCATCCCGGCGTCCGACGGGCGGAAGGTGAAGTGGTGGTGCATGACCGCCCCGCCGCGACCCGCGACGGTGGCGGTGAGCCGACGGACCCGCGCCGGCAACGGATGGGCGGCGAGCACGTCGCGCAGCGCGGCTGCCATCGCGTCGAAGTCCTCCGGCTGGTTCTCCCAGCCGAGGTAGATGTCGGCGTCGACGGAATCCTCGGCGCCGGCCAGCTCGGCGAGCCCGCGCAGCGCGTCGCCCAGCCCGTCGAAGCGGACGGCCGCGGAGACCACGGTGGAGTCCGCGCGCTCGGCGACCACGAAGGAGCAGTCGGCGACCTCGCGGGTCCGCACCCGGTTGAGCGCCTTGTTGCCGTAGTAGCGGCGGGTGAGCACCTCCAGCATGACCGTGTTGTCGAGGTGGTGCCGCACGAGGCGCTGGCCCAGCAGTCGGACCAGTGGCTCGGTGCTGCGGACCATCTCGGCGACGCGCTCGGCGCGGTCGGGCGAATCCGGGTGGGCGTCCAGGTGTCGCAGGTGGGCCCGCACCTGCGCGTAGACGCGGGCGCGGTTGCGGCGCAGCAGCGGCTGCGCGAACCAGGCGAACACCACGCCCCGGGCCAGGTCGGCGATCACGGGGAAGCGGACCTGCGTCGCGGCCACCAGCCGCTCCAACGCCAGACCGGCGGGCTCGCGCAGCGACTCGTCCGGCGGCGTCTCGCGCAGCCACTCCCGCAGCAGCGACGCCACGACGGTGGCGTCGACGGACGCGCGCTGCTGGGCCAGGAAGATCCGGAACACGGCGGCTTCCAGGCCGGGGGAGCGCTCCAGGTCGGTCACGCCGTAGTGGCTGAGCGCCTTGGCGAGCTTGGCCTGGAAGGCGTCCGGCAGACCGGCCCGCTCCACGTCGAGGCTCTGCAGGTAGGTGTGCAGGTACTCCCGGTCGCTGCGCGCGTGCGCGCCGCCGTCCTCGCCGGTCGGCCGGTTGCGGCTCAGCTCGGCCAGGTCGGCGAACGCGTCGACGAGGTCCAGCTCGGCGGCCAGCGGCCGGTGCCCGTCCTCGGCCGCCAACCGGCGTACGACGAGATAGTCGTCGAGCACCCGCCGGTCGTCGTGCGGGTCGACGTCGAAGCCGAGCAGCAGGCCGCGCAGGTCCTCCTGACCGCGCCGGCTGCGCTCGTACGCCGACAGGCCGGCGTCGGCGGCGGGCAGGTCCAGCTCGACGGTGGGGCCGCTCGGGGCGGCCACGGTGTCGGCGGCCTCGTCGGCGACCGGCTCCAGCCGCAGCAGCGGCGCACCGGCCTCCACCTGGCTGCCCACCGAGACGGCGCACTCCTTGAGTCGGGCCCGGAACGGCGCGCGCAGCACCGTCTCCATCTTCATGGCCTCCAGCACCAGCACCGGCGCGCCCGCCTCGACCTCGGCGCCCACCTCCAGCGGGGTGGCGACGACGAGCGCGGGCATGGGGGAGCGCAGGACGCCGCCCTCGTCCCGGCTGACCCGGTGCGTCACGCCGTCCACCTCGACGAGGTGGGTCGGGCCGTGCGTGCCGGTGAGCAGCCGGTACCGGATGCCGTTGACGGCGATCTGGCCGGTGTGCCGGTCGAAGCGGTCCAGCTCGACGTCGGCCGTGCGGACGTCGCCGCCCGCCTCGATGCCGACACGGAACCGGTGCGCGCCGATCCGGGCCACCCGCAGCCGGTAGGTGACGCCGCGCAGCTTGAGGTCCAGCGGTCGGCCGCTGGCGTGCTGCACCTGCGGACGCCCACCGGCGGCGGTCGACAGGAGCCGCTGCCGCTCGGCGTGCTCCTCCTCCTCGTACGACTCGATCGCGGCGGCGGCCAGGGCGACCGCGGAGTGCCGGTGCGTGACGAGCCGGCCCTCGCCCCGGACCCGGTCGATCCAGCCGGTGTCGGCGCTGGCGTCGATGACCTCCGGCTGGTCGAGCAGGTCGAGCACGAAGCTCTTGTTCGTCGCGCCACCGTCGATGATGACGGTGGTGTCGGCCATCGCCCGCCGTAGCTTGCCCAGCGCCTCGTCCCGGTTCCGCCCGTACGCGATGATCTTCGCGATCATCGAGTCGAAGTCGGCCGGGATGGTGTCGCCCTCGCTGACGCCGGTGTCCACCCGGATGCCCGGCCCGGCGGGCAGGTCGAGCCGCGCGATCCGCCCCGGCGACGGCGCGAAGTCACGGTCGGGGTCCTCGGCATTGAGTCGGGCCTCGATGGCGTGCCCGCGCTCCACCGGCGGGTCACCCACGAGCCGGCCGCCCGACGCGACGTGCAGCTGCGCCTTGACCAGGTCGAATCCGGTGGTCAGCTCGGTGATCGGGTGCTCGACCTGCAGGCGGGTGTTGACCTCCAGGAACGCGAACAGCCGGTCGCCGGGGTGGTAGAGGAACTCGACGGTCGCCGCGCCCCGGTAGCCGACCGCCACGGCGAGCCGCTCCGCCGACGTCTTCAGCTCGGCGGCCTGCGCCTTGTCGAGCACCGGCGAGGCCGACTCCTCGATGACCTTCTGGTTGCGCCGCTGCACCGAGCAGTCCCGCACGCCCAGCGCCCACGCGGTGCCCTGACCGTCGGCGATCACCTGGACCTCGACGTGCCGGGCACCGGTGACCAGGCGCTCCAGGAACACGATGCCGCTGCCGAACGCCCGCGCCGCCTCCTGGCTGGTGCGCTCGTACGCGTCGGCGAGTTCGGCGTCGCTGGTGACCACGCGGATGCCGCGCCCGCCGCCGCCGGCCGTCGCCTTGAGCATCAGCGGGTAGCCGATCTCGGCCGCTGCCGCCGTCGCGGCCTCCAGGCTCTCGACGGCGCCGCGGCTCCACGGCGCGACCGGCACGCCGACCTGCTCGGCGATCAGCTTTGCGCCGATCTTGTCGCCGAGCTGGCGCATGGCCTCCGGGCTCGGTCCGACGAAGGTGATCCCGATCTTCTCGCACAGCTCGGCGAAGGCGGGATCCTCGGCGACGAAGCCCCAGCCGACCCACGCGGCGTCGGCGCCGGTCTCGGTCAGGGCGCGCTCGAGCGTCGCGAGATTCAGGTACGGGCGCGCCGACGCGGGCCCGAGGTCGTAGGCGATGTCGGCCTCGCGCACGAAGGTGGCCGTGCGGTCGACGTCGGTGTGGAGGGCGACCGTCTCGATCCGGCTGCCCGTCTCCGCGGCCAGCTCCCGGACCGCGTGGATGAGCCGCATGGCGGCCTCACCACGGTTGACGATGGCGACGCGGTTGAACACCCGACTGACCCCTTTGGTAGACCATCTGTACGTGCCGAGACACGACGGCTCCCGGCAGTGATCACTTTTCCGGCTCGGAGCGGACGGCGCCATGGTGCAACGGCCGAACCAACCGCCGCTGAGTTGTAGAGACCCCACAAAACTTTTTGGCTGTCAGCGGCCAGGTGCCGGATAGATGTCCCCTCTTCGCGATGAACGCCCCGACATCACCTTTCGGCTTCTTCGCCCCATTGCGCCCGCCCTGGGCACCGCCCTCACCATCACCCGACCGCCGACCGCCGACCGCCGACCGCCGACCGCCGACCGCCGACCGCCGACCGCCGACCGCCGACCGCCGACCGCCGACCGCCGACCGCCGACCGCCCGCCCGACCCTGGGACGGAAAACGGCCCGCGCCCTACGCGGGCGCGGGCCGGGCGAACCGCCTTCGTCCTACTTGGACGGCTCGGGCAGCTTGCAGTCGATCTTGGGATTGGCCCCGATGTAGTTCAACGGTCCGGCCACGATCGTGACCAGGATCGTGCCCGCCTCGGCGCAGTTGGTGTCGTCGCCGCTGTAGTAGCCCCGCTGGCCGGCGGCGACCGCGCCGATCACCAGCCAGATAACGACGATGACTCCGAGTATCGAGGTGCCGCGCATCGCTGCCTCCTGAAGGAATGTGGTGGAGCTGAGGTGCACGCGTTGTACCCAATCGGGTCGCGCCGCTAACGGTGGACGCGTCGTACCCCCGCCGCATCGTCCGTCCGGCCGATGCCGGCATCGGCCGCCCGCACGAGGTCTCCGCGCGCGGCTATCGGATCGCCGACCGACCCGGCCGCCGCGCGGGGCATCGGACGTAGAACTGCCTCACGGCCCGCCGAGGAGGACCCATGGACGTCCCGACACCATCGCTCTACGTCGACCGCCCCCACGACGTCGCGGTCGCTGCCCGCGCGCTCGCCGGAGGCGCGGTCGTCGCGGTGGCGTTCGCCAACGTCTACGCCCTCGTCGCCCGCCCGGACCCGGCCACCGTCCGTCGGGTGAACCTGGCCAAGGGTCGGGCCGTCGACCAGGTCGGCAGCATCACCACCGCGATCGGACGTATCCCGGGGATGTTCGACTGGTCCCGTATCTCGCCCCGGTTGCCGGTCGGCCGGGTGCGGGCCCTGATGGACGCCCTCTACGGTGCCGGGCCGTTCGGCTTCCGGGGTCCGGCCGCCGACCGGTTGCCCGACCACCTCACCCAGGTCGACTGCGGACTGCGGACCGCCCAGGTCATCGCTCCCGGCCTCACCTGTCCGTCCAACACGTTCTTCGAGCGGGCGCTCGCCGAGACCGGCACCGACCACCTCTACATCACGTCGGCGAACCGGTCCCGGCACCACACCGGCGCCGTCGACGAGCCGGCCCACTGGAAGGCCGGCGCGCTCGCGGCCGACTTCGCTCACCTGCGCGACCTGGTGGTGCTCGCCCACCCGGACGAGGCGGTGGCCCGCGCTGCCTACCCGGGCTACCTCACCACCTCGGTGACCCTGCTCTCCTTCCACGCGCCGGTCGGCGAGCTGGAGGAGCCGCCGGTGCTGACCGTGGACCGGCACGGCTCGCTGCACGTGGACGACGTCCGCCGGGCCGCCGTGCCGCTGGGCCTCCAGGTGCGCCTCGGCAACACCGCCGGGCAGCGGCTACAGGCCCGGGGGTACGCGGGCGCGCTGGTGTGACCGCCCGCCGGCCGGCGGCTGGTTCAGTGCGGCGGTGCGGGGGGCTCCGGCGGTTTGCCGTGGCTGCGGAGGTGGTCCGCGTAGGCGACCCCGGCCAGCACCAGCAGCGCGCCGAACGAGGCGGCCAGCGGTGGCAGGTACATCACCACGGGCGCGATCGTGAGCAACGCGAGGAGCCCACCGGGGCGGGACGGCGACACCCGACTGAACACCTCGTACTCGAACGAGGACCGGCCGACCAGGAACAGCGCCGGGCCGCCGAGGATCACCGCCACCCAGGCCGGCGGCGTACGTCCCGGGTGGTCGTGCAGCACCAGGTCGAACCCGGCGGCCGTGGTCACCACTCCGGCGATCATCAGCAGGTGGGTGTACGGGGCGGTGAACAGGAACTTGGCCGGCGCGCCGGACATCTTGATGGCCGTCGGCAGCAGCTGGCCGGACTTGTGGACGTAGATCCGCCAGAGCAGCAGCGTGGTCCCGAACGCCACCGCGAACGAGGCGATGTTCTGGGCCTCGGTGTGCGCCAGGTTGAACATGGTGCCGATGGTCAGGATGGCGTCGCCGAGCGCGATGATGAAGAACTGCTGGTACCGCTCGGACAGGTGCTCGGCCGTGACGTTGCGCTGCGGCTCCGGCACCACCCCCAGCCCCGGCACCGGGTACGCGAGCCGGAAGCCGGTGTAGTCGATGGCCAGCGCGATGGCCCAGCACGCCAGCCGGGCGTCACCGGCGACGAACGCGCCGATGATCCAGGGGATCGCCGACACGACGAACCAGGTGAAGATGCGCAACGCCCGGCGCTGGGTCTGTGGTTGGCGACGCACGGCCGGCATCAGGAACAGCCCGCGCCCCAGGTGGATGGCCACGTACGTGCCGGCGAAGACGATGCCGCGCGCGTTGAACGCCTCGGGGATCGCGGTGGTCATCAGCAGCGCGCCGAACATGACCGAGGCGATCAGCAGCTTGATCTCGGTCCGTTCCGGGTCGTACAGGTCGGTGACGAGGGTGGTGATCGCCCACGTCCACCAGACGGCGGCCAGCAGGATCAACGCCTGTCCGGCGCGGTGCCAGTCGAGCTGGTCGACCATGCCGCGTGAGATGAGCGCGAGCGCGACCACGAACACCAGGTCGAAGAAGAGTTCGAGCAGAGTCACCCGGCGGGGGGAATCCGGGTCGCGTACCGGTGGTCGCGTCCTGCCAGGCCCGGGCTCCGGCGCGGAGAACTGCACGCTCGCTCCTGCGGTGCCGGTCGACGTGGCGGACCGTCCGGCCCACCCCGACCGACGCTAGCCAGCGGCCCACCCCGCCACCTCGGGATTCGTCCCACCGTCCCCCGACCGGGCGGTTGGTCGACCCGCGTCCCGGCCTCCGTCGGGCGCGCTCGGAACGAGCGAACCCCCGGACGTCCGCGCGGACGTCCGGGGGTTCACGGTGGTGCGTCAGCCCTGGTCGCCGCCGGGCAGGACGGCGCTCGCCGCGTCGCCGGCGCCGGCCAGCACCCGAGCCTGCTGGGGCCAGGTGGCCAGCGCGGGCGCGGCGCGCAGGCCGGCGGTCCGGATCAGGTCGCGCAGCGCCGGCTCGTCCAGCTCGCCGAGCTGGCGGTAGGTGCGCACGCCGGCCGCCTGCAACGCGGCCGCCATCTTCGGCCCCACACCCTGGATCCGACGGAAGTCGTCCGCCGGGCCCGTCGGGTCGGTGTCCGCCGGGCCCGTCGGGTCGGTGTCCGCCGTGGCCGCCGGGATCGGCGGGGCGTCCGTCGCGCGGACCGGCGGCGTGGCCCGCGCCGGCTCGGCCTCGTCGACGTCCACCGCCGGCAGACCGGCCGCGACCGCCGGGGTCGTGTCGGCCGGCGTCGTCCCGGTGTACGCGCTCTCGGCGGGAACGGCCTCGGCCTGCTCGTCCGGCGCGGCCGGGACGGTCTCGGCCGGGGTGGCGTCGATCGGCTCGGCCGGGGTGGCGTCGGCCGGGGTGGTGTCGATCGGCTCGGCCGGCGTGGTGTCGACCGGCGTGGCGTCGATCGGCTCGTCGGACGGAGTGTCGGTGCGGTCGTCCAGCGGCTGGCGCGGGGCGACCACCGTCGCCGGGGCGGGCTGCTCGTCGACCGTGCCCGGCTCGTCGACCGCGTCGGTCCGGTCATCGGCCGGAACGGTCGGCGGGGCTTCGGTGAGGGCCATGTCGCCGGGGTCGACGGCGTCCGGCGCGGAATCGTCCGACGTGGTCACGGTGGCCGGCGCGCTGACCGTGTCGACCGGGGCCGGCTCGTCGGCGACCGCCGCGGGCGGGGAGTCGATGCTCGCCGCCGGCCGGGCCTCGTCGGTCATGGCCGGTGGCTCCGGGCTGGTGACCACGGCCAGACCGGCGACGGGATCGCCGTCCACGATGGGCCGTGCGGCGGCCCCCGCGCCCTGCCGGCCGCGCAGCAACCATCCGGCGGCCAGGCCCAGCAACCCCGCCACGACCACTATCAGCGAGTGTCCGATAGACCACTCCACGGCGAACCTCCCTCTCACCTCGTCGAGAAAGTCACGAGAAAAACTCGCCGCAGCTTCGCACACGCGATCGGACGACGACAGACAGGACCGGTCGTACGGCGCGCGCCGACGCCCACCACCTCGCGGGGTGCCCGACGGGTGACGCAGCGTCGCGCCCACCAGCGCCGACGTCGCGACCGGCGCCCGCCGGGCACGAGGCGACCCGGGTACGACGCTCGCACGTCGTACCCGGGTCGGTGGGTGCCGCGGTCAGTCCTCGTCGCCCTCGTAGGTGTGGAAGTCGTCGACGAAACGGCGTCGCAGTGGGGGCACCCGACTGGTCACTCCGAAGTAGCCGCGCGCGCCGAGCAGGGCGAGACGGCCCACCACCGGGCGGTACATCCGGTCCTCGCCGTTGGTGCCGCTGCGGTTCAGTGATTCGGCGACCCGTGCGAAGCCGTACGGCACCATGGCGGCTTCGTAGTCCGCCACGGCCTGCACGAGCGTCTTGTCCCCGGCGACGGCGCTGGTGAGGTGCTGGCAGAGCAGGCGGGCGTCGCGCAGCGCGGTGTTCGCCCCCACCCCGCGCCCGGGGGTCATCGTGTGGATGGCGTCCCCGAGCAGGGTGACGGTGCTGCTCTTCCAGGGTGGCGTCGGCTCGGACGTGCTCACCCTGATCGGCAGGACACTGCCCGGATCGCTGGTCCGCAACAGTTCCCGCAGGTCCGGGTGCCAGTTCGGGGTCAGGTCCAGCGCGACCCGCTTCAGGTCCTCGCCCCGGCGCTCCAGGACGTCGGACGGGAACCGACGGGCGGTGCTCCAGATGATGAGGTTGATGTAGTCGGCGCTGGTCTGCTCGGACAGGCCGGACCAGGCCCGCAGCAGGGCGGCGTCGTCGTCGCCGACGCCGGGCTTGATCGTCCGGTTCGCGTCCCACTTGAACTCCATCACGTGCAGCACGCCCATCGTGCCGCCGACGCCGAAGATCAGCGAGATGCCCTTGGCGACGCGCTCGGGCACGAGACCGCGGGTCTGCGCGGTCAGCGGGATGCGCGTGGCGATGTTGATCGTCCCGGCGTCCCGGATGACCGCGTGCGGCAGGTACTGGTGGCGGACCGCCGAGTGCGTGCCGTCCGCCGCCACCAGCAGGTCGCCGGTGGCGGTGGTCCCGTCGGCGAAGTGGGCGGTGACCGTGCCGTCGTCGTGCTGCTCGTACCGGACGAAGGTCTTGTCGAAGTGCACCACGTCGGCCAGGCCGGTCAACAGCACCTGGCGCAGCACCATCCGGGCCACCGAGTGTTCCGTCCGCACGGGATCGACGGCCGGCCGCAGCTCGAACGACGCGGTCTCGCGCAGCCGCTGGGTGACGACGTTGAAGTAGCTCGGCGGCCGGGCGCAGGTTGCCAGGAACGTGGCGAACAGTTGAGGTGGCAGGCAGTCGCGCAGTGCCCGGCTGCCGGTCGGACCGATGCCCACGCGGTATCCGAGCAGCCCTTCTCCGCTGTGCCGATGCCGCTCGTAGACGGCGACGCTGATGCCGGCGCGGCGCAGCCCGTGCGCCAGGCACAGGCCGCCGGTGCCGGCGCCGATGACCAGGACGTGCGGTCCCGTGGTGGACATGTCAGCCGGCCGGGTGAGGCGCCGCCGCGTCGGCCGCGTCCCAGCGGTAGAAGCACTCGGCGATGGCGTCCTTCGGGGAGCGCCAGGTCGACAGGTACGGCGAGGTGTGCGCCGCGAGCCTTTCGTTGACCTGCTGGAACAGCGGATGGTTACGGGCGGCGGCGAGGGCGCCCGGATTGACGTCCGAGGTCTCGATGACGTGCACGAACACGTCGTGCAGGCCGTACAGGGACCGGTGCGTGACGCCGGTGAGGCCGGGCAGTTCGGTGGCGTCGGACTCGGCGAAGATCTGGGCGACCCGCCCCTCCGCGCCTGGGATGATCCGGCTGACGATCAGTAGACGACTCATGGGACCCCTTCCGCCGGTGGCCGATCCCGACCCGCAGGCCGGTGGTCACGTGCTTGATGCGGTCACCGTGCCGCAGGCCGTGTCACGTCACCGTCACGTGTGCCGACCGGCCGGTGACGGCCGTACGGCGGGGTCCCGGCCGGCGGCGGGGCGGGTGGCCGCCCGGATCGGGGCGAGCGTGTCGTCGAGCAGGGCGCTCATCGCCGGGCTGGGTTCGAGGCGCAGCTCGCGGCGCAGCAGGTCCCGGTAGACGTAGAAGGCGTGCACGGCCTCGAACGCGTTGCCCTCCGCGAGGTGGATGCGGACCACCAGCCGGTGCGGTGTCTCGCGCAGCGGTTCGGCGGCCATCGCTTCCAACGCTGCCTCCAACGCCTCGCCGTGCCGCCCCGCGGCGAGGTGCTGGGCGGACACCTGCTCCAGCATGTGCAGACGCAGTTGCCGCAGCCGTTCCCGGTCCAGCAACACCCAGTCGTCGTACCAGCCGGGCAGCAGGTCGTGCCGGCCGGCGGCGAGCGCCCCGGCGGTGGTCCGCGGGTCGTCGCCGTTGCGGACGCGCTCGGCCGTCCCGACGAGGTCGTCGACGTCGAGGCGGACGGCCGGGGCCAGCCGGACGGTGTCGCCGGCCACGACCATCGGGCAGCACGGGTCCTGCCGCAGCCGCCACAGCGCGGTCCGTAGCGACGACAGCGCCCGCTCCTCGGACACGTCGGGCCAGAGCAGCCCGGCGAGTTGGCTGCGGGTGGCGCCGGGGCGCAGCCCGATCAGGGCGATCACCCGTTGCAGTCCGCGCGGCACCACGATGTGCGCGGTGGCGTGCAGGAGGCGGAAGCCGCCGAGCAGGTGCAGCGCGAGGTCACCCTCGCCGGGGCCTTCGGCGGTCGGCACGGACGGATCAGCGGCCACGGCGGCACCCCTCTGTGGAACGCTCGTCCCGACTGTCTGCTGTGTCCCGGATCGGCTGCCCGCGTCGCCACCGTCGGCTCCGTCGATGGAATCCGACCACGGCTGTCCACGCGCGGCGTCACCCGCCGGAGCCGCCGGGCTGACCACCGTGAAGATTATCAATTACGGTCACGGTGAGTCAACGCCCATGTTGGCCCAATCTCGCCCATGAAATCGGTTCTGAACTGCAAAAACATCGATCATTCGAGGCGGGCTGCACATGGGACGCATAGCTCATACACAGGTTGCGTCAACGCAGCGTCACCATTTGGCGTCGCCGGTCGATCCGTCGCGGTGACGCCGCCGTGACGACGACTGCCGCATCGTGGCGGCAGTCGTCCAGCGCGTCCCCGGGGCTCATCCGGCCGACCCGGACGCCGTGGGGGGAGGCCCAGCCATGGACCGATCGCTGATCATCGCGAAGGTCGTACCGACCGCGCAGGAGCAGGTCGCCGAAATCTTCGCCGAGTCGGACGCGACCGAGCTACCGCGCCTGGTCGGCGTCCGGCACCGCGCGCTGTACCGGCTGCACGACCTCTACGTGCACCTGCTCGAGACCGAGCAGCCGGCGCAGCCGGCGGTCGAGGCCGCCCGGGGCCACCCCGAGTTCATCCGGGTCAGCGACCGGCTCCGGCCGTACGTCTCGCCGTACCTGCCGACCTGGCGCTCCCCGCGCGACGCGATGGCGCGCTGCTTCTACCGGTTCGACGCCGGAGGGCGCTCGTGACCGCCGCCGCGGGGCAGGAGGAGCAGCTCTGGTCCCGCTGCGCCGGCTGCGCGAGCCTGCTCTACCGCAAGCGGCTACGCCGCAACCTGCACGTGTGCCCGGAGTGCGGGGAGCACTCCCGCCTCGGCGCGCCGGAGCGGCTGCGGCAGCTCGTCGACCCGGGCTCGCTGCGCCTGCTGCCCGACCGGATACCCGAGGCGGACCCGCTGAACTTCGTCGACGTGCTCCCGTACCCGCACCGGCTCACCGCGGCGCGGGCCGCCACCGGCCTGCCCGAGGCTGTTCTCTGTGGCACCGCCACCATCGGCGGGCACCCGGCCGCCCTGGCGGTGATGGACTTCCGCTTCCTCGGCGGCAGCCTCGGCGCCGCGGTGGGCGAGCTAATCACCCGCACCGCCGAGCGGGCGCTCGACGACCGGGTGCCGCTCATCCTGGTCACCGCGTCCGGCGGCGCCCGGATGCAGGAGGGCGCCCTGTCGCTGATGCAGATGGCCACGGTCAGCCAGGCGATCGCCGCCCTGCGCGAGGCGGGCCTGCTCACCGTCAGCGTGCTCACCGACCCGACCTACGGCGGCGTGGCGGCGTCCTTCGCCACCAACACCGACCTGGTGCTCGCCGAGAGCGGCGCCCGGATGGGCTTCGCCGGTCCACGGGTGATCCGTCAGATCACCGGTCGCGCCCTGCCGGAGGGGTTCCAGACCGCCGACTTCCTGCTGCGTCACGGGCAGGTCGACATGGTGGTGCAGCGCCGGTCGTTGCGCGGTCGGCTGGCGGCGCTGCTGGCCGCGGCCCGCACCGGCCGTCCGGCGCGGGCGTCCGTACCCCGTCAGGAGCCGGCGCGACACCACGAGCGTCTGGTGGACGCGGTCCCGCCGGCGGTGGCCGACGGGCAGCGACCGCCCACGGCGGCGGCCGACGACGGCACGCAGCCGGCGGTACGCGACGCGTGGGACACCGTGCGCACGGCCCGCCACCCCGGTCGACCCACCACCCTGGACTACCTGGACTCGGTCTTCGACGGGTTCGTCGAGTTGCACGGCGACCGGCTCGGCGGGGACTGCCCGGCCATCGTGGGCGGGATCGCCCGCCTGGCCGGGCGGCACGTGATGGTGATCGGCCACCAGAAGGGGCACACCACCGCCGACCTGGTCGCCCGCAACTTCGGCATGGCCAGCCCGGCCGGGCACCGCAAGGCGTTGCGGCTGATGCGTCTCGCCGCGCGACTCGGCCTGCCGGTGGTCACCCTCATCGACACGCCCGGCGCGGACCCGGGGATCAGCGCCGAGGAGCAGGGGCAGGCGGCGGCGATCGCGGAGAACATCCTCACCCTCACCGTGCTGCCGACCCCCGTCGTCACGGTGATCACCGGCGAGGGCGGCAGCGGCGGCGCGCTGGCCCTCGGCGTCGCCGACCGGGTGCTGATGCTCCAACACGCCGTCTACTCGGTGATCAGCCCGGAAGGCTGCGCCGCCATCCTCTGGCCGGACCGCTCCGCCGCCCCACAGGCGGCCCGCGCGCTGCGGCTGACCGCGCCCGACCTGTGTCGCCTCGGCGTCGTCGACGAGATCGTCCCCGAGCCCGCGACGGCCGCCCACGACGACCCGGCGGAGACCGCCCGGCGGCTGCGCGCCGCCCTGCTGGCCAATCTGTTGCCACTGCTGGACGTGCCGCCCGCGATGCTGGTCCGCCTGCGACGGCAGCGCTTCCGTCGGTTCGGCGCCACCCGCGCCGGCAACCAGGCAGGTGCCCGATGACGGCCGGCGCGACGGTGTCCACCGCCGACGGCCCGAACGGCCGGGCGGACGTCGACGGGCGCCTCCGGGCGGACGGATCCCAGGGATCCGACACGGACGGCGAGGAGGTGCTGGCCGGGCTACGCCGACAGGCCCGGCACCTGCTCGCCGAGCTGGCCGGGCCGGTACGCCGGATCCGGCTGCGCAGCGGGGCGACCGTGCTCGAGATCGAGTGGCATCCGGACGAGCCGGCCGGCGGCTCGGGCGTACCTCCGGCCCTGCCGGTGGCCGCCGCCACGCCGCCGCCGACCGCGGCCGCGCCCGGTCCGCCGGCCGCGCTGATCCGCCCCCCGGTTCCGGGCCGCGCCGCGATCCGGGCGCCGATCGTCGGCACGTTCTATCGCGCGCCGGAGCCGGGCGCTGGGCCGTTCGTCGCGGTCGGCGACCTGGTCCGTCCCGGTCAGCCGGTGGCGATCGTCGAGGCCATGAAGTTGATGAACGAGGTGAGCGCCGACCGGGCCGGCCGGGTGGTCGCGATCCTCGTCGAGGACGGTCAGCCGGTGGAGTACGACCAGCCACTGGTCGAGCTGGATCCGGCCTGACGGCGGGGGTGGCGATGTTCGAGACCGTTCTGATCGCCAACCGGGGCGAGATCGCCCTGCGGGTGCTGCGGGCCTGCCGGGAACTCGGCGTCCGCACGGCGGTGGTCTACTCCGCCGCCGACGCGGACTCCGCGGCCGTCCGCCTCGCCGACCAGGCCGTCCGGATCGGACCGGCGTCCAGCCGGCGCAGCTACCTCAACGCCGCCGCGATCGTGGAGGCCGCCCGCCAGGTGGGCGCGCAGGCCGTCCACCCCGGATACGGGTTCCTCTCCGAGGACGCCGACTTCGCCGAGATCTGCGCGGACAACGGGCTGACGTTCATCGGGCCGCCGCCGGCGGTGATGGCGGCGCTGGCCGACAAGTCCTCGGCCCGGGCCCTGATGAGCCGGGCCGGACTGCCGCTGGCGGCGGGCAGCGTCGCGCCGGTGGCCACCGCCGCGGCGGCGGCCGAGGTCGCCGACGCCGTCGGCTACCCGGTGATCGTCAAGGCCGCCGCCGGGGGCGGCGGCCGGGGGATGACCGTGGTGCGCCGTCCGGCCGAGCTGGCCCGGGCGTACGCGCGGACGCGGGCCGCCGCCCAGGCCGCCTTCGGCGACGACCGGGTGTACGTCGAGCGCTACCTCACCGAGGCCCGGCACGTCGAGGTGCAGGTGCTCTGCGACGCCCACGGCAACGGCGTGCACCTGGGCACCCGGGACTGCTCGGTGCAGCGCCGACACCAGAAACTCGTCGAGGAGGCCCCCGCCCCCGCGCTGTCCGCCGCGACGCTCGACTCCATCGCCGAGACCGCGCTGCGGGGCGCGCTGGAGGTGGGCTTCGTCGGCGCCGGCACGCTGGAGTTCCTGGTCGACGCCGAGGAACGCTTCCACTTCCTGGAGATCAACTGTCGGATCCAGGTGGAGCACCCCGTCACCGAGATGGTCACCGGGATCGACCTGGTGCACGAGCAACTGCACATCGCGGCCGGTGTGCCGCTGCGGTGGCGGCAGGAGGAGATACACCTGCGCGGCGTCTCCGTGGAGTGCCGCGTGAACACCGAGGACCCGTCACGCGGCTTCGCCCCCACCCCCGGACGGCTCGAGCGGTTCACCCCGCCGGGCGGCCCGTTCACCCGGGTGGACACCCACGCCCGCGCCGGTTACCTGGTCGGCCCCTGGTACGACTCCCTGCTGGCCAAGGTCGTGGTCTGGGCGCCCGACCGGGAGTCGGCGCTCAACCGGCTGGAACGCGCGCTGTACGAGTTCGACATCGCCGGTCCGGGTGTGCACACCACCATCCCGTTCGTCCGGCGGGTGCTCGACGACGCCGGGTTCCGCAAGGGCCGCTACACCACCGGCCTCGTCGACCGCCTGCTCGCCGCGCCCGCGTCGCGGCCGGCGGCCACCCCAACACCCCGCGCCGCGCCCGCCGCGGAGCCCGACGTAACCCACAGGAGGACCCGATGACCGTCACCCATGGTCGCCCGATGACCGCCGAGATCACCGACATCCTGGTGGCGCACTGCGGCCTGGACGCCGAGGCCGCGGCCCGCACGCCCGCCGCGTCGCTGGAGGAACTCGGCATGGACTCGCTCGCCCTGCTGGAACTCTCGGCGGTCGTCGCCGACCGGTGGCAGGTGAGCATCCCCGAGCAGGCCGGGCAACTGAGCATCGCGGCGGTGGCCGACCTGGTCGCCCGTCGTACCGACCCGCCCGGGCACACCGAGAACACCGTGCTCATCGACGCGCCGCTCGCGCTGGTCTGGGACGTCACCAACGACGTGGCGAACTGGACCGAGCTGTTCACCGAGTACGCCGTGGTGGAGATTCTGCACCGCGACGGGCACACCGTACGGTTCCGGCTCACCATGTACCCCGACGAGAACGGGGTGGCGTGGAGCTGGGTCAGCGAACGCACCGCCGACCCGGTGAGCCGTCAGGTGCGGGCGCACCGGGTGGAGACCGGGCCGTTCGAGTACATGAGGATCCACTGGCGCTACACCGAGGAGGCCGGCGGCACCCGGATGACCTGGACGCAGGACTTCGCCATGAAGCCGACCGCGCCCGTCGACAACGCCGCCATGACCGAGCGGATCAACACCAACAGCGTCATCCAACTCGCCGTGATCAAGGACCGGGTGGAGCGGATCGCCCGGGAACGCGCCGGCCGGAGCGGCCCGGCCGGCGGCTCGGTTCCGGCGCAGGCCGGCTCCGTCGACGGCGACGCCTCGGCGCAGGCCGGCTCCGCCGCGGGGGAGGCCGGCGATGAGTGACCTGGGCACCCGGCTGATAGCGGCCTCGGACGTACCGGCGGACCGGCGACGCGGCGGTGAGTTGCGGGTGCTGTTGGGCCCCCGCACCGTCGGCAGCACCTCCGGCTTCCTCGGGGTGGCGACCCTCGCGTCGGGGGAGCGGATCGCCGAGCACTACCACCCCTACAGCGAGGAGTTCCTGTACGTGGCTCGCGGCGCGATCACCGTGGACCTCGACGACCAGCCCACGCAGGTGGCCACCGGCGAGGCGCTGTTCGTACCGGTCAACGTGCGGCACCGGCTGCGCAACACCGGCACGGAGCCGGCCGAGGTGGTCTTCCACCTGGGCCCCCTGGCCCCGCGCCCCGAGCTGGGGCACGTCGACACCGAACTCGTCGAACAGGGGGTGGGTCGTGAGCGCGAGGAGTGAGCCGGGTTTGCGAGCCCCGCAGTCGCGAACAGAGGTGGCGCGGTGACCGGCCGTCGCACCGTGGTGACCGGCGTGGGCGTCGTGGCCCCCGGCGGCGCCAGCCGGGACCGGTTCTGGAAGACCATCACCGAGGGGCGTACGGCCACCCGGCGGATCAGCTTCTTCGACCCGTCGCCGTTCCGCTCGCAGATCGCCGCCGAGTGTGACTTCAACCCGGTCGCCGCCGGGCTCACCGACGCCGAGCGGCGTCGCGCCGACCGCTACGTCCAGTTCGCGCTGGCCTGCTCCACCGAGGCCATCGCCGACGCCGGCCTGGTGCTTACCGACGCCGAGCGGGACCGCGCCGGGGTGGTGCTCGGCACCGCCGTGGGCGGCACGATGGCCCTGGAAGAGGAGTACGTGCGGGTCAGCGAGCACGGCCGGCGGTGGCTGGTCGACGCGGCACTCGGCGGCCCATACCTGTACCAGGCGCTGGTGCCCAGCAGCCTGGCCGCCGACGTGGCCTGCCGGCACGGCCTGCACGGCCCGGCGCAGGTCGTCTCCACCGGCTGCACGTCCGGCATCGACGCCATCGGCTACGCCCACCAGATGATCGTGGACGGCGAGGCGGACATCGTGCTGGCCGGCGCGGCCGACTCGCCGATCTCACCGGTCACCGTCGCCTCGTTCGACGCGATCAAGGCGACCAGTCCCGACAACGACGACCCAGCGCACGCCTCCCGCCCGTTCGACGCCGACCGGCACGGATTCGTGCTGGCCGAGGGCGCGGCCGTGCTGGTGCTCGAGGAGGCCGAGCACGCCCGACGGCGGGGCGCCCACGTCTACTGCGAGGTCGCCGGCTACGCCAGCCGCAGCAACGGCTTCCACATGACCGGGCTGCGCCCCGACGGGCTGGAGATGGGCCTCGCCGTCAGCGACGCGCTGCGGCAGGGCCGGATCATCCCGGAGCAGGTCTCCTACATCAGCGCGCACGGTTCGGGCACCCGGCAGAACGACCGGCACGAGACGGCCGCGTTCAAGCGGGCGCTGGGCCAGGCCGCGTACCGGGTGCCGATCAGCTCCATCAAGTCGATGGTCGGGCACTCGCTCGGCGCGATCGGGTCGATCGAGATGGCCGCCTGCGCCCTCGCGATCGAGTTCGGGGTGGTGCCGCCGACGGCCAACTGGAGCACCCGTGACCCCGAGTGCGACCTGGACTACGTACCCAACGAGGCGCGGGAGGTGCCGGTGAACGTGGCCCTGTCGGTGGGCAGCGGGTTCGGTGGCTTCCAGTCGGCGATGGTGTTCCGCCGACTTCCGGCGGCGGCGTGAGCACCGCCCGGGCGGTCGTCACCGGAATCGGTGTGGTCGCGCCCAGCGGCGTCGGCGCGGACGCGCACTGGCGTACCGTCCTGGCCGGCACCCGGCGCACCGGGCCGATCACGCTCTTCGACCCGGCCGGCTACCCCACCCGCCTCGGCGGCGAGGTGCCCGACTTCGCGGCCGAGTCCTACGCCGAGAGCCGGCAACTCGTGCAGACCGACCGATGGACACACCTCGGCTTCGCCGCCACCCGCCTCGCGCTGGCCGACGCCGGGCTGCCCGAGCGGGCACCCGACCCGTACGGCTACGCGGTCGCCTTGGCCAGCTCGTCCGGGGGCAACCTGTTCGGGCAGCGGGAACTGCAACGGCTCTGGGGTGGGCCGTCGCGCACCGTCGGCGCGTACCAGTCGATCGCCTGGTTCTACGCGGCGAGCGTCGGACAGCTCTCCATCCACCACCAGTTCAAGGGTCCGAGCGGCGTGCTGGTCGCGGAGGCGGCCGGCGGGCTGGACAGCCTCGCGCACGCCGCCCGCGCGGTGCGCCGGGGGACTCCGGTGGTCATCGCCGGGGCGACCGAGTGTCCACTGAGCCCGTACGCCCTGGCCTGCCAGTTGCGCTCCGGGCTGCTCAGCGACGTCGCCGACCCGGAGCGGGCCTACCGGCCGTTCGACGCGACGGCCAGCGGCTACCTGCCGGCCGAGGGCGGCGCGGTCTTCGTGGTGGAGGAGTTGGGCCACGCGTTGGCCCGGGGCGCCCGGATCTACGGCGAGGTCAGCGGCTGGGGGGCCACCCACGACGCCGCGCACACCACCGCCGACAGCGCCGGCGACCCGATCCAGTACGCGCGGGCGATGCGGCTGGCCCTGGACCGCGCCGGCGTCGCGGCGACCGCGATCGACGTGGTGCTGCCCGACGCCCTCGGCGTACTCCGCTACGACCGCAGCGAGGCCGCGGCGCTGCGCGCCGTCTTCGCCGACCGGCCGCCCCCGGTCACCACCCAGAAACCGCTGACCGGCCGGGCCCACCAGGGCGGCTCGGCACTGGACGTGGCCACCGCCCTGCTCGCGTTCGCGCACGACACGCTGCCCGCCTCGGCCGGCCCCGACGAGGTCGCCGACGGGTGCGAGCTGGACTTCCTGCGTGAGCACCGCCGGCCGCGCAGCCGGCTGGCGCTGGTCTGCGCGCGGGGCTTCGACGGATTCAACAGCGCGCTGGTCCTGCGGGGCGCCGCGCCGACGGAAGGAGAGACGCCGTGAGCGGACAGCGGGCCCGAGTGGTCTTCCTGGTCCGGGTGCCGGCGCCGCGTACGGAGGCGTTTCTGGCCGCGTACGAGCAGATCCGGCACCTGGTCGCCGACGGTGTGCCGGGGCACCTGGTGGACCAGGTGTGCCGCTCGTCGACCGACCCGGAGCAGTGGCTGATCACCAGCGAGTGGGCGAGCCTGGCCGACTTCGAGGCGTGGGAGCGCACCGAGGAGCACCGCGACCTGGTGCGGCCGATGCGGGAGTGCTTCACCGACGCCCGGTCGCTGCGCTTCCACATCCACGCCCAGACCCCGGACGAGGCCCGTCTCGCCGCCGCCGCAGGGCTCTGATCCACTCCAGATCGCCGAGGTGGGGGTATCCGGAGCGGGTGGATGCCCCCACCTCGGCGACCTGCTGTCGATCAACTCGACCACCTTCGTGACCATCGGGAGCGCGTAGGATCCCGAGGTCATGAAGGTGCTGATCTCCGTCGACCTGGAAGGCGTCTCGGGGATCGTGCATCCCACCGAGACGAATCCCGATCGGTACGACTACGAGCGCGGCCGGGCCCTCATGACGGCCGAGGCGAACGCGGTGATCGCCGGCGTTCTCGATGCCGCACCCGACGCCGTCGTGTGGGTTGCCGACGCGCACGGCACGTTCCGCAACATCCTGCCGGAGGACCTCGACCGACGGGCGCACCTCGTGCGCGGCAAACCGCGCCCGCTGGGCATGCTCGCGGGTCTGGACGAGCACACGGGCGCCGTCATGTTCATCGGTTATCACGCTCGGGCCGGTGCCGGCCCGGCCGTGCTGGCCCACACGATGAGTGACGCGATCCTCGACGTACGCGTGGCGGGTCGGTCACTAGGCGAGATCGGCCTCAACACCGCCATGGCAGGGCACCTGGACGTGCCGGTCGTCCTGCTCAGCGGAGACGACGCCGCCTGCGCCGAGTTCGGTGAGCTGGTGCCCTCGGCGGTCACCGTCGCCGTCAAACAGACCCTGGGCCAGGCCGCCGCGGTGGCCCTGCATCCGCAGGAGGTGCGCGAGCGGCTGCGTCACGCTGCCGCCGATGCCATCACCCGCCGCGCCTCGATTCCTCCGTGGACGATGTCCGGGCCGTTGGACGTGGAGGTCGATCTGTACGGCCCGTACATGGTCGACCTCGCCGTTCTGGTGCCGGGTGTGACCCGGGTCGGCGGCGGCCGGACGGTCGCCTTCCGCGCCGTCGACGCCGCCGAGGCATATCGGCTGATTCAACTTCTCGTCCAGCTCGCCAGCATCAAACCGGGCTAGCGCGACGCCCCGAGACGGGGCTACGGAGAGGGATTCATGTTGGGTAGTGTCTGCGTCGCTACTGCCCGTGCAGAACGCCGGTGCCCCTCGCCGTGCGATCGACCGGAAGGACGGCATGGCCAGCATCGAGCAAGTCAAAGCCGCGCTCGCCCAGGCAGCCGAGCAGAGCGTCACGACGACGAGCCAGATCCGCGCCGCCATCGACGGCACCGACCAGGTGCTCGCTCGGCTGCGCGCGGTATCCGCAGGCACTGGCCATCCGGCCATCGCTGAGGCGATCGCCCGAGCCGAGCAGAGCAAGCAACGTCTGACCGAGGCAGCCACGACCCTCCAGGGCAGCACCGCGGCGGCCCGGCAGTACATCAACATCCTTGGCTGACTATGAGCATCGGCGAGGTCAAGGCAGCCCTCGACGAAGCGCGTCACCTTCTCGACCAGAGCCGGACGACGATCGAGGGCATCGGCGCATCCCTGGACGAAGCCGCTGGGGTCATGCTCCCCACCATGCACGACAGCCGGCGCGAGGAGGCCGAGAAGGCCCGCCGGGCTCTCGCTGAGGCGATACGCGAGGTGACGCTGACCCTGCGGGTCATCACCTCCGCACAGGAAAGTGCTGACGAATTCCGCAGGGCGCTGGGGTGAGCGACCTGCTCGCTCAGGTCGTGGCCCAACTCCGGTCCACGATCGACCGCCTGGACGCGATCGCGGTCCAGGCGACACGTGCCGCATCGGACGTCACTCAGGGGCATGCCCGGTACTCCACGGTCGGGAGAGGTACCGACCATCCCAGGCTGCGCGCGGCGGTAGGTCAGAGCCGCACCGGTGCCGACAAGGCTCGCCGGATCGCCCGGTTGAGCAGCGATGCGGCGCGGAACGTCGCGGACTTCCTGAATGCCGTGGCACCTGGCTCGGCGCCACGATCGGCGGCAGCCACCTCCGGGTCACCGCCGGGGGAGGAACTCTTGGCTGACAGCGATCGACGGGACCTGGGCCGGAGAAGAGGCGCCTTCCTCATTCGTGCGGCGCGAAGGGCCGACGACGTGCAGGACCAGGTCTCGGCAGGTGTCGACGCCGTGGAGAAGGGATCTACGGCCCTGCGTGACTTTGACCGTCCCTCCGGTGCACACTCGTCCGGAACGAGCACCCCCACCGGTCCTGGCCCGTCACCACGCGCGAAGATCGATGGGTCGGAGGCTGCGGGGCATCTCGTGGTGGCTGGGCTGCTGGCGGGCGTGGCAGCGCAGCGAGTTTCCGGAGTGATCCGACAGTGGAAGGCCAGGTTGAACCAGAAGTGATTGATCAGCCGCTCAGCGAACTCATCCGGGCATTGCACAGGGCGGACTGGGACGCGGTCGATGCCTTGTCAGTCGAGATTGGCCGGCACGGGTTGGGTAACGGTCTCAAGGTCATTGGGGCTGCCTTTGCCGTCGCTGTCGAACGGCGATTCGGTGCGGACGCCACTCCGAGTGACGTGGCTGCTTGGGTCTCGGGAATCCGATCCCGGCAGCAGGGCGGAGATCCACTGCCGGTACTTGAGATGGAAGGGCTTATCCGGGCAGTCCTCGGGGAGCCGGAACTGGTCGACTCAATCTCCCCCGAGACCGCCCTCGGAGCCGAGCTATTCATGCTCGGCCAGCTTCTTCGTGAAGCCGACCTCAGTCCGGCCGAACTGGACGAGTTCACCCTGGAAGCCGAGCAGCTTGCGGCCGAGCACCTGTAGCGGTCTGCCCGGGACTGACCGAGGCTCAGGATGCGCGCATCTGCTGGCTCCGCACGTTAGCGAGACCAGCGCGAGGCTGCCTCCTCGCTCAATACCGTTATGAACTTGGCGCGCGCCCACCAGGTTGCCGACGTGCTTGATGTACCTGGCGGAAGTGACCTGCCCCGTCAACGTCTGCACAGCCTGGCTCCCGAGGCTCGCCCGCTTCCTGACCGCACTGCGCGTCGGCGACACCGACGAGGCCCTGCGCCACCATCGGATGGCCGTTCGCCGCGACGACTGGCCCCTGCTGCCCGCCGACCTTCGCGCGGCCCACCTCGTCGACGCCGCCCGCGCCCACCTCGACGGCGGCGACGTCACCGGAGCCGGGCGCGCGCTGGCCGACGCACACACCGTCGCGCCCGGCGAGATCCACCGTCGCCCTGCTGTCCGTACCCTGGTCGCCGAGATCGCCCAGTGCGGACCGGCGGCCGCCGGCGTGGCCCGGCTGGCCGACCTCATTGGCCTCACCCATCCCTGATCGACTCGGGATCCCGGAAACGGCGGTGTCCGATCGGCTGGGACGGCCCGACTTCCAGGAAGTCGAGTCGATCATGGTCGGCAGGTGGGAACGAGTGGTGGGCGGCGGTATGCGGCAATCGGTCCGGGCGCTCAAATTGATCTAGCCATTTGCATCTAGCGATGCTCAACGTGGCTGTCGTAGGGTTCCGGCAGCACCTCGAAAGATGCCAGAAATTGGCTCCTATGCCCTACTTTGCGCTGCGGGTCGAATGGTGGGGGCAATGAATCATGTCGCCGAAAACCTTACGGTAGATGACCCCGGCTGGGTGGATGAAGTCCTGTTCGCCGGCCGTCCAACCGATGTTTGTCTCCGCCTGCCGGAACCGATCGACCGGGCCACCCTGCACCGGTTGGTGACCGCCGCGCAGGACCGGCTGACCGCTGCCGGACTGCGTTCCGGTGGCGCCGCCGCGCTGCGGTTGCCGCCGTCGCTGGCGTACGTCGTCAACCTGCTCGCCGCCTGGCGGGCGGGAGCGCAGGCCATCCTGCTCGACCACCGGCTCACCGACCACGAGGTGGACCGGGCGCTTGCCCGGCTCACCCCGCAGGTGGTCGTCGCCCCGCTGCGGACCGGCGGGGGCGCGTTGAAGGTGTTCGTCGACGTCACCGAGAGCGTCACCCGGTACGCGGACGGTCCAGCGGTCAGCGGCCACGCCGTGATCCAGCTCAGCTCCGGCTCGACCGGCCCGTCCAAGGTGATCGGCCGTACGGCCGCCGACCTGGTCGCCGAGGTGCGCCGCTACACCCGTATCGACGGGGTGGCGTTGCCCGGCGAGCGGATCATCCTGCTGCCCTCCATGGTGCACGTGCTCGGCCTGGTCGGCGGCCTGCTCTACGGTCTGCACGCCGGTGTGGAGCTGGTGCCGCCGCAGCGGCTCAGCGGCGACGCGGTGCTGGCCGCCATCGCCGCCCAGGCCACGCCGGCCACGGTGCTGGGCGTGCCGTTCCACATCGGTCTGCTCGCCTCCAGCCGGCCGACCGGTCCGCTGCCGCAGTTCCGGCGGATGACCACCGGCGGCGAGCTGGTCCCGGCCGCGGTGGTCCGGGCGTTCACCGACCGGTACGGGGTGCCGCTGGGCAACATGTACGGGATGACCGAGGTCGGGGTCATCGGCACCGACCTGCACGGCGCGCACCGCCCGTCGATCGCCCCCGCGCCCGGCATCGAGGTCCGCGAGTCCGGCGGTGAGCTGTGGGTGTCCTGTCCGGCGTCGCCGTACGTCGGGCTGAGCGACCCCACCCGCTGGGCCGACGGCTGGCTGCACACCCGCGACGCCGGCACCGTCGACGCCGACACCGGCCTGGTCACCGTGCGCGGCCGCCTCGACTCGCAGGTCTCGGTGGGCGGGATGAAGGTCGACCTCACCGAGGTGGAGGCGACCGTCGCCCAGCTGCCCGGCGTGGCCGCCGCCGTGGTGGTGTGGGACGACGGCATCACCGCCTACGTCCAGCCCGACGGCCCGCTGTCCGAGGAGGTCCTGGACAAGCTCCTCGCCGAACGGCTGGCCGGCTACAAGCGACCCCGGGTGTTGCGCCTGCTCGACGCGTTGCCCCGTACCACCACCGGCAAGCTGGTCCGCTCGACGGACGCGCTGCGCTCGGCGGTGACGTCGTGACCGGCCCGCTGCGCCACCTCGACGCCGACACCCGCGCCGTCAAGCGCGCCGACTACCGCGCCGACACCCGCGCGCGGCGACCGTACGGCGGGATCCGGCCGACCGCCGGTGTCCCCACCGACCCAGACCAACGCGGTGTCCCGATCGGACACCGTCACCTGGCTTACGCAGAGAGGGTATCCATGAGAGCCGAGGTCCGCGCCTTCGTCGTCGAGCAGCTCGTCGACATGAACTACGACGTCGAGGGGCTCGACGACGACACCACGCTCGGCCCGTCCGGCGTCGACCTGGAATCGCTGGCCCTGTCCGATCTGGCCGTCCGCGTCGAGGACCAGTTCGGCCTGACGTTCGCCGACGACGAGTCGGAGAAGCTCGCGCTGATGACGGTAGGCGAGTTCACCACGATGGTCGCCGACCGCGTCGCCGAGGCGAAGCGCGACGCCGCCTGATGACCGGTCAGCCCGACCTGGGGCGAGCTGACCTGCTGACCATGCTCGCCGAACTCACCGCGAAACCGGCCGACGAGGTCCCGGACCGGGTCGGCTCGATGGAGCTGGCCTGGCTCGTGCACCTCGTCGAGCAGCGCTACCAGCGTCAGCTCGACCTCACCGACGACGACCTGGCCGGCATCCGTACCGTCGACGACGCCCTGGCGGTCCTGCGGGCGTCGTTGGCCGCTCCCGCAGATGGCTGAGCCGCCCGTCGTCCAGCTCACCGGTGTGCACGCGGTCAGCGCCCTCGGGCGGGGCGCCGAGGCGCAGCTCGCCGCCACGCCGGCCTTCGGACCGATCCGTCGCTTCGACACGAGCACACGCCGGGTCACCGTGGCGGCCACCCTGCCGGAGGTCGGCACCCTCGCCGACGAGCTGGCCGACGCGATCGACGCGGCCTGCCGGACGGCCGGCCTGGACCGCGCCCGGCGTGCCGGGTGTGCGCTGCTGCTCGCCGTGCACGGCGGCCCGGCCCCCGGCGTGGAGCCGGTCCCGTCCGCGCTCGCCGGCCAGCTCGCCTCCCGCTGTGGGCTGTCCGCTCACACCCGGGTCTACACCAGCGCGTGCGTGTCGGCGAGTACGGCGGTCGCCGACGCCGCCACCCTGATCAGCCGGGGTGATCTGGACCGGGTGGTGGTGGCCGCCGGTTATCTCGTCGAGCCGGACCAGTTCGCGCTCTTCGACGCCGGCCGCGCCCTCGCCGACGACGGCGCGGTCCGCCCGTTCAGCGCTGGCCGCCGTGGGCTGCTGCTCGGTGACGGCGTGGCCGCCGTGGTGGTCGAGTCCCGCGCCGAGGCGCGGCGGGGCGCGGAGCCGGTGGCGACCGTCGTGGGCTGGGGACGCGCCGGGGACGCGTACCACCCGTGCCAGCCGGACCCGACCGGCGCCGGGCTGGCCCGCGCGGCCAGCGCCGCGCTGCGCCGGGCCGGGCTGCCGCCGCGGGCGATCGGGTACGTCAACGCCAACGCCACCGGCACCGCCCAGAGCGACGCCGCCGAGGCCGCGGCGCTGCGGCGGGCCCTCGACGGGTACGCCAACGAGGTGCCGGTCAGCTCCACGAAGGGGTTGCACGGGCACGCGTTGGAGGCGTCCGGGCTGCTCGAACTGGTGGTCACGGCGATGGCGCTGCGGGCCGGCGAGTTGCCGGTCAACGCCGGCTGGCGGGGCCCCGACGAGGCGTGTCCGGTCAACGTCATCACGGCGGCGTCGCGCCGTGCGCCGGTGACCCACGCCCTGACCCTCAACTCCGCGTTCGGCGGCGCCAACACCGCGCTCCTGGTCGGCGCGCCATGACCACCCCCACCTCCCCGCGATCGTGCACTTTCTGCGCCGACGAATCCGGCGAAGAACGCGAATCCACAACAGAAACCGCAAGATCGCGGGAGGTGGGAGTGCGGGAGCTCGCGCGGGCGCGCTGGCCCGAGCCGGGGGACGGGGTCGTGCCGGGGGTGCCGGGGTTCGTGCACTCGGCGTTCGCGCCCACGGTCGTGGCGGTCGGCGAGCGGTGCCTGCGGCGGCGGTACGGGGACCAGCCGGTGCCGGAGGGGGTACGCACCGCGATCGTGCTGGTCAGCGCCAGCGGTGACCGGGCCAGCGCCGATCACGTCCGCGTGACGGTCGAGGCCGGCGGACGGATCGGGCCGCTGTTCTTCTACCAGTCCGTGCCCAACAGCGTCGCCGGGCACCTCGCGGCCCGCTGGGGACTGCGCGGCCCGGTGGTCTGCCTCAGCCCCACCGGCGACCCGTACGCCGAGGGCACCGCGCAGGCGGCACTACTGCACGACGACGGCGACGCCGACGAGGTGTTGCTGATCCTGATCGAACAGACGCCCGACCTGTCCACCGAGGCGGTCGCGGTGCTGCTGGGGGGAGGAGCACGACCATGAGGACACCGGGACTGCGCGGCCGGTTGGCCGCCGACACCGAGCTGGGCGCGGGCAACATGCTGGCCCGCGTGCTGGCGCACGGCGCCGACCCGGACGGGCCGGCGCTGACCTTCGACACCGCCGTCGACGGGCATCCAGCCGAGACGCCGCTCACGTTGGGTCAGCTCGACGAGCGGGTCGCCGCCCGCGCCGCGTGGCTGCACGAGCAGGGGATACGCCCCCGCGACCCGGTTGCCGTCTGGGCCACCGCCGCCGCCGATATGGTGCTCAGCTTCCTGGCGCTGGCCCGGCTCGGCGCGATCCCGGCGCTGATGAACGGCAAGCTCCGCCCGGAGATCGCCGCCGAGTACATCCGTCGGCTGCGTGGTGTCGGGGTGCTCGCCGACGACGCGCACACCGCGCTGCTGGCCGGGCACGAGCTGGGCGTACCGGTGCTCGGCACGCCCGCGCGGGCCGGCACCGGCGACCCGGCGAAGGCCCCGCCGCACTACCGGCACCACCCGGACGACCCGATCGTGATCACCCACACCTCCGGGACGACCGGGGTGCCCAAGGCGGTGCTGCACTCCCACGCCAGCCTCTTCGCGGCCACCCGGCACCTGCTGAGCATGCCGCAGGCGCAGGGCACCAGCCGGATCCTCAACGCCCTTCCCGCACCGCACACCGCGACTGTGCTGATGGTCAACCAGGCGTTGGGTAACCGCGCCCAGATGTTCCTGCTCTCCGAGCAGGGCGGCGAGCGGGTCCTCGACGCGATCCAACGCTGGCGTCCCGACGGGGTGTTCGGTTTCTCGGTCACCTGGGCCGAGCTGGCCCGGTTCGACCTGTCCGGGTACGACCTGGACTCGGTGCGGCTGTGGTTCAACACCGGCGACTGCTCGCACGAGCCGCACATCCGCCGCCTCGTCGCAGTCGGTTGGCACGACACCGTGACCCGCGACGGGGTGGCGCGGGTGCCCGGCTCGCTGTTCATCGACGGGCTGGGCTCCAGCGAGATGGGGCACTCGATGTTCCACATCACCCACCGCGCCGACACCGACCGGTACGGCCGCTGCATCGGCCGGCCGTACCAGTTCACCAGGGTCGCGGTGCTGGATACCGACGGCGAGCCGGTGCCGGTCGGCGAGGTGGGTTTCCTGGGTGTCGACTCGCCGTCGCTGTTCCGGGGCTACTGGAACGACTCGGCCGCCACCTACCGGTTCCGCCAGCGTGGCTGGTACCTCACGGGCGACCTGGTCCGCGCCGACGCCGAGGGCCGGTACTACCACCTGGACCGCGCGGTCGACTCGGTCGACGCCGGGGACGGGCGGCGGTTCTTCACCGCGCTGTCGGAGGAGCGGATCCTCGCCACCTGCCCGGACGTCACCGACTGCACGGTGGTGATCGTCGCCGAGGGCGGGCGGGTGGTGACCGACGTGCTGCTGGAGTTGGCCGCCGGCGCCGACGAGGCCGAGGACCGCACCGAACGGGTGCGCGCCGCCCTCGGCGCGGACGTCGGCGCCACGCTGCGCCGGGTCGTGCCGGTCCGCTCCGACGACATTCCGGTGACCGTGACCGGCAAGGTCCGCAAGGTGGCCCTGCGGGAGCGTTACCTCACCGAGGCCGCGTCGTGAGCGGGCGGGTCGGAGCGCCGGCGTGAGCGAGCGGAGCGAGCGAACCAAGCAGCTCAGCCGCTCGGAGTCTCGCGCCGGCGCGGAGCGAAGCGGAGCGCCGGCGTGAGCGCGCTGATCACCGGGATGGGCCTGTTCTCTCCGGTCGGGCGGGGCGTCGAGGAGACCTTCGAGGCGTTGACGACCGGGCGGTCCGGGCTGACCCGCCCACCCGAGGGCCATCCGGCGTCGGGTTCGCTGGACGTCGCCGGTCTGCTGCCCGACATCGACCCGCGCAGCGTCCTGCCCGGCCCGGAGAGCCGGGTGTTGGACCGGACCGTGGTCCTGGCGCTGCTCACCGCCGCCGACGCGCTCGCGGACGCCGGCATCGAGGTGGGCCGCGACGTCGACCCCTCCCGGATCGGCGTGATCGTCGGCGGTGTCGGCGGGCTGGCCACGCTGGAGTCGCAGGTGCTGGCCCGCGCGGCGCGGGGACGGTCGGCGGTCAGCCCGTACCTGCTCACCGGCATCCTGCCGAACATGCCGGCGGCGCGGATCGCCATCGCGTACGGCATCCGGGGTTACAGCTCGTCGGTCGGCACGGCCTGCGCCTCGGGGGCCCAGGCGGTCGCCGACGCGGTCCGGCTGATCCGGTGCGGGGAGGCCGACGTGGTGGTCTGCGGGGCCAGTGAGGCGCCGCTCTTTCCGACCTTCACCGACACGTTCGGCAACGCGCGGGCACTGGCCCGCGCCGGCGGCGATCCGACCCGGGCGAGCCGGCCGTTCGACACCTCCCGCAGCGGGTTCGTGCTGGCCGAGGGGGCGGCGCTGCTGGTCCTCGAACGTGCCGAGCACGCCGCCGCGCGCGGCGCCCGGGGGTACGCCGAGGTGGCCGGTTACGGCGCGACCACCGACGCGTACCACCCGACCGCCCCGCGTCCGGACGGCGCGGGCGCGGCGGCGTGCATCCGGGGCGCGCTGCGCAGCTCGGGAGTGCCGGCGGCGGCGGTCGGCTACGTCAACGCGCACGGCACCGGCACGAAGCTCGGCGACATCGCGGAGACCACGGCCCTCGCGGACGTGTTCGGCGACGGTGGCGTGCCGGTCAGCTCCACCAAGGCGCTCACCGGTCACCTGCTCGGCGCGTCCGGGGTGTTGGAGACGGCGGCGACCGCGCTGGCGCTCGGTCGGGGGTTGCTGCCGCCGACGTACCACCTCGACGACCTGGACCCGGCCTGCCCGGGTGACCACATCCGGGGGGCGCCCCGCCGGTCCGATGTGGAGTACGCGCTGACCAACTCGTTCGGGTTCGGCGGCCAGAACGTGAGCCTGGTGCTCGCGCGGGTCGCCGAGCCGAGGAGGTGAGCGACGCGCATCCCGGGCTGGGGGCGTCCGGACGGCAACACGGGCGAAGCATGGGGAAGGGCACGTGACGACATGGACATCCGTGGTATCGACCACATCGAACTCTACGTAGGCGACGCCCGACAGGCGGCGTTCTGGTTCAGCACCGCCGTCGGTTTCCAGCTCTGCGGGCAGGGCGGCCCGGAGACCGGGCTGACCGGGCAGCGCTCGCTGCTGCTCTGCCACGGCGACATCCGACTGCTGCTCACCTCGGGGCTGAGCGTCGACCATCCGGCGGCCCGGTACGTGCACCGGCACGGTGACGGCATCGCGGTCGTCGCCGTCGAGGTCGACGACGTCGTGGGCGCGTACGCCGAGCTGCTGGCCCGGGGTGCGACGGGCGTGACGCCACCGACCACCCGCACCGGCGCGGACGCCGAGGTGGTGACCGCCGAGGTGCAGGGCTTCGCCGACGTGCGGCACCGCCTGGTGCAGCGTCGGGGGAGTCGAAGCGAGTTCCTGCCCGGGGTGATCACGCCGACGCCGCCGGGGCCGGACGACGCCGAGGCGGTCCTCGCCGAGGTCGACCACCTGGCGGTGTGCGTGCCGCCCGGGGAACTCGACGGGACGGTCCGGCACTTCGAGGAGCTGTTCGGCTTCGCGCAGATCTTCGAGGAGCACGTCGAGGTCGCCGGCCAGGGGATGAACTCGAAGGTGGTGCAGAGCCCATCGGGCCGCGTCACCGTGGTCCTGCTGGAGCCGGACCGTACCCGCCGGCCTGGGCAGATCGACGCCTTCCTCGACCAGCATGCCGGTGGGGGCGTGCAGCACCTGGGGCTGCGCACCGACGACATCGTGGCGGCCGTGGAGTCCCTCGGACGGCGGGGGGTTCGCTTCGCCGGCACCCCCGGCGCCTACTACGACACCCTCCAGGCACGAGTGGGTCGGGTTGACGCTCCGCTGGACCGCCTGCGTGAGCTGGGGGTCCTGGTCGACTCCGACCACGGTGGACAGTTGTTGCAGATCTTCGCCGAGTCGATGCACGTGCGCCGCACGCTGTTCCTGGAGCTGATCGAGCGGCGGGGCGCGAGCGGCTTCGGCAGCGGCAACATCAAGGCGCTCTACGAGGCCAAGGAGCGGGAACTGGCCGCGCAGGGGGTGGGGGCGTGAGCGCGCTGACCGCCGCGGAGCAGGCGCTGCTGCCCTCCGACGAGGACGTGCGGCACTACGCCGAGCACGGCTGGTACCTGTCCAAGAAGATCTTCACCGATGACGAGGTGGAGGCGCTCGCCGCCGCCGCGCGGCGCTACTACGACGGCGAGCGGGATCGCCGGCTGCCGGTACGCCCACCGAAGCTCGCCTACTGGGAGCCGTCGAACGGGCCGGTACAGCGGCACAACGACTACGTCCACCATGAACACGACGGGCTCGGCGCGATCCTGCGCAAGCCGCTGCTCGGCGCGGTGGCCGCCCGCCTGGCCCAGGCCGACGAGATCCGTGTCTTCCAGTCCACCCTGATCCTCAAACCACCGATCGAGGGCGAGCCGAGCAACATCGTGCCCTGGCACTTCGACAAGCACTACTGGGCGTCCTCGTCGTCGGAGAAGATGCTCACCGCGTTCATCCCCCTGCACGACTGCGGGGAGGAGATGGGCACCATCACGATGGTCGACGGCTCGCACCTGTGGAAGGAGATCGGCGTCGACGACACCGTGGTGCGGCACTTCGCCGACCGGGACCGGAGCCAGCTCGAGGAGATGCTGGCCGAGAACGCCGCGCACAACGGCGCGGAGATCCGCAAGATCCCCATGGTGATCCCGAGGGGACACGTGAGCTTCCACCACTGCCGCACCTACCACGGCAGCGGCCCCAACGTCAGCGGTCGTCCCCGACAGGCGATCTCGCTGCACCTGCAGGACGGCGACAACGCCTGGCGGGAGTATCCCCTCTCGGACGGCACGCTCGCCGCGTACAACCACGACGTGCTGGTCCGCCGCACCCACGAGGGGCGGCCGGACTACGCGGACCCCGACTACTGCCCGGTCATCTGGCGCGACCGCGCCCAGCAGGGAGGTTGACAATGTCACGGTACGACTGGGGTAGGACGCACCCGGGCATCGAGCGGCTGGAGGCGGCGGTGACCGAGCGCCGCGACGCCGTGGTCAAGCACCCGCTCTACGCCAACCTGGACACCCACCAGGCGCTGGTCACCTTCATGGAGCACCACGTCTTCGCGGTCTGGGACTTCATGTCCCTGTTGAAGTCGTTGCAGCGGCAGCTGACCTGTGTGAGCGTGCCGTGGATCCCCACCGGCCCGACCGGCAGTCGCCGGCTCATCAACGACATCGTCATGGTCGAGGAGAGCGACGAACTGGGCGAGGGCTACCTCAGCCACTTCGAGCTGTACGTGCGGGGCATGGCCGAGGCCGGCGCGGACACCACCGCCGTGAACGCCCTCGTCGACCTGCTGCGCGCGGGCCGGCCGGTGACCGACGCGCTCGCCGAGGCGGGGGCGCCGGCCGCGTCCGCCCGGTTCGCCGCGACCACCTGGCAGATCATCGAGTCGACCCCGGTGCACTGCCAGGCGGCGGCGTTCGCGTTCGGCCGCGAGGACCTGATCCCCGACATGTTCACCCAGGTCGTCACCGTCAACGAACGCAGCAACCGGCTGCACACGTTCGTCGACTACCTGGAACGGCACATCGAGGTCGACGGCGAGCAGCACACGCCGATGGCCATGCAGATGCTCGCCGACCTGTGCGGCGACGACGACGCCAGGTGGCAGGAGTGCGCCGACACGGTCAACACCGCCCTCGCCGCCCGCGCCCGGCTCTGGGACGACATCCTCGCCGCCATCAAGGGCCTGGCGTGAGCGACGCCGATCCGGTCCGGCTCTACCGCACGGTCCGGCTGATCCGCCGGTTCGAGGAGCGGGCGGTGGAGCTGGTCCACGGCGGGCAGATCGCCGGCGGCATCCACCCGTACCTCGGTCAGGAGGGGATCGCCGCCGGCGTCTGCGCCGCGCTGGGCGTCGACGACGTGCTCGCCGGCACCCACCGCGGGCACGGGCACGTGCTGGCCCGGGGCGCGGACCCGGCGCGGATGCTCGCCGAGCTGTGCGGCCGGGTCACCGGCCTCAACGCCGGCCGGGGCGGCTCGATGCACGCCGCCGACCTGCGCATCGGCGTGCTCGGCGCGAACGCGATCGTCGGCGCGTCCGGGGCGATCATCACCGGCGCGGTCTGGGCCTGCCGACGGCAGGGCCGGGACACCGTCGGCGTGAGCTTCTTCGGCGACGGCGCGGTCAACGAGGGGATGCTGCTGGAGGCGTTCAACCTGGCCGCGCTCTGGCGGGTGCCCGTGCTGTTCGTCTGCGAGAACAACGGCTACGCCACCACCATGCCGGTCGGCGGCGCGGTCGCCGGCAGCATCGCCGGCCGCGCCGCCGCCTTCGGCATCCCGGCCGCCCAGGTCGACGGCCAGGACCCCGAGACGGTACGCGCCGCCGCGTCCGCCGCCGTCGCGCGGATGCGCGCCGGCGGTGGCCCGGAGCTGATCGAGGCCCGTACCTACCGCTTCGACGTCCACCACACCTTCGAACACGCGGTACGCCTCGACTACCGGCCGCCCGACGAGGTGACCCGGGGTCGGTCCCGGGACCCGGTGGACATCCAGGGCGCCCGGCTCACCGACGGCGACCGGGCAGCCGTGGACGCCGAGGTCGAGGCGACCCTCGACGAGGCGGTGCGGTTCGCCCTGGCCAGCGCGCACCCCGAGCCGGCCGACGCGCTCGCGTACCTGTACGCCAGCGGCCTGACCGTCCGCACCGGAGGTGGTTGAGGTGCCCCGACTGTCGTACCGGCGGGCGTTGACCCGGGCCCTCGCCGACGAGCTGGCCCGCGACGAGACGGTGTTCCTGCTCGGCGAGGACGTCCAGGTCGGCGCGTCGCTGGTGACGACCGGGCTCGCCAAGCGGTTCGGGACCGACCGGGTCCGCGACACACCGCTGTCCGAGCAGGCGTTCACCAGCTTCGCCACCGGGGCGGCGCTGGCCGGGCTCCGGCCGGTGATCGAGTTCCAGATCCCGTCGCTGCTGTTCCTCGTCTTCGAGCAGATCGTCAACCACGCGCACAAGTTCCCGCTGATGACCGGCGGGCAGTGCGCGGTGCCGGTCACCTACCTGGTGCCCGGTTCCGGGTCGCGCACCGGCTGGGCCGGGCAGCACTCCGACCACCCGTACAGCCTCTTCGCCCACGTCGGCGTGGTCACCGTCGTACCGTCCACCCCGGCCGACGCGTACGGCCTGTTGGTCACCGCGATCCGGCACGACGACCCGGTGGTCGTGTTCGCGCCGGCCGGCGCGATGGACGTCCGGGACGATGTCGCCGAGTTGGAACCGGCGCCGCTGGGGCGGGGCCGGGTGCACCGACCCGGCGACGACGTCACCGTGGTCGCGGTCGGGCACCTCGTGCACGACGCGCTCGCCGTCGCCGACGAGCTGGCCGACGAGGTGTCGGTGGAGGTCTTCGACCCGCGCACCCTCTATCCGTTCGACATCGACGGCGTCTGTGAGTCGGTGACGCGTACCGGCCGCCTCGTCGTCATCGACGACGCCAACCGCTCCTGCGGCTTCGCCGCCGAGGTCATCGCCTCGGTCGTCGAGCGGGTACGGCTGCTCGCCCCACCGCGCCGGGTGACCCGACCCGACGGCGCGGTGCTGCCGTTCGCCCCCGCCCTGGACCGGGCCGTGCAGCCCGGTCGGGAGCAGCTCGCCACCGCCATCCACCTGACCATGAAGGACGGCTCATGATCGACCCGAACTATCCCTGGCCGTCGGCTGACGGAGCGTGGACGGACCTGCCCGAGCCGGCCCGCCGGGCCATGGTGGCCACCGGCGCAGCCGCCTGGGAGCGCGTCTTTCACGGCCGGGCCACCTACAACAAGCAGTGGCGGCTGGCCCGCCCCCCGGTGCTGGCCGCCGACACCTGGCGGGAGCTGAACGACGTCTGCGACCGGCTGGCCCAACTGATCCTGGAAGCCTGCCGCCGCCGGGTGGACACCGCCGGCGAGCTGCGCCGGCTGCTCGGCGTTCCGGCGGGGGAGACCCGCCTGCTGGACGAGTCGGAGCCGCTGACCGAGGCGCTGCTGGCCGCGTACCGGCCGGATGTGATCTTCACCGACGGTGTGCCGAAGTTCGTGGAGTACAACATCGACAGCAGCCTCGGGGGAGGGTTCGACGCCGACACCGTCATCCAACGGTTCGCGCAGCTCTACACCGAGCACGGGCTCCTCGACGGCCTGCCGCTCCGGGCCGCGCCGTCCCTGCTGGACCAGCGGTTCGTGGCGATCCGCGACGAACTCGACCTGCCCGAGGGCGCCCGGCTGGCCCTGTTGATGGACTTCGACGCCGACTACCCGGGCCTGGACGATCCGGAGACGTTCATCCGGATCCTCAGCCCGCTCGCCGTCCGGGCCCGGGACTTCGGCCTCGACCTGGTCATCGCGCCCCTGTCCAGCGCCACCCTGGACGCCGACGACCGCCTGGTCGTGGACGGCGCGCCGGTCGACGCGCTGTTCCGGCTGTTCGTGCCCAACCGGGTCACCCCGACCGCCGGTCTGGACGCGGTGGCCGGCGCGCTGGCCGCCGGCACCCTGCCGATGTACGTGTCGTCGGCGGCCTGGCTGCTCGGCAACAAGACCACCTTCGCCTGGCTGTGGGAGGACGTCGACACCCTGCCCGCCGACGACCGGACGCTGATCCGCCGGCACGTGCCGTACACGGTGCCGTTGACCGTCGCGGTGCTCGACCGGGCGATCGCCGAGCAGGCCTCGCTGGTGGCGAAGCCGGCGGACGGCTCGGCTGGGCACGGCGTGCTGATCGGCCCCGAGCTGAGCCCGTCGGACTGGGTCGAGGGTCTGCGGGCGGCCGTCGACCGGGGCGGGGCGATCCTGCAGCAGTACCTGCCGGCCGACCGGGTGCCGATGGACTTCGTGCAGATCGAGACCGGTGAGACGGTCACGGCCGACGTCCCGTACAGCCTGGCCCCGTACCTGTTCGGCCGAACGGCCTCCGGCGGCCTGGCGCGGGTCGGCTACCCCGGTGGCGACGGCATCCTCAACCTGGCCCACGGAGTCCTCCTAACCGGAATCCTCCTGTACAACTAACCCGGTCCTTTCTGCGTCGATCATGAAGTTGTTGCCTCGACATGCCGAGGACGGCGGCAATAACTTCATGATCAACGAGGTCGGGGTGAGCCTCGGAGGTGGCGGGACAGGGCACGGAGGGTTTCGGCCGTCGCTATCGCGTCGCTGCGGCCGCTGCCGTGGCGGCCATCGGTGCTGTAGAGGGTCGCGTCGGCCGTGAGCGGATGGTCGGTGAGGTGTACGTGGATTGTTCCGAGGTGTTCGGCCAACCGTCCCGTGTGGGCGGAGAGGCGGCGCGTCCGCTCGCCTAGGCCGGCCCGCATGTGTTCGGGGACGGCCGGGCTGTGCGACACGTCGAACATGCCAATCGTGATCACGTCCGCGCCCACGTCCCGCAACGCCTCGATTATCGCGGTCAGCTCGACGTCGACCGCGTCCGCGTCGTACGCCGGATGGAAGGCGTCGTTGCCGCCGCAGACCAGCAGCGCCAGGTCCGGTTCGGCGACGAGCGCGGGAGCGAGCTGGGTGGCCCGTACCTGGTGTGCGCGCAGACCGCGCCGGCCCAGATTCACGTACGCCAGCTCGGGGCGTACGGCCCTCAGCTCGGCGGCGAGCCGGTCGACCCACTGCACGTCCGGGTAGCCCGGTGTCGGCTCGCACATGCCCTCCACGACGCTGTCGCCGAGTGCCACGAACCGTCGCCACGGGTGGTCGTGCAGCAGTTCGGCGGCCTCGCCGGGACGCAGGCAGTACGGGTCCGTCGATTCGCTCGGCGTCGATGGCATGCCGGCACGCTAGCCGACCACCGCCTCCTCGGCCAGGCTCACCTCGGCCAGGTACACGCAGGTTCGCTCCTCGTGCGAGGAGTAGTAGCTGACCCACAGCCGGTCGTCGTGCCACACCAGACCGGGGTAGCTGGTGTCGCCGCCGGAGGGCAACGCGACCAGCTCGGTCAGCTCACCGCGCTCCTCGTCGACGGCGCAGATCGCGGTGCGGACGTCGCCGTCGAGCAGGCGTACGCCGGCGATCAGCCGCCCGTCGGGCAGCCGCCGCAACGAAGGGCCGCCGACCCGGACGCCAAGGTCGGTCCAGGTCCACTCGCGGTACGGCGGGTGCGCCCGACCGAGCCGCGCGGTGGCGTCGTCGCCGTCGCGGCGTAGCAGACAGTGCGCGGTGCCGTCCGGGGCGAAGGCCAACCCGGACTCGTTGGGGTAGCCACCCTCGAACAGCGTCGGCACCCACGGCCGCAGGTCGAGCCCGTCGACGCTGCGGTAGAGCCGGGCGAACCTCGGCCCCCGGGTGGCGTAACCCACGCCGTACATGGCGTCGTCGTGCCAGGCGGCCTGCCACACCCACACGTCCGGCTCACCGACCGGCGTGGCCTCACCCCAGGCGTGGCCGTCGTCGGACATCCAGGACAGTGTGGTGAACGTCCCGGTCCGGGTCGCGGCCAGCAGTTGCAGCCGCCCGTCGGGGCGTGCCACGAACCGTGGGTCGCGCAGGTCGCCGGCCGCCCGGATGACGGAAGCGGACCTCCACGCCCGCGCGTCCATAGAGGTCAACACCCGGATCACGCCGTCGTCGGAGAGGTGGCCGTCGGCCTCGCGGAACGCGCAGAACCACGTACCGGCATGCCGGACGAGGTCGGTGAACGCGCTGTGCGGCGCGCTGTCGCCGATCCGGTGTACGGCGACGACCTCGGCGCTGGTGCGACGGGTGGATGACGACGTCATGCGCGACGGGCCTCCTGGCGCTGGTGGGCGGAACGTCCCGGTGACGACGGACGACGCTAGCCGCCGCCGTCGACGCCCGGACGGCCGTGCGGCGAACGCAGGACGAACGATGGCGTGTCGGAAAGGCGTCGTTGGCGGCGGCGTCGGCGCGCTGGGCCGGGGCCGGTGGCGGCGGCCGGTCACGATGACGGTGGGACGCGGCGGTCGGGAGGTGGCAGCGTGCTCACATCGTTGCTGCAGCAACTGGCCAGCAAAATCGTCGAGGAGATCCTCAAGAGGGTCGTCGAGTGGCTCGCGCCGAAGGCGCTGGGGTCGGTGCCGCACGCCGCCTCGCCGAACTGCCCGCGCTGCGGCGGGTACGGGGTGGCCCGCTGGACGCCCGGCGGGGTGTGGCCGCTCTTCGTGCCGTCCCTGCTCACCTTCACCTGGGGCTTCGCCGGTCTGCTGCTCGGCGTGCCGGTGCTGCTGTTGACGGTGGTCGGCGCGGTGGTGTCCGGCGCGGTGATGCCGGCCCTGGTGGTCCTGCTGGGACTGCCGGTCGTCGCCACCGTCATGCTCCTGGGCGCGTTCGGGCTGGCCCACTACCACAGCTACCCGCCGAAGCGTTGCCACCGCTGCCACGGGAGCTGGCCCCGGCGGACGCGCGAGGAGTACCTGCGGTCGGCCCAGCCGGTGTTCGCCTGCGCCTGCGGTCAACGGCTGCGGGTGCCCCGGACCGTCGCGTCGCGGCTGCGCTGCCCGCGCTGCCACGCCGAACACGCCACCCCGGCGGCGGCCGGCCGCTGACGCTCAGGGGCGCTCGGCGAGCAGTTCGTCGATCACGCGGCGGGAACCGGCGGGGTCGGGACCGTCCAGGGTGATCAACGCCTTCCACAGGGCCCAGCCGCGCCCGCGCGCCCAGGTGCCCGCGTCGACGTCGAGCGCGTCGCGGAAGGCGGCCCGGCTGTCGCCGTGCAGCAGGGTCCAGGCGATCACCGTGTCGCAGGCGGGATCGCCGACGCCGCAGCAGCCGAAGTCGATGACGGCGGCGAGCCGGCCGTCGCGGACCAGCAGATTGGCGTACGCGACGTCGCCGTGGAACCACACCGGCGGGCCCGACCAGGTGGCATCGAGCGCGTCCTGCCAGATGGCGGTGACCGGGTCGACGTCGAGCCGGTCGCGGTGTGTCTCGATCGCCGCCCGGGTCTCGGCGTCGTAGGTGGACAGCGGTCCTCCCCGCCAGAAGCTGTGCGGGCCGGCCGCGGGGCCGTCGGCGGCGTCGACGGCGCGCAGGGCCCGCAGGAAGGCGGCGAGGTCCGTCGCGAACCGGGTCAGGTCGTCGATCCGCTCGGGGCGCGCGGTGTGCCCGTCGATCCAGCGGTACACCGACCAGGGGTACGGGTAGCCCGCTCCCGGCCGGCCCTGGGCCAGCGGCACGGGGATCTCCAACGGGAGGGCTGCGCCGAGCATCGGCAGCCATCGCTGTTCCTTGGCGACCTGAGCTACATACCCCTCGTCGCTGGGCAGCCGCACGGTCATCTCGTCGCCCAGGCGGAAGGTGCGGTTGTCCCAGCCGCCGACCTCGACGGGGCGTACGGGCAGGTCGGCCCAGCACGGGAACTGCTCGGCGACCAGGTGCCGTGCCAACGCGACGTCGATCAGTGGGGCGGCCGGCTCGTCGGTGTGCGGTGCGGGTGCGCTCATCCGCCCGAGCCTGCGGGCGCCGATCCCCGTGCGCAACCCAGTTTCGCGGTCAGGACGTGGTGACCGGGGTGGGCCGCGACGGTGTGGTCGTCCGGGCCAGTAGGGGCAGCGCGGTGACCGACAGGCAGGCCGCCGCCATCAGCAGCAGCGCCGGGGTGAGGCCGAACGCGTCCACCGACCAGCCACCGAGGAGCGCGCCGACCGGCAGGCCGACGAAGGCCAGCGAACCGGCGATGCCGAGCACCCGGGTCTGCAGGTCCGGTGGCACCCGCTCGTACAGCGCCACCCCGAGCAGCGGGTTGACCGCCGCGATGCCGATCCCGGACAGGAAGGTCACCACGAGGACGACCGGCAGTTCGTCGCTGATCGCCAGGGCGACCAGTCGGGGTGTGCCGGCGACCGTCGCCCCGATCAGGAACGTCAGCCGGCCGGGCAGCCGGGGCCCGAGCGCGGTGAACGCCACGTTGCCCAGCAGCGCGCCCGCCGAGAAGGCCGCGAGCACGAGCCCGAGCCCGCTCGGACCGTGTAGTTCGCGGGCGACCCAGAACGGGATGTAGACGGCCACGCTCGCGTTGGCCACCATGTTCAGCGCCGAGACGACCACCAGCATGCCCAGCAGCGGCCGGTCCCGACCGAGGTAGCCGAAGCCGTCCCGCAGCGCGCGGAGGTAGCCCACCGGCGCGGCGGGCGTCGCCGGGGCGGCCGGCGGGCGAACCAGGAGGCCGATGAGCAGCGCGCAGATCGCGAAGCTGGCCGCGTCGATGAGGATCGCCTGGGTCACCCCGAACGCGGCGATCAGCACACCGCCCACGGCCGCGCCGAACAGCGTCACCACCCGGCTCAACCCGTCGTACGCCGAGGTGAGGCGGATCAGGGGCACCCCGGCGGCCTCGGCGACCGGCCGGAACATGACGTGCTTGACCCGGTCGCCGATGCCGCGCAGCGCCCCGGCAACCGCGACCAGCGCCACCAGGGGAGCGAAGCCCAGCCACGGGGTGAGCGCGACGACGACCATCGCCAGGGCGCTGCCGGCGTCGCAGAGGATCGACGTCCGGCGCAGGCCGATCCGGTCCGCCCAGGGCGTGCCGAGGGCACTGGACAACAGGTACGGAAGTGTCTCGGCGAACGCGACCAGACCCATCTTCGTCGGGCTGCCGGTGGTGACCAGCACCAGCCAGGGGATGGTCACCACCGAGATGCGGGTGCCCAGGTTGGAGATCAGGTCCGCGCCGACCAGGACGACCAACTGCCGGCGGGGGGTCACGCCCCGACCGCCGCCGCCCGCCGCGCGGCGTACTCGGCGCGCAACGCCCGCTTGTCCACCTTGACCGACCGGTTCACCGGTAACCGGTCGACGAACTGCACCCCGACCGGCGCCCACATCTCGTTCAGGTCGGCGGCCACCAGGTCGATCAACTCCGTCGCCGTGACCGTCGCGCCCGGCGCGGGCACCACGTACGCGTACGGCGCCTCGCCGACCTCGTCGTCCGGCACGCCGATCACGGCGGCCGCCCGCACCTGCGGGTGCCCCGCCAGCACGTCCTCGATGGGGCGGCAGAAGATGGCCCAGTTCCGCCGGTGCGTCACGATCATGTCGTGCGCCCGGTCGACCAGGTAGAGGTAGCCGTCCTCGTCGAGGTGGCCGATGTCGCGGGTGCGCACCCAGCCGTCGACGAGCGTCTGCGCGGTCAGCTCGGGCTGCCCGTGGTACCCGGCGAAGCTCAGCCGGCTCCGCACCCACACCTCGCCGTCCTGGCCCGGCGGCAACACCACGCCGTCGTCGTCGCGGATCTCGATCCGCACGTCGCCGTAGGGACGCCCGCAGGAGCGCAGCCGCTCCGGGTGCTCCGGGTCGTCGGTCAGGCCGGGCAGCGCGGTGATCACGACGGCCTCGCTGAGGCCGTACACGATGCGCAGCACCGGGCCGAACCGCGCGATGGCCTGGCGCAGCCGGGCGGGCGCGGCGGGCCCGGCGCCCACGTTGAACATGAACATGGCCGAGAAGTCGGCGTCCACCAGCGTCGGATGGTCCAGCAGCTCGTAGAGCATCGGCGGGGTCACGAAGGTGGAGTTGATCCGCTCCCGTTGCACGGTCGCCACGAACGCCGTCGGGTCCCAGTCGTCGCGCAGGAACAGCACGCCGCCGGTGAACAGGTTGAACAGGGTGGTGATCTGGCCGCTGGCCAACCACATGGGCGAGTGCGACAGGTGCCGCAGCAGCGGGAAGCCGGCGGCGCGGAAGTCGGCCGCGAGGGTGAGGATCTGGGCGTAGAAGCTCTCGGTGTGGTGCACCAGCTTCGGGGCGCCGGTGGTGCCGCTGGTCTGGAGGAACGACTCCGGCGCGGGGACCTCCGTCGTCGGTGGCACGGAACCGCCCGGGTCGGCGGTGAGGTCCGGGCCCGCACCGCCGGGGCCCAGGCAGCACACCGGTACGCCGGGCAGCGCGGCGGCCAGCTCCGGCCCCAGGCTGGCCGGGTCGCGGGCGTCGTAGACCAGGGCGTCGGGGCGGGCCAGCCGGACGAACTCGTCGACCTCCCGGCGGGCGGTGACCGGGGCGACCCACATCGTCCGGCACCCGAGCAGGTGCAGCGCGAGCTGGAGCAGCGGCCCCTCCACGGCGTTGGCCATGGTCACCAGCACCGCCGCGCCCGGCCGTACGCCGTGCCCGGTCAGCGTCGCGGCCATCGCGCGTACCCGCGCGGCGGCCTCGGTGTAGGTCAGGCGGCGGCCACCGCCGACCAGCGCCTCCCGATCGCCGAAGTCGGCGAACAGGTCCAGCGCCCGGTCCACATAGGTCGCGTGCCCGGGTCCGTCAGTCATCCGGCAAACCCCCATCGCAGGAGAGCGGCGGTCTCCGGGTCGGTTTCCCGGTGACGTCGCGGGCGGTGGGCGCGCGTTCGGCGACCGCACCGCCGCCGCCTGCGAGCCTAGGCCGACGGAGACGTGCCGGGACCGGGCCGACGGGCGAAACCGCAGGCCCGGCGGACATTTGATCGCGTCGATCAGTTGATTGACGCCCGTCATCGGCGGCGGCTAGGTTTCTGGACCATCGTCCAGGCGGGAGCCGTCAGCGGACGGCCCTGGGCTGCCACACGATGGAGGTTCCATGTCGACCCCGAAGAGATGGCATGTCGTCACCGCCCTCGCGGCGCTACTGGTCACCGGAACACCCGCCGTCGTCGCCATCGCCGGCGGATCCTCCACCGTCGCCGATCGCCCGGACCGGGGCGAGTGGGCGGGCAGTTGGGCCGCGGCGGTCACCCGGGGCAACTCGGTCGGCCTGACCAACACCGGTCTGAACGACCAGAGCGTCCGGATGGTCGTGCACGTCTCGGTGGGCGGTCCGGCGCTGCGTGTACGACTGAGCAACCTCTACGGCGAACAGTCCGTTCGGGTGGGTCGCGCCACCGTCGCCCGACCGAATACCGCCACCGTCGACGACGTCTCCGACATCGACCCGGCCTCGCTGCGCCCGCTGACCTTCACCGGCGCCGCCTCGGCGACCATGAACCGGGGCGCCGAGCTGCTCAGCGACCCGCTGACCTTCGCCGTCGCCGACGACAGCGACCTGGTGATCACCCTGCACTTCCCGACGCCGACCGGGCCGACCACCTTCCACGGGCAGTCCCAGCAGACCAACTTCATCGGCGCCGGTGACCTGACCGGGGCGGCCGACGGAGCCGGTTTCACCATCCGGCCCACCTGTTGCTGGTTCTTCCTGTCCGGCGTCGACGTGCAGCGCAAGGGCACCCCCGGGGCGCTGGTCGTGCTCGGCGACTCCATCGGGGACAGCAACGGCAGCACCGTCAACGCCAACCGCCGCTGGCCCGACCTGCTCGCCGACCGGCTGCTCGCCGACCGGCCCGACCGTCGCACCCCGGGCGTGCTCAACCTGAGCCTGGCCGGCAACCGCCTCAACCACGAGGGCACCGAGCCGGGCGCGGGCGACTACCCCGGCTACTTCCAGCTCGGCCCGAACGCGGCGGCCCGCCTCAACGAGGACGTCTTCGCCCAGACCGGGGTGCGGACCGTCGTCACCCACCTCGGCATCAACGACATCTGGATGTCCAACGACTCGTCCGAGGCGATCATCGCCACCCTGCGGCAGATCAACCAGCAGCTCCAGCAGCGCGGCCTGACCAGCCTGGTGGCCACGCTGACGCCGTACGAGGGGCACGGCGCGCCAGGTGTGTGGACGCCGGAGAAGGAGGCCACCCGGCAGGCCGTGAACGCGTACCTGCGCGGCAGCCGGGAGTTCGACGGACTGCTCGACTTCGACCGGGTGCTGCGTGACCCGGCCAAGCCCAGCCAACTGCTGCCCGCGTACGACTCGGGTGACCACATCCACCCGAACGACGCCGGCAACAAGGCGATGGCCGACGCCGTGCCGATACGGCTGCTCGGTCTGTGACACCGCCGGGGGCGGCGGGCCACCCCGCCGCCCCCGGAGCACCGACATCCTGGGGAGGAGTACGTCGTGACGGTGCAGGACCTGCTCACCGGCCTCTACAGCGAAGAGGGCCGCCAAAATCCGTACCCGTGGTACGCCCGCCTGCACCGGCTCGGGCCGGTCAGCGCGGTGCCGCCGCGCGCCGAGCACCGCACCGTGGCGGCGGTGGCGGTCGGCTACGACCTGATCGACGCGATGCTGCGCGATCCACGGTGGACCAAACAGCCACCGCCGGGCTGGGAGGAGCACGAGATCCTGCGCACCTTCCAGACGTCGATGATGTTTATCAATCCGCCCGACCACACCCGGATGCGGCACGTCTTCTCGCGTACGTTCACGCCCCGTCGTCTCGGCGCGTTGGAGCCGGTGATCCTGCGCGTCGTCGACGAGCTGCTGGACCGGATGGCCGACGCCGGCGACAGTGTCGTCGACTTCGTGGCCGACTTCGCGTACCCGATTCCGGCGCTGGTCATGGCCGAGTTCATCGGCATCCCGGCGGGGGAGTTGACCTGGTACCGGGATCGGGTGGAGCGTATCGACGAGTTCCTGGACGTGGCCGGCAAGACCCCGCAGCGGCTGGCCGCCGCGAACACCGCAGCGCAGGAGCTGCGGGCGTTCTACCGGGAGCTGCTGGCGCACCGCCGCCGTACGCCCGGCGAGGACCTGATCAGCGCTCTGGTCGAGGCGGTCGGTTCGGGCGAGGTGGAGCTGACCGAGGAGGAGCTGATCAGCAACCTGATCGTGCTGTTCAACGCCAGCTTCGTCACCACCGTCTACATGTTCAGCAACGGCCTGCCGCTGCTGCTGGCCCACCCGGGGGCGGTCACCGCGCTGCCCACCGACGAGGCCCTCGCCGCCGGGTGCGTCGACGAGGTGCTGCGCCTGCAGAGCCCGGTGCACTTCCTCGCCCGGGCCGCGCCCGAGGACACCGTGCTGGCCGGCGTGCCGGTCGCCGAGGGGGACAACGTGCTCATCATCATCGGCGCGGCCAACCGGGACCCGGCGCGGTTCCCCGACCCGGACGTCTTCAACCCGACCCGCGCCGGACCGCCGTCACTGGCCTTCGGGGTGGGCCTGCACTTCTGCCTCGGCGCGGCGGTGTCCCGGCTGGAGGGACGCCTCGCGCTGCCCCGCCTGTTCGCCCGGTTCCCCCGGCTCGCGGTCACCGAGACCCCGACGTACAGCGGCAGCCTCTTCCTGCGCGGCATCGACAAGCTGCTGGTCAGCACCGGCGGATAGGAGATCAGCATGGCCCTGCACCCGGAGGTGGCGGCCTACCGCGCCGCCCGCGCCGCGGCGGGCACGCCGCCGCTGTACACGCAGACCCTCGCCGAGGCGCGCGCCGCGGACCTGGCCGCGATCCGCGCCGGCGGCGGCGCGGTCGAGCAGGTCGCCGAGGTACGCGACGAGCACATTCCCGGTCCGGGTGGTGACCTGCCCATCCGGGTGTACCGGCCGGCCGGGTCGGGTCCGCTGCCCACCCTGCTGTACTTCTTCGGCGGCGGCTGGACCCTCGGCAGCATCGACACCGCCGACGGGATCTGCCGTCGGCTGGCCAACGCGGTGCCCTGTCAGGTGGTGACCGTCGGCTACCGGCTCGCCCCGGAGCACCCCTTCCCGGCCGCCGTGCACGACTGCCACGCCGCGACCGTCTGGATCGCCGAGAACGCCGACCGGTTCGGTGTGGACCCGACGCGGCTGGCGGTGGGCGGGGACAGCGCCGGCGGGAACCTCGCCGCCGCCGTGACCCTGCTCTGCCGCACGGACGGGCCCGCGCTGGCCGCGCAACTGCTCGTCTACCCGAACACCGACATCGGCGGCGAGGCGTCCGGCCCGGTCGGCGACGACCCGACCCTGTTCAACCGTCACTCGGTGGCCTGGTACCGGACGCACTACCTCACCGACGCGGAGCAGGCGCGGGACCCGCTGGCGTCGCCGCTGCGCGCCGACGACCTGTCCGGCCTGCCGGCGGCCCTGGTGATCACCGCCGAGCTGGACCCGCTGTGCGCCGAGGGGCAGCGCTACGCCGAGCGGTTGGACGCCGCCGGCGTGACCGTCCGTGCCGACCACTACCCGGGCATGATCCACGGGTTCTTCGCCATGCCCGGGGTGTTCACCGACGGCCGGCGCGCGCAGGACAGCGCCGCGGCGTTCCTGCGGGACCGGTTCGGTGTGTCGTCGAATCGGGAGGCGGCGCCGGCCCAGCCGGAGGGCACGGGGGTACGCGGTGGTTGAGCGGGTGCTGGCCGACCGGCCGGTGACGTTCGCCGACTACCAGGAACAGGCTCGGGCGGTGCTGGCCCCGGACGTGTGGGACTACGTCGCTGGCGGCGGCGCGGCCGAGGTGACCCTGGCCGCCAACCGCACCGCGCTGGACCGGGTCGCCGTGCTGCCCCGGGTGCTGCGCGGCAGGGATGCGGTGGACACCGGCGTACGGCTGCTCGGTGAGCCGTACGCGCTGCCGGTCGGGGTGGCGCCGATGGCCTACCAGCGGCTCGTACACCCGGACGGCGAGGCAGGCCTCGCGACGGCGGCCGGCGCGGCCGGCGTGCCGTTCGTGGCGAGCACGCTGAGCAGCACGCCGATCGAACAGATCACCGCGACCGGCGCCCACGTCTGGTTCCAGCTCTACTGGCTGCGGGACCGGGCCCTGGTCCGCGACCTGCTGGACCGGATCGTGGCAGCGGGCTGCCGTGCCCTGGTCGTCACCGTGGACGTCCCGGTGCTCGGCCGACGCCCCCGCGACCTGCGCAACGCGTTCCGGCTGCCGCCGGACGTGGTCGCCGCGAACCTGCCGTACGGCAGGGACACGCTCGCCCACGCGGGCGTCCCCGGCGTCTCGGCGATCGCCGCGCACACCGACGCGTCGTTCGAGGCGGCCCTGCGCTGGGCGGATCTGGCCTGGCTGCGCGAGCACGTCGACCTGCCGCTGGTCGTCAAGGGGGTGCTGGACCCCCGTGACGCGGTCGAGGCGGTACGGATCGGGGCGGACGCGGTGGTGGTGTCGAACCATGGAGGCCGGCAGTTGGACGGCGCCCCGGCCAGCGTCACCATGCTGCCGGAGGTCGTCGACGCGGTCGGCGACGGTGCTCAGGTGCTGCTGGACAGCGGCATCCGGGGCGGCACCGACGTGCTGCGGGCGCTGGCGCTGGGCGCGGCGGGCGTCCTGGTCGGCCGGCCGCTGCTCTGGGCGCTGGCCGTCGGGGGGCGGCGCGGCGCGCAGGACGCGTTGGCGCTGCTCGCCGCCGAGGTGCGGGACGCGCTCACCCTCGCCGGCTGCGCCGACCCGGCGGCGGCGGCCGGGCTACGGACCCTCCGGACGGGCTGAGCCGGTGGACGCCACCGAACCGGCCGACCTCACCGTCGCCGATCTGCACCCCGCGCTCGGGGACCCGGCGCTGACCTCGATGAACTTCCTCAACGAGGTGTCCGAACGGTATCCGGCGGCGGTGTCGCTCGCGGCCGGCCGCCCGTACGAGGAGTTCCTCGACGTCGCCGCGGTGCACCGGCACCTGGACACGTTCCACCGGCACCTCGTCGACGAGCGGGGGCACTCGCCCGAGCAGGCACGCCGGTTGCTGATGCAGTACGGCCGGACCAAGGGCATCGTGCACCACCTGGTCGCCCGGAACCTCGCCCTCGACGAGGGGATCACGGTCGACCCGGAGACCGTGGTGGTGACCGTCGGGTGTCAGGAGGCCATGTTCCTGGTGCTGCGGGCGTTGCGGACCGGCCCGACGGACGTGCTGCTGGCGGTCGCGCCGACCTATGTCGGGCTGACCGGGGCGGCCCGGCTGGTGGACCTGCCGGTGTGGCCGGTCGCCGGTGGACCGTCCGGGGTGGACCTGGGCGACCTGCGGGCCCAGGCCCGCCGCGCCCGCCAGGCGGGCCTACGGCCCCGCGCCTGCTACGTGATGCCGGACTTCGCCAACCCGTCCGGGACCAGCATCGACGTCGCCGACCGGCAGCGGCTGCTGGCGCTGGCCGCCGAGGAGGACCTACTGCTGCTGGAGGACAACCCGTACGGGCTGTTCGCCGTCGCCGACGGGCCGCGTCCGCCCACGCTGAAGGCGCTGGACACCGACCGGCGGGTGGTCTACCTCGGCTCCTTCGCCAAGACGGTGCTGCCCGGGGCCCGGGTCGGTTACGTGGTCGCCGATCAGCGGGTGGCCGGACCGGACGGCCGCGTCGGGCCGCTCGCCGACCAACTCGCCATGATCAAGAGCATGGTCACCGTGAACACCTCACCGCTCGCGCAGGCGGTGATCGGTGGGCGGCTGTTGGAGCACGGGTGCAGCCTGGTGCCCGCGAACACCCGGGAGCGGGCCGCGTACGCCCGCAACCTGCGCCACCTGGTGGCCGGCCTGGCCCGGCGTTTCGCGGACCGGCCGGAGGTGCGCTGGACGGTGCCGGCCGGCGGGTTCTTCGTGGTGGTGACCGTGCCGTTCGTCGTCGACGACGCGTTGCTGGACATCTCGGGGCGGGACTACGGCGTGCTGTGGACGCCGATGGCGCACTTCTACGACGACACCGCGCCGGTGCGCGCGCTGCGGCTGTCGGTCAGCGCGGTGACGCCGGAGCAGATCGACGTCGGGTTGGACCGACTCGCCGCCCTCGTCACCGACGAGCTCCTGCGTGGACGGTCATAATGGGCCGCATGGTTGCCTGGGAGTACGCCCTGCTCGTTCGTCGCTATCAGGGACAGGGTCGCAATTTCACCGTCTCGTTCGTCTGGTACGGCCCGGACGGGTCCCGTAAGGACATCACCGCCTACGGCGACACGGCCATCGCGCACCTCAACCGCGCCGGCCGCGAGGGCTGGGAGCTGGTCTCAGCGGCCGAGGACGTCAACAACGTCCAGGGCAGCACCGAAGTCCACCGCTACCACCTAAAACGCCCCCTGAACTAACCCCCACCCTCGCCCCGCGCCCCCCCGCCCCGCCCCGCCCCGCCCCGCCCCGCGCCCCGGCCCCCGTCCCCGTCCCCGTCGATCATGAAGTTGTGGTGGTGGACAAAGGTCGCCACTCGCCCTGATTCGGGCACCAGGACTCCATGATCGACGCGGTCGTCCGCGGCGGGGGTGGGGGTGGGGGGTGGGGAGGCCGTCAGGTTAGGTCTACGGCGGGGTAGAGGGGGTGGGGGGCCAGCAGGTCGGCGGCCTGGCGGGAGATCTTGTCGGCCAGGTCGGCGTCGAGCGTGTACTTCGCCTTGGACGGGGTGCCGTCGGCGTTCGCGCCGGCCGTGGTCTGGGTCAGCACGGTGTGGATCAGCTCCGCCGTCTGGTCCATCTCGGCGGTGCCCAGCCCGCGCGTGGTCAGCGCCGGGGTGCCGATCCGGATGCCGGACGTGTACCAGGCGCCGTTCGGGTCCTGCGGGACCGAGTTGCGGTTGGTGACGATGCCCGAGTCGAGCAGGGCCTGCTCGGCCTGCCGGCCGGTGAGCCCGTAGCCGGACACGTCGATCAGCACCAGGTGGTTGTCGGTGCCACCGGTGACGAGCTTCGCGCCCCGACGCAGCAGCCCGTCGGCGAGGGCCTGCGAGTTGTCCACGATCCGCTGGGCGTAGTCGGCGAAGTCGGGGCGGCGGGCCTCGGCCAGGGCGACGGCCTTGGCGGCCATCACGTGCGGCAGCGGGCCGCCGAGCACCATCGGGCAGCCCCGGTCCACCTGGTCGGCCAGCTCCGGCTGGCAGAGCACCATGCCGCCGCGCGGGCCGCGCAGCGACTTGTGGGTGGTGGTGGTGACGATGTGCGCGTGCGGCACCGGGTCGAAGTCGCCGGTGAACACCTTGCCGGCCACCAGGCCCGCGAAGTGCGCCATGTCGACCATGAAGGTCGCGCCGACCGAGTCGGCGATCTCCCGCAGGATCCGGAAGTTCACCTTCCGGGGGTACGCCGAGTAGCCGCCGACCAGGATCAGCGGCTTGAACTCGCGGGCGGCCTCGGCCACCCGGTCGTAGTCGATCAGCCCGGTGGCCGGGTCGGTGCCGTAGCTGCGCTGGTCGAACATCTTGCCGGAGATGTTCGGCCGAAAACCGTGGGTGAGGTGGCCGCCGGCGTCCAGGGACATGCCGAGCATCCGCTGGTTGCCCAGCTCGCGGCGCAGCTCGAACCAGTCCGCCTCGGTGAGGTCGTTGACCTGGCGTACCTGGGCCTTCTTCAGGGCGGGGGACTCCACCCGGTCGGCGAGCACCGCCCAGAAGGCGACCAGGTTGGCATCGATGCCCGAGTGCGGCTGCACGTACGCGTGCGCGGCCCCGAACAGCTCCCGGGCGTGCTCGGCGGCGAGCGCCTCGACGGTGTCGACGTTCTGGCAGCCGGCGTAGAAGCGGCGGCCGACGGTGCCCTCGGCGTACTTGTCGCTGAACCAGTTGCCCATCGCCAGCAGCGTCGCCGGGGAGGCGTAGTTCTCGCTGGCGATGAGCTTGAGCGACTCCCGCTGGTCGGTCAGCTCGGCGCCGATGGCGTCGGCCACCCGCGGCTCGACAGCCCGGATCACCTCGAGGGCGCTCCGGAATGCGGTGGACTCGGCGTTGCGCGACATGCGACCTCCTACGAATGTGCGGAAGGCCCAGGCGCACGGCAAACGTCCTCGTGACGGGGCCGCTCCCCGATGGTTCTCCATCCCAACGCGCCAGTAACGGCCCGCGCCGATCCTACCGGGCCGGCGCCGGCCGACCCGGCCGACCCGGCCGACCTCCCGACGCGAGTACGCCGAGGTGATGAGGGGTGACCAGGCCGTCACGGCGGGTTCACTGATCAGCAAGGTGCAGTCGGCCGCCGGGAAGATCATCCCGGACCAGCGCAGGTCCGAGCGGCACCGCCGGACGGCCGAGCCGGGCTCGGGCGACTGAGCCAACGAACCGACGAGGGGCCCGGCGATGTGCCGGGCCCCTCGGTGCGAACGCCTCGCCTCAGGCGGTCACCGCGTCGCGCGCCTTCTTGATCGCCTTCGGCTGGGTGGGGGTACGCGGCGCGTCCGCGCGCAGCGCGATCATCTTCTCGCCGATCTCCTGGAGCTGCTTACGGCCCAACGCCTCGCGGACCTTGGGGAACCACTCCTCCTCTTCCTCCTCGACGTGGTGCGTGACGTTCTCGATCAGCACCGTCGTCTTGGCGGTGAAGCGCTCGTCCTTGGCGTCCATGCTGGCCAGTTCCAGGCAGAGCAGGTCGGCCACGTGGTGCTCCTCGTACGACTCGAGGATGTCGTCCTCCAGGTCGGGCAGGAGCCGGCGGACCTCCGGGTACATCACCTCGTTCTCCAGGTAGGTGTGCACCGTCAGGGCCTCCAGGATCTGGTCCACCAGCTTCTGCCGCTGGCTCGCCGGTCCCTCCTCGGCGTCCTGGAAGGCCTTGAACAGACGGCGCATCTCCTTGTGGTCCTCTTTGAGCAGGACGATGGCATCGGTCGACACCGGTGTGCCCCCTTGTTCGGTAGCTCGGCTGGTGTCGATCCGGTACCCCGAGCCGGAGTGACGAAACAGGCGAACCCGGCTCACCTCGCCTGGTCAGACGGTGGCCAGGGTGCGCGGGATCTCGTCGAGCAGTTCCCGGGCCAGAAAACCGATCCGGCCGTACCGGGGAATCAGCCGCTGGCCGCTCACGGCGTGCGCGAACGCACCCCAGCACGCGGCCTGCGCCGGGTCGGCGCCCCGGGACAGGAGCCCGGCGAGCAGGCCGGCGAGCACGTCCCCGCTGCCGGACGTGCCGAGGCCGGCGTCGCCGCTCTCCTCCCGCCATCCGCGCCCGTCCGGGGCGGCCACGTGACCGTAGAGCGAGACCACCGCGTCGTACCGTTGCGCCAACTCGGCGGCCTCGGCGCTCAGGTCGTCACCCGGGTCCCGACCCAGCAGGTGGCCGGCCTCGGTGACGTTGGGGGTGAGCACCACCGGGCGGCCGGAGCCGACCAGCAGCTTCGGCTCGTGGCTGAGCGCGCCCAATGCGTACGCGTCCAGGACCAGCGGGGTGTCCGGACCGGCCGCCTCCAGGACGAGGTCCAGCAGTCGGGAGGTCTCGTCGATGCCGGTCAACCCCGGACCCAGGGCCACCACGTCGGCCGCGCCGGCCAACTCACCGAGCTGGCCGGCCCGGTCGGCGGCCACCGTGCCGTCGGGCGTCTCCGGCAGCCCCACCACCAGCGCCTCGGGCACCTGGATGCTCAGCGTGGCGGCGGTCGACTCGGCGAGGGCGAGCTGGAGCACCCCGGCGCCGGCGCGCAGCGCGGCCACTCCGGCGAGCAGGACCGCCCCGGGGGTGAAGCGGGAGCCACCGATCACCAGCACGGTGCCCCGGCTCTCCTTGCCCCCGGTCGGCACCGGCAGCGCCCAGTCCCGCAGCAGCGCCGGCGTGATCACCTTTACCTCAGACCGGTTCGGCATGGATCTCGTCCTCCCTGGTCGCCTCGGCGCCCTGCCGGTGCAGGTGGCCGACCTCGTTGAAACCGCCCAGCCGCAGGCGGCCCTGTTCGTCGGCCGACCAGTCGGTGACCGAGCAGTTCGCGATCACGTGTTCGCGGGTCAACGCCATCAGCTCCGGCTCGGTCAATCCCTCGATGAGGTAGCGCAGCAGGAAGACCAGCGCGTCGTGGCCGAACAGCAGCACCTGCTGGCCCTCGTGGTCGCGGCGCAGGTCACCGAGGAGCGTCCGCAGACGCAGCGCCACATCGGTCCAGGCCTCACCGCCGGGCGGTCGGTAGTAGAACTTGCCCAGCCGTTCACGGCGCTTCGCCTCGTCGGGAAACCGCCGGCGCACCCCGTGCCCGGTCAGGCCGTCCAGGATGCCCAGCTCCCGGTCGCGCAGCCGCTCGTCGCGGCTCACCGGAATCCCGGTGCCGTGCAGCGCCAGCTTGGCCGTGGAGACCGCCCGCAGGTACGGCGACACCACCGCGACGTCGGGTCGCCGGTCCTCGGGCAGCCCCGCGAGCCAGCGGCCGGTCGCCCGCGCCTGCTCCTCGCCGGTGTCCGAGAGCGGTACGTCGGCGTCGCGGTGGCTCAGGGCGATCACGTCCGCGCCGGTCTCCTCGGCCCGGGTGGCCGCCACGTTCGCGGTGCTCTCCCCGTGCCGGATGATCCAGAGCGTCGACAGTTCCGCCATGCCGACCCCGGTACCCGGGCGCGGCACGGGGTAACCGTGCCGCGCCGGGCGTCGACTCAGCCGCGCTGTTGCAGCAGGGCCACGGTCATCCCGGTCACGTGGTCGACCCGGACCACCTCGTAGCGCTCGGTGAGCACGGCGGACTGCTTCTTTGGCAGGCTGGCCAGCGGCGTGTCGGTGACCGCCGGCAGCAGCACCCACAGTCGCGGCTCGTCGTGCAGACAGCGGGCGGGGTTGGTGCAGGCCGCGTTGAAGAGTTCATTGCGTTGGGCTGCGGAACGCTGCTCGAAGACGTTGCGCAGCTTCACGTCCTTGGGAAGGTAGTACCGAACCCCGTCCTCGGCCGCCCACCACCAGGCGCCACCGGCCACCAGCCCGTCGCCGGGTTGGTAACCGGACTCGACCACCCGCGCCGCCTCGGAGTACCCGAACGGCGCGAACGCCCGCTTCTGCGGATAGGTGTACCAGCTGTGCGAGTACTCGGCGCGCAGTGCGAGCTGGCCGGGCACGCTCAGGCCGGCGAGCACCACCAGACCCACCACGACCAGCGGGACGCGGCGCAACGCGGCGACGCCCGCGCCGGCGAGCACCGCCCAGGCCGGCAGGACGAAGAGCAGGTACTTGGAGAAGAAGTAGTTGATGTCGCCGGTGGAGGCCAGCAGGACAACCGGCAGCGGCACGGCGGCGATGAGCGCGAACATGACGGTCCGAGCGGCGGTGCCGCGGCGCAGGTGGGTCAGCACACCGACCACGGCCAGCGCGGTGACGGCGAAGGCCAGCAACACCGAGCCGAGGACCTGTTCCCAGACCGTCCAGGGCGCGCTGTCCGGGATCCAGCTGATCTGCCGGCCCGCCTGCTTCATGCCGCGCAGGATCACCGGGGCGGCGATGCCCACGCCGGCCAACGCGGCGAGCCCGAACCAGACCACCGACCACCAACGACGCTCCCGCCAGCAGTGGATCAGCACGGCCAGGCCGTGCCCGATCAGCAGGGTGAGCCCCACCACATTCACCAGGCCGATACCGGCCACGGCGAGCGTGTAGGGCGCCCACCGCAGCCACCCCGGCCGCTCCAAGGCCCGGAGCAGGAACAGCGTGGCCGCGGCGGCGGCGAGGACGACGAAGGCGTACGACCGGGTCTCCTGCCCGAAACGGGTGACCGTGGGCACGAGGGCGAAGGTGAACCCGCCGGCGATCCCGGCTGTCTGGCCGAAGATCCGTCGCCCGGCCAGCGCCACGCACGCGGTGGCCAGGATCATGGCCAGCGCCGACGGCACCCGCACGCTGGTCGGCCCGCTGCCGAAGACGGTTGCCCAGCCGTGCATGAACAGGTAGTACGCGCCGTGCACGGCGTCGACGTTCTTCAGCATGCTCAGGATCTGGCTGGTGGAGCGGTTCGCCAGGTCGATGCTGACCAGCTCGTCCTGCCACATCTCCGGGCTGCCGAGTCGCCAGCCGACCGCGAGGGCCGCGAATGCCGTCGGCCAGAACCAGACACTGAGCGCCAGCCGGCGGGCGAACGGAAGTCGCCGGCGGGCCGGCTCGGCGGCCGGCGGGGGCGAGCCCACGTCGTTCTGCGCCTGAGGCGCATCCGTGATGACGGCACGGTCTGGCATCTGCGTCCAATCCGGGGGCGTGCGGTTCGGGCGCGACGATGATAGCCCTCGGCGTAGACGTCGTCGGACCCGTCGGCCCGGCGTCCCGGGGCAATGTCGCGACGGCCCGGCAGGCCGGCTCGCCGGTACGGGATTCGCGTGGGATGACTGATAATGTGGCCCGCGCTCGTCGCGCACGTCCACCACGCACAGTAAGGTCCGGGGAGCAGATGATTGTCGACATCATGTTGCCGTACTACGGGAGCGTGCCCCTCATGCAGGCGGCGGTGCGCAGCGTGCTGGCACAGACCGACCCGGGCTGGCGGCTGACCGTGGTCGACGACGGCACCGAGCCGGGCGTGCCGGAGTGGTTCGCGCAGATCACCGACGAGCGGGTGCGCTACCAGCGCAACGAGCGCAACCTCGGCATCACCGGCAACTTCCGCAAGTGCGTCGGCCTCGCCGAACACGAGTACCTGGTGATGATGGGCACGGACGACATCATGCACCCCAACTACGTGGCGACCGTGCGGTCGGTGATCGAGCAGTACCCGGGCGTCGGCATGGTGCAGCCGGGAGTCGAGATCATCGACGCCGACGGCACGGTGGTCAACACCATCGTCGACGAGGCCAAGCGGCGGCTCTACGCACCGCGCGTCGAGTCCCGGACGCTGATGGGTGGCGAGGATCTGGCGGCCAGCCTGCTGCGCGGCTGCTGGTTATACTTCCCGTCGATCTGCTGGCGGACGGACGCGCTCAAGGCCGTCAACTTCCGCGAGGAGCTCCAGGTCATCCAGGACCTCGCGCTGGTGATCGATCTCATCCAGCGGGGCGAGCAGATGGCGATCGACACCACCCTGTGCTTCCAGTACCGGCGGCACGCGGTGAGCAAGTCTGCCGCCGACGCGATCGCCGGCACCCGGTTCACCGAGGCACGGGCGTTCTTCGTCGACGTCGCCCGGCGGATGGACGAGCAGGGCTGGCCGCGGGCGGCCCGGGCGGCCCGCCGCTACATGTCGTCCCGGCTGCACGCCATCACGCTGCTGCCGACGGCGATCCTCGCCGGCCGAATGACCGGTGTGAAGAGCCTGTCGCGGCACGCGTTCGGGCCAGGCCGATGAGCGACCACGACCGGGGGCGGTCATGATCGTCGCGCAGCGGCAGCCGGCGGCGGGCGGGTCGCGGCGGGTGGTGGTGCTGGGCGGCACCGGTTTCCTCGGCCGCCCCATCTGCCGGGCGCTGGCCAATGCCGGGCACACCGTCATCGCGGGGCGCCCGTACCCCGCGTGACATCGGGGCGGGCGTCACGGTCCGCGCCCTGGATCTGGCCGCCGCCGCCGACGTCGACGAGATCACCGCGCTGCTGCGTGACCTCGAACCGGACGTGGTGATCAACTCCGCCGGGCGGCAGGTGAAGGCTCAACGACGCGCAGTTGCTCGCCGGGCCCGCGGCGGGACTTCGTGGGCCTGAGCGACGTGGCCGCCGCCGTGCTGCTGGCCACGACCCGGCCCGCGGCGGCCGGCTACGTGATCAACATCGGTCGCGGGGTCGCCGCCAGCGTCCGTGACATGGCCCAGCTCCTCATCGACGTCAGTGGGGTGCCGACCGACCTGGTCGAGGCCGAGCAGACCGGTCCGGTCGAGTCGACCTGGCAGCGGCTGGACGTCGGGCTCGCCGCCGAGGTGCTCGGCTGGTCGCCGAGCGACGATCTGCACACCGAGACGAGCAGTTGTGGGAACACTCCGGCGCCGAGCTGTCCGCGACGCAGTCGGTCGGCGGCCCGTCGCCGCAGCAGCACGCCACGCTGGTCACCGGCCGGTAGCCCACCGGGTCCGCCCCCACGTCGTACCCTCGGGGGCGTGGCCACGGGGGCGGAGGAGATCCGGGTGGGGGAGCGGCTGGTCCGCGTCTCCAGCCCCGACAAGCCGTACTTTCCGGAACGTGGGCTGACCAAGCTGGACGTGGTCCGCTATTTCCTGGCGGTCGGCGACGGGATCCTACGGGCGCTGCGCGACCGGCCGACCATGCTGGAACGCTGGCCGCGCGGCGTCTTCGAGGGCGCGACGATCGCCACCCGGCAGACCAACCGCGGCGACGCGTTCTACCAGAAGCGGCTGCCGGCGGGCGCGCCCGAGTGGGTGCGCACCGCGCACATCACGTTCCCCAGCGGCCGGACTGCCGACGAGGTCGCGCCGAGCGAACTGGCCGTGGTGATCTGGGCGGCCAACCTGGGCACCCTGCGGTTTCATCCGTGGCCGGTGTCCGCCCGCGACGTGGAGCGCCCCGACCAGTTGCGCATCGACCTCGACCCGCTGCCGGGCGTCGGCTTCGAGCAGGTGGTGCCGGTGGCCCGGGAGGTGCGTGCGTTCCTCGCCGAGCTGGGCATGACCGGCTACCCGAAGACGACCGGCGGCCGGGGCCTGCACGTGTACCTGTCGATCGAGCCGCGGTGGAGTTTCGGCGAGTGCCGCCGGGCGGTGCTCGCGCTGGGGCGGGAGATGCAGCGTCGGCTGCCGGACCTGGTCACCACCACCTGGTGGCGGGACCAGCGGGACCGGCCGGTCTTCGTCGACTACAACCAGATGTCCCGCGACCACACCATGGCGTCGGCGTACTCGATCCGGCCGACGCCGCAAGCGTTGGTGTCGGCGCCGCTGGACTGGGCGGAGCTGGACGACGCCCGTCCGGAGGACTTCGACGTGCTCACCGTGCCGGCCCGGTTCGCCGAGCGCGGCGACCCGCACGCCGGCCTGGACGGCGACCGGCACTCGCTGGAGCCGCTGCTGGCCCTGGCCGACCGCGAGCGCCTGGAGGCTCCGCCCGAGGTGTAAGGAAGGGCCCCTTATTAGACACCAGGCGGTAATAGGGGGCCCTTCCTTACACCTCAGGCCCAGGGGCTCTGTGTGCCCTCGAACTCTTCGAAGACCAGCCACGACCTTGTCGACAGCACCCCGGAGATGCGCTGCACCCGGTCGAGTACGACGTCCCGCAGGGCGGCGTTGTCCGGCGCCCGGACCAGGGCCAGCACGTCGTGCTCGCCGCTGAGCAGCGCGACGTGCTCGACGTAGCGCACCTGGGCCAGCTCGGCCGACACCTCCCGCCAGGTGTTCTGCTCGATCGTCAACGCCATGTACGCCGAGGTGCCCAGCCCGGCCGCCTCGGGCGCGACCTGTGCCCGGAACCCCGTGATCACGCCGTCGCGCATCAGGCGCTCGACCCGCGCGTACGCGTTGGTGCGCGAGATGTGGATCCGTTCGGCCAACGTGCGCACCGACGTACGCCCGTCGCGGACCAGCTCGTCCACGATCCGCCGGTCGACCTCGTCCAAGGCTCGGACCGATCGTCCCGCTCCGGTCGCCTGGCCCACCCCGTCTCCGGTCTCCTGGCTCACCGATCTGCCTTCCGCATGCCAGACGTCCCGCCTTCTTCGTGGATCTTGAGTCAATCATCCGTCAGGCGGAAGCATAGGCTCACCACACGTCCCAGGAGGTCCCGCCGTGACGACCACACCCCAGGCGGTCCGCAGGGCATCCCCGCGCGCCCGTCGGACGGTCACCCCGCCCGACCCGGCGCGTCCGCTGCTGCCGGACGCCGAACCGGTCCGCCTGCTCGATGAGACCGGCACGCCGCTGCCGGCCCGCACCGACTACCCGGAACCGCCCGTCGAGGCGCTGCGGGAGCTGTACCGCCGGATGGTGCTCGGCCGCCGGTTCGACACCCAGGCGACCGCGCTGACCAAGCAGGGTCGCCTCGCCGTCTACCCGTCGTCCCGGGGCCAGGAGGCGTGCCAGGTGGCCGCCACGCTCGCCGTCCGCGACACCGACTGGGTGTTCCCCACCTACCGCGAATCGATGGCGCTGGTTGCCCGAGGCATCGATCCGGTCGAGGTTCTCACCCTGCTGCGCGGCGACTGGCACTGCGGCTACGACCCGACCCGGGTGCACACCGCGCCGCAGTGCACCCCGCTCGCCACCCAGTGCGTGCACGCGGCCGGCCTCGCCCACGGTGAGGCGTACCAGGGGCGCGACACCGTGGCGCTGGCCTTCATCGGTGACGGGGCGACCAGCGAGGGCGACTTCCACGAGGGCATCAACTTCGCCGCCGTGTTCAAAGCCCCGGTCGTCTACTTCGTGCAGAACAACAGGTACGCCATCAGCGTGCCGCTGTCCCGGCAGACCGCCGCGCCGTCGCTGGCGTACAAGGGCATCGGCTACGGGGTGCCCAGTGAGCAGGTCGACGGCAACGACCCGGTGGCCGTGCTCGCCGTGCTCACCCGCGCGGTCGCGCACGCCCGCGCCGGCAAGGGGCCGTTCCTGGTGGAGGCGCACACCTACCGGATGGAGCCGCACACCAACGCCGACGACGCCAGCCGCTACCGCGACGGCGCCGAGGTCGACGCCTGGCGGGACCGGGACCCGGTCGCCCGCCTCCAGGCCTACCTGCGCGCCCGTGGTGTGCTCGACGACGCGGCGGTCGCCGAGATCGCCGAGCAGGCCGAGGCGTACGCCGCGGACCTGCGCGCCCGGATGAACAGCCAGCCCACGGTCGACCCGCTGAGCCTGTTCGACCACGTCTACGCCGAGCCCACCCCGCAGCTCGTCGAGCAGCGCGAACTCATCCGCGCCGAGCTGGCCGCCGCACGCGACGAGGAGGGTGACGCCTGATGGCCACCACCATGGCGAAGGCGCTCAACACCGCGCTCGCCGACGCCCTCGCCGCCGACGAGAAGGTCGTCGTCTTCGGCGAGGACGTCGGGCAGCTCGGCGGCGTCTTCCGGATCACCGACGGCCTGCAGGCCCGCTTCGGCGAGAACCGCTGCTTCGACACGCCCCTGGCCGAGGCCGGCATCGTCGGCTTCGCCGTCGGCCTCGCCATGTCCGGGCTGCGGCCGGTGGTCGAGATGCAGTTCGACGCGTTTGCGTACCCGGCGTTCGAGCAGATCGCCTCGCACGTGGCGAAGCTGCGCAACCGCACCCGGGGCGCGCTCAGCGTGCCCATCGTCATCCGGGTGCCGTACGCGGGTGGGATCGGCGGGGTGGAGCACCACTGCGACTCGTCCGAGGCGTACTACGCGCACACCCCCGGTCTGAAGGTCGTCACCCCGGCGACCGTCGACGACGCGTACTCCCTGCTGCGGGAGGCGATCGACGACCCCGACCCGGTGGTCTTCATGGAGCCCAAGAAGCTCTACTTCGCCAGCGCCGAGGCGGCCCTGCCGACGCGGACCGAGCCGTTCGGCCGGGCCGTCGTGCGCCGGCCCGGCCGCGACGCCACCCTGGTGGCGTACGGACCGGCGGTGCCGGTCGCCCTGGAGGCCGCCGAGGCCGCCCGCGAGGAGGGCTGGGACCTGGAGGTCGTCGACGTGCGCACCATCGTGCCGTTCGACGACGCCACCATCACCGCCTCGGTCCGGCGTACCGGCCGGTGCGTGGTCATCCAGGAGGCGCCCGGCTTCGCGGGCGTCGGCGCGGAGATCGCCGCCCGGGTGCAGGAGCGCTGCTTCCACGCGCTGCACGCCCCGGTGCTGCGGGTGGCCGGGCTGGACATCCCGTACCCGGCGCCGATGCTGGAGCACACCCACCTGCCCGGCGTGGACCGCGTCCTCGACGCGGTCGCCCGCCTGCAGTGGGACGACCAGCCCGACGCGCGTTGGGCGGCGGCATGACCACCGTCGAGCGGACCCAGGTCTTCCTCCTGCCCGACCTGGGCGAGGGGCTGAGCGAGGCCGAGATCGTCGAGTGGCGGGTCGCCGTCGGTGACGTCGTCGAGGTGGACCAGAGCGTGGTCGAGGTGGAGACCGCCAAGGCGGTCGTCGACGTGCCCTGCCCGTACGCCGGACGGGTCGTGACCCTGCACGGCGCGGCCGGCGAGGTACGCCCGGTCGGCCAGCCGTTGATCACCATCGCGCCGCTGGACGGCGGCGGCGACGAGCCCGCCGGGCACGCCACCTACCGTGAGGAGGAGCGGGCCGGCTCCGGCAACGTTCTGATCGGGTACGGCACCGGGCACGGCGGCGCGACGCGCCGTCGCCGCCGGCCGCGCCTGACCCTCGCCCCCGACCCGACCGACGCCGCGCCGACCGCCACCGGCCCGACCGGCGTTGGCGCGAGCGAGGTTGGCGCGATCGGCGCTGGCTCGGCCGCCGCCGGTCCGGTCGGTGTCGGTCCGGCCGTCACTGGCTCGGCCGTCACTGGCTCGGCCGTCACTGGCTCGGCCGTCACTGGCCCGGCCGGTACCGGCACGGTCGGGGTTGACCGGCCCGGCGCGAGTCCGGCCTCCCACTCCGCTGCCGCCGACGGTGGCGCGACGGTTGGTGCCCAGTCGTCGAGTGCCCTGGTCATCTCGCCGATCGTGCGCCGGCTGGCCCGCGAGCGCGGCGTCGACCTCGCCACCGTGCGGGGCACCGGACCCGGCGGCGTGATCCGCCGCGCCGACGTGGAGGCGGCCTCGACCGCGCCCCGGCTCGCCGCCGTGCCGGAGCCCCACGTCGCCCTGGCCCCGACCGGGGACGGCGACGTGGTCATCCCGCTCACCGGCATCCGCAAGGTCATCGCCGACAAGCTCTCCCGCAGCCGGCGGGAGATCCCCGAGGTGACCATCTGGGTCGACGTGGACGCCACCGGGCTGCTGGAGACCCGTGCGGCGATCAACGCGGCGACGCCCGACGCCCCGGTGAGCATCCTGGCCCTGCTGGCCCGGATCTGCCTCAGCGGCCTGCGCCGGTACCCGCAGCTCAACGCCCGCGTCGACACCGAGGGCCAGCGGATCGTCCAGTCCGCCGGCGTGCACCTGGGTATCGCCGCGCAGACGGACCGGGGCCTGCTGGTGCCGGTGCTGCGGGACGCCCAGCGGCTCACCACCGCCGAACTGGCCGCCGCGCTGGCGGAGACCACCGCCGCGGCGCGGGCCGGGACGCTCGCGCCGGCCCGGCTCACCGGCGGCACCTTCACCCTCAACAACTACGGGGTGTTCGGCGTGGACGGCTCCACGCCGATCATCAACCACCCCGAAGCGGCGCTGCTCGGAGTGGGGCGGATCGTGGACAAGCCGTGGGTGGTCGACGGGCAGTTGGCCGTCCGCAAGGTCACCCAGTTGAGCCTCACGTTCGACCACCGGGTGTGCGACGGCGGGGTGGCCGGTGGCTTCCTGCGGCACGTCGCAGACTGCGTGGAGCGCCCGGCGCTGCTGATCGCCGCCGTCTGACGCGTACCCCCTGGGCCCCGACGTCGCCCGCGCGGCGTCGGGGCCGGCGCGTGCCCCGGGGTTTCCCGGCCGTGTCATTGGGAAGTCGGCCCCGCCGGTACGCGCCGGACGCGTCGAAGGGAGCCGACCCGTGGCCGTGGCGAACGAGCTGCTACTCAACTCGATCCGCGTCCGCCGGCCCGCCGCGGCCGGCGCGCCGCTCTACTGCGACGCCCGGGAGTACGGCCTGACCGGTGACGGCGCGACCAACGACCAGCCGGCGTTGGCCGCCCTCGTGGACCGCCTCGGTGCGGGGTACGCCTCGGACGGTCGGGCCCGCGTCATCTACTGCCCGCCCGGCATCTACTCGATCCGCGACGCCGGAACGGTGTGGCGCAGCGGCGTCTCGCTGGTCGGGGCCGGCCCGGCGGCGACCCGGTTCATGCTCAGCAACGAGGGCAACCGCGCCGACCCGACCCCACTGGCGTTCTGGACCACCGTGCAGCACGGCGCCGACCGGGACCGCCACATCGCCGACTGCACCTTCGCCGACTTCCAGATCGACGGCTCGGGCGTGGCGATGGCCGAGTACAACTACCTCGCCAAGGGGTTGGGCCTGCAGTACGTGGTGCGCGGCGTGTTCCGCAACCTCTACATCCACCACACCGCCGCCACCGGGCTGGGCTGCGACTTCCTGCAGGACTCGCTGATCGACGGCGTGGTCGTGGTCGGCTGCGGCCGACTGGACAACGGCGAGCAGATCGGCGGCGCCGGGATCGGCGTGGGCATCGGCGGGTGGGGCTCGGTGGAGCGCCTCACCATCGCGAACTGCACCACCCTCGCCAACGGCACCAACGGCATCTTCCTCGAACTGCAGAAGGACTACTGGACGCCGCCGCGTGGCTACCGCATCATCGGCTGCCACAGCCAGGGCAACCGGTTCGGCATCTCCGACTGGGGCGCCGACGGTCTCATCGTCTCCGCCTGCACCATGGCCGGCAACCTGGAGGCCGGCTTCGACATCTCCGCCCAGGGCACCGCCGGGGTGGCCGGGCGGGGTGGGTTGGTCGCCGACTGCGTCATCGACGGCAACATCCGCGACGGGGTCAGCGTCGGCAACACCCCGGGCCCGTACACCATCCGGGGCAACCGGATCAGCGGCAACGGTCAGCACGGCTACCACGCGTACGACCTCGGGCGGGGCTACCAGGGCCCGGTGCGGGACGTGGTGATCGAGAGCAACGACTTCTGGGGCAACGGGCTGGACGCCATCCGGATCGGCCACCAGATGACCGACGCGGTGCTGCTCAACAACCGGATCCGCAACAACGGCCGACAGTACGCGCAGGCCGCCAGCGGTAGCGGCGAGACCGTCCGCTACGCCGAACGGTCCGTGGTGGACCGGTCCGCGAACTGGCCGCACGACGGTCACCGCGGCAAGGTCCTGCGGGTGGGGCGGGCCGTGGCGATGGTCGCCGCGAACACCGGCGACGAACTCACCCTCGCCCCGGTGCGTCCCGACGGCATCAGCGCGTGGAGCGGGGACATCCCGCCTCCGGGGTGCGGGTACGAGCTGTCCGCCGCACCCGAGCGGCGGGCCGGCATCACCATCGACGCGGCGTTCGACTCGGCCACCATCCGCGGTAACCGGATCTGGGACAACCACGAGGACCGGACCCAGACCCACGGCCTGTGGATCACCGGTCGGGGGAGCTGCGTGGACTGCCGGGTCGAGGACAACGACCTGGCCGGCAACGCCGACGACGGGATGTGCCTGGACACCCCGCCGGTGGGCGGACGCTGGCGCGACAACCACGTCGACAACGACTGGAGCTGACCGGCGCTCGCGTCGACTGGAGCGAGGTGCCCTCCGGCCGGCAGGCCCCGGGCCGCGACGCGAGGCGGCGGCGACCGGAAGTATCTCCGAACGCCGCCGCCGTCACTGTCGACAGGTCAGCCGGCCAGGCCGGCCACCGGCGTGGGATCGAGCACCACGGTCGCCGTGGCGCTCTGCGGCGGCACGCCCGGCTCCGTCGGCGCGTCGGTGTACTCCGCGACGAACACCGCGGTCAGGTTGTCCGCGCCGCTGTGCCCACCGTCGAGGAAGGTGGGGATGGTGCCCGAGCAGCCGGTCGCCGTGGAGAGCGGATGCCCGTGCTCATCGTGGCCGAGCACGTAGGTGACCTTCACCCGCGAGCAGTCCACCGGAAGGTCGTCGGTGACCTTGATCTCGTACGCGACCGTCTGCCCGAACTGGAAGGGCTGCCCGGCCACCGGGGCGACGAACTCGATGACCGGCGCGGTCGGCCCGACCACCAGCGGCAGGGTCGCCGAGGCCGAGCGTCCGGTGCGGTCGGTCACCTTCAGCGTCGGCGTGTACGAGCCGTTCTCCTGGAACGTCCACGACGGATTGGGGTCGGTGCTGTCCACCGAACCGTCCGCGTCGAAGTCCCACGCGTAGCTCAGCTTGTCGCCGTCCGGGTCGGTGGTGCCGGCGCTGGAGAACGCGACGGTCAGCGGGGCCTGCCCGACGGTCGGGGTACCGCTGATCTTCGGGATCGGCGTCCGGTTGCCCCGGACGAAGTCGATCCGCGACAACTGCGCGTCCGGGTTCTCGGCGAAGTAGCCGTCGCCGTACTCCAGGACGTAGAGCGCGCCGTCCGGACCGAACTCCATGTCCATCGGGTTGTCCACCACGATCGACGGCGCCACCGGCCGGATGTCCGTGACGTCGCCGTCGGCGTCGAGGCGGAACTCCTTGATGTAGTCCCGGGTCCACTCGTAGAACAGCGGCACCCCGTCGTAGTAGGCCGGCCACCGGGTACGCGACGTGCTGGTCCCGTCGTAGTCGTACGCCGGGCCACCCATCGGGGCGATGCCGCCGGTGCCCAGCTGCGGGAACTCGGCCGAGGCGGCCGCCGAGTACCAGACCTGCGGGGCCTCGACCGGCGGCAGCACGCGCTTGCCCGTGTTGTGCGGTGAGTCGTTCACCGGGCGCGTGCAGTTGAACTTCGGACCGGACACGCCGGTGGCGAAGTCGTAGTCGCGGTAGGCGATGGTCGGCGTCACGCAGTACGGCCAGCCGTAGTTCGCCGGCTTGTCGACCACCATCCACCGGCCGTGCCCGGCCGGCCCGCGCTGCGGGTTCGCCGTGGAGGCGTCGGGGGAGTAGTCGCCCACGTACACGTCGTCGGTGCGCCGGTCGACCGCGAAGCGGAACGCGTTGCGCAGCCCCATCGCGTAGATCTCCGGTCGGGTCTGCGCGGTGCCCGGCTTGAACAGGTTGCCCGCCGGCACCGTGTACCCGCCACCGGACTTCACCTTGATGCGCAGCAGCTTGCCGCGCAGGTCGTTGGTGTTGGCCGCGGTGCGCTGGGCGTCGTACGCCGGGTTCCGGTCGGCCCGCTCGTCGATCGGGACGTAGCCGTCGGAGGCGAACGGGTTGGTGTCGTCACCCGTCGACAGGTACAGGTTGCCCTTGCTGTCGAAGTCGATCTGGCCGCCGACGTGGCAGCAGATCCCCCGGTCGGTCGGCACGTCGATGATCTGCTGCTCGCTGGCGAGGTTGAGCTTCATCCCCTCCAGCTTGAACCGGGACAGCCGCAGCGCGCCCTTGAACCGCTGCCAGTCCGCCGCGGTGCCGACCTCCGGCGCGTCCCCCTCGTTGACGTCCGGCGTGGCCGGGTCGTCCACCGGGGTGTCCATGGGTGGTGAGTAGTACAGGTACACCCACTTGTTTTGGGCGAAGTTCGGGTCGATTGCGATGCCCTGCAACCCCTCCTCGTCGTGCTGGTACACGTCGATGTCGGCGGCGAGGGTGTTGAGCCCGGTGCGCGGGTCGTTGATGCGTACCTCGCCGGTCCGGGAGGTGTGCAGCACCCGCAGGTCGGGCAGGACGGCGAGGCTCATCGGCTCGCCCGGGAAGTCGTTGAGCGTCACCTTCTGGAAGCTGCTGTCCGGTGGCGGAGCCGGCGCGGCGGTCGCCGCCGTCGTCGGCGCGACCAGGCCGGCGGTCACCAGGAGCAGGGCGGACGCGAATGCGGTTCTGTTCATCAAATAGCCCTTCACGGTGCTCAGTACCGGAGCGAGGCGAGATATTCGAAGCCGACCCGGGCGGTCTCGAGGGCGTCGGCCGGCACCCGCGGCGAGGTGCCCGCGTCGTCGCGCTCCACGATGTACTCCTCGATGCCCGCCTCGCGCTCGTGGGCGAAGATGCGACCGAAGTCGATGACGCCGTTGCCGAGATCGGCGAAGCCACCCTCGACGTCCAGGTCCTTGACGTGCACCTGACGGATCCGCCCCCGGTTCTCCCGGATGACGTCGACCGGGTCGTGCGCTCCCCGCCAGGTCCAGTAGAGGTCCAGCTCGAAGTGGACCAGCCGGGGATCGGTCTGCCCGGTGAGGATCTCGAAGCCGGTCGAGCCGTCGGTCAGCGGCACGAACTCCAACTGGTGGTTGTGGTAGCCGAAGTCGAGGCCCGCGCGCTCGGCGAGCCGGCCGGCCTGGTTGAGGTCCCGGGCCAGGGCCCGGTAGATGGCCGGGTCCCGGTACGGGCGGCCCTCGGCGTCCCGACCGAAGTACGGGTGCACGATCTTCTTGGAGCCCAGCGTGTTGGCGTCGGCCAGGGCGCGTTCCCAGGTGGCGGCGTCGAACGGCTGCGGGATACCGGTGTGCCCGGAGGTGGCCCGCAACCCGGCGGCGTCGAGCGCGGCGCGGAACTCCGCGGCCGTACGCCCGACGAAGCCGGCGTGCTCCACCCGTCGGTAGCCGATGCGACGCAGGGCGGCGAGGGTGCCCGGCAGGTCGGCGGCGAGCTGGTCGCGCAGGGTGTAGAGCTGGATGCTGATGCGGTCCACCGGCACCCGACGCCGGCCGTGGGACTGACCTGCGGCGGCGGTGTCACCGGCGGGCGCCGCGTTGGCCGGGCCGGCGAAAAGCCCGGCAGCGCCGACAGCGGCGGCGGAGACGGTCGCGGCGCGGAGCAACCCTCGCCGACTGACCGACTCGGACGCCCCGGTCGACTCCGAGCGGTTGGCCTGGTGATCCATGGTGGTGGTTCCTTCCTGACGGATGGCGTGCCGTCGGCAGCGGTCAACCGGCTGCCCGTACCGGGACGCGCCGAACCGGCCGGAGATGTGCTCCGGCGTGGACGGTGTGGACGACGCGTTATTCCGCGGTCGGCGACCCTCTGGGCGGACCGCGGCCGACCCCGGCAGGGGCGGCAGGCAGGCTGATCGACGAATGGGCAACCCTCTATCTGGAAAGCGACCCTACCCTTGACCATGGACAAAGGCAAAGCTCCCTCACGATCAGCAGAAGTTTCGCTCCACCTGACAAAAGTCCGCCCACCAGGTGCGCGACCCCAGAACCCACGCCCCGCACCCGCCGCGCCGATCTTGCACTTTCTGCGCCGACATACCGGACTTGCCTGCCGATAACGGCAACCGAAAGTGCAAGATCGGCGCGACGGGTGGGGTGGGACCCGGGACTTGCTCCCTCGGGCGGGCTCAGCTGCTGCTCGTGGGTTGTGGGGCTGCCAAGATCCGCGCAACATCGGGGATCTTGCTGCCTCCCGCCGGCCGGAGGCAGCAACATCGGGGAAGTTGTGCGGATCTTGACCAGCCCAGCCCAGCCCAGACCGGTCCGGCCGGTCGTGTGCCTGCTGCGGCAGTCGTGCACCTAGGGCGATAGGGGCGGGAGTGGCGGCGGCGTGGTCGGACCGGACGTTGGGGTCGGCGGGCATGCGGGCGGCCGGAGAGCACCCACAACCGGCAGTGGTGCGCTTTCTCGGCAAGCGGCTCAGTGGCGGAAAATGCGTCGATAAATGCGCTCGCGATTATCTCCGAATGCCCTGAATGCTCCCGTCGAGGCGGCCAGAATATGAGTGAGGGAAGCCGAAAACGGGGGGACTGAACATGACGTCTAGGCGGCGATTGACGCTGTTGGCGGTAACTGTCGCGGCCGCACCGCTCGTGTTGGGCGGGTGCACCATCGGTCGGGACCCGGTGGCCGGTCCGGCCAAGCGGCACGCCGCGCCGCCGGAACTCACCGTCACGCCGGGCGACAAGACCCGCGAGATCCCGGTCAGCGCCGAGGTCGGCACGGTGGTCAAGGGCGGACGGGTCACCGCTGTCCGACTCACCGACGACAAGGGCGCGCAGGTTAAGGCGGAGCCGCGTGAGGATGGCTCGGGTTGGGTGCCGAGCGCGCCGCTGCAACCCCGGCGCACGTACACCGCGGAGGTGACGGCGACCGGCGACTCGGGTGCGACGACGACGCGGACCACCACGTTCACCACGATGGCCACGTCGACGAAGCCGCAGGTGACCAGCACGCTCTATTTCGTCGGCAACCGGACGTACGGTACTGCCATGCCGGTAACGGTGGCGTTCGACCCGGCAATTCCGAAAGAGGCCAGGGCGGATGTGCAGCGCCGGTTGTTCGTGAAGACGAATCCGCCGCAGCCGGGCACCTGGTCGTGGCTGGACGACGGGAGTCAGGTCTATTACCGGGCACCCGATTTCTGGCGACCCGGGACGACGATCAGCGTCCGGGCCGGTCTGCAGGGGCTGCCGATCGGTAAGAAACTGATGGGGGACGCCGAGCGGACCGCCACCTCGAAGATCGGCAAGCAGGTCTCCTTGGAGATCGACAACGCCACGAAGCAGATGTCGGTGCTGCGCGACGGCAAGCTGGTCCGCCGGATCCCGGTCAGCCTGGGCAAGCCGAGTACGCCGAGTTCCAGCGGCAAGATGGTGATCATGGAGAAGCACGAGCGGACCACCTTCGACACCCGGGGTGAGCCGAACGGCGGCTACGTGGTCGACGTCGACGACGCCCAGCGGCTCACCTGGGGCGGCGAGTTCATCCACTCGGCGCCCTGGTCGGAGGGCGAGCAGGGCTACACCAACACCTCGCACGGCTGCGCGAACGTCTCCGCCACCGCCGCCGACTGGTTGATGGGCGTGACCCAGGTCGGCGACCTGGTCACCGTCAAGGGCACCGAGGTCGAGTTGCAGCCCGGCAACGGCTGGACGGCGTGGAACGTGAGCTGGGACGAGTTCGTCCGGGGCAGCGCGTTGCCGGTGCCTCCGGGGCTCAAGCCCGCGCCGGCCGCCCCGGCGCATCCGGGGGCGGTCGCCGGCGGGTCGCCCGCCCCGGCGCCCTCGGTGAGCGGCCGCTGACAGACACCCTTCGGGCCGGTCCACCCACGCGGTGGGCCGGCCCGCTCGCCTTCGCGGGGGCGGGGACCGCCGCCGTCGGGGCCGGCCGCCGCCCGGGGGCGTCGGGCGCGGGCCAGGCTCGTCACCCCAGGGGTACGCGGGCCACGCCGGACCCGGTGAGGCTGCCCAACCAGAGGTGGTCGCCGTGTTGTCGTACCCCGGTGATCATCGAGTAGTGCCCGGCCGGGCCGTGCAGCGTACGACGGACCGTGCCCTCGCCGTCGACGAGCGCGACCAGCCCGTAGCGGCGTGGCTGCGGCTGCATGGCGTCGGGCAGCAGCGCGGCGAGCTGGCGCAGCCGTGGGTGCGGCAGCAGCCGTTCGGCGAGGGGCACGCGGGGGCTGGGCAGGGCGATCCAGTACGTGCCGTCGCCCACGGCGCAGAGATTGTCCGGGTACGCGGGCAGGTCGGCGAGCACCCGCACCCCGCCGCTCAGCTCGACGCGCAGCAGCCGGTGGGTGGTGGTCTCCACCAGCATCAGCGCCGACTCGTCGGGCGTCAGGGCGATGCCGTTGGGAAAGTACAGCCCCTCGGCCACGACCTCGGTGCGCCCACTGCCCGGGTGGTGGGCCAGCACCCGGCCGTTGGGGCGGTGCTCCAGCAGGTCCCGTTTCCAGTGCGAGACCGGAAACCGGTCCGACGAGTCGGTGAAGTAGACGGTGCCGTCGCGGGCCACCGTCGCGTTGTTGGCCAGGTGCACGGGCGGCGCCGTCCCGGTCAGCTCGCGGACCGTTCCGTCCGGCGTGACCCGTAGCAACCCGCGGTACGCGTCGCAGACGACCAGGGCCTCCCCGGACGGGTCCAGCTCGATGCCGAGCGGCCGGCCGCCGGTCTCGGCCAGCAGCCGTCCCCGGGTGCCGGCCGGCGCGTCGACCGGCCACCACCAGAGGTTGCCGTCCTCGTCGCCGCTGACGACCCGACCGGCCGGGTCCACGAGCACGTCCTCGGGCCCGACGGCGCCTTCGGGAAGGGGCAGGAGGTCGACCTGGTCGAGGCGGCGATCGGTGGCCGCCCACACGCCGCGAAGCGGAGGCGGGACGGTGGCCGGTTCGCGGACGGACCGGATCAACCGTGGCGGCCGGGGGCGGGGGATCACCATCGCCCCATTCTCCGACGCTGATGCGGGGCGTGCCCGGTACGGCGCGCCACCTGGTCGTTCGGCCGACCCCGACGCCCCTGGCCTCCACCCTCGGGCGGATGAGGGGAAGTCTGGGGGATGACCCTGGACGTACCCGGAATCACTCCCCGGACGGGCGAAACTGTCGGTGGTGGGGGCTAGATTTCAGGGCATGGAAGAGCGCAGCGACCGGATCGACGTGCAGGTCAGCGTGGGTGACCAGGCGGTCCAGGTGCGGGTGGCCGGTGAGGTCGACATCGCCACCGTGGCCGTGTTCCGGTCCGCGCTGTGGTCCGCGCCGGCGCGTCCGGTCGTCCAGCTCGAGCTGTCCGGGCTCCGGTTGCTCTCCGCCGCCGGGGTGCGGGCCCTGCTGGCCGCGCATCTGCGCGTCCGGGGCCGGGGCGGCGAGCTGGTCGTGGTCGATCCGACGCCGGTGGTGGCCCGCGTGTTGCGCGCCACCGGCCTGCACCGGGTGATGCCGATCCTCGAGCCCGCCCGGGTGGTCGAGGCCGCCCGTCGTGCGGCGCCGGCCGATCTGGTCGTGCCCGTCCGCCGTCCGCCGGCCGCGCCCGGTGACCTGGTGCTGGCGGCCTGACCCTGACAGGGCCGAGGGCCGGGGACGCTGAGTCCTGTGGAGCGACGCTGACCTTCTGTGGCCGGGTCTGACGTGCGAAGGGGCCGCCCGGCGTCGAGCCGGACGACCCCCGCGAGGTGTCGGTCAGCGCACGCCGAGCAGGTCGACGATGAAGATCAGCGTCTCGCCCGGCTTGATGACGCCGGCGGCGCCACGGTCGCCGTACCCCAGGTGCGGCGGGATGGTGAGACGCCGCCGGCCGCCGACGCGCATGCCGGCCACGCCCTGGTCCCAGCCGGCGATGACCTGACCGCCGCCGAGCGGGAACTCGAACGCCTCGCCCCGGTTCCACGACGAGTCGAACTCGCCGCCCGTGGAGTGCGACACGCCGACGTAGTGGACGCTCACCAACTGGCCGGGCTCGGCCTGCGGGCCGTCGCCGACGGTGATGTCCTCGATCACGAGGTCGGCCGGCGGCGCACCCTCGATCGGACCCACCTCGGGCTTGCCCGATCGGGCGCCTGCTGCCTGGTTCATGCGGGATCTCCTGCCGTGTTGCGGTGATGTGTCCGGTCACCGTCGATCCTGCCGGATCGCCGACGGCCGATGTACGCCACACCCGTGAACCGACTGCGGATGATCGACACGGTTCCCCACGGGCCCACGGGCGCACGCGCACGTTCGCGGGCGTCACCCCGGAGGGTGACGCCCGCGTCGGAGGGGCTCACCGGAGCCAGGGCGCCTGCCGGACGATCGGCAGCTTCGCCCACACCTTCCCGAGGCCCCAGGTGTCGCCGGCGTTGACCAGCGCCAGGGCGGCCAGCACCGCGGCGTAGATCAGGTGGTCGTCCATGAAGAGGTTGTTCTCCGGGGGCAGGACGGCGGTCCACATGAGGACCAGCAGCAGTCCGCCGGCTACGGCCGCGACCCGCATGCCGACACCGAGCAGGAGCGCGACGCCGATCCCGGCGAGGCCGACCATGAACAGCCAGTCCGCCCAGGCGGCGCCGGCGATGTTCGTGTACATGTCCTTGAACGGACCGGCGACCCCGAAGGTGAGGAAGCCCTTGGTGGGGCTGCCCCCGTTGATCCAGGCGTTCTTCGACTCGGTCTCGTGGCCGAGGCCGAACAGCTTGTCGAGGAATGCCCAGAGGAAGATCCAGCCGAGCGCCATCCGGGTGCCCGCCAGGACGTACCGGGCGGCCTTTGCTCGGGTGGTGTCGGTCGCCGCAGCGGGGGTCCCGGCGGTGGTCCGGTCGATCGTCGTGGTCATGGTGTCCACGTCCCTTCTCAGCCTCGCACCGCGCTTCCCGGTGGCACCTCCAGTGGACGCCCTCGGCCCCTCGGGGCGGCAGGGCCGACCGGACCGCACCGGCCCGGGACCTTGGACCCCTGACGGCTGGGCCGGGTGGCACCGCGGCGGGGTGGTCGGCCGTCGGGCCGCGCGCTGACCCGTACGGACGCTCGGCTCACGGCCGGTCCGGCTCGATCCGGGCCGTCACGTCGAGGTGCGCGGGTGCGCAGCCGGCCGTCGTGGCGAACCGGCGGACCGCGGCGTGGACGTGCTCGCGGACCCGCGCGGCGGGGGCGTCGCTGCTCAGGTCCACCTGGACCCACACGTCGGGTCGCGGTGGCGGGCCGGTGAGCACGACCCGGGCGCGGCGTACCCCGGCCGCCCGGACCAGGTCCCGTTCCAGGGCGCGTACGAGCACCTCGGTGGACAGCCGGGTGCGACCGGGACGGTTGCCGGGGTGGCTCAGCATGCCCCGCAGGGGCCGGTCGGGTCGGCGTACCGTCCGGTGCAGCAGGCGCTGGCCGGCGACGGCGGTCAGCAGCCCGGCCACCGCGGCGGCCAGGGTGCTCCAGGGCGTCGCCAGCCGCCACGCGTCGACCAGGCCGCCGCCGAGCAGGACCGGGTCGCCGCCCGACAGCGCGCCGGCGCCGATCGTCAGCGCGGTCGCCCCACCGGCCACCAGCAGCAGCGCGACGATCGTCCACAGCAGGCGGTGTGCGGCGTCGGTCATGCCGGTCCCCGGGAGGGCAGCAGTCGGATCTCGACACGGTCGACGCGCGGCCGGGCGAGCCGGCGCAGCTCCTGGCGCACGGCGAACTCGACCTCGGCGCGGGCCGCGGGGTCGCCGGTGGCGTGCAGCCGGGGCCGCCACCGGTCGCCGTGCCGTCGGACGCGCACTCTCGTCCGGCGTACGCCCGGCACGGTGTCCACCGCCTCGGTCAGTCGACGTTCCACACACCGTCGGCGCAGGTGCCAGCCGTCGCGTTCGTCGACCCGCAGCCGGACCGGCGTCCACCGACGCAGTTGAGCGGCCAGGACGACGAGGCCCAGCAGGACGGCCGCGCCGGCCGCCACCCGCACGCCCGGATCGGCCCAGCGGGTGCTGGTCAGCGCCTCGTACCAGCCGGGGCGGACGAGCAGCGGCGTCGGTACACCGAGCGTCACCAGCAGCGCCTGCGCGGCCAGCAGGGCGCCGCCGGCGAGCAGGACCACACCGAGCAGGAATGAGGCAGCCCGGTTGACGGTCGCCATGGTCAGCTCTCCCCGCGTGGTCGAGGGGCGGAGAGTGGCCTCGTCCGAGCCGGGCACCACGAGATCCCGCACCGTGATCGTCACCGCGACGACGGTGTGGCCGGTGTCGGCGTACACCCGGTCGGCGACCGCGCGCCGGACCGCGTCGGCGACGGCGGGCAGGTGGTGTCCGTACTCGGTGATGAGGTCGAGGTCGAGGCCCACGGTCCGGTCGTCCACGCGGACGGTGACCGGTCGGACGTCGCGGATGCCCGGCACCCGGCCGGCGGCGGCGACGGCGCTCCGACCGACCTGCGCTGCCGCGTCCGTGTCGCGGCGCGGTGGTTCGGCGCCCGGCAGCGCGTCGCCGGCCGGCGTGGCCCGGGTGGAGGTGGGCCGCCCGGGAAGCCGGTGGTGTCGTTCCGCCCGATCCGTGGTCGGTCGACGGCGGATGGTCGGCTCGCCGGCCGGTCGCGGGTGCCGGGGCCGGCGCGGATGCTCCCCCTCGCGTCGGCGGGGACGCGGCCCGCTCGCGGCGAGGGCGCCGAACCGCAGCTGTCGCGACATGCTCCGACCTCCCAGCCGATCCGCTTCGGGCGACCTCGCTGGATACACCCCGGCAGGTCGACTGGAACGCGACAGCAGTGTGATACAGGTCACAGTCGGCTGCCGACGTGGCGTGGTCCGTGTCCCCTTCACGCGCTTCTACCCGGTTGTAATACGCGTCTGAGGAGGCCGCCATGCGTGTACCCGGGCGCGGCCAGCGGCGTGGAATTGGCGTCGACGCCCTTCCTCGGGGTGGCGACGCAGCCCTGCGCGCCTTGACGTCCGACACCGGCCGGGGCGACGATTCCAGTGACGAATATCGATGACGGGGGTCGTTGATGAGAAATCGGGTTGTCTCGCTGGCTGTCGTGGCGCTCGTCGCCGTCACGGGTGCTCTCGCCGTGGTTCTCCCGGCCTCCGCCGCCAGCGGGTGCGCGGCGGAGCTCCTGGTCTACGCCCGGTACTCGTCGATGCTGCGTGGCGAACTCAGGGTGCACAGTTTCGGTCGGCCGCTCGCGGAGTGGACGCTGCGGTTCCCGCTGCGCTACCCGACCGAGCAGATCAAGAACGTCGAGGGCGTGCGCTGGGAACAGCACGGCGCGCAGGTCACGATCCGTAACCTGCCCGGTGTCACGCTGCCGGCCGACAAGACGGTGTCCTTTCCGTATGCCATGACGCACGGGGTGGTCTGGACCAGCCAGCCGCAGGAATTCACGCTCAACGGCGTCACCTGCACGACCTCCGTGCCCGCGCCTCCGCCCCCGTCGAGCCCACCGCCGACTTCGCCGAGTCCGCGGCCGAGCGGGTCGCCCAGCCCCACCCCCGACCCGAACCGTCCGTCCGTGCGGATCATCAAGCCCGAGGAGGGCGACCACTTCTTCGCCCCGGCCACCATCACCGTGGAAGCCGCCGCCACGGCCGCGCCCGGCCGACGGATCACCCGCGTCGAGTTCTTCGGCTGGGGCAGCTGGTCGGACAGCATCTCGCTCGGCACCGACACCACCGCGCCGTACACCGCACGGTGGCGTGATCTGCCGGCCGGCCTCTACAGCGTGAATGCCCAGGTGTACGACGACCAGGGCGCGACGCTGAGCAGCGAGAAGAGTATTTCCGTGCGGGTGTTGACACCCGGCGAGGAGCGGCAGGCGCCGTACGTCAGCGTGGTCCGCGACCAGCTCTGGGGCATCTCCCCGGTCATCGACACGGCGGCGCCCCGACGCCTGACGCCGCTCGTGCGCACCGGAGCGGAGGCCCGTTGCGTGCAGGGGCGCGGCATCTGGGACGGCCCGGTCGACGCCACCGCCGTGGCCGGGCTCGCCGCACGCGGCGTGCAGGCGGTGTACATCCCCCTCAACGAGGCCTGTTGGCTGGGCCTGTCGTACGTCGACCCCCGCTACGGCGGGGAGCCGTACCGGCAGGAGATCGTGGCGTACACGCAACGGTTGACGACCGCCGGCATCACGCCCATCGTCGCGCTCGCCTGGAGCCACGGCCGCTACACCGGGCCGGGGGCGACCTGCCGGGACGAACGCGCCGTCTGCGCCAAGCCGATGCCGGACGCCGCGTACGCGATTGACTTCTGGCAGAGCGTCGGTCAGGCCATCTTCGATGAGACGGTGGTGTTCGACCTGTTCACGGCCCCGTACCCGGATCGGGCCATCGCCGACCCGGCACTGGCCTGGACGTGCTGGCGCTCGGGCGACCAGGCGTGCGCCGCGCTCGGCTATCCGACGGTCGGCATGCAGCAGTTGCTGGCCGCGCTCCGAAGCGGTTCCCGGAGCGTGGCGCTGGCCAGTGGCCTGAACGGCGGCAACGACCTGTCCCAATGGGCCGCGTACGTGCCGGACGACTGGTTCTACAACGTCGCGGCGGCGTGGCGGCCGACAACGCCCGGGGGCTGCCACCCGCCGACCCTGCCGCAGGCGCCCGTCGTCGTCACGGCCGTCTGCCGCTAGCGCGGCGGCCGGCGGGCCGCGCCACCGGAACGGGTGATCGACCGCCTAGACTCGGCGCGGTTCGACCGACCGGCGGATGGATCAGGCAGATGACGAGCACCGACGAGCGCGGCTGGCTGCGGGCGTTGCCCGCCGATGGTGGACGCGACGCGCTGTTCAGCCGCGCCGGCCACCGGGTGTACGGGACGCGTCGGCTCAGCGAACTGGTGCAGGGGCGTCCGCCGGGTGTGACCGGCAGCCAGTGGGGCTCGGCCAGCCGAACGGCGTTCGACCTCGTGGTCTGCGCGCCCGACACCCAGCGGCCGGTCGTCGCCGTGACGATCGGACCGGTCCCGCTGCCCGGGTCGGCCGAGCAGCGCGCCGAGCGGCTCGCCGACGCCGTGGGCGCGGCCGTCGGCCTGCCCGTGCTGCGCATCGGGTCGCCGACGCTGCGGGCCGCCGAGCACGGCCGGCGTCTGATCGAGTACGTGCTCGACGCGCGCGCCTACGCGGCGGGCGGCACCGGGGACGAGCCCGCCCCGGTGGGTTTCCGCGACATCCTCGGTCGGCTGCCCGACGGGCGGACCGGCCCGGTGAACGACCTCGGCGCGTTGACCCGGGCGGCGGCCGTCGAGGCGTACGTGGCCGGGCAGCTCGCCGACCCGATCGTGCGCGGGCTGCACGTGCGCTGGATCGAGGGTCCGGCGCAGGGATGGAGCTGGGTCCAGCCGCGCCTGGACGGCTGCCTCGTCGAGCGAGTGTCGATCACCGCGCAGCGATTCTCGTGCGGTGTCGACGAGGCCCGCCTGGCCGAGGACCTGGCGGCCGTCGCGATCGGTGAGCGGCTGCGCGTCGCCCGGTCGGCGGACCCGGGCCTGCTCGCGCGTGCGGACCTCACCGCCGAGATCGCCGCGCTGAGCCGCCGCCGCGACGAGCTGGTGGGCGGTTTCGCCTTCGATCACCTCTGCGTGGACTGACCGCGACTCTCCGCTGCCCAAGACCGCTCGGCTCCCGATCCGTTCGGGTGCCGAGCATTTTTCTGTGGGGTGGTTGAACCTTCCCCGTCGCCGTCCCGTACTCCTGCGCGAATGAAGAGGATCTCCCCAACCGCGTCGATCGGGCGCGGGCGACGGTGCGGAAAGGGCATCGTCGGCCGTCGACACGTTACCGGGTAGGTCGCGGTGGCCGCCACCGTGGCGTGCCATCTCACATCCGTCGGTCCGCCGAGGGCAGGAATCCACTACCGGATCGAGAAGGAGAGCAATTCGATGCGCAGGTCCACTCGGGCGCGCCGGTCACCCGGCATCGCGCGGAGCAAGCGTCTGCTGGCCGTTGTCGGCACGCTGGTGGTCTTCGGTGGAGTAGTCGCCGTCACCCAGATTTCGTCGGCCCAGGACCGGCGGACGAACAAGCCCCGGCCCGTCGCCGGGCAATGCGTGGAACCGAGCCCCGGCTCGACCGCGCCGAGCGGCACCTCGACCAGCCGTACGTGGCAGAACGGTCGGTGGGTGCGCAACCACTGGGGTGACGGTCAGGAGTCGGTCGCGGAGTGCGAGGACGGTAAGGACGGCACGGTCGGCACCGGCTCGGCCATCGCCTGTCCGGATGTTCTGTCCAAGCTGCCGCAGGTGCCGGAGCGGGCGCGTGCCGAGGTCGACCGTAACCTCGCGCAGTTGCAGACCCAGATCGCCGAGGCCGACCGCCGGCTCGCCGCCGAGGGCAACAAGGGTAAGGCGTTCATCGACAACGCGATTCTGCGGCCGTTGGCCGACAAGCGTAAGGCGGTGCTGGACCGCATCACGACCGCCATCGACCGGGTCGGGCCCCGCCCGCAGGGCCTGGCGCAACTCGCCCAGTGTCAGGTGCAGCCGACCGGTAACAACAACGGTGGCGGCAACAATGGTGGGAACACCGGCGGCGGTACCAACAACGGTGGGAACAACGGCGGTGGCAACACCGGCGGTGGGAACAACGGCGGTGGCAACAACGGCGGCAACGCTCCCGGCGCTGGCCTCGGTGTGCTGGCCAACAACTGCGACGAGAGCAAGTTGGAGCCGCACAACGGTTTCCAGCTCGGCAACCGTTGCGTGAGCACCGAGTTCGGTGAGGTCGGCGCCGCCGCCAACAACCCGTCGCTGCTGATCACCCAGTTCCCGCAGCAGGTCGGCCGCAACCAGCCCTTCACCCTGCGGGTCAGCACCAAGAACCTGGTCCGGGACCGGTTCCTGGCGGCCGGCCAGGGTGGCTACTACGTGGAGAGCTCGCTGCTCAACGCCCAGGGCCTGGTCCGGGGTCACTTCCACACCGCCTGCCGGATGCTGGACAGCCTGACCGCGCCGCCCGAGCCGCAGGAGGTGCCGGCGTTCTTCGTCGCCACCGAGGACGGCCGCGGTGGCGCCCAGCCGGACGAGGTGACCATCCAGATCCCGGGTCTGCCGGAGTCGGGCACCGCGCAGTGCTCGGTCTGGGCCGGTGACGGCTCGCACCGTCTGCCCATGATGGAGCGGGCCAACCAGACCCCGGCGTTCGACTCGATCCGCGTCACCGTCAACTGACCGGTCGATGAGCGGCCGGCCACCCGGGTGGACAGCACCCCGGGTGGCCGGCCGCGCACACAGCGACGGGGTCCCGCCGTTTTGGCGGGACCCCGTCGCTGTGCCGTGCGTCAGCGGTTCTTGTACGCCTCGACGACCTCGACCGGGATCCGGCCCCGCTCGGAAATCTTGTAGCCGTTCTTGACGGCCCATTCCCGGATCGCCCGGTTTTGTTCGCGGTCCATTCCCGCGCCGGTGGGTCGCCCCGGCCGCCGAACTGCCCGCGCGTTCTCCGCCGGGCCTCGGCCGATCCGCCGGCCCGCATTGATGTATGGGTCCAGCGCCTTACGCAGGACACCCGCATTCTCGTCCGAGACGTCGATGGTGTACGCGACGCCGTCGAGACTGAACTCGACCGTCCGATCGGCCTTCCCGCCGTCGAGGTCGTCGGTCAGCACCGTGATTACTTTTCTCGCCATTGCCGATTACTCCCTGTGTGTGGCGGGATGTTTCCAAAGTCTGACCTATCACCCGGGGAATCCGCAACAATGTGCGTGCCATTCATTTCGGCGCGTCGCGATTGAGTGGGCCACAAAACAGCGAACTGGCCGTAATCGCAGGTCCCGGTGCGGTGTCAATCGGTGAGCAGACCGGCGTGGCCGGCGACCGCCGCCGCCTCCGCCCGGTTGGCGACCCGCAGCTTGCGCAGCAGAGCGGCGGTCATTCGTTTCACCGTCCGTTCCGACACGTGCAGTTCCTCGGCGATGTCGACGGTGCTGCGCCCGATCGCGATCGCCCGCAGCAGACGGCGCTCCTCGGCGTCGAGGTCGACGGACGCCGTCCGGGCGGGTCCGAGGAGGGCGCGCAGCAGTTCCGCCGGCAGGACTGCCCAGCCGTCGAGGATGGCCAGCAGCGGGGGTAGCAGCTCCTCCGGTTCGCTGGTCTTCGGCAGAAATCCCTCCGCGCCGGCCCGCAGCGCCTCCAGTGCGGGCGCTGGGTCGGTCGAGCCGGACATGGCGACCACCCGTACGCGGGGGGTGGTCCGCCGGATGGCGGCCACCGCCCGGACGCCGCCGGGTGGTGGCATGTGCAGGTCGACCAGCGCGAGGTCGGGATGGCAACGACTGATCATGCCGGCCGCCGCGGCGGCGTCCCCGGTCGAGCCGACCACCTCGGCGCGTCCGTCGGTGGTCACCGGAAGCAGCAGCTCCAAGCCACGGACGAACAGGGGGTGATCGTCCACGACAGCGAGTCTGAGGTTGGGGGCGTCCGGCATGTCTGGGCCGTTCCCCAGCGGGTACCGATCATGCGGGTATGCACCGATCGGGGGGAGTCGGATGGATGCGCGCACGCCAGGGGTGGCAGGGCCGGTTGCGAGGATTGCGACGCGCCGGGTCCGGACCGGGCATCCCACCGTCCCCGGAGGTCGACGCGGACCTGCTGCTGCGGGTGTTGTGTCACGAGTTCCGTACCCCGGTCAGCGCGCTGACGTCGTTGACCCGGGCGCTGGCCGATGACCACCGGCCGCTGACCGGCGCTGACCGGCGGGCGGTCATCGCGCTGGCCCGCGACCAGGCCGTCCATCTGCAGGGCCTGCTCCGCGACGCGACGGCCGGCGCCGGCGCGCTGACGCCGGTGGCCCAACCGGAAGCGACCGTGCCCCTGGCCGGCCTCCTGCGTGAGGCGGCCGCGTTCGTGCCGGCGGGCCGGCGTCGGGTCCGCGCCACCCGACGGGCGGCCTGCTGGCCGGTACCGGCCGGCCGCACCCGGCAGGTGCTGGGAAACCTGGTGGAGAACGCGCTGCGGCACGGGCCGGCGAACGGGCGGGTCGGGCTCTACGCCGCGCTGCGCGGCCCCGGCCTGAGCATCGTGGTCACCAACGAGGGGCGGGTGGACGACGGGCTGCTGGTGGCGCTGCGCCGTCCGGCCCCCGTGGTCGGCATGTCCGGGCTGGGGTTGTGGATCGTGCGGCACCTGGTGGCCGCCGACGGGGGAGCGCTGCGGGCGCACCGGTTGCGCCCGCGGGGCGTGGCGCTGGAGGTGCTGCTGCCGGCGGTCGGACCGCTGCGCTGACCCGTGCGGGACACGCATTGGCCCGGCCGGGTCAGCGGGATGGGAATCGTCCTTGGCGCCAGCAACCCGGTGCCGAGGAGGTCGGATGTTCAGCCACGTCAAAGACCTGCAGTTCGAGGCCAAGCCGGACGCTCCGGACGCCGCGTTCGCCCGCCGTCTGCAGGAGGTGCTGGGTGGCAAGTGGGGCGAGATGACCGTCGCCAACCAGTACCTTTTCCAGGGCTGGAACTGCCGACTCCCCGGTAAGTACAAGGACCTGCTGCTCGACGTCGGCACCGAGGAGGTCGGCCACGTCGAGATGATCGTGACGATGATCAGCCGGTTGCTGGACAGCGCCCCGCTGACGCTGTCGGAGGCCGTCGCGGACAACCCCGGGGGCGGGGCGGTCTACGCCGGGTCAAACCCGGCGCACTTCATCCACGGCGGGGGCGGGGCGCTGCCCGTCGACGCCAGCGGGGTGCCCTGGAACGGCTCGTACGTCACCGCGAGCGGCAACCTCCTGGCCGACTTCCAGCTCAACGTCACCGCCGAGGCGCAGGGCCGGTTGCAGGTCGCCCGGCTGTTCAACATGACCGACGACCCCGGGGTCAAGCAGATGCTGCGCTTCCTGCTGGCCCGCGACACCATGCACCAGAACATCTGGCTGGCGGCCATCGAGCAGCTCAAGGAGGACGGCCTGGAGGAGATGCCGGTGCCGGAGGCCTTTCCGGACTCGGCGGAGTTCACCGACGAGTTCGGCTACACCTACCTGGGCTTCTCCTCGGGCGCCGACGCCGCCCAGCGGCGGTGGGCGTCCGGGCCCGCGCCGGACGGCAGGGGCGAGTTCCGGTACGACGACAACCCGCGCGCGAACGCCCCCGAGCCGGTGCTGCCGCCCGGTGACCCGCGGCTCTACGGCACCAACCCGGACCCGGCCGGCGGCGTCGTGAACACCGTCAAGAGCAGGCTCACCTGAGCTCGTCCCGTCGGGTCGTCCGGGTCCCGCACGGGCGGCCCGACGAGACCGCCCGCTCACCGGAGAAGACGAGGAGAAGCGTATGTCTGTCGTCGCGCCCGCCCGCGAGTCCGCAGCGGTCCCGCTGTCGCGTACCCGGGTGAAGTTGGCCGTCTGCACGGTGCTGACCGCGCTCGCCGTCGGGGTCGGACTGCCTGCCCGGGTGGTCCTCGCGCTGGCGCTGACCAGCCTGGCCATCCCCGTGGCCGTAGCGATGGCCGGGGGCGGCCGGGCGGTTCGCGAGCTGCTGCTGCTGCCGGCTCGCCGCCGGGCTCCGGACAGTGGCCTGGGTCACACGCCGGAACAAGGGGAACGCTTTGTTACTTGAGTGAGACACGCTCAACTCAATGGATAGCAGGTGTTCGATGGCAACTCTTCCGGTACTGCCCCTGACCGACGCCGTGCTGCTGCCCGGCATGGTCATCCCGGTGACCCTCGACCCGACCACCCAGGCCGCCATCGACGCGGCGCGGACAACCGGCGACCGCAAGCTGCTGGCCGTCCCGCGGATCGACGGCGAGTACGGCCCGATCGGCGTGGTCGCCACCATCGAGAAGGTCGGCCGGCTCCCCGACGGTGAGCCCGCCGCCGTCGTCCGTGGCCTGTCCCGCGCGCGCATCGGCTCCGGCGTGCCCGGTCCCGGCGCGGCGCTCTGGGTCGAGGCGACCGAACTCGACGAACCCGCTCCCGCCGGCCGCGCACGTGAGCTCGCCCGCGAGTACCGCGCCCTGGTCACCTCCGTGCTCCAGCAGCGGGGCGCCTGGCAGGTCATCGACGCCGTGGAGCGGATGACCGACCTCTCCGAGCTGGCCGACTCGGCGGGCTACGCGCCGTGGTTGACCCTGGAGCAGAAGACCGAGCTGCTCGCCGCGCCGGACGTCACCGCCCGGCTGGAGCTGCTGGTCGGCTGGGTGAAGGACTACCTGGCCGAGCAGGAGGTCACCGAGCAGATCAACAGCGACGTCCGCGAGGGCCTGGAGAAGTCGCAGCGGGAGTTCCTGCTGCGCCAGCAGCTCGCCGCGATCCGCAAGGAACTGGGCGAGGACGAGCCGGACGGCTCCGCCGACTACCGCTCCCGGGTGGAGAGCGCCGAGCTGCCCGACAAGGTCCGCGAGGCGGCCCTGCGCGAGGTCGGCAAGCTCGAGCGGGCCAGTGACGCCTCCCCGGAGGCGGGCTGGATCCGAACCTGGCTGGACACCGTGCTCGAGATGCCGTGGAGCACGCGTACCCAGGACAACACCGACCTGGCCGCGGCCCGGGAGGTGCTCGACGCCGACCACGCCGGTCTGTCCGACGTGAAGGACCGCATCCTGGAGTACCTGGCCGTGCGGAACCGGCGTGCCGAGCGCAACCTCGGCGTGGTCGGCGGTCGCGGCTCCGGCGCGGTGCTCGCCCTCGCCGGCCCTCCCGGGGTCGGCAAGACCAGCCTCGGCGAGTCCGTGGCGCGGGCCCTCGGGCGTAACTTCGTCCGGGTGTCGCTCGGCGGCGTCCGCGACGAGGCGGAGATCCGCGGTCACCGGCGCACCTACGTGGGCGCGCTGCCCGGTCGGATCGTCCGGGCCCTGCGCGAAGCCGGCTCGATGAACCCGGTCGTGCTCCTCGACGAGGTGGACAAGCTGGCCGCCGGCTACGCCGGTGACCCGGCCGCCGCCCTGCTGGAGGTGCTCGACCCGGCCCAGAACCACACCTTCCGGGACCACTACCTGGAAGTCGACCTGGACCTGTCCGACGTGCTCTTCCTCGCCACCGCCAACGTGGTGGAGTCCATCCCCGGCCCGCTGCTGGACCGGATGGAGCTGGTCATGCTGGACGGGTACACCGAGGACGAGAAGGTCGCCATCGCCCGCGACCACCTGCTGCCCCGGCAGCGGGAGCGGGCCGGGCTGACCGACGACGAGGTGACCGTCGCCGACGAGGCGCTCGCGCTGATCGCGGGGGAGTACACCCGCGAGGCCGGTGTCCGGCAGCTCGAACGGGCCCTGGCCAAGATCCTGCGCAAGGTGACGGTGACGCTGGCGACCGACCCGTCGCCGGTACGCGTCGACACCGACAACCTCAGCGGCTATCTGGGGCGGCCGAAGTTCACCCCGGAGTCGGCCGAACGTACGGCGGTTCCCGGTGTCGCCACCGGGCTCGCGGTGACCGGCGCCGGCGGCGACGTCCTCTTCATCGAGGCGACGAGCATGGAGGGCGAGCCGGGACTGACCCTGACCGGTCAACTCGGTGACGTGATGAAGGAGTCGGCGCAGATCGCGCTGTCGTACCTGCGCTCCAACGGGCGGCGGCTCGGCATCGACCCGAACGCCCTGGCCGGGCGGCGGATCCACGTCCACTTCCCGGCGGGCGCGGTGCCCAAGGACGGCCCGAGCGCCGGCATCACCATGGTGACGGCCCTGGCGTCGCTGGTCACCGGCCGCCCGGTCCGTCCCGAGTTCGGGATGACCGGTGAGGTGACCCTCTCCGGTCGGGTGCTGCCGATCGGCGGGGTGAAGCAGAAGCTGCTCGCCGCGCACCGGGCCGGCCTCACCGAGGTGATCATCCCGGCGCGCAACGAGCCGGACCTGGACGACCTGCCGGCCGAGGTGCGCGAGGCGCTGACCGTGCACACCCTGGCCGACGTGGCCGACGTGCTCGCGCTGGCGCTGCGCCCGGCCGACGTCCAGGCGCTGGACGGACCGGCGCTCTTCACGGTCTGACAGTCCACCACGATGACCCCCGCCGTCCGTCGACGGCGGGGGTCATCGGCGTCCACGCATCGAAGGCTAGTGTTCCGCTCGAAGCGTCGACCACCTCTCCGCCGCGAGGCGGTGCCCCCGGAGGTAACCCCGTGAATCTCGTGCTCGGGATCATCCAGATCCTGCTCGCTGTCGTCTTCGCCGGCGCCGGCCTGGCCAAGCTGACCCAGCCCAAGGACAAGCTGCGCGAGATGATGCGGTGGGTGGACCCGGTCCCGCCGTCGCAGGTCAAGGCCCTCGGCGCGGTCGAGGTGGCCGCCGCCCTCGGGCTCGTGCTGCCCGCGTTCACCGGCATCGCCACCGTCCTCACGCCGCTGGCCGCCGTCGGGCTGGTCATCGTCATGATCGGCGGCATCCTCGTGCACCTGCGCGACCGGAAGAAGCGCGACACGGCGGCCGAGCGTCGGCTGGAGATCCAGGGCGCGATCACCTGCGCGGTGCTGCTCGTCCTCGCCGCCGTGGTGGCGTGGGGACGCTTCGGCCCGTACTCCTTGTGAGGGCCCGTCGGCGACCGCCGTACCCAGGCGGTCGCCGACGGCTCAGCTCAGCGCTCGTCGCGTCCGCGGTCGCGGCGCACGGTCGCCTTGCGGCCCTTGATCGTGCTCTGGCGCAACCCGGAGATCACCTCGTCGGCGACGCCCTGCGGCACCTCGACCAGGGAGAACCGGTCCGCGATCTCGATCGAGCCGATGTCCCGGCCCCGGATGCCGGTCTCGCCGGTGATGGCGCCGACCAGGTCCTGGGGGCGTACGCCGGCCCGCCGGCCCAGGCCGACGAAGACCTGGACGGTGTTGCCGCCGACGCGCGGCCGGCCACCACCGCGTCGATCGCCGCCCCGCCCACCGAACTCCGGGCGACCCTCGCGCGGGGCGCGGACCGGAACCTGCGGAATCTCCTCCTCGTCGTCGGAGCCCGGCGACGTCACCTCGTGGGCCAGCTTCACGGCGGCGAGGGCGACCTCCATCAGGTCGAACTCGTCGGTCAGCGTCTCCACGATCACCCGGTACGGGTCGAGGTCGTCCTCCAGCAGGCTCTCCCGCAGCGCCGCCTGCGTCAGCTCCAGCCGGCGGGTCCGCATGTCCGCCACGGTCGGGATCTTGTCGATGGTGATCCGCTGGCCGGTCACCCGCTCGATGGTCTTGAGCATCCGGTGCTCGCGCGGCTCGGCGAGGGTGATCGCCACGCCCTCGCGTCCGGCCCGACCCACCCGACCGATGCGGTGCACGTACGACTCGGGCGCCGACGGCACGTCGTAGTTGACCACGTGGGTGAGCTGTTCGACGTCCAGCCCACGGGCCGCCACGTCGGTCGCCACCAGCAGATCCGCCGTGCCGGCCCGCAGCCGGCCCATCACCCGGTCCCGCTGTTCCTGGCTCATCCCACCGTGCAGCGCCTCGGAGCGGTAACCCCGGCCGTTCATCGTCTCGGTGAGCCGGTCCACCTCCTCGCGGCTGCGGCAGAACACGATCGCCGCCGTTGGCGACTCCACGTCGAGGACCCGGCCCAGCGCGGCCGGCTTGTGCGCGCGGGTCACGATGTACGCGCTCTGCCGGACCCGGGGCGCCTCGCCCGCCACCGGCTGCTCCCGGCCGATCTCGATGCGTACCGGCTCGGTCAGGTGCTGGCGCGCCATCCCGTCGATCCGCGACGGCATGGTGGCCGAGAAGAGCACCGTCTGCCGCTCGGCGGGCGCGTGCTCCAGGATCGCCTCGATGTCCTCGGCGAAGCCCATGTCGAGCATCTCGTCGGCTTCGTCCAGCACGACGGTGGCCAGGCCGCTCAGGCGCAGGGTGCCCCGGGCGATGTGGTCCAGCGCGCGCCCGGGGGTGGCCACGACCACGTCGACGCCGCTGTCGAGCGCCCGCAACTGCCGGCCGATCGGCTGCCCGCCGTAGATCGGCAGCACCCGTGCGCCCAGGTCCTTGCCGTACCGGTGGAACGCCTCGGACACCTGCACCGCCAGTTCCCGGGTCGGCACCAGCACCAGCGCCACCGGGTCCCCGCCGTCGCGGTGGGCCGGCATCCGGTGCAGCAGCGGCAGCGCGAACGCCGCCGTCTTGCCGGTGCCGGTGGCGGCCTGACCCAGCAGGTCCCGACCCTCGATCAGCGGTGGGATGGCCTCCCGCTGGATGGGCGTCGGCTCCTCGTAGCCGAGGGCGGACAACGCGCCCAGCAGTTCGTCGCGTAGCCCCAGGTCCGTGAACGCGGTCACGTCGGGCTCGCTGGCGGTCGGTGCGTCGTGCTGTGCAGGTGCGGAACTCATGTGCCAAGCCTTTCATCACCCCGTCGGGGCCGCTGCGCCGACCGGCACAACACGCCCGGCGCCCCGTGCGCGTCAGGCACCCGTGGTGAGGATGGCCAGGATCATGACGCCGGCCAGCACCACGTCGAGCACCCCGCAGAACTCGGCGTACCCCCGTGGCACCACCCGCCCGGTGCGGTGGTGGATGACGTCCCAGCCGGCGTGTGCCAGCCACCCCAGCGCCACGAGCCACGCCGCGGTCCGCCCCCCAACGGCGACCGCCGCCAGCGTCAGCGCGACCCAGACGGCCAGGCCGGCCAGTTGGGTGGCGAGCACACCCGGCCCGCGCAGCGTCCGCCGGGCCAGGCCGATCAGCAGGTACCCGCCGGGCAACACCAGCATCGTCCACGGGCTGAGCACGCCCGGGTCGACCCACATGTCGACGGTCACCAGCAGCGCGAGGCCGGCCGGCCAGCGTCGGGCGAGCGCCACCACGGCCGGGTGGTGGCGTACCGCCGTCGGTGTGTGGTGCCGGTGGCGCAGCGCCACCAGCACCATGGCCGGCACCATCAGCAGGTGTCCGCCGCGCATCAGTGCGTCACCGTCCAGCAGACCGGTCCAGAAGGGGACGAACAGCAGCAGGAACGGGACGTACATCGCGGCGGCCATCTCGACGCATGCGGGCCAGTGGTGTCCTCGGTAGCGCATCCACACGGTCATGCCGATGGTCATGTTGGTGGCCATCACCAGCGCGGCGACCTCCGGGCGGCCCAGCGTCGCGCCGATCCCGAGCACGGTGCCGGCCGCGTCCCAGAGCGGGCCGAGCAGCAGCATCCCGACGAACATGGCGACCGCCATCTCGCCGAGGTGCCACAGCCATCCCCGGCCGCCCCCGGTCGCCGTCGGGACCGGGGGCGCCGGCGGGGTGGCCGGCAGCGGCTCGGGCAGCGGTACGACGGGTGCGGTGTTCGCGTACATCTGTGTCTCTTCCATGCCTCGACCCTGCCGTCGGCGCGGCGCAGGGGGCAGGTGTGTCCGTCACCGGAAGTTCGTGCGGGCCGCACGGTCCGACCGTGACATCTCGCAGGGGTGGAGCGTGCGCGGGGCGGTCCTAGGATCGACGCGTGGTGAGCGAGGCAGGCACAGTCCGGGCGGACCGCCGGCTGCGCCGTGCCCGCCGGGCGACGCTGCTGTCGCTCGTCACCGGCGTCTGGGCGAGTGTCCTGCTGCCCGCGGTCGGCCTCGCCCGTGAGCCCGATCCGGGTCGGGCGGCGCTCGGCGCGGCCGGCGTCCTCGCCTTCGTGTTCGCCCAGACCGCGGTGCTGTACGCGGCCGTGACACCGTGGCTCGACCCGCGCCGGCGTCGCCGCTTCCACCTGGCTCTGGCCGGGGCGGCCGTGCTGACCGTTCCGCTGGTGGGGCCGGTGGCGGCCGGCGCCTGGCCGACGTGGGCCTGGCTCGGGGCGGCGCTGATCGGTATGGCGCCGCTGCTCGTCCGGCCGCGGGCCGCGTTCGCGGTGGCCGCCGCCGTCCTGCTGGTGTCGGTGGCCGTCGCCGAATGGACCGGCGGTTCAGTCGCGCGCCACCTGGCGGTGACCGGTGGGGTCGGGGTGGGCATCGCCGCTCTCAACGGCTTCCAGGTCTGGTTCTGGGACCTCCTGGTGGACGCGCGGCAGGGCCAGGCCGCCCAGGCCCGGCTGGCCGCCGCCGAGGAACGGCTGCGCTTCGCCCGCGACGTGCACGACGTCCTGGGACATCGCCTCACGGTGATCGCCCTGAAGGCCGAACTCGCCGCCCGCCTCGCCCCGATCGACCCGGAGCGGGCCGGTCGGGAGGCCGCCGAGGCCCAGCGACTCGCCGCGTCCGCGCTGACCGAGGTACGCGAGACCGTGCACGGCTACCGCGTCGTCGACCTCGACGAACAGCTCACCGCGATCGTGGGGGTGCTGCGGTCCTGCGGCGTACGGTGCACCGTCCTGCCGCCGCCGGCGGACCTGCCGCAGTCCGTCGCCACCGAACTGGCGGCGGTGCTGCGCGAGGCCGGCACGAACGTGCTGCGGCACAGCCGGGCCGACTGGTGCCGGATCCGTATCGGCCGGGAGGGCGACGTGGCCAGGATGACGGTGGTCAACGACGGTGCCGACGACCGGGGCCCGGACGCGCACAGCCATGGCCTGCGCGGCCTGGCCGACCGGCTCGCCGCTGCCGGAGGCGAACTGCGGGTACGCCGCGAGGACACCGTTTTCACCCTCGAGGCCACCGTGCCGGTGGCGACGTGATCCGCGTCCTGCTCGCCGACGACGAGGATCTCATCCGCGTCGCGGTCGGCGCGCTGCTCGACCTGGAGCCGGACATCGAGGTGGTGGCACACGCCCCCGACGGGCCGACAGCGGTCACCGCGACGCTCGCCCACCGCCCGGACGTGGCCGTGGTCGACCTGGAGATGCCCGGCCTGGACGGCATCGCGGTGGCCGCCGAGCTGTCCCGCGTCCGACCCGAGTGCGCCGTGGTGCTTCTCACCGGACACGGCCGGCCCGGTCACCTGCGGCAGGCGCTGACCGCCGGTGCCCGGGGCTTCCTGCCCAAGGGCTCGCCCGGTGGCGCGCTCGCCGACGTGATCCGCCGGGTACATGCCGGCGGCCGGTACGTCGACCCGTCCCTGGCCGCCGACGCGTTGACGCTGCCGGCGTGCCCGCTGACGCCCCGCGAACTGGAGACACTGCGGCTGGCCGAGTTCGGCGCGCCGGTCGCCGTGATCGCCCGCCGGGTGCACCTGTCCACCGGCACCGTGCGCAACCACCTCTCCGCCGCCGTGCAGAAGCTCGGCGCGACCGACCGCGCGGAGGCGGTACGGACCGCCCGGGACAACGGCTGGCTCTGACCTGTCGTCAGCCCTTGCTCTGCTTCACCCCACGCAACACTGGGCCGTCGCCGTGCCGTCGAAGGGCTCGGCTGCCGGCAACGCGCCCCGGCGACGAACCACATCGACGGGCAGGCCCAGGCGCAAATAACCGAACAGCAGTCAGAAATTGTTTCTCCTGACCGGCGATGGGAGCGCATCCGCGGGGAAGCTCTCTCCCGTGGACAGTCCTTAGACCTGCTCAGCGAAGCGGGATCCTCATGGACCTAACCGACGCGCTGTGGCGCAAGAGCACCAAGGGTGGCAACAACGGAGGGGCGTGTGTGGAGGTCGCTGACAACCTTCGGGGCGTCGTCCTCGTTTGGGACACGAAGGACCGTGACGGTGGGACGCTGACGTTCGCGCCGGAGGCGTGGCGAGACTTCGTCGGCTTCGCGCGGGGCCAGCGCAGAGTCTCGTCTCGCGACTCGGCTTGGCCATGCCGTCTTCGCGAAATCGTCGATCATGGAGCATGAGCCTGCCACGTGCCCACGACAGCCTCAAGACGCTGTGCACCGGGCAGCCATCGGCGATCTGCTCTCGAAGTGTTTGAAGGCGATCGGCGGCGGGGCACAACGGTCTGCACCCCCCGGACATGGAGGTTCTGATGCGCTGGCTGCTCATCCTTGTGATCGTCCTGCTGGTGATCGGCGGGATCTGGCTGCCCCGCCGAGCGCGGGGAGCGGGCAGGTCTTTGCGAAACCGGTTCGACGAGCGACGCTGATCCGCGCGTCCTGCCTGCTCCCCGGCCGATGAGGCCAGTCGCGCCCTCATGTCCGGAATGGCTTCAATGATGGCGTGATGCCCAGGAAGACGATGGCGGGTCCGGTAAACCGGTACGCTCCAGCGCCGTCGGACTGTTCTTCGACCTGGCCGTCCGGCCCGGCTCGGAGGCGGAATCAGCCCCGCTGTCCGTGACGGGGCCGGCCATCCGCACCGCTCGGTCATTGACGGGCGTGGCGCCCGCTAGCGTGGGCCTCGTGCGTACCGTGGAACTGGTCTGCTCGGCCGGGTTGGACGCCGAGGTCCGGGCCGCCTGGGATCGCCTGGCGGCGGCCGGGTTGCCGAGCCTGGCCCGCAACACCCACCAGACCAACCGGCCGCACCTGACCCTCGCCGCCGTGGACGAGTTCGGGCCGGGTGTCGAGCACCGGCTGGCCGACCTGTTCGACGCCGCGCTGCCGGTGCCGGTCACGCTCGACCGCGTGGTGGTGCTCGATGGCAGCGCCCCGCTGGTCTGGCTCGTGCGGCCCACGCCGGCGTTGACCGCGCTGCACGCCGCCGTCTGGGACGTCCTCGAGAAGGCCGACGGACACCGCCCCTGGCACGCGCCGGGAGCGTGGGTGCCGCACCTCAGCCTGGCGTTGCGGTTCCGCGACGCGGACCTGCGGATGGCCCGCGCGTTGACCGGCGGGCAGCGCCCGACGGGCGCGTTCGACGCGGCCCGCAGCTACGACGGTACGGACCGGACGGTGACCCCGCTGACGGAACCGTCCCGGCCCTGACTCGGGCCGGGACGGATCAGCGGGGGGTCAGAAGGTGGCGACGTTGAGCAGCTTCTCCTGGATGCCGTCCGGGTCGCCGGCCGGCCAGCTGTAATTCGTGGTGCCGGCCGCCTGGAGGGCCGACTTGACCGCGCTCGGGGTGGCGGTGGGGTGGGTGGCCTTGTAGAGCGCGGCCCCGCCCGCGACGTGCGGGCTGGCCATCGAGGTGCCGGAGATGGTGTTGTAGGCGGCGCCCTTCCAGGTCGAGTAGATGCAGACGCCCGGCGCCGTCCGACTCGCGCAGTACCGCGCTCTCACCCGGCTCCGCGCCCTCGTGGGCGACACCCTCGCCGGGGTGATCCTGTGACCGCGTCCGAGCCGGTGCCGACGCCGCCGGACCCCATCGTGCAGGCTGACCAACTGCTCGACGCGATCAGCCGTGGCGAGCGTCCGCCGCCGGGTCACCCGGACGACGACGCCGTCATCGCCCTCCTGGCCGACTGGCACGCGGACGTGGTGCGGCGGTCGGAGGAGTTCGAGGCGACCGCGGAACCGGCAGCGCCGGCAGCAGCCCCACGCGCGGCTCAGCCGGACGTGGTGACAGTGGCGCACCGGCCCGCTTCGAGCCGACCACCGTGGACGGGCCGCCGCCGGCGTTCCCGCACCGGTGCCCCGACCGGCGTCGCGCGCCGCCGTGGCAGGCGACCCACGTACGCTGCCGCCGCGCTGGCCCTGGTCACCGTCGTCGGCGGTCTCTGGTTCGGCGCCGGCCGCGCGGAGCCGGGCGGCCTGTTGTGGCCGGTCACCGAGTTGGTCTACGCCGAGCGGGCGCAGTCCATGGTCGCCGAACGTGAGGTCGGACGGATGCTGGAGCAGGCCCGGCAGGATCTTGCCGACGGGCGCCACGACGACGCGCGCCGACAGTTGGAGCGCGCCGAGGGCCTGTTGAGCACCATGGGCGCGGACACGACCGCGGTTCGCCTGCGCAGGGAGCTCGAGGAGTTGCGGCTGCTGCTCCCGCCCGCCCCTGCGGCCGAACCGTCGTCCCCCGCCGGGGACATCGCCACCAGCGCCACGCCGGTGCCCTCCAGGACCGGGCCGGCCACCTCCACGAGCCAGGGATCCCCGGCGGCTGTCGCCAAGCCGAGCCGTAACCCGGCCGGGTCGAGATCGACCACGCCGGCCACGACGACGCATCCGACCGGGCCGCCCGCTGGCGTGCCGGCCGCCCGGCCGAGCGCACCGACCGCGCGTGCGAAGCAGCGTCCGTCGACCCCTGGTGGCCGTCCGGGCGGCGTACCCGCCGATCAGGGCGGCGCACCGTCCCGCCAGGATGGCGCGCAGTCGCACCGGGACAGGTCGGTGACGACGCCCGGACACCCCGCAAGCCTGCGGCCGAGCCGGTAACACCAGTCGTCGTGGCGCGGCCCGCGGGCGCCTCACCTGCGCCCGCGGCTTCTTTGGGTGAGATCGGAGGATTGTTCGGTCTACGTCGGTCTCGATGATTACGGTGTTTTTCAGGGTGATTGACCCAGCGACGTGGCCGGAGAAGGGAACCCGTCATGCGAGTGCCCAGCCGTAGTCCGGGACAGCAACCCGCGTCGCCCACCGCTCCACCTCGCCGCCGACCCCCCGGCGCCGCCACCCGACGCCCGACCAGCGCCGCCCCCGACCTCGCCGCCTACCGGGCGGCCGTGGCCGACCTGCTCGTCGAGGTGGGGGCCCTGGCCGACGCCACCAGCACCCGGGCACGTCAGGTGCTCATCGACGAGCGGCTGCGCGAACCGGCCCTGGCGGCCGTGCTCGACGCCACCCCGCAGGGCCTGCTCGGGGCGCGCGAGACGCTGCTGCTGGAGATGGCCCGCTACCAGCCGAACGAGCGCACCTCGGCACGCGACCTCACCGCGCTGGTCCGGATCTACCTGCTCTCCCGCATCGACGTGCTGTGGTGGCAGGACGCCCCCGTGTTCCACACCGACGACCAGGTCAACGGCAGCGCGGAACTGGTCGACCTGGAGTGGCTGCGCCGCCGGGACCTGCTGCGCTTTCGCTACCAGGAGCAACCCGCGACCGTGCTGGGCCGGGCCGCGCGCGGACTACGCCGGCGGCTGCGCCCCGACGTGACCCCGCGCACCGCCGGTCTGCTGTTCCGTCGCGCCCGCCGGGAGGTGGTGGCGCTACTCAACGAACTGGGCCGGGAGTTCGCCGCCGCCGCGCCCGCGGGCACCCCGCCGCTGTGGGTGACGAGCCTGGTCCGGAGCACCGAGCACCAGTACCGGCTACGCCGCCTGGGTTACGCGGCGATGCTGCCCAGCGGCCACTGCCTCGGCTACTCGGCCGACGTCGAGCTGGCCTGGTTCACCCGGTTCGGCGCGCGCGACGCCCTCGCGGAGCTGCTGCTGGCCCGCCAGGAGGCCGGCGACCTGAACGTGATCGACGAGGGGCAGGCCTGGCACCTGTGCCTCGCGCCCACCGCCCGGCATCGCCTGCGCCGGGCGTACGAGGCCGAGATGGGGGTCTGAGCCCGTGTGCGGCATAGCGCTCAGCCTCGGCCCCGAGGCCGACCCGGCGACATTCCGACGGATGCTCGCCGTCCTCGCCCCGCGCGGCGAGGTCACCGAGACCCGCTGTGAGACCGGACTACTCGCCGGCACCCGCCGGCTTCGGGTCGTCGACCGCGACCGGGCCGTGCAGCCCTGGACCTCGACCGACGAGCGGTGGCTGCTCTGTTTCAACGGCGAGATCTTCAACCACCGGGAGCTGCGCGCGCAGCTCACCCGCCTCGGGCAGGTGTTCCGCACCGAGAGCGACACCGAGGTGCTGTTGGCGGCCTTCCAACAGTGGGGCGAGTCGGCGGTGACCCGGCTGCGCGGCGAGTACGCCTTCGCGGTCGTCGAACGCGCCACCGGCCGGGCGTACCTGGCCCGCGACCCGCTCGGGGTGAAACCGCTGTACTGGTCCCGGCGGCCCGGCTGCCTGTACCTCGCCTCCGAGGTCAAGGCGCTCGTCGGGCATCATGCCCCGGTCACCGAGGTGCCTCCCGGTCACCACGGCTGGGCCGAGCCGGACGGACCGGTGCGGCTGCGCCCGTACGTCGACCTGCTCGCCATCGGCGAGGGCCTGCCGGTCATCGACGACCCGGACGAGGCCACCCTGCTCGTCCGGGCCGCCCTGACCGACGCCATCCGGATGCGGGTGGAGACCGACCTGACCGTCGGCGTCGTCCTCTCCGGCGGGCTGGACAGCTCGTTGACGCTGCGGCAGGTACGCGACCTCCACCCGGACTGCGTGGCGGTGACGGTCGGCGTGCCGGACAGTCCCGACGTCGCGTACGCCCGTCGGCTCGCCGCCGACCTCGACGTGCCGCACGTCGTGGTCGAGCTGCGCCCGCGCGACATCCGGCTGGCCGACGTCCGGGAGGCCATCCGGATCTCCGAGCTGACCGAGTACGGCGACATCATCAACGCCGTCGTGTCGGTGCCGATCTTCCGTCGGCTGCGCGACCTGGGCGTCAAGGTGGTGCTCACCGGCGACGGCTCCGACGAGCTGTTCGGCGGGTACCCGATGTACCGCCAGGTCGACCCGATCGCGTCCCGCCGGCTGTTTCTGCACCGGATCCGCAACCTCTGCCGTACCGAGTTGCAGCGCGTCGACCGGGCCGCCATGGCTCACGGGGTGGAGGCGCGGGTGCCGTTCCTCGACCTCAGCGTGGTGGAGCTGGCGATGCGTCTGCCCCTGAACCTGAAGGTGCGCGACGGCCAGGAGAAGTGGATCGTGCGGCGGGCGTTCGCCGACGTGCTGCCCGACTACGTCGTGCGGCGGCCGAAGCACCCCATGTCGTACTCCTCCGGTCTGCACGAGCGGGTGCGGCTCTACAAGCCGCTGTTCGCCCGGATGCACCGGTCGTTCGGCTACGACCTGCTGGAGCCGGTCCGCCGCGACTTCGACACCGTGCTCAGCGGGTGCGGCAACGACCTGGACCGGGCCATCGCCGACGGGATGAACCGACCCGACTACACCGTCCTGGAGCACGCTCGTGACCTGGTCGGGGCGGCGAAGTGGAACGCCGCGCCGATGGTCCGCCGGCTGGTCGGCCCGCGCCCGCCCCGGCGCTCACCGGTGGGCTGACCCCGGCCCGACGCTTGACTCTGACACCGTGTCAGGGACCAGCGTGAGGGGATCATGTTCACCATCGGAGACTTCGCCCGACTGGGCCGCGTGTCGGTGCGGATGCTGCGCCACTACGACAGCATCGGTCTGCTGCGGCCGGCCAGCGTCGATCCGCACACCGGCTACCGCTTCTACCGGGCCGAGCAGTTGCGTCGGCTCAACCGGGTGATCGCCCTCAAGGACCTGGGGCTCACCCTGGAGCAGGTGCGCGCGATCCTGGACGAGACCGTCGACACCGCCGAGCTGCGCGGCATGTTGCGGCTGCGTCGCAGCGAGCTGGCCACCCGGCTGGCCGCCGACACGGCCCGGCTCGCGGCGGTCGAGGCGAGGCTCCGGATGATCGAATCGGAGGGTCGGATGACCAACCAGGACGTCGTACTCAAGCAGATCGCGCCGGTGCGCGTGGCGGAGCTGACCGCCGTCGCGCCCAGCTACGAGAGTCAGGACATCGGTCCGGTGATCCAGCCGCTCTACCCGGAGCTGTTCCGCCGGCTCGACGCCGCCGGGATCACCCCGTCCGGGCCGGCCATCGCCTGGTACGAACCGGCCGAGGACGAGGGCGAGGCGGTGGTGGTGCACGCCGGGGTGAGCGTCGGCGGTGGGGTCACGGCGATTCCCGACGTGACGGTGCGGGACCTGCCGGCGGTCGGGACGGCCGCGACGATCGTGCACCACGGCTCGATGGACGACGCCGACCGCAGCGTCCAGGCGCTCGCCCGGTGGATCGAGGAGAACGGGTACCGCCCGGACGGGTTCGCCCGCGAGGTGTACCTGGACTATCGCCAGGACTCCCCGGAAGCCGGCGTGACCGAGCTTCAGCTCGCCGTCGACCGCGACTGACAGCGCTCGCCCTCGCGCCGGCGGCTGGTCCCGAGCGCCAGGTCCGATCACCGCCAGCACCCGCACCGGCACCGGGGCAGGCTGGACGCATGACGACCACCGCCACCTTCCTCATCCACGCCGTGCCGGCCGCGGTGCTGGAGCTCGTCCGTCGGACCGGCCGAGACGCCGCCGGCCATCGCGTCGAAGGGCGCCTGGCCGGCGGCGGGGAGCCGCTGCGGTGCTGCCTACGCGACGCGGAGGTGGGGGAGGCGGTGCTGCTCTTCGGGTACGCCCCGCCGATCGCCGCCGCCGCGTACCGGGAGATCGGGCCGGTCTTCGCGCACGCCGCCGCCTGCCCCGGCCCGGACCACGGCGGCGGCCACCCGCCGGGCTGGCGGGGACGGGCCCAGGTCCTGCGGGCGTACGACCGGCAGGGACGGATCTGCGGCGGCCGGCTGCACGACGGCACGGACCCGGAGGCGGTGATCGCGGAGCTGTTCGCCGATCCGCAGGTACACCGACTGCACAGTCGCAACGTGATCTACGGCTGCTTCATGTTCGTGGTGGAGCGGGCCGCCGGGTGACGGCCCTCAGCCGACCAGGAGCAGCGCGCCGACCGCCGCCAGCGTGCCCACGACGGCGAGCAGGGCGCTGGTCAGCACGAACCGTCGCACCGGCACCGCCACCCCGGCCGCCCGGCACCGCTCGAACCACAGCAGGGTGGCCAGCGACGCCCAGGGCGCGGCCAGCGGGCCGACGTTCGTGCCGATCAGCAGGGCCAGCAGGCGGGTGTGGTCGACGGTCGGCAGCACCGACTCGCCGGCCAGGTACGCCGGTAGGTTGTTGACCGCGTTCGCCAGCAGCGCACCCGTGCCGCCGGCACGCAACGCGCCGACCGCTCCGCCGTCGGCGCCGACCAGACCGGCGACCAGGTCGTCGAGCCCGTGCCGGCCGAGGGTCTGCACTACCAGGAACAGGCCGACGACGAAGAGCAGCAGTCGTACCGGCACCAGTTGGGCGCGCAGCGTCGCGGGGGAGCGGATCACGAAGCCGACCAGCACCAGCGCGAGGGCGACGGTGGAGGCGAGCCCGATCTCCACCCCGGCGAGGATGCCGGCGACGAAGAGCAGGCAGCCGGCGAGGGCGGTGCGGTGCAGCACCGGGTCGGCCGGCACGTGCGGGGCCGGCGGGATGAAGCGTCCGCCGTCCGGTCGTTCCCGCCGCCACCAGGCGTACCAGAGCAGCGCCATGGTGGCCGTCACGGCGGCGAGCTGCGGCAGCGCCATGCGCTCGGCGTACGCCAGTGGGGTGAGGCCGACCCGGTCGGCGGCCAGCAGATTCGTCAGGTTCGACACCGGCAGCAGCAGGCTGGCGGTGTTCGCCAGCCAGACCGTGGTGACCGCGAGCGGCCCGGCGGGGACGCGCAGGGTGCGGGCCAGGGCGAGCAGCACCGGGGTGAGCAGCACGGCGGTGGTGTCGAGGTTGAGCACGAGGGTGGTCACCGTGGCCAGGCCGCCGCAGAGCAGGAACAGCGCCGCCCAGCGGCCCCGGGACGCGATGGCCAGCCGACTGGCGAGCACGTCGAAGACGCCCGCGACGGCGGTCAGCTCGGCCAGCACGATCACGGTGCCGAGGAAGAGCAGCAGCGGCAGGATGCGGTGCAGGGTGCCCGTGGTCTCGGCGCGGGGCAGCAGCCCGGTCAGCGCGCAGACCGCGCCGGCCACCGCGAGCACGACGGCCACCAGGTCGAGCGGGTGGGGACGCCAGCGCGCGGTCGGCTCGGGCGGGGCCGGCGGCGCGCCGGCGGCAGACTTCACAGGTGACCACGTTGACACAGCGCCCGGTCAGGCGCTCGTCAACCCGGGCCCGGGTGACCAGGCCCACCTGACGTGGCCGGGCCCGGCCTCTCGAGGAGCGGCCGGGCCCGGGTCGGACGTCGGTTCTACCAGCTCAGGTAACCGGGCTGGGTCTGCACGTTCAACTCCTTGAACCGGGTCAGGTTCGCCGACCAGGTCCGCCAGTCGTTCAGCTCCAGGACGTCCAGACCCTTCTGGATGTCGTTGGAGTAGATGTTGCCGTTGTAGTAGTACGTCGACCAGGCGCCGCCGGTGACGGCCTGGGTGGCGGACAGCGGGCCCCGCTCCCAGTAGGCGATCTCCTTGGGGTGGCGCGAGTCGGTGAAGTCCCAGACCGAGATGCCGCCCTGGTACCACGCCTGCACCATGATGTCCCGCCCGAGCACCGGGACCAGCGAGCCGTTGTGCGCCACGCAGTTCTCGGTGTCGCCGTTGGTCCGGGGGATCTTGTAGTAGCTGCGGAACTCCAGCTTCCGCGCGTTGCCGCGGCCGGTGATGTCGTAGACGGCGTCCGCGCCCCGGTCGGGGCCGACCGTCTCGTTGCAGGTGGCCGCGCCGCCGCCGCCCAGTTCGTCGGTGAAGACGACCTTGGTGCCGGCGTTGTTGAAGGTGGCCGAGTGCCAGAACGCGAAGTTGACGGTGTCCCGGACCTGGGTGATCAGCCGGGGCGCTTCGCGGTTCTTGATGTCGAGCAGGATGCCGTCACCCATGCAGGCGCCGGCGGCGATGTCCTTCGCCGGGTACGCGGTGATGTCGTGGCAGCCGGTGGTCGCCGAGCCGGTCTCGCTGCCCGGGAAACCGCCGTCCGGGAAGAGGTTCGGCGTCGAGATGACGGCCGCCTCGGTCGGCTTCTTCACCGGCACCTTGACGATGGAGATGGAGTCGTGCGGCGGCTGGCAGTCGGGGAACTCGGCCCGCGGGCTGTACGACGAGACGTACAGGTAGACGTTCTTGCGGTCCTTGCCCGGCACCAGCGTGTGGGTGTGCGACCCGCAGGCGGTCTCGACGGACTTGATGTAGCGCGGGTTGGCCTTGTCGCTGATGTCGAAGACCTTGATGCCCTCCCACGACTCCTTGACCGACGCCGGCTGCGCGACGCTCGCACACGAGTCGTCGCTGCGCGACGAGTCGGTGGAGACGAACAGCAGGTTGCCGTAGACGGAGATGTCGTTCTGCGAGCCCGGGCAGTTGACCTGCGCGGTGATCGTGGGCGCGCTGGGCCGGGAGATGTCGTAGATGACGAACCCGTTGTAGTTGCCGGCGAAGGCGTACTTGCCCTGGAACGCCATGTCGCTGTTGAGCGCGGCCGTCGTGTCGAACGGCGCCTGCTTGGGGAGGTTGGCGATCTGCCGCAGGTTGGGGCTGCTGCGGATCTCGTCGACGCCCGGGATGTCGCTGGCGGCCGCCGGTGCGGCCGGTGCGGCCTCCTGTGCGCTGCTCGGTGTCGCCAGGGCGACGCTGGTCAGCAGCAGGCCGGTCGCGGCCAGGCTGACGATGCGGAGTTGTCGGAGCCGTGCGGTGGCCAACTTGATCATTGGCGGCGCCCTTCGAAAGGGGGGATGACGTTGTCGGTACCTTACCGAGCCTCGGAGATCATCGATGTGATCCGGGTCACATCTACGTCGACTCGTCAATGGATAGGATCGCTGCGACCTCGACCTGAGGGGAGTGCGGCATGACTGTCCGACGTGGTCGGTTACTCGCCGTCGTCATAGCGGCGACCATCGTCGCGGCGCTGGTGGCGCTGGCCATCCGCGCCGCCGGTGAACCCGGCCCCCCGGCCGCCGCGCCCGCCTCGGCGACGCCCACGCCGACGACCAGCCCGACCGGTCCACCGCCGCCGCCGGTCCTCGTGCCCGGCCGCCCCGGGGAGCCCGCCGTCGCCCGGTCCGCGCACGAGCTGCGCGACGACAGCCCACCCCGCTACAACGGCCTGGACACCGTCTACGTCCAGATGATGATCCCGCACCACGAGCAGGCGCTGGAGATGAGCACACTGGCGACGGACCACGCTGCGGATCCGCGGATCCGCGCGTACGCCGACCGGATCCGCGCCGGCCAGGGCCCCGAGATCAAGGTCCTGCGCGGCTGGCTCTCCACCCGCGGGCTGCCCGAGACGGCGCCCGGCCACGACCACGCCGGCATGCGCGGCATGCAGTCTCCCGAGGCGATGCGGCGACTGGCCGCCGCCCGGGGCGTCGAGTTCGACAGGCTCTTCATCACGATGATGACCGATCACCATCAGGGCGCCGTGACCATGGCGACCGACCTGTTGTCGGTCGGGGTCGACGCGACCCTCAACGAGCTGGCCACCTCACTCGCCACCGAGCAGGCCATCGAGATCAACCGCCTGCGCGAGCTGACGCCGCCCTGACCGTCGACGACCCGTACGCTGGGTGACCGTGAGACGCACGCTGTTCGGCCGCCCCCTGCGCGGCGTCGCCTTCGACGTGGCCGTCTCCGTCGTGGTCGCGTTCGTCGGTCTCACCTCGGCGGTGTCGCAACCCGGCGGTTGGGCCGCCGTCGGCGTCGGCGTGGGCATGGCGGTGGCGCTGCTGTTCCGCCGCACCCACCCGAGCGCGGTGACCGTCGTCGTGGCGGCGCTCGCCCTGGTCCAGGTGATCACCCGGTGGGGTCCGCAGGCGTTCGACGTCGCCGTCCTGATCGCGCTCTACAGCGTCGTGAAATACGGCCGGCGGCTGCGCGACGGTGTGCTGGCCGGCGCGGTCGCCGCCGTGGGCGTGCTGCTCGCCGCCGCGCAGACCCCCGGCGTCATCGTGTGGTGGGTGACCGCGCTGTGGTACGCGCTGGTCACCGGCGCGGTCTGGCTCGTCGCGCTGAACGTGCGGACCCGCCGCCTCTACGTGCTGAGCCTCGAAGAGCGCGCCGCCACCCTCGAACGTGAGCGGGAGGCCGAGTCGCGGGCGGCGGTCGCCGAGGAGCGCACCCGCATCGCCCGCGAACTGCACGACGTGGTGGCGCACAGCATGGCGGTGATGATCGTCCAGGCGGACGGTGCCCGCTTCATGCTCGACCGCGACCCCGAGCAGGCGCGCGCCGCCGTGAAGGTGGTCGCCGACACCGGCCGCTCCGCGCTGGAGGAGATGCGGCGGCTCGTCGGGGTCCTGCGCGACTCGGGCCCCGCCGGGGCGGACGTCGTGGCCGCCGACCCGGAGCACCGCCGGTTGGCCCTGGCCGAGCTGCCCGACCTGCTGGCCCGCTTCCGCGACGCCGGGCTGTTTGTCCGGGACGCCGTCAGCGGCGAGCCCCCGGCCTTGCCGCCGGGCCTGGAGCTGACCGTCTACCGCGTGGTGCAGGAGGCGCTGACCAACGCGCTCAAGCACGCCGGCGTCGGCGCCACTGTCGACCTGCGGATGACGTACTCCGCCGACGCCGTCGAGGTCCGGGTCGTCGACGACGGTCGGGGCCGCCCGGTCGTCAGTCCAGCGCCGCCCGGCGGTCACGGTCTGCTCGGCATGCGCGAGCGCGTGGCGGTGTACGACGGCAGCCTCACCGCCGGCCCCCGGCCGACCGGGGGCTGGCAGGTGCGGGTACGGCTCCCGCTACCGTCGGAGCCCTCAGCGGAGGTGATCGCGGCATGACGGTCCGGGTGGTGATCGTGGACGACCAGGCGCTGGTGCGCGCCGGATTCAGGATGGTGCTGGACTCGCAGCCCGACCTGACGGTGGTCGGGGAGGCCATCGACGGCGCCGACGCCCTGCGCGTGCTGGCCCGCACCGAGGCGGACGTCGTGGTGATGGACATCCGGATGCCGACCATGGACGGGGTGGAGGCCACCCGCCGGATCTGCGCCGACCGGCCGGCGGGTCCGCCTCGGGTGCTGGTGTTGACCACCTTCGACACCGAGGCCGACGCGTTCGCCGCGCTGCGGGCCGGCGCGAGCGGTTTTCTGCTCAAGAACGTTCCGCCGGAGGAGCTGCTGGACGCCATCCGCGTGGTCGCGCGGGGCGACTCGGTGGTCGCCCCGTCGATCACGCGGCGGCTGCTGGACCGCTTCGCCGGCCAACTCGGCGTCACCCCGACCGCCGACCCCCGGCTGGCCCAGCTCACCGAGCGGGAGCGGGAGGTGCTGTTGCTGGTCGCGCAGGGGCTGTCCAACGCCGAGATCGCCGCCAAGGCGCACGTGGCCGAGGCGACGGTGAAGACCCACGTCGGGCGGATCCTGGCGAAGCTGCACCTGCGCGACCGGGTGCAGGCGGTCGTGCTGGCGTACGAGAGCGGCCTGGTCACACCCGGGCGCTGACCCGCCGTACGACCGCGGTCGTACGGCCGGCGCGTCCGTGCGCCACCTGCGGCGTACGCGGGTCGAGAGCGCAGGTGGAGATCGATCCGACCGGACCGGCCATAGCGTCGGAGGGGTCCGATCCGCGCCGGCACCGGGAGCCCGCACATGATCCGCCTGACCCTGCGTACGCTGCGCGCCGAGGCGCTGCGCATGCTGCTGTCCGCGCTCGCCGTCGTACTCGGTGTCGCCTTCGTCGCCGGCACGCTGATCGTCGTGGACGGGATGCGCGCGGGCGCGTACCAGCGGGCCGGCGCCTTCGACCGGCACACCGACCTCGGCGTCTACCCCGACGGCCCCCGGCCGCTGCCGGCGAGGCTGGTCGACGACGTCCGTACGGTCGACGGGGTGGCCGCCGCGGCCGGTGAGCTGCTCGGCGCCGGTGGACTCCTCGGCGCTGACGGGCGACCGGTGCTCGGCTACGCAGTGCTCGCCGCCATCCCCACCGAGACGGCCCTGCGCTCGTACGACGTGGTCGCCGGTCGCCTCCCCGACCGCGCGGGCGAGGTGGTGCTCGACGCGCCGACGGTGGCGAAGGAGGGCTTCACCCTCGGCGCTCCGGTTCTCGTCGGCGGTACCGGCGGGGCGGCCCGTCCGTACACCCTGGTCGGCACGGTAGACGTGGCGGGCAGCGTCCGCGACGTCGGCGGCCCGTTCATCGGCCTGGTCGGCGCGGACGCGCTCGCGGTCACCGGCGGGCGTGGCTACGACCGGATCATGGTGGCGGCCCGGCCGGGAACAGCCCAGGCGGCGTTGGCCGACCGGCTACGCGCCGCCGTCGGGAGCGCCGACGTCGACGTGAAGGGCCGCCAGCAGATCCTCGATGAGGCCGTCGAGGACGCCGTCCGCAATCTGAACCAGTTCCTGCTGCTGCTGCTCATCTTCGTCGGGGTCGCGGTGGTGGTGGCCGGCTTCGTGATCGCCAACACCTTCGCGATCGTGCTGGCGCAGCGCACCCGCCGGACCGCGCTGCTGCGCCTGGTGGGTGCGACCCGGGGGCAGGTGTTCCGGGCGGCGCTGCTGGAGTCGGCGCTGCTCGGCCTCGTCGCCTCCGCCCTCGGCGTCGTGCTCGGGGTGGCTCTCGCCGGCGGACTCCGGCTGCTGATGTCTCGACTGGACGTGCCGCTCTCCGGCGGGTTGACCGTCGCCGGCTCGACCGTGCTGACCAGCCTGCTGCTCGGTACCGGGCTCACCGTCGCCGCGGCCCTGCTGCCGGCCTGGCGGGGCACCCGGGTCGCCCCGGTGGCCGCGCTGACCGACGCCGCCGTGCAGCCCGCCCGGGGAGCGGGCCGGGTGCGGCTGGCCCTCGGCGCGGTGGTGCTGGGCGCGGGAGTCGCGGCGCTGGCCGGCGCGGCCGACGCCGGTCAGGTGCTCCTCGTGGCCGTGGGCGGTGTGCTGGCCTTCTTCGGCATCGTGCTGTTCGGCCCGGTGCTCGTCCCGGCGCTGGTCCGGCTGATCGGCTGGCCGGCCCGCCGGGTGTTCGGGATGACCGTCGGTCTGGCGGTGGCGAACGCGGTTCGCAACCCGCGTCGGATCGCCGCGACGGCGACCGCCCTGGTCATCGGGATCGGCTTGGTGTCGGCGTTCGTGGTGGGCGCGCGCAGCACCAAGGACGGCATCGAACGCAGCGTCGACGCCGAGATCGGGACGGACTTCGTGGTCAGCGACATCGGCCAGAATCTGCCCGCCGCGCTCGCCGGTGAGCTGGCCGCGCGCCCCGAACTGGGCGTGGTGCACGAGCAGCGCAGCGTCGTGACCGGCGACATCGAGGTCCGGGCCGCCCACCCGGCGCTGGTCGGCCGGACGTTGTCCGGCGTGGTGGCCGGCGACGTCGACCGACTCGGGCCGGGGCAGGTGCTGGTGCACCAGGAGCTGGCGCGGGCGCACGGCTGGCAGGTCGGTTCCGCCGTCACCATCGAGGGGCGGGCGTTCCGGGTGGCCGCGGTGGTGGCCGACGACGCGCCGGCCATGGTCTCCAGCGCCGCGCCCGAGGGACACGTCATCGAGCTGGACGACCGGGACTTCGCGGTGCTCTTTCCCCGCGAACGCGGTTTCCTCGCCGAGATCGACCCGGCTGACGGCGTGAGCGCCGAACGGGCCCGCGCCGCGATCGAGGCCGTGCTCGCCCGCTACCCGACGGCGAACCTGATGGACCAGGGCGCGTACAAGAAGATGCTCACCGGCACGGTGGACATGCTGCTGGCCTCCGTCACCGCGCTGCTCGGCCTGGCCGTCGTGATCGCCCTCGTCGGCGTGGCCAACACGCTGAGCCTGTCGGTGGTCGAGCGCACCCGGGAGAACGGCGTCCTGCGGGCGGTCGGGCTGTCCCGCGGCCGGATGCGGGCCATGCTCGCGGTCGAGGCGATCCTCATGACGCTGGTCGGCGCGATCCTCGGTATCGGGCTGGGCACCGGCGTCAGCGCCGCCGGGATGGCGCTGCTGGCCCGCCTCGGCGGGGACTTCCACGTGGTGCTGCCACTCGGCCAGCTCTCCTCGATCCTCGGCGTGGCGGTGCTGGCCGCTCTGCTCGCCTCGGTGCTTCCGGCCCGCCGGGCACTGTCGCGGCCCGTCGTCGAGGCGCTCGCCGACCAGTGAGCGTGTCGTCCACGGGTGCCCGAAGCGACATCCGCCGGCCGGCCCCGCCGCCTTCCCCGGCGGCGGGACCGGCCAGCGGTGCCGGGTCCGGGGCACGCCCTACAGGCGCTCGACCACCTCGCCGGAGCACCGGTTGCGGGTGTCGAAGACGTAGCGGGCGTGCCGGACCACCAGGTCGTAGTCGAAGCAGTCGTGGTCGGTGACCACCACGACCGCGTCCGCGGCCCGCACCTCCCGCTCGGTGAGCCCGACGACCGCGACCCCGGCGGGGATCTGGTGGGCCTCCGCGTACGGCTCGACCGCGTGCACCTCGGCGCCGAGTGCCTGCAGACGGCGGGCCACGTCGACGGCGGGGGAGTCCCGCATGTCACCGGTGTTCCGCTTGTACGCGAGCCCGAGCAGCAGCAGTCGCGCGCCGCTGACCGCCCGGCCGGTGCGGTTGAGCCCTGCCATGATCCGCTGGGTGACGTGCTCGGGCATCTCGTGGTTGATGTCGTTGGCCAGCTCGATGAACCGGAACTGCCGGCCGAGGCGTCGCTTGACCTGCCAGGACAGGTAGCACGGATCGATCGGCAGGCAGTGCCCGCCGACACCCGGGCCGGGCCGGAACGGCAGGAACCCGAAAGGCTTGGTCGCGGCGGCGTCGATCGCCTGCCAGACGTCGATGTCGAGGTGGTGTGAGAGCATCGTGAGCTCGTTGATCAGCGCGATGTTGACCTGGCGGAACGTGTTCTCGATCAGCTTGGTCAACTCGGCCACCCGGGTGGAGTCGACGGCGACGGTGCGCTCCACGAGCCGCTGGTAGAAGCCCTGCACCCGGTCCAGCGACGCCGCGTCGATCCCGGAGACCACCTTCGGGGTGTTCTCCAGTCGCCACGTCGGGTTGCCCGGGTCGATCCGCTCCGGGCTGTAGCCGAGGTGGAAGTCGCCGGGGCTGGTCAGCCCGCTGGCCGACTCCAACAGCGGCCGAAGCAGCTCCTCGGTGGTGCCGGGGTAGGTGGTCGATTCCAGGATGACCGTGCAGCCCGGCCGCACGTACGGGCCGACGCGGATACCGGCCTGCTCGACGAAGCTCAGGTCCGGGGTGCCGTCGCGCAGCGGGGTGGGCACGGTGATGACGCAGACGTCGAAACCCTCGGCGTCGGTGTAGTCGGTGCTGGGGCGGTACCGGCCGCTGCCCAGCGCCCGGCCCAGCCGGTCGGTGGGGATGTCCTCGACGAACGACTCACCCGACGCGAGCCGCTTCACCCGGTCGGCGTCGACGTCCAGGCCGACGACGTCCAGGCCCGCCTCGACGGCACGCATGGCCAGCGGCAGTCCGACGTACCCCTGGCCGATCACGACCAGCTTCTCAGCGCTCACCCGGGCTCCCGCAGACGGTGGAAATGACCTGCGGAGAGCCTAGAGCGGTTTTCGGCGACGTAAGTCCGTTTTGGGGATATCGGTGCTGGTGGGGCGGCTGGTCAGCCGCCTACGTCACCGGAGCCGGTCGACGGTTCGGTGGAGGGGCTCGGGTCGGTCGCCGGCGAGTTGCTCGGCGACGACGGGGTCTTCGGCGGGTCGCTCGGCGGCGGCGCGGTGGTCGCGCTCGGCGTCGGCGATGGAGAGTTGGCCGACTGGCTGGGCTGGACGCTCGGCGTGGCGCTGACCGACGCGGACGTCGTGGTGTCCGGGACGGTCGGCCGGTTCGGCCGGCCCGGGTCGTTGGTCATCTGCTCGTTCGCCGCCGGCAACTCCACCTGCTCGGTCGGCCCCGGCGTCGGCGCGACCGTCGGCAGCTTGACGGCCGGATCGTTGCCGGTGTTGCGCGCCGCGCCCAGGGCCGCGCCGAGGCCGACCAGGGCGACCAGCATGGCCACCGCGGCACCGACCAGCGGCCCGCGGCGTCGCGGGCGTGCCGGGTCGGTCGTGCCCGCCACCGCCGCGCCGACCGGCACGTCGGTGCGGGTGCCCGGACCCGCCTCGCGCAGCGGCACCGATGACGCCAGCGCCGTCGGTGGTTCGCCGCCGGTCACCGCGGTACGGGCCGCCTCCGCCATCGCCGAGCCGCTCGTGAAGCGGTCCAGCGGGTCCTTCGCGAGGGCCCGCGATACCAGGGCGCGGACCGCCTCCGGGATGTCGTGCGGCAGCTCCGGGGGCTCGTCGTCGAGGTGCCGGACGGCGACCTGGAGGGGGTTGTCACCGGTGAACGGCGGGCCGCCGGTGAGGCAGCAGTAGGCGACCGCGCCGAGGGCGTAGATGTCGGTGGCGCCGCTGACCGGCCGGCCGGCGGCCTGCTCGGGCGCCATGTAGAGGGCGGTGCCGGGCACCGCGTTGGTGCTGGTGATGCTGGTCACGTTGGTGGAGCGGGCGACGCCGAAGTCGACCAGGACGACCGTGCCGTCCTCCTGCACCAGAAGGTTGCTGGGCTTGACGTCGCGGTGCACGATGCCGCCGCGGTGCGCCGCGCCCAGCGCGTGCCCCGCCTGGGCGACGATCGACATCGTCTCGGCCACGTCGAGGCGACCGGCGGCCTCGATCCGCTTGGACAGCGGTTCGCCCTCGACGAACTCCATGACCAGATAGTCGGCTCGACCGCCGTCGGGCAGGTCGTCCTCCCCGCAGTCGTACACCTGCACGATGCCGGGGTGCCGCAAGGCCGCCATGATCCGCGCCTCGGCACGGAAGCGGGCGATGAAGTCCGGGTCGGAGACCAGCGCCGGCAGCAGGACCTTGACCGCGACCTGCCGGCCGAGGACGAGGTCGGAGGCACGCCAGACGTCGCCCATGCCGCCCGTGGCGACACGTTCGTCCAGGCGGTACCGACCGCTGAGCACGACCTCCGATGACAACACAGCATTACCGTACCCAGAGTGGCGGCCAACGGCTCGCTGCGGTGGACCCGGTGCGGGGTCGCCCCCGTCGGTCCGCCCGGGGCGACCTCCGGCGGCCGGGCCGGTGTGTGACGCTTCGATGACGCCAGGTCACAAAAGCCGACACATGTCGGCGTACGCCAGCCCGGTCGCCGCCGCAGACGCTCACCTGAGCCGGGGAGCGCCCGAGGGGCGTCGTCCGTTACGCCGGCACGCCGGTCGGATGGTTTGATAATTGTCACTCTTCTGTAATGCGATCCCAACTTGTCGCAGGAAACGTCCCCTCCTACCGTTAGCCCGGCTCGGGGCGCAGACGGGCAGCCCGTTCCGGGCCATCACCGGGTGTGGACACCCCGGCCGGTGCCCGGACGGGGCCCGAATCGAAATCGGCGGGGGCGGTGCGGGTGCGGGAGCGGGTGAGGGCGGCGGTTCGCCGTGCGCGCACGACGCCGACGCGTGTCGCGCCGATCCGCTCCGGGCGGCCCGTGGGCCGCCGATGACGGGCGAACTGTCCGAGGCGGTCACCGCCGCGCAGTCCGGGGACGAGGACGCCTTCCGCTTCCTGTACCGCAGCCTCCAGCCGGGACTGCTGCGGTACCTGACCGCCCTGGTCGGCGCGGACGCCGAGGACGTCGCGTCGGAGACCTGGTTACAGATCTCCCGCGACCTGCCCACCTTCACCGGCGGCGAGTTCCGCGCCTGGACCGTCACCATCGCCCGCAACCGCGCGATGGACCACCTGCGGCGGCTGCGGCGACGACCGTCGCTGCCGGTACCGGTGCAGGCGCTCACCGAGCTGGCCGGCGACGGCGACACCGCCGAGCGGGCCGACGAGACGATCAGCACCGAGGCTGCGCTGGCGTTGATCGCCACGCTGCCACCCCGCGAGGCCGAGGCGGTGCTGCTGCGGGCCGTGATCGGGCTCGACGCGGAGTCCGCCGGCCGGGTGCTCGGTCGCCGGGCCGGCGCCGTCCGGACCGCCGCGCACCGCGGTCTGCGGCGACTCGCCACCCTGCTGGACCGGCAGGCCGTACCGACGCCGTCGGTCGACGGCGACGCCACCCCCCCGCTGCGCGCGCCCGACACGTCGAGCGCGCCGGCCGACGGCGGCCCACCGGCGGTCGGCGCCGAGGTGGTTCCGCCCCCTCGTCGCCGGATCGGGCGTACCCGGCAGCAGACCTCACACGCCGAGCAGGCGGAGGGCTGACGTGAAGGGATTCCGGATGAACCCGCACCGGCCGGACCGTCGTGCCGGCCGCGCCGAGACCGAACGGCTGCTCGACGCCGCCCGCATCGACACCACCTCCGCCCTCCCGCGCGACCTCGCCGAGCCGGGTGCGGCGAGCGTCCGGCAGTCCGGGCCTTCACCGGACTCCGGGACCGAGCCGCTGGCCCGACTGCTCGCCGCTGCCGCTGGCCCGGCCCGGCCTACGGAGCTGGCGGGCGAGGAGGCGGCGCTGTCCGCGTTCCGGGCCGCCCGCGCCGTCCCGGCGCCCGCCGTGGCCCGACGGCCACGCCGTCTGCGGCTCACGACCGGCGCGGTGGCCTGGATCGGGGCGTTGGCGGCCACCGCCACCGCTGGCGTCGCGTTCGCCGCGGCCGGGTTGGAGAAGGCACCCGAACCGCCGCCGGCACCGAGTAGCGCGCCCCCCACTGCCAGCGCGCAGGTGAGCACCGGGCCCGTCGCGCCGAGCGGATCGACGCCGCCCGGCCGTCCCTCCCTGTCCGTCTCGCCGTCGGTCGGCACGACCCCCGGCGGTCAGCTGCACGGGCTGTGCCAGGCCTGGCGGTCCAAGAAGCCCGAGCAGCGGGAGAAGGCGCTGCGAACGCCGGCCTTCGAGCGGTTGGTGACGGCCGCTGGTGGGGTCGGCGCGGTCGAGGAGTACTGCCAGCGGCTGGTGCCCGAGGCGAAGCCCAGCCCGTCGCCGCTGTCCCCGTCTCCGTCCGCTCCGCCGCCGCCGTCGCCGCCTGCGGAGCCGTCCGCGCGGGCGACGCCACCCGGTCAGGCGAAGGTCAAGCCCTCGCACCCGGCCGGCCCGGCCGGCGACTGAGCGTACGGGCGCGCGGTTCGTTCTGCCCTGCACCGGGAAACGCGTCTGTTAGACAGGGATTGGTGGTCCGTCGACGCTCGGAAAGGGGAGTGTCGGTGGCCGGGTCTACGGTGGCACCCGTGCTCCGGAGCTGACGCACGGCGCACGCGGTCGTCGCACGACGAGGGAGGCTGCACCGATGGTGACGTCGCCGGAGCTGGACCAGAGCGAGATCCTGCGCGAGTCCGCCGCCGCGGGCCGACACCTCGCGCGCATCTGCTTCAAGACCGGCCCTCCCACGTACACCGGCGTCGAACTGGAATGGACCGTGCACGACGCCGCCGACCCCACCCGAGGAGTCGACCCGGCGCGGCTGCGGACGGCGCTGGGGCGGCACAGCCCCGTCACGCTGGATCCGGCGAGCCCCGCCGAGCCGCTGCGACACGGCGGCACGGTGACCCTCGAACCGGGCGGCCAGCTGGAGATCTCCACCCCGCCGCGTACCTCGGCCGGCGCGTTGATCCAGGCCACCGAGGCCGACATCGCCCAGGTCGCCGGTCTGCTGGCCGCCGCCGGGCTGACCCTGGGGCGCAGCGGCATCGACCCGCACCGTCGGCCCCGCCCGGTGTTGGACACTCCCCGCTACCGCGCCATGCGCCGCGTGTTCGACCGGCGCGGCCCGGCCGGCCGGACGATGATGTACAGCACCGCCGGCCTGCAGGTGTGCCTCGACATCGGCGAACCGGACCAGGTCGCCCCGCGCTGGGCGGCGGCCCACGCCGTCGGCCCACCGTTGCTCGCGGCGTTCGCCTCGTCGAGTCGGCACGCCGGCCGGCGTACCGGTTGGGCATCCGCGCGGATGGCCGCCTGGCTGGCGATCGATCCGGCGCGTACCCGCCCGGTGTGGGCGCCCGAGCGCGCGGACGACGACCCGCCGGCCGCCTGGGCACGCTACGTGCTCGCCGCCCCGCTGCTGTGTCTGCGCCGGCCCGGCCCGGACTGGGCCCCGCCGCCGGGTATCACCTTCGCCGACTGGCTGGACGGCGCGCTGCCCCGCCCGCCCACCACCGACGACCTCGACTACCACGTCAGCACCCTCTTCCCGCCGGTGCGCCCGCGCGGTTACCTGGAGCTGCGGTACCTGGACGCCCAGCCCGACCGGGACTGGCGGCTACCGCTGGCGGTGCTGAGCGCGCTGTTCACCGACGCGGGCACCGTCCGCGCGGCGTACACGATCGGCGCGCCGGTGGCGCACCGCTGGTCGGCCGCCGCCCGGCGCGGCCTCGCCGACCCGGCGCTGGCCGTCGCGGCGGCCGCGCTGCTCGACCTGGCCCTGGCCGCCCTACCGCGGCTGGGCCTGCCGGCCGGCACCGAGGACGACATCCACGACGGTGTACGGCGGCGGCTCGCCGCCATCGCAAGGGTCGACCGGTGAGCGCGCGAGAGCGAGCCTCGAACGAAAGGTGCGACGGGTGAGCGCGAGGAGTGAGCCGGGTCTGCGAGCCCCGCAGTCGCGAACGAAAGGTGCGACGGTGAGCGCGAGTACGACGGAGCATGCCGACGGTGAGCTGTTGCGGGGGCGGATCGCACAGGAGTTGGCGCGCGCCCGCTCCCGCACGGCCCTGCTGACCGAGGCGGTCGACGACGGCGACCTGATGCGCCAGCACTCTCCGCTGATGTCGCCGTTGGTCTGGGATCTGGCGCACGTCGGCAACCAGGAGGAGTTGTGGCTGGTGCGCGACGTGGGCGGCCGTGAGCCGGTCCGCTGCGACATCGACGACCTGTACGACGCGTTCAAGCAGCCCCGCCGGGACCGACCGCGGCTGCCCCTGTTGCCACCGGCGGAGGCGCGCGCCTACGTGGGCGCGGTCCGCGACAAGGTGTACGACCTGCTCGACGCGGTGCGCTTCACCGACCGGCCGTTGGTCGCCGACGGGTTCGCCTTCGGCATGATCGTGCAGCACGAGCAGCAGCACGACGAGACGATGCTCGCGACCCACCAGCTGCGCGCGGGCGCGGCGGTCCTGCACGCCCCGCCGCCGCCCGAGCCGGCCGTCCGGGCCGGCGGGGAGGTGCTGGTGCCGGCCGGAGAGTTCACGATGGGCACCGACACCGATCCCTGGGCCCTGGACAACGAACGGCCCGCGCACCAGGTCCACCTGCCCGCGTACGTCATCGACGCCGCACCGGTGACCAACGGCGCGTACGAGGCGTTCATCGCCGACGGCGGCTACTCCGACCGGCGGTGGTGGAGCGCGGCCGGCTGGGAACACCGGGTGCGCGAGCGACTGGTCGCGCCGCTGCACTGGCGTCGCGACGGTGACGGTTGGGCGTACCGGCGGTTCGGCCGCTGGGACCCGGTACGCCCCGACGAGCCGGTGGTGCACGTGTGTTTCCACGAGGCGCAGGCGTACGCGACGTGGGCCGGTAAGCGTCTGCCGACCGAGGCGGAGTGGGAGAAGGCGGCGCGGTGGGACCCGGCGACCGGGCGGTCCCGCCGCTACCCGTGGGGCGACGACGACCCGACCGAGGCGCACGCCAACCTCGACCAACGTCACCTACGGCCGGCGCCGGTGGGCGCGTACCCGGCCGGCGTCTCGCCGCTCGGTGTGCACCAGCTCATCGGGGACGTCTGGGAGTGGACGTCGACCACGTTCACCGGTCATCCCGGCTTCGTCGCGTTCCCGTACCGCGAATACTCCGAGGTGTTCTTCGGCGACGACCACCGGGTGCTGCGCGGTGGCTCGTTCGGCACGGACCGGTCGGCGTGCCGGGGGACGTTCCGCAACTGGGACTATCCGATCCGCCGGCAGATCTTCAGTGGCTTCCGGTGCGCCCGCGACGCCGGTCCGGACGAGTCGCCGCGGTGAGGCGCCCGACGCCACGCGGGGTGCGCTGATGTGCCGTCATCTGGTCTACCTCGGCCCGCCGGTCACGTTGGCCGCGTTGCTGTTCGAGCCGGCGTACGCGCTGGTCCGTCAGTCCTGGGCGCCGCGTGACATGCGCGGCGGCGGCACGATCAACGCCGACGGGTTCGGTGTCGGCTGGTATCCGGACGACGGTCCTCCGGTGCGGTACCGGCGTGCCCAGCCGATCTGGAGCGACCCGACGATCGCCGAGCTGGCGGCGGTGACACGTGCCGGCGCGGTGCTCGCCGCGGTCCGGTCGGCCACCGTGGGGATGGCGGTGGTCGACGGCGCGGCGGCGCCGTTCGCGGAGGGCCGGTGGCTGTTCAGCCACAACGGTGTGATCCGGGGCTGGCCCGATTCGATGGTGCCGCTCGCCGCCGGCCTGCCGGTGCGGGACCTGCTGACCCTGGACGCGGCCACCGACTCGGCGTTGCTGTGGGCGCTGGTGCGGCATCGGCTGCGCGCGGGCGACGACCCGGCGGAGGCGGTCGGCCGGACGGTGGTCGAGGTCGCCGCCGCCGCTCCGGGGTCGCGGCTGAATCTGCTGCTCACCGACGGACGGCGGGCGGTGGCTACGGCGGTCGGTCACGCGCTGTCGGTGCGCGCGGGCGCGGGCTCGGTGGTGGTGGCGTCCGAGCCGCACGACGACGACGCCGGGTGGCGGCCGGTGCCGCAGCAGCGCCTGGTCACCGCCACGACGGACGAGGTGCGGGTGTGCGGGCTGCCGGCCGGATGAGCGTTGCCGGCCGGGCTACGCGAGGTGTCTGACGACCACGATAGGGGCGGGGGCCATGAGCGCGGAACCGTTGGAGATCTACCTTGAGCCGCAGGACCTGGAGCGTGGCCTGCGGGCGGACGTCCGGGCGGGGCTGACGGCCGAGGCGAAGTGGCTGCCGCCGAAGTGGTTCTACGACTCGCGGGGCAGCGAGCTGTTCGAGGAGATCACCCGGCTGCCCGAGTACTACCCGACCCGGGCCGAGCGCGCGGTGCTCGCCGCGCACGCCGCCGACGTGGCGGCGCTGACCGGCGCGAAGACCCTGATCGAGCTGGGCTCCGGTTCGTCGGAGAAGACCCGGCTGCTGCTGGACGCGTTCACCCGCCGGGGAGGGCTGGGCACGTTCGTCCCGCTCGACGTCTCGGTCAGCGCCCTGCTCGGGTCGACGGCGCAGATCGCCGCCGACTATCCGGGGCTGCGGGTGCGGGGGATCGTGGGCGACTTCACCCGCCAGCTCGACCGGCTGCCGACCGGCGGGCGGCGGCTGGTGGTGTTCCTGGGCGGCACGATCGGCAATCTGTTGCCGGCCGAGCGGGCCGGGTTCCTGACCGCGATGCGCGCCGCGCTGGAGGTCGGCGACTGGTTGCTGCTCGGCACCGACCTGGTGAAGGACCCGTCGGTGATCGTGCCCGCCTACGACGACGCGGCCGGGGTCACGGCCGAGTTCAACCGCAACGTGCTGTATGTGATCAACCGGGAGTTGGGGGCCGATTTCGACCCGGAGGCGTTCGCGCATGTCGCCCGGTGGGACCCGGAGCGGGAGTGGATCGAGATGCGTCTGCGGGCGACGCGATCGATGCGGGTCCGGGTGCTGGACCTCTCGGTGGCGTTCGACGAGGGGGAGGAGCTGCGGACGGAGGTGTCGGCGAAGTTCCGCCCGGAAGGGGTGGCCGCCGAACTGGGCGCGGCGGGCTTCGCGGCGTCGCACTTCTGGACGGACCCGCGCGGGCTGTTCGGGGTGACGTTGGCGCGGGCGTGGTGAGCCTGTTCACCCGCGCCGTCCGGCCCGCTCGCTGATCGGTTAGGCTGGTCGCGCGAAGGGGAGTAGCCCCCAATGTCGTGGTCGACATACTGGTGCGTTCCGCATCCGGCCACGCGGCCCCGGTTCTCCGGGGCGGGCGAGACCTTCGACTCAGGCTGTCGCAGCCGGGTCGAGGGCGCCCCCGCACCTCCTCCCGGTCTGAACGGGAAGGATGTCATGGAGGGATTCCTCGCCGCGCTGGTCGTCAGCTTCGGCGTCATCTTCGTCGCCGAGCTGGGAGACAAGTCCCAGTTGATGGCGCTGACGTTCGCCACGCGGTTCAAGCCGCTTCCGGTGCTGATCGGCATCACCGTCGCCACGGCGGTGGTGCACCTGGCGTCGGTCGCCATCGGTTCGGGTCTCGGCGCCGTGCTGCCCACCGAATGGATCTCGCTGGTGGCCGGCGTGGCCTTCCTCGGCTTCGGCGCGTGGACACTGCGCGGTGACAAGCTCACCGAGGAGGAGAAGCGTAAGGCCGAGAAGACCAGCAAGACCGCGATCGTGGCGGTGTCGGTGGCGTTCTTCCTGGCCGAGCTGGGCGACAAGACGATGCTCGCGACGATCACCCTGGCCACCAAGTACGGCTGGTTCGGCACCTGGCTCGGCTCCACGGTGGGCATGGTGGCCGCGGACGCGCTGGCCATCCTGGTCGGCCGGATGCTCGGCCGCCGGCTGCCGGAGAGGACCATCAGGTACGGCGCCGCGGTGCTGTTCGCCATCAGTGGCCTCTGGCTGATCCTGGAGGCCGTGAACGAGCTGACCTGAGCGCCGACTAGCCGCCCCGGTGGCGGGTAACGCCTCCGGGTGGAGCCGGCGGAGCTGCTGCGCCACGGCGACCAGGTGCTGGTCGCCGTGGTGGAGGTGGCCGGCGCCCTGGTGATCGTCGTGGGCGCGCTCTGGGCGGCGGTGCGGTTCGTGGCCGAGGGGCTACGGCACCGCACCGCCGCCGTCTTCACCCCGATCCGCCTGTCGCTGGGCCGGTTCCTGACGCTCGGTCTGGAGTTCCAACTCGCGGCCGACGTGTTGCGGACCGCGGTGTCGCCGTCGTTCACGCAGATCGGCCAGTTGGCGGCGATCGCCACGATCCGGACGGCGCTGAACTACTTCCTGGGCCGGGAGATCCGGCAGGAGCAACGGCAGGTCACCGACGGGCGGCAGGGGACGTGATCGGCGGGCTGGTCGAGGCGGTGACCGCGCTGGCCCTGGTCACCGGGGTCGTCGCGGCGGTGTGCACCGGCGACGTGCGGGTCGCCGTACGCGTGCTGTTGGACCTTTTGACGGCGGCCGGCCTGCTGCGGCTCGCCGGGGATCCGGCGTGGGGTGGCCTGGCCTCCACCGCCGCGATCGTCGCGCTGCGGCAACTGCTCGCGGCGGCGTTGAGTCTCCCGCCGCCGTGGTCGCGGCGACAATCCCCGCCGCGCTGCGGGGGCGACGATCACCGCCTACCGTGGGCGGTACCAGAGAAACCGGGAAAAGCGGGAGGATAACCACATGAACCGGCACGACGAACCGAACGAGTACGGATACGCCGGCGGCGCCACCGCTCCCGAGCCGCAGCCCGGCGGCAAGCCCGACGAGCAGGACCTCGCGGAGGAGGTGGCGGTGCCCGCCGACGACCTCACCGCCCCCACGACCGACGCCCTCGCGGACGAGACCGAGGAGCGGGCGCCGCGCGACCGCCAGCGCTGAGCATGGCGGGTCGCGGGCCGGGCCGGTCACTCCCGTCCGGGCCGCTGGTAGACGTCGGGCACCCCGTCGCCGTCGGCGTCGAGGCGTTCCTTCTCGGCCACCCGCCGGTACGCGGCGTTGCGGCGGGCGAGCACGGCGGCGGCGAGCGCCGCGGAGATCACCGACCCGACGAGGACCGCCGCCTTGACCCGCTCGTCGGCCGTACTGCCCGCGCCGAACGCCAGGTCGCCGATGAGCAGCGAGACGGTGAACCCGACCCCGGCCAACAGGGCGATGCCGAACAGGTCGGACCAGGTGATGTCCTCGTCCAACTCGGCGCGCGTGAACCGGGCCAGCAGGTAGGTCGAGCCGAAGATCCCGATGCTCTTGCCGAACACCAGGCCGGCCACCACGGCGATCACCAGCGGGTCGGTCAGCAGGGTCCCGAGATCGGTGCCACGGAGTGTCACGCCGGCCGCGAAGAGGGCGAAGACCGGCACGGCGAAGCCGGCGGACACGGGTCGCCACCGGTGTTCCAGGTGCGCGGCGAGACCGCCCGCGTCCGCGCCACCCGACTCCGCCCGGTCGGCCGTCGCGGCGGTGCCGCCCGGGGCGCGGCTCAGCACCGGCACGGTGAAGCCGAGCAGTACGCCGGCGACCGTGGCGTGCACGCCCGAGGCGTGCACCAGCGCCCAGGTGGCGGCCGCGAGCGGGACGAGGGCCCACCACCACGTCCGGCCCCGCCGTACCAGCCACGCGAAGAGCCCGATCGGGGCGAGCGCGGCGAACAGCGGCAGCGGGTGGAAGTCGGCGGTGTAGAAGACCGCGATGATGGTGATCGCGAACAGGTCGTCGACCACGGCCAGGGTGAGCAGGAAGGCGCGCAGACCCTGGGGCAGGTGTGAGCTGACCACCGCGAGGACGGCCAGCGCGAAGGCGATGTCGGTGGCGGTCGGGATGGCCCAGCCCCGCAGTCCCTCGCCGCCCGTGCCGAGGAGCACGGCCACGTAGACCAATGCGGGCAGCGCCATTCCACCCAGGGCGGCCACCACCGGCAGTGCCGCGCGGCGTGGGTCGCGCAGGTCGCCGGCGACGAACTCACGCTTGAGTTCCAGGCCCACCACGAAGAAGAAGATGGCGAGCAGGCCGTCGGCGGCCCAGGTGGCGAGGCTCAGGTCGAGGTGCCAGCGCGCGCCGCCCGGCCAGGGCACCCAGGCCCCGAGCCGGACGTACGCCTCGCTCCATGGCGAGTTCGCCCAGACCAGCGCGAGGACGGCGCCGAGCAGCAGCAGGGCGCCACCGACCGTCTCGGTGCGCAGCACGTCGGCCAGGTGCCGGGCCTCCGGCCAGGACGACCGCGCGAAGAGTCGGTCGCGGTGGGGGGTGCGGTCGGTCAAAGGGCTCACCTCTGGTGTCGGGACGGCAAAGATCCAATCGCCGACCAGACTTCCCGGCACACCGTTGTCGAGCCTATCCGCTCGGCGGTACGTCGTGATCGTGCGCGGCGCGGCGCGGCGATCGAGATCGGCCCGTGGAATCGGTCGCCGACTTTTCCGGACGTCGCCGCTGCCGAATGGCCCTTTGTCGGGTTGGTCATGCGGGACGGCGCGGTTACCGACGCCGAAAATGCATAACTCCGGACATAAGTCCTATGAGGGGCTTTAATGGTTTCACGAGTTGACAGACGACCTTGGGGGTTTTCGTGAAGTTCTTTGGCGTAACCGGACCGGTCCGGAGGCAAGCCTGATGGACCTGCTTCGCCAATTGCGCCACGTGCGTCGGCACTGGTGGGTCGTGCTGCTCACGATCATGGTGTCCCTGGGCGTCTCGGCGTTTCTGACCGTACGGGCCCAGCCCCGGTACGTCGCCTCGGTGACCTTCTTCGTCACCACCCCCAACCAGGGCGTCTCCGATGCCTACCAGGGCGGGCTGTTCCTCCAGCAGCGCGTCAAGTCGTACGCCGACCTGCTCAGCAGCGACCGCCTGGCACAGAGTGTCGCGGCCGAGACGCCGGTCGGGCTCACCGCGGACGAGGTGCAGCGCCGGGTGACCACCTCCACCGAGACGGGCACCGTCCTGCTGCGCGCCTCGATCACCGACACCGACCAGGCCCGCGCCCTGCGGGTGAGCGAGACCCTCGCCGCGAAGTTCGTCGAACTCGTCCAGAAGGTCGAGACGCCACCCGAGGGCAAGTCACCCATCAAGATCGAGGTGGTCAGCGGCCCACGGGTCAGCGCGAGCCCCGTCTCGCCGAAGCCGCTGCGTAACCTCGTACTCGGCGGTCTGCTCGGCCTCGTCCTCGGCGTCGGCCTGGCGATCCTGCGCGGCGTCGCCGACGTCCGCCTGCGCGACGCCGCCGGCCTGCAACGCGCCACCGGAAGCCCGCTGCTCGGTGAGATCCCGTTCGAGAGCGCCGCCCGCACGTCCCCGCTGATCGTCGGCGACGCCGCGACGTCGGCCCGTGCCGAGGCGGTCCGCAAGCTGCGGACCAACCTGCGCTTCGTGGACGTGCACGAGCCGGCCCGGGTCATCGCCGTGACCAGCGCGTTGCAGGGCGAGGGCAAGACGACGATGTCGTGCAACCTGGCCATCGCGTTGGCCGAGGCGGGCTGGCGGGTGCTGCTGGTCGACGCCGACCTGCGACGCCCGAAGGTCGACGACTACCTGGGCCTGGACGCCGGTGTCGGCCTCACCGACGTGTTGGTCGGCGACGTCCAGGTCGGTGACGTGGTGCAGCGGTGGGGCGACAAGTCCCTGCTGGTGCTGCCCAGTGGCTCCGCGCCGCCCAACCCGAGCGAGTTGCTCGGCTCCAAGGCGATGGCGGACCTGCTGCTCGCGTTGCGCGAGTCCGCGGACATCGTGATCATCGATACCGCGCCGCTGCTCGCGGTGACCGACGGCGTCGTGGTGGCTGTCCAGGCCGACGGCGCGCTGCTGGTGAGCCAGCAGGGTCGGACGTCGCGTACCCAGGTGGCCGCGGCGGCCCGCGCGCTGCACTCGGTCTCGGTGCGGCTGCTCGGCTGCGTGCTCAACATGGCGAAGGTGGCCAAGGCCGAGGCGTACCAGTACGAGGCCTACCGGGTGGTCGCCTCGACGGCCACGCCGTCGGTACCGACCGACCGGGCCCCCGCCGCCCGGCACAGTGAGGACGCCGGGGTCAACGGTGTCAGCGACCGTACCCAGGAACTCACCCGGCTGCCCCGATGAGCGCGGCGAGGGGTCGTAGCGAGCGTTCGATCTCCTCGGCGCAGCGACGGAAGTCGGCGACGGTACCGCCGATCGGGTCCCGAAGGTCGTCCGCGTCCGCAGCGGCGGGTTGCAGCCGCCCGCGGGCGCTGGCGGCGGCGGCGATGGCGGCCCCCAGCGGATCGTCGGTCGATCCGACGGGCGGTTCGGCCGCCGCCGCCAGCCGGCCGAACTGGCGCAGGGTGAACGTCCGGTGCAGCGCGCCGGGCGCGAGCGAGGTGCACACCGACCGCTGCCGCCGCGTCGCGGTCAGCACCAGCGTCGCCTCGGTCAGCTGTTCGGCACGCAGCGTACGGCTGCTGAACGCCGTCGGGTCGCCGCCCTCCTCGGCCACGACCTCCGCCGCGTACGGGTGCATGGCCATCCCGTCCATCGCGTCGGTGCCGGCGCTGGACACCAGCACGGGACGGTCGGCCAACAGCCGTCGGGCCAGGTGCTCGGCCATCGGCGAGCGACACAGGTTGGCGTGGCAGACGAACAGCACGCGGTCGGCCATCGGGAGCCCTCTCGTGGATGCGGACACGGGTCGCCGCACCGCGAGGGTGATGCGTCGACGCCGCTGGGCGCGCGGGGAGGGGTTGCCAGCATCCTACGCGGGCCGCCCCGTCGGACGCGGTGCCGCGCCGGCCGAGCCCGGTCCGCGCCCACCGGCGGTGCCGCGGTGAAGATCGGCATCCTGTCGTACCACTTCCCGCCCGAGCCGGCGTTCATCCCCGGCAGCCTCGCCGAGGAGTTGGCCGCGCGCGGGCACGAGGTCCGCGTCCTCACCGGATTCCCCGACTACCCGGGCGGCCACGTCTATCCAGGGTGGCGGCAGCGGTGGCACCACGAGACGCACAGCGACCGGCTGTCGGTCCGCCGGGTGCCGCGGGTCTCCGGCGGGGCCACCACCACCCGGGCGCGGATGGCCAGCTACCTGTCGTTCGCCGGGAGCGCGTCGCTGGCGGCCCGCCGGTTCCTGGGTGACGTGGACGCGCTCTACGTCTTTCAACTGCCGGCCACCACGTTCGCCACCGCCGCCGTCCTGCGGCTCCTCGCGAGGGTGCCGACGGTGCTGCACGTACAGGATGTCTGGGCTCGCGACGGCGTCGACGCGTCCGGCGGCGGCCGCTGGTTGGCGCGGATGGACGCCGCGATGACCCGCGTCTACCGGTCGGCCGCGCGGGTCGCCGTGGCCGCGCCGTCGATGCGCGACCTGGTGGTCGCGGCCGGCGCCGACCCCGGCCGGGTTCGTCTGGTCCTCAACTGGACGGACGAGCGCATCTTCTACCCGGCGACACCCGGCGCGGCGGCCCGGCAGATGGTCCGCCGGGATCGCCGGTGTGTGGTCATGCACGCCGGGACCATCGGACCCCGCCAGGGGCTGGAGACGGCGGTACGGGCCGCGGCCGCGCTGGACCGGACGATGGACCTGGTCCTGGTCGGCTCGGGCGCGGACGAGCGGCGGGTGCGGGGGCTCGCCGCCGACCTCAAGGCGGAGAACGTCCGCTTCCTCGAACGGCGCTCACCTGTCGACATGCCCGAGCTGTACGCCGCCGCCGACTACCAGTTGATCATGCTGCGCGACCTGCCCGAGCTTCGCGGCATGGTGCCGGGCAAGCTGCAGGCCGCGCTCTCGTGCGCCGCGCCGGTCGTCGCGTCGGCCGGCGGGGACACCGTCGAGCTGGTCGAACGCGCCCGAGCCGGGCTGTCCTGCCCACCCGAGGACTGGGCCGCGTTGGCCGACCGGTTCTGGCTGGCCGCCACCATCCCGCCGCCCGCGCGCACCGAGATGGGCCGGCGGGGGCGGCAGACGTACCTGCGGGAGATGTCGCTGCCGGCCGGTGTCGACCGGATCGAACGGCTGCTGCACGAGGCCGCCGGCCGCGTCCCGCAGGGAGCCACGGCGTCGCGAGGAAACCTCGCGTAAAGGACCAGAAATTCCATAACGGTACGAGAGTCCTCGTAACGTGCTAAGAACGTCAGGGAATTCGACAGACTGTCCGATTCCTGGATCGGAGTGTGGTGTGACGGAGAGCGAACGACCGGGTCGACGACGAAGCCGGTCCCGGCGTCGCCGGCGCGCGCGACTGCGCCGGGCCCTGCTCGGCGCGCTCGTGGTCGGATCGCTGGTGCTGGCCGCGGGTGGGTGGATCGGTTTTCGCGGTTGGCAGGCGCGCGCGCACCTGCTCAATGCCGCCGGCCTGGCCCGGGAGTTGAGCGCTCAGGTCGTCGGCGGGGACACCGACCGGGCCCTGCGCACCCTCTCCGCCCTGCAGGAGCAGTCCGGCGCGGCCCGGACCGCCACGTCCGACCCGAGCTGGAGGCTCGGTCGGCACACCCCGGCGGCCGGTGACGATCTCGACGCGGTCCGGCTGATCGCCATCGCCATCGACGACCTGGCCCGGCAGGCGTTCCCCAGCCTGCTGCGCACGGACCTGACCAGCCTCGTGCCGGCCGGCGGCCGGTTGGACCTGGCCCGGCTCACGTCGGTCTCCGGCGAGCTGACCCGGGTCAACGACTCGGTGCAGGGCACCCGTCGGGACCTGGCCGCCGTGCCGGCCGACAAGCTGGTCAGCCAGGTCCGCCAGGCGCTGACCGATCTCCGCGGCGAGATCGACCGGTTGGCCAGCCTCACCGCCGCGGCCGACCAGGGCGCTCGGCTGCTGCCGCCGCTGCTCGGCGCCAGCGGCTCTCGGCGCTACCTGCTCGTCTCGCAGAACCTGGCCGAGCTGCGCGCGACCGGCGGCATGTTCGGCGCGTACGCGATGATCGAGGCCGAGGGCGGGCGGGTCCAGATGGGCCGGCAGGGCAGCAGCGCGTCCCTGGGTCGGTTCACCCCGGCGTTGAAGCTGCCCGCCGAGACCCGGGCGATCTGGACCGACCTGCCCGGCATCTACCCCGCCGACGTGAACCTGACCCCGCACTTCCCGACCGCCGCCGCCCTGTACCGGGAGATGTACCGGCGCAAGACCGGTACCACTGTCGACGGTGTGCTCGCCGTGGATCCGGTGGTGCTGTCCTACCTGCTCAAGGCGACCGGCCCGGTGCTGGTGCCCGGCGGGGCGCCGCTGGCCAGCGAGAAGGCCGTGCAGACCCTGCTCAACGAGACCTACCAGCGACTGGACACCACGCAGCAGGACGCCTACTTCGCATCCTCGGCGGCTGCGGTGTTTGACGCCTTCTTCACGAAGAATGTCAACCCCAGGGTGTTGTTGTCCGCATTTGACCGTGCTATCACGGAACGCCGGATATTGTTCTGGAGTGCTCACCCGGAAGAACAACGGACGTTCGGCAACAGCCGGATGGCCGGGACGCTCCCGGAACAGGACACCGTGCCGACGGTCGGCGTGTTTCTCAACGACGGCAGCGGCGCGAAGCTCGGCTACTACCTGCGGCCGACGGCGAGCCTCACGGTCGGCGAATGCCGGCCCGACGGCCGCCGCGAGCTCCGACTGCGGGTGACTCTGCGCTCGACGGCGCCGAAGTCAGGGCTCAGCAAGTCGATCCTTGGCCTCGGTCTGGCTGGCGACCCGTACACCGTGCGCACGCTGGTGTCGATCTTCAGCCCGGCGGGCGGCTCCGTGCTCGACGCCCGGCTCGACGGGGCCGAGACGGCACTGGGCAGCGGCACCGAACGCCGCCGCCAGGTGGCGACGGCCAACGTCGACATCGGCCCCGGCGTCGAGAGGGCGCTGGAGGTCACCGTCCTGACGGCCAAGACCGGCGTCGGGCAGGCCGAGCTGTGGCTGACCCCCACCGCCAGCCCTTGGACCACCCAAGTTCATTCCGCACGAAGCTGTGACCAGTAGGAGGGAACCAATCATGCGGCTATCCCGCATCATCATGGCGCTCACGGTCGGCCTGGCCGTGGTGGCCGTGCCGACGGCAGCGGGGGCGGCACAGCCGCAGCCGACGCCCAGCGGCACGCCTCAACCGCCGCCGTACCCGCCGGCCGCCGCGTCCCTGACCGTCAACCGGCCGACGATCTTCCTGGGCGAGACGGTCATCCTGACCGGCACCAATTTCGGCCCCAACGAGACCGTCGACATCTCGGTGACGGTAACCCCCCTCGCTGCCCCGGCCGCCGGCAACGCGCCGGCCCGCCGCAGCGACGGCACCACCGTGGCCATGGCGCCGGTGGCGTACCAGGCGAGCGCGCCGCTCAACTTCACGGCGTACACCGACGCCCAGGGGCACTTCACCAAGAGCTACAAGCCGTCGGTGACCGGTCTGCTGACCTTCACCGCAACGGGCCGCGAGTCCGGCCGGACCGCGAGCACCGAGCTGCGGGTGCTGCACCGCAAGCAGCCGCTGCCCGTCACCGGTGACAGCATCGGTACGCCCATGAAGCTCGGTGGCGGTCTCGTCGGCGCCGGCGCGATCATGCTGCTGCTGACCCTGGCCTGGCGTCGCCGCCAGCGCTTCGGCGGAGCCGCGCACTAACCGGCACCACAGCCGGGGCAGTGCCCCGGACGTACCTCGAACTGGCGCCCGTCGGATTGTCCCGGCGGGCGCCAGGTCACGTCGTGGGGCGGTGTGGCGTTCGCCCGGTCCACACCGCCTCGGCGTGATCGACTCCCGACCGCCAGTCGCGGGGGTGTCGACGACCCGGGACGCCCGCTTGGCGTCCGTCGGCGGCGGGCTCCTGCCACGCCGCCCCGATCGCCCCGATCGCCCCGATCGCCCCGATCGCCCCGATCGCCGTGATCGCCGTGATCGCCGTGATCGACACGAGGTCGCCGATATGGGGGCATCGACCGGTCCGGGATGCCCCGAGTTCGGCGATCCGGAGTCGATCACCCAGGCCGACCGCCGTGCGTGGGTGGTGTGTCCGGTTGTGGGGCCACTGTGGTGACCCGCTGCACCCGTGGGCCGGAATCGTGGCGGGCCGGGGGTCGTTACACCTCCCGACGATCGCAGGACCACGGCCGAGCCCCCCGCCCCCGGGGGGAGCCAAGCCCCCGGGAATGACCCCGGACCGCGGGTCGTTACACACGGTCCCGGCACGGCGAGCCCCGATCCCCTCGGATCGTCAGCCCCCGGGAATGACCCCGGACCGCAGGTCGTTACACCCGGTCCCGGCACGACGAGCCCCGCTCACCGCGGATCGTCAGCCCCCGGGAATGGCCCCGCCCCCCGGGTCGTTACACACGGACCGGCCGCCACGAGCCCCCCGGCTCGCAGGCCGCCCCCCAGACTTTGAGCGCCCGGACGAGGTGCTGACACCCCCGTCACCGATCCCCCGCAGTGGTGACAGGTGGGTGTTTCCTACCCCCGAAGGAGCAACCCCTGATGAACACGATCTTCCGCAAGAGCATGCTGTCCATCGCTGGTCTCGCGTTCGCCGGTGGCGTCTTCGCCGGCCCCATCGCCGCCCACGCCAACCCGGTCGACGCCAAGCCCGCCGCCGCAGCGGTGCAGACCACCGCACCCAAGCCGCAGGGCGACCAGTCCCACATCGACCTCAACGGCGAGCAGACCGCCAACGCCAAGGCCATCATCGCCGCCACCAAGAAGGCCGGCCTGCCCGAACGGGCCGCGGTCATCTCCATCGCCACCAGCCTGCAGGAGTCCAAGCTGGAGAACCTGGGTCACCTCGGCGACGCCAACGACCACGACTCCCTCGGCCTGTTCCAGCAGCGCCCGTCGAGCGGTTGGGGCACGCCGGAGCAGATCACCGACCCGGAGTACTCGACGACGGCGTTCCTCAAGGGCCTGCGTCAGGTTGACGGCTGGCAGGACATGCCGCTGACCGACGCCGCGCAGACCGTGCAGGTGTCGGCGTACCCGGACGCGTACGCGCAGTGGGAGCAGCAGGCCACCGACCTGGTCGCCCACAACTGGAACAGCTAAGACACGCAGATGGCCGGCACCCCGACAACGGGTGCCGGCCATCGCCGTACCCGCGGATCGCGTCAGTGGTGGTGATTGCGGAAGATGTCGATCAACGCCGCCACCAGCGCGAGCGCGATGATGCCCGTGGCGAGCAGCAGCGACTTCTCGAAAGCTCCCGTCCAGTCGCCGTGACTGTCGGCCAGCGAGGAGAAGAACATCGAGCCGACCGCGGCGATGCCGGCGGCGGCGCCGATCCGCTGACCGGTCTGGAGCATGCCCGCTCCGCTGCCCGCCTGCGGGACGGGCACCTGGGCAAGGGTGAGCGTCTGGTTGGGGGCGATGACGAGGCCGCTGCCGATGCCGGCGACGAGCAGCGGACCGGCGGTGACCCAGGGCGCCGGGGAATGCGGCGCGACGTGCAGGGCGAGCACGGTGGCGGCCAGCCCGATCACCACGGCGAGCAGGCCGATGGCGACCAGGGGTCGGCCGAACCGGTTGACGATGCGTCCTCCGAGAGCGGACGCGGCGGCGGACCCGAGCGCGAAGGGCGTGATGGCGAGACCGGCGACGAGCGCGCTGTAGCCGAGCCCGTTCTGCAGGAACAGCGTGAAGATGAAGAAGATCGCGGTGAACCCGCCGAAGTAGATGAGCGCGATGAGCGACCCGAGCGTGTACGACTGGAAGGTGAACAGGCGCAGATCGAACAGCGGTTCGCGGTGTCGCGCGTACCACCGCTCCCACAGGCCGAAGGCGACCAGCACCGCGAGGCCGGCCGGGATGAGCGCCCACTTCCACGGCGTACGCCACTGCTGCTCCTGCACGAGGGGCAGCAGGATCAGCACCACGCCGACGCCGAGCAGCAGCACACCGACCGGGTCGAGTCGACGGCGGCCGGGTTGCCCGTCGGGCCGACCGGGTAGCAGCCGCCAACCCAGGATCACCGCGACGATGCCGACCGGCACGTTGACGAAGAAGACCCACCGCCATCCGTGCTCCTCACCGCCGAGGGCGATGAGCAGGCCGCCGAGCAGTGGTCCGACGGCGGTGGAGATGCCGATGGTCGCGCCGAGCAACCCGAACGGGCGGGCCCGCTCCGGCCCCCGGAACAACTGCTGGATCAGCCCGATCACCTGTGGGTTGATGATGCCGGCGGCGGCGCCCTGGAGCAGCCGGGCGGCGACCAGCCAGGTGGGTGAGGTCGCCAGGCCGGCGAGCGCGCTGGTCAGGGTGAACAACGCGATCCCGAAGACGAACGCGTTACGCCGACCTCGGAAGTCTCCGAAGCGGCCGGCCGGTACGAGCACCAGACCGAAGGTGAGCGCGTACCCCGAGAGGACCCACTGCAGGTCGCTCGGGGAGGCGTTCAGCGCGCGGTCGATGGACGGCACCGCGACGTTGACGATGCTCACGTCGAGCAGCGTCATGAACGCGGCGACCAGCCCGACGCCGACGGCCTGCCAGCGTCGGCGGTTCTCGGCCGCATCGACCGGCTGCGGCTCGCCCGCCGCGTTCATCGTGCCCCCCGTTGACGGTCGATCATGCATTCCTGACCGCTACCCCGACCAGCGGGGGCGAACCGTCCAGGGTCACGCCATCTGACGGGCGCAGAACCGGGGGCCGAAGTCGAGGCCGGCCATCGGCGAGTCCTCGCGGTGCAGCAGACCCTTCTCGGTGAGCTGGTGCAGCGGGGCGTGCACCTGCTCCTCGGTCAGCCCGGATCCTTCGGCGATCAGGTCCGGATAGGGCACCTGGCCGCGTGCTTCGAGGGCGGTGACCGCCTCGTACACCCGCTGCTCGACCTCCGACAGCTCCATCCGCTGCATGATCTCCTCCTTCGCCCACCCGCCGGACGCGGACGGTTGCGCCGCATCGGTTACCCCCTGCCCGACCGAAGATGCCCACCCGTTCGGGCGGTGGAGGGCGAGCACGCCCTACGCTGCGATGGTGATCGTCTGGGATCTGGTCGTCGTCGGCGCGGGCCCCGCCGGGCTCTCCGCGGCACACGCCGCGGCCCGCGCGGGTGTTCGCACCCTGGTTGTCGAGCGGGCCACGCACCCGCGTTACAAGACCTGCGGTGGCGGCCTCATCGGCACCTCGCTGGCCGCCGTGCGGGAACGGATCGAGGTGCCGGCGCACGACCGGGTCGACCGGGTGACGTTCACCCGCGACGGCCGGCGGGAGTTCACCCGCCGCAACGGCAGCCCGGTGGTGACGATGGTGCGCCGGGAGGAGTTCGACGACCGCCTGCGCGCCGCGGCGGTCGCCGCCGGCGCGCAGCTGCGTGAGCAGGTCGCGGTCCGTGCCATCGAGCAGGATCCCGAGGGGGTACGCCTGCGACTGGCCGACGGCACGACCCTGGCGGCCCGCACGGTGATCGGCGCGGACGGCTCGTCGGGGGTGACCGCCCGGCACGTGGGGGTGCGCTACCGCCAGGTGGACCTGGGGCTGGAGCTGGAGATCCCGGTGCCGCCCGCCGAGCAGGAGCGTTGGCGTGGGCGACTGTTGCTGGACTGGGGGGCGATGCCGGGCTCGTACGCCTGGGTGTTCCCGAAGGGCGACCGGTTGACGGTCGGTGTGATCGCGGGCCGGGGCGCGGGGGAGGGGACACGTGCCTACCTGCGGCAGTTCGTCGACCGGTTGGGTCTGACCGGTCTGCCGGCGGCGCACGATTCGGGTCACCTGACGCGGTGTCGCGAGGAGGACTCGCCGTTGCGCAACGGCCGGGTGCTGGTGGTGGGGGACGCGGCCGGGCTGTTGGAGCCGTGGAGCCGCGAGGGGATCAGCTTCGCCCTGCGCTCCGGCGAGCTGGCCGGGGCGGCGGTGGCCGCCGGGGATCTGGCCGGGTACGAGCGGGCGGTCGCCGAGCGCCTGACGCCGGAGATGCGGGCAGGGTTCCGGTTGCTCGACCTGTTCACCCGGCGCCCGGAGGTGTTCCACGGGCTGTTGGCGACCCCGCCGGGCTGGCGGATGTTCGTGCGCTTCTGTCAGGGGCAGGCGAGCTTCGACGACATGCTGCGCCGCCGACCGATCCGGGCGGCCCTCGCCGTGCTGGACCGGCTGCCGACCCCGCGCCGCCCGCCCGCCGACACCCCTTCCTGAGCCCCGCCCCGCCCCAGCCCGCCCCGCCCCAGCCCGCCGATCTTGCGTTTTCTGTGGCGACATTCCACGCGAAACCGCACACTTCGGCAACCGTTAGTGCAAGATCGACGCGAGTTGCCGGGTTCCGTGGCCATGAGACCAGGATCCTAGGATGCTTTACGGGGTGTGTCGGGGTCCACCCAACGTCGACGGGCTGTCAGCCAACGGACCGATGTGCCGAAGGCCCGCCGTTGGACAATGACGGGGGAGTAGGGGGGTGCCGATGGCCGAGCAACCGTTCACCGACGACGAGTACGCGTTCCTGCGCCACATCCGGTTCGGGGAGTTGCCACCCGCGGTCCGCCCGGAGGACCAGGTCGCGCTGACCGAGACCGATCCCGGGCGGGACCGGCCGGAGAAGGCCGAGGACCCGGTCCGCTGGAACGTGCAGGGCTGAACATACGCGGACGGGCCGCGGGTGTCGTCACCCACGGCCCGCCGTCACGCCACGGTCAGAAGACCGGCACACCCTCGCGCACGAGACGCCAGTTGGGCTGGAAGAAGTCGTCCGGGTTGATGGTCCCCTTGGCCTGGGCCCAGTCGATGAGCAGCTGGCGGATCTCCTGCTGCGCGTTGTAGACCTGGGTCTTCACGATGCCGGGGAAGTTGCCGCCGCCGCTGCGCCGGTAGTTGTTCACCGCCACCACGAACTGCGCGTCGTCCGCGACCGGGGTGTCGGTGCCGGGCAGCACCAGTCGGGTGATGCGCTGGCCGACCGGCTTGGAGATGTCGATGTCGTAGTCCAGGCCGGAGATCACGTCGTAGTTGTAGTCCGGCACGGCCGGGTCGCTGATCTGCTCCGGGTCGACCGGAGCGCCCGGCGCGAGAGTGCGGAAGAACTTCGCCGAGTACTCCAGGTACGCGCGTACCTCGGCGCCGCTGAGCACGACGGCTTCGAGGGTGTTGTCGTACACGTACAGGCCGGCCACGTCGCGGATCTTGACGTCGCCGGCGGGGAAGACGGCGGTACGGCTGAACGGCGCCGCGATCGACAGTACCGGCAGGTCCGCGTACGCGGTGCCGGTCAGGGCCGCGCCGACCACCTCGGTCTGCACGTGGTTGATGAAGTCGAGGATCGGGGTGTCCTGGTAGCGGGACTCCGCCGCCGACAGCTCCACGGTGGACGTGGCGACCACCTGGTTGACGTACGCCACAGTCTTGGCGTGCTGGGCCCGCACGGCCGCGACCACCTTCGGGTCCTCGACGACCGTGTTGGTGTTCAGCATGGTGGCGGCCTTGTTGGTGATCGTCCAACGGCCGCGCTCACGGGTGAGGGTGAAGTCCATCCGGGTGAGCCGCTGGCCCCACTTCGAGGGCTCGGAGAGCAACACCTGCGTGCCGGTCCGCTCGTTGGTGACGAACCGCTCGACGACCTCGTTGTGGGCGTGCCCGAAGAGGATCGCGTCGATCCCGGGCACCTGCTGGGCGATCAGCGCCACCGGGTTCTCGTTGGGCAGCTCGGGGCCGTAGCTGGAGGTGCCGCTGTCGCCGCCGTGGGCGGAGATCAGCACGATGTCCGCGCCGCGGGCCCGCATGACCGGCACCCACTTCGCGGCGGTCGCGATCATGTCGTCGAAGCGCAGTTTGCCCTCGACGTTGCCCCGGTCCCAGATGGCGACGCCCGGGTTGGTCAGGCCGAGGATGCCGACCCGCAGGGTCGGCGCGGCGAAGCCCAGGGAGACCTTCTTGATGATGTACGGCAGGAAGGCCGGCTTGCCGGTCTTCGCGTTTACCGCGTTGGCGGCGAGGGCGGGGAAGCCGAGCTGTCGGATCCACAGGTCCAGCAGCGGCAGGCCGTAGTTGAACTCGTGGTTGCCCAGGGTCACGGCGTCGTAGTCGATGACGTTCATCGCTCGGGCCATCGGGTGCTTCTCGCCGGTGGCGGTGATGGGCTCCTGCTTGGCGTAGTACGTCGCCAGGGGAGTGCCCTGGATGGTGTCGCCGGCGTCGAGCACGAGCGTGGCCTTGCCGCGCCGCTCGCGGCGGATCTGGTTGATCAGGGTGGCCAGCTTCGCGACGCCGACATCGTTGTGCTTGCTGTCGTCGTACTCGGCGTCCCGGTAGTAGTCCCAGTTGTAGACGTTGCCGTGCGTGTCCGACGTGCCCAGCAGCGTGAGGTCCCAGGTGCGCGACCGGGCGGGGCCCGCCGCCTGGGCGGGGGCGGCGGCGATCAGCGGGGCGGTCGCCGCGGCGGCGGCGACCGCGAGCACCTGGCGACGCGATGGACCGGATCCAGAGGTCATGACGTGCCCTTCGATGGGGGTTGACGCGCCTCGTGAGCGCCTCGCGCACCATAACGAGCCCCTGTCACTCCCGCCACGTCAGCCCCGGTTTCCGCAGCACGGCACGGGGTGGCCAGCCGGCGTCAGCGGGGCCAGGCGGTGAAGCGTCGGCGTACCCGCGCGACGTCGTCCGGGTTCAGGCCGTAGCGGCCGAAACGGGTGTCGGACAGCCGGTCGAGGTAGCGCCCGGCGGCGCGGACGTCGTCCGGGTCGAGCGCGGGGTCGACCTGCCGGGCCAGCACCAGCAGTTGCGTCACGTCGTAGTGCTCGAGCGCCGCCGCGACGTCGATGAAGTCGCGGACCTCCCGCCGGTTGACCAGTGCCGCGATCTTGTTGGCGACCAGGTCGCGGACGTCCATGACCGGGCCGAGGTCCATCACCACCGGGCTCTGCTGTCGATCGAGTCGGGCCAGGCTGAGCCGGATCTGCCGTGCGTCGCGGCTCACCACGAAGTCCTTCATGTCGCGGCCGTACCCGTCGAACAGGTCGGCGAGTTCGCTGTCCGGGTCGGCGTCGGTCACGGTGAACCCGGCGCGTTCCAGCGCGGCGCGTACCCCGGCGGAGGCCGCGGCGGCGGCGCCCTCCACGTCGGCGAAGAGGTCCACGTCCTCGGTGGGCCGGGCCACCAGGCCGTGCGCGGCCCACGCCACCCCGCCGCCGAGCACGAATCGGTACGGCCGGGCGGCGGTCAGCGCCACCCGGGCCACTTCCCGGTAGAAGTCGTGCAGGTGCGGTGCGATCACGCCGCGCGCAGGCCGCGGTGCCGGCTCTCCCAGGCCTGGCGGACGCCCCGGGGGAGGTTGAGCAGCCGCCACACCCGCCGCAGCGTGCGCCCGTTGATGAGGGTGCGCAGGTCGTCGGTGCTGGCGGTCTCGCGCAGTACGTTCTCGTACATCCAGAGGAGCTGGTCGGGGTCGCCGAGGTCGAAGGTGCGCTCGGCGTTCCACATCAACCGCACCGGCAGTTCGACGACGCCCCGGGTGGGGCCGGCCAGCTCGGTGAGCGTGCGCGCCACGACGGCCGGACGACCCGGGCGGGCCAGGAAGGCCACGCCGGTCGCGGGGGGCGAGACGGCCTGCATGGTGTCAGGGTAACGCCCGTCGGTGCGGGTGTCGCCACGGTACGTCGGGACGCGCGGTCGGCGCGGGTGATGAGTTCTCCTGCCCGCACCCGTCATAGGTGTGACGGCACACGACGAGACGGGAGCAAGACGTGATGGGTACGGACGCGCGGAGCGAGGGCGCGGGCGCTCTGGCCGAGGCCGACGAGACCACCTTCGCGGGGCTGGCGCAGCGGCACCGGCGGGAGTTGCACGTGCACTGTTACCGGATGCTCGGGTCGTTCGAGGACGCCGAGGACACCGTGCAGGAGACGTTCCTGCGGGCCTGGCGGCGGCGGGAGACGTTCGAGGGGCGGTCGACGGTGCGGGCCTGGCTGTACCGGATCGCCACGAACGCCTGCCTGGACCTGTTGGCCAGGTGCCGTCCGGAGCCGGCCCGGGGCGGTGAGGTGCGGTGGTTGCAGCCGTACCCGGATCGGCTGCTCGACGAGTTGCCGGCGGGCGACGCGGATGAGCCGGAGGCGGTCGCGGTCGCGCGGGAGACGATCGAGTTGGCGTACGTGGTGGCGGTCCAGCACCTCGCGCCGCGTCCCCGGGCCGTGCTGATCCTGCGGGACGTGCTGGGCTGGCCCGCGAAGGACGTCGCCGAGCTGCTCGGGGATTCGGTCAACTCGGTGAACAGCGCCCTGCAGCGGGCGCGGGCGGGCTTGCGCGAGCACCTGCCCGCCGAGCGGCAGGACTGGACCGGTGGCGACCAGGACGCCGGGACGCGCGAGCTGGTGCGGCGCTTCACCGAGGCGAGCGTGGCCACGGACATCGGCCGGCTCACCACGATGTTGCGCGAGGACGTGCGCTGTTCGATGCCGCCCACGCCGGGCCTGCACGTGGGTCGGGACGCGGTGCTCAGCGACTGGATCGGGGACGGTTTCGACGGGATGACGGGTCTGCGTGGCGTCGCCACCTCGGTGAACCGGCAGCCCGCGGTCGCGTTCTACCACTGGCGGGAGGCCGAGGGCGCGTACCTGCCGTTGACCATCGACGTCCTGCGCGTCACCGGTGGGGCGATCACCGAGATCGTCATCTTTCACGCCGACCAGTTCCCGCGGCTGGGGCTGCCGGAGCGACTGTCGGCAGGTGGTGCGCGGTGAGTGTCTCGGCTACGCCCTACCGCACCCACCGGCTCCTCGGGCTCGTCGGTGTCGGCCTGGTCGCCACCGTGGCGGCGATGGCCACGACGACTCTCGCCGCCGCGCTCGCCGGGGCCGCCGGGGTCGACTTCGAGATTCCCGAGGGTGGCGAGGTGATCCCGGTGGCCGGGTTCGCCGTGGTGACGGGTGTCTTCTCGGTGGTGGGCGTCGTTCTCGCCGTCGTGCTCGGTCGGTTCAGCGCGCGTCCCGCCGACCGGTTCCTGTGGACGGCGGTGGTGCTGACCGCGATCTCGCTGGTCCCGCCGTTTCTCTGCGGGGCAGCGCCGGTGACCGTCGTGGCGCTGGTCGTGCTGCACCTCGTCGCCGCGGCGGTGATGGTCCCGGCGCTGACGTGGCGCCTGGGCCGACTGGACCGTCTGGACCGTCGCCGCGACGGACGGACGCTCGATTAGCGAAGACTCCTCATCTGACCTATGTTCGGGAGGTCGCGCGCTCACGGGCAAGGAGGTGTCGGGATGGGTCTACGGACCTTCATCGAGGGTTGGCCGGTGTATCGCCAGCTCACCGGCACGGACCCGTTGGGCCGGGGCGCCGCGGCGAAGTCGGCGCGGTCGGCCGCTCTGACGGCGCGTACCGAGACCGCCGATTCGGTGGCGCGGTCGGTGTGTCCGTACTGCGCGGTGGGGTGTGGTCAGCGGGTCTTCGTCGCCGACGGGCAGGTCACGCAGATCGAGGGTGACCCGGACAGTCCGATCTCGCGGGGCCGCCTGTGTCCCAAGGGCGCGGCCAGCAAGAGCCTCGTGACGAGTCCGCTGCGCCAGACCACGGTCCGCTACCGCCGTCCGTACTCCACCCAGTGGGAAGACCTCGACCTCGAGACGGCCGTCGACATGATCGCCGATCGGATCCTCGCGGCCCGGGCCCAGACCTGGGAGGACCGCGACGCCGAGGGCCGGCCGCTCAACCGGACGCTGGGGATCTCCAGCCTGGGTGGGGCGACGTTGGACAACGAGGAGAACTACCTCATCAAGAAGTTGTTCACCGCGATGGGGGCGTTGCAGATCGAGAACCAGGCGCGTATTTGACACTCCGCCACCGTCCCCGGTCTGGGGGCCAGCTTCGGTCGCGGCGGTGCGACGGACTTCCAGCAGGACATCGCCAACGCTGACGTCATCGTCATCCAGGGCTCCAACATGGCCGAGGCGCATCCGGTCGGGTTCCAGTGGGTGATGGAGGCCAAGCGTCGGGGCGCGAAGGTGTTCCACGTCGACCCGCGGTTCACGCGCACGAGCGCGGTGGCGGACGCGTACCTGCCGATCCGGGCGGGCACCGACATCGCGTTGTTGGGTGGGGTGATCCGGTACATCCTCGACAACGAGCTGGACTTCCGCGAGTACGTCCTCGCCTACACCAACGCGGCGACGATCGTCAGCGACCGGTTCAGCGACACCGAGGACGGCGACGGGTTCTTCTCCGGCTTCGATCTCGAGACCGGCAGTTACGTGCAGGACAGCTGGCAGTACGAGGGGCACGAGGACTCCTCGGGCAGCGGACACACCGCGAAGGAGCGGGACACCGCCGCCGGGTTGGAGCACGAGTCGCACGGCGCGCCGGTGGGCGGCCAGACCCAGCGGGACGAGACGTTGCAGCACCCGCGCTGCGTCTATCAGATCCTCAAGCGGCACTACGCCCGCTACACGCCGGAGATGGTGGAGCGGGTCTGCGGCATCCCGCAGGACAAGTTCCTGGAACTGGCGCGGGCGTGGACGGAGAACTCCGGCCGGGAACGCACCGGCATGCTCATCTACTCGGTGGGCTGGACGCAGCACAGCGTGGGCGTGCAGTACATCCGCGCCGGGGCGATCATCCAGCTCCTGCTGGGCAACATGGGCCGGCCCGGTGGCGGGGTCATGGCGTTGCGCGGGCACGCGAGCATCCAGGGCTCGACCGACATCCCGACCCTGTTCAACCTGCTGCCCGGCTACCTGCCCATGCCTCACCACGCCGATCACCCCACCTTTGACGAGTGGGTGGACAGCATCCGGCACCCCGGGCAGAAGGGCTTCTGGGGCAACGCGCGGTCGTACGCGGCCAGCCTGCTCAAGGCGTACTGGGGGGACGCCGCGACGCCGGAGAACGACTTCGGCTACGGCTTCCTGCCCCGGCTGACCGGGGACCACGGCACCTACCAGCAGGTCCTCAACATGATCGATGGAAAGATCAAGGGGTACTTCCTGCTCGGCCAGAACCCGGCCGTCGGGTCCGCGCACGGCCGGGCGCAACGCCTGGGCATGGCGAACCTCGACTGGCTGGTCGTGCGGGACCTGTTCATGATCGAGAGCGCGACGTTCTGGAAGAACGGCCCCGAGGTGGCCACCGGCGAGATCGTGCCCGAGGAGTGCCGCACCGAGGTGTTCTTCCTGCCCGCCGCGTCGCACGTGGAGAAGGAGGGCACGTTCACGCAGACCCAGCGGCTGTTGCAGTGGCGGGAGAAGGCCGTCGAGCCGCCGGGCGACGCCCGCTCCGAGCTGTGGTTCTTCTACCACCTGGGCCGCCGACTGCGGGAGAAGCTGGCCGGCTCGTCGCTGCCGCGCGACCGGGCGCTGCTCGACCTCACCTGGGACTACCCCACCCACGGTCCGCACGCGGAGCCCAGCGCCGAGTCGGTGCTGCGCGAGATCAACGGGTACGACGTGACGACCGGCCAGCCGCTGTCCAGTTTCGCCGAGGCCCGCGACGACGGCTCCACGGCCGTCGGCTGCTGGATCTACACCGGCGTGTACGCCGACGGCGTCAACCAGGCCGCCCGCCGCAAGTCCCGGCACGAGCAGGACTGGGTGGCCGCCGAGTGGGGTTGGGCGTGGCCGGCGAACCGGCGCATCCTCTACAACCGCGCCTCCGCCGACCCGGACGGCCGTCCGTGGAGCGAGCGCAAGCGTTACATCTGGTGGGACCCGGACAAGGCCGAGTGGACCGGCCACGACGTGCCGGACTTCGAGAAGACCAAACCGCCGTCGTACCGGCCGCCGGCCGGCGCGTCCGGTCCGGAGGGGATCGCCGGTGACGACCCGTTCGTCATGCAGGGCGACGGCAAGGGTTGGCTGTACGCGCCCAGCGGCGTCCTGGACGGGCCGCTGCCCACCCACTACGAGCCGGTCGAGTCGCCGGTGCGCAACCCGCTCTACCGCCAGCAGGCCAACCCGACCCGCAAGTCGTACGCGCACCCGGTGAACTCGGTGAACCCGAGCCCGCCGCAGGAGCACAGTCAGGTTTTCCCGTACATCTTCACGGTCAGCCGGCTCACCGAGCACCACACCGCAGGTGGGATGAGCCGGACGGTACGACCCCTCGCCGAGTTGCAGCCGGAGATGTTCGTCGAGGTGTCGCCGGAGCTGGCCGCCGAGACCGGGTTGGCGCACCTCGGGTGGGCGCACCTGGTCAGCGGTCGGGCGGTGATCGAGGCGAAGGTGCTGGTCACCGACCGGCTCACTCCGTTGCGGGTGGACGGTCGGGTCATCCATCAGGTGTGGCTGCCGTACCACTTCGGGTTCGAGGGTCTGGTGACCGGCGACTCGGCCAACGACCTGTTCGGCATCACCCTCGATCCCAACGTCCTCATCCAGGAGAGCAAGATCGGTACCTGCGACGTACGGCCCGGCCGGCGGCCCACCGGGGCTGCCCTGCTCGACCTGGTCGCCGACTACCAGCGGCGGGCCGGGATCACCCCGGGTGGGCACGCGCCGGCCGTCACCACCGACCAGGACGGGAAGGGCAGCGGTGATTCCTGACCCGAACAGCCTCTACGGGCCGCTCGATCCGGCGCCGGACGCGGGTTATGTGGACGCGCCGCAGCGGATGGGGTTCTTCACCGATACGAGTGTGTGTATCGGGTGTAAGGCGTGTGAGGTGGCGTGCAAGGAGTGGAACGGGGTTCCGGAGAGTGGTCTGGATCTGTTGGGGATGTCGTATGACAACACGGGTGCGTTGACGGCGAACTCGTGGCGGCATGTGGCGTTCGTGGAGCAGCCACGCCCGGCGGGACATGGCAGCGCGGCGTTCGCCGGTACGCCCACCGGTACGGCGGTCAGCGCGGCGTCGGCGGCGGTCGCCGCCGGCACGGCGGGGCCGACCGGCACCGACCCGGGTCTGCCGCCCGGGTCGCCGTCGGCCGCCGCGCGCATGGCCGACGGCGGCGCGACCGGCACCGGCCCGGCCGACGGCGGCGCGCAGCCACAGTTTCTGGGTATGCCGGGGGCGCAGCCGCCGGGGCGGGACAGCGGTGTGGAGGGTCGGTCGGATTTTCGGTGGTTGATGATGTCGGATGTGTGTAAGCACTGCACGCATGCGGCTTGTTTGGATGTGTGTCCGACGGGGTCGTTGTTCCGGACGGAGTTCGGGACGGTGGTGGTGCAGGAGGACATCTGTAATGGGTGTGGGTACTGCATTTCGGCGTGTCCGTACGGGGTGATTGATCAGCGTAAGGGTGATGGTCGGGCGTGGAAGTGCACGCTGTGTTACGACCGTCTGGGTGCGGGGATGACGCCGGCGTGTGCGCAGGCGTGTCCGACGGAGTCGATCCAGTACGGGCCACTGGAGGAGTTGCGGGAGCGGGCGGCGGTGCGGGTGGCGACGTTGCACGGCCGGGGTGTTCCCGAGGCCCGCTTGTACGGGCACGACCCGGACGATGGTGTGGGTGGTGACGGGGCGTTCTTCCTGTTGTTGGACGAGCCGGAGGTGTACGGGCTGCCGCCGGACCCGGTGGTGACGACCCGGGACCTACCGGCCATGTGGAAACGCGCCGGCATCGCCGCGCTCGCCATGGCGGCGGCCACCGTAGCCGCCTTCGTGGGGAGATCCTCGTGAGCCCGGAGCGCCTTCCGGTGGGCGACCGGTTCCGCCGGTTCCGCGACCGACTGGCCGCCGCGAGCCTCGACCTACCGGGCCAGAGGCAGGCGGACGACGGCGCCGATGTGGCCGTGCCGGCCCGCGCCCACGAGGATCGGACGCCGCAACCACACGACGATCGGCCGGCGCAGCCCCGGGAGAACGCCGCGCGGCGCTCCCGGCGCGGTCGTCGCGGTGGCGGGGAGGAGCTGCGGGTCCCCGAGGCCGAGTTCACCTCCTACTACGGCCGGCCCATCCTCAAGGCCCCGGTGTGGAAGTGGGACATCGCCGCGTACCTGTTCACCGGCGGTCTGGCCGCCGGCTCGTCGCTGCTGGCCGCCGGAGGTCAACTCACCCGCCGCCCGGCGCTGCGCCGCGCCGGCCGGGTCACCGCGCTGGGCGCCGTCAGCGCCAGCGCGGTCTTCCTCATCCGGGACCTGGGCCGGCCGGAGCGGTTCCATCACATGCTGCGGGTGGCGAAGCTGACCTCGCCCATGTCGGTAGGCACCTGGATCCTCAGCGCGTTCGGGCCGGCCGCCGGGTTGGCGGCGATCGCCGAGACCGCCGACTGGCTGCCCCGGCACGGTCCGCTCGGGTTGGTCGGTCGGGCTCTGCCGCCGGCCGGGCACGCCGCCGGGCTGGTCGCCGCCGTCACCGCGCCCGCCCTGGCGACGTACACCGGGGTCCTGCTCGCCGACACGGCGGTGCCGTCGTGGCATGAGGCGTACCCCGAGTTGCCGGTCATCTTCGCGGGCAGCGCGCTGGCCAGCGGCGCGGGCGTCGGTCTGCTCGCCGCGCCGCCGTCGCAGGCCGGGCCGGCCCGCCGGATGGCGGTGGCCGGGGCGGCCCTGGAGCTGTACGGCGCGCACCGCGTGGAGACCCGTCTCGGGCTGCTCAGCGAGCCCTACCGGTCGGGTCGGCCGGGCCGGCTGTTGCGCGCCGGTCGGCTGCTGACCACCGCCGGGGTGGCCGGGGCGCTGCTGGGTCGGCGTAGTCGCGCCGTCGGGGCGTTGTCCGGGGCCGCGCTGCTGGGCGCGTCGGTCGCCACGCGGTTCGGCATCTTCTACGGCGGCGTCGCGTCCGCCCGCGACCCCCGCTACACCGTCGTGCCGCAACGCGAGCGGGTGAACGCCCGGCGGACCGAGGTGGATCCGACGACTGACTGAGCGGTCGCACCGGCGTTGTGATCGAATGTGCGACGGAGGCGTTCAGGCGGCTGGTGCCCCTCCCGGTCTTCAAAACCGGTGTGGTCCGGGACCCGGGCCAGGCGGGTTCGATTCCCGTCCGTCTCCGCCAACGGCGGCAGGAGTGACGTGATGCGTGACGGCAGCGAGGACCCGCGACGTCGGGTGCCCCGCACCGACACCCTCCTCGCCGATCCGCAGCTGGCGGCGGCCATCGCGACCCTCGGCCGCGAGCGGGTCAAGGCCGCCGTCGTGCGGGCGCAGACGCGGGCCCGCCGTGGTGAGATCGCCCCCGAGGAGGTGCGGGACGCCTCCGTCGCCGGACTGCCCGCGCCGGGTCCCCGCGCGGTGCTCAACGCCACCGGTGTCGTGCTGCACACCAACCTGGGCCGGGCGGCGCTGTCGCCGGCCGCCGTCGCGGCGGTCGTCGCGGCCGCCGGGCACACCGACGTCGAACTGGACCTGAACACCGGGCGCAGAGCCCGTCGGGGCCGCGACGCCCTCGACGCGCTCGCCGCCGCCGTGCCCGACGCCGCCGCCGTGCACGTGGTCAACAACGGCGCTGCCGCGCTGGTGCTGGCGGCCACGGTGTTGGCCGCCGGCCGGGAGATTGTGGTCAGCCGCGGCGAACTCGTCGAGATCGGCGACGGCTTCCGCCTACCGGACCTGCTGGTAAGCACCGGCGCGCGACTGCGCGAGGTGGGCACCACCAACCGCACGACGCTCGACGACTACGCCGCCGCCGTCGGCCCGCAGACCGGGTTCGTGCTGAAGGTGCACCCGTCGAACTTCCAGGTCACGGGCTTCACCTCGGCCGTGCCGGTGCGCCAACTGGCCACCCTCGACGTGCCGGTGGTCGCCGACATCGGCTCCGGGCTGCTCGCACCGGATCCGTTGCTGCCCGACGAGCCGGACGCGGCCAGCACCCTGCGCGCCGGCGCGGCCCTGGTCACGGCGAGCGGCGACAAACTGCTCGGCGGCCCGCAGGCCGGCCTGCTGCTCGGCGACGCCGCGCTCGTCGAACGCCTACGCCGCCACCCGCTGGCCCGCGCGCTGCGCGTCGACAAGCTCACCCTGGCGGCGTTGGCGGCCACGCTGCACCGGCCGGACACCCCGACGCGGACCGCGCTGCACGCCGATCCGGCCGTCCTACGTCGCCGGGTGGAGCTGCTACGCGACCGGCTCGGCGCGGACGGACGCAAGGCGGAGGTCGTGGAGGCGGTCGCCGTCGTCGGCGGTGGCGGCGCTCCCGGCGTCGAGCTGGAATCGTGGGCGCTGAGCCTGCCCGAACGGTACGCCGTCCCGCTGCGCACCGGAGACCAGCCGGTGCTGGGTCGGGTGGTGCGGGGCCGACTCCTGCTCGACCTGCGGTGCGTGCCCGTCGACGCCGACGACACGGTCCTGGCCGCCGTGCTGCGCGTACCCGGGGACGACTGAGCATGTTCGTCGTCGCCACCGCCGGGCACGTCGACCACGGCAAGTCGACCCTGGTCCGGGCGTTGACGGGGATGGAACCGGACCGGTGGGCCGAGGAACGCCGCCGGGGCATGACCATCGACCTGGGGTTCGCCTGGACGACGTTGCCGTCCGGCGGCACGATCGCCTTCGTCGACGTACCCGGGCACGAGCGGTTCGTGCCGAACATGCTCGCGGGGGTCGGTCCGGTGCCGGCCGCGCTGATCGTGGTCGCCGCCGACGAGGGGTGGATGCCGCAGTCCGCCGAGCACCTGGCCGCGCTCGACGCGCTCGGCGTCGGGTGCGGCCTGCTGGTGGTGACCCGCGCGGATCTCGCCGACCCGGGGCCGGCGACGGAGCGCGCCCGGGACGAGATCGCGGCGAGCAGCCTCGGCGCGGTGGAGACGGTGGCGGTCAGCGGGTTGACCGGCGCCGGGCTGCCCCAGTTGCGGGCCGCGCTGGACCGGCTCGTCGCGCGGCTGCCCGACCCCGTCGCGGACGCGCCCGTGCGTCTCTGGGTGGACCGCAGCTTCACCGTGCGGGGCAGCGGCACCGTCGTCACCGGAACGCTGGGCGCCGGTCGGCTGCGGGTCGGCGACACCCTGGAACTGGCCGGCGTCGACGAGCCGGTCCGGGTCCGCGGCCTGCACTGCCTGGGCGAGGCCCGAGCGGAGGCGTCGGCCGTGTCCCGGGTGGCGGTCAACCTGCGGGGTACGCCCCGCGACCGGCTCGGCCGCGGCGACGCGCTGCTCACCCCGGGGCGGTTCCACCGCACCGACCTTCTCGACGTGCGGCTCACCGGTGACCCCGCCGCCGACCTGCCGTCCACCCTCACCCTGCACGTGGGGTCGGCGGCCGTGCCGGCGCGGGTGCGGCCGCTCGGCGTGGACACCGTCCGGCTGCGGTTGGCCCGCCCGCTGCCGTTGCTGGTCGGCGACCGGGCGCTGCTGCGTGATCCCGGCCGTCATCGGGTTGCCGGTGGGGTACGGGTCCTCGACGTCGCGCCGCCGCCACTGTCCCGCCGGGGCGCGGCGGTCGCCCGCGCGGCGGTCCTCGCCGAGCTGGACGGTCGCCCCGACCTGGCCGGCGAGCTGCGCCGCCGTCGCCTGGTCCGGGTCGGCGCGCTGCGGCGCATGGGTGTGCCGGTGCAGGCCACGCCGGTGGCCGCTGACTGGCTGGCCGATCCGGGGCACTGGCGGCAGCTCGGCGACCAGGTGACCGAGGAGGTCACCCGCTACGCCCGGGAGCACCCGTTGGAGGCGGGCATGCCGGTGGACGCGCTGCGGCAACGTCTCGCCCTGCCCGACCGGGCGCTGGTCGAGGCGCTGGTGCGTCCGCCGCTGCGGGTGCACGGTGGCCGGATCGGCACGGCCGCCGTCGACACCCTGCCCGAGCCGGTGGCGCGGGCCGTGCGGCGGGTGCGCGCCGAGTACGCCGACCGGCCGTTCCGCGCCCCGGAGGCGGACCGTCTCGTCGAACTGGGCCTGGGACCTCGGGAGATCGGCGCGGCGGTACGCGCCGGCGCGCTGCTGAGGCTGGCCGACACCGTGGTGCTGCTGCCCGACGCGCTCGACGCGGCGGTCACCGTCCTCGCCGGCCTGCCCCAGCCGTTCACCCTGTCGGCGGCCCGGCAGGCGCTGGACACCACCCGACGGGTGGCGGTGCCGCTGCTGGAACTGCTGGACCGCCGTGGCGCGACCCGTCGGCTGCCCGACGACGCGCGGGTCGTCGTCACCTGAGCGCGTCTCCGCGATGACCAGGGGTGGCCGGGGTTGCGGTGGGCTGTCAGGGTGGAGAGGTGGCCGAGCCGCTGCTGTCCCCGTCGCGGTCGTCACGTGACCGGTGGCGTGGTGTCGTCGCGGGCGCGATGCGCTGGGGATTGCCGCTGCTGTGGGTGCTGTGGGCTGCGCTGGCGTGGTGGGTGACCCCGCGCGAGGCGACGGCGGGCCAGCTCGACCGGGATCTGGCGGCGGGCCGTGTGGTGACCTTCCAGCGGGCGTCCGGCTGGGCCGACGACGACCTGTACTGGGGCAGCCGGCCGCACCTGCGGTACGACATGCAGGGCGCGATGATCGCGTGGAGCGTGCCGAGCGGTCGGGTGCGGTACGCCTTTGTCGACCCGCCCAACGCGCAGGCGCAGTCCCTCGTACCGGAGGCGACCGAGCGGCCCGACGGGTTGGACGCGCGGCTGGCCGCGTCGGCGCGCCCGTGGCAGGCCTCCGGCGTCGCCGCGCACCGGCTCGCTGACACCGCCGGGCTGCTCGCTGGCGCGGTGACCCTGATGTGGCTGCTCCGGCTGGTCGGTGGGGCCCCACCGGCGGTCGGCACCCGGTGGTTCTGGTGGTGGATCGGGCTCCTCCCGTTCGGCGTGGGCGTGCTGGCCTGGTCGTACCGGGAGATCTGGCGACCGCCGCCGGTGCCGCCGCCCGCTCGCGGCTCGGGGTGGCGCGGCGTCGGTTGGCTGCTGCTCGCCGGGATCGGCATCGCCATGCTGGTGTCCGCCGCGCGGGCTCTGCTCGGTGCCGCCGTGGTGCCGGGCTAACCGGCCCCCAAACCGTCGGCGGTCACCTACGGTGACGCCATGGACCCTTCGGCGGTCTGGCGGGACCGGCAGCACCAGTGGCGGATCGAGGCGTACCGCGCCCCGGACCTGCGGTTCGCCATCTACGCGACGAACGGGCCCACCGAGTCGGTGCCGCTGTGGCTGTTCGGCATGACGGCGCTGGCCCGGTGGTTGATGACGCACTCCATCTCGCTGGACGACCTGGAGGTCGACTAAACGCACGCGGGAGCCGGCCGCGCTGCGGTTGAGTGACGGAAGGGCGGTCGACGGGGGTGCGTGGTGGGCGGTCAGCTCGGGCAGTTGGCGCTGGTCGCCGTCCTGGTGCTGGTCAACGCCGCGCTGTCCGGCAGCGAGATGGCGCTGGTGACGCTGCGCGAGGGGCAGTTGCGACGGTTGGGTCGGCGCAGCCGGGCCGGCGAGCGGCTGGTCCGGCTGTCCCGGGACCCGAACCGCTATCTGGCCACCATCCAGCTCGGCATCACCCTGGCCGGGTTCCTCGCCTCGGCGGCGGCCGCCGTGTCCCTCGCCCAGCCACTGGTCGGCCCGTTGGGTTTCCTCGGCGCGGTGGCTCGTCCGGCCGCGGTGCTGCTGGTGACGGTGGCCCTGACCTTCGTGACGCTGGTGATCGGCGAGTTGGCGCCGAAGCGGCTGGCGATGCAGCGCGCCGAGCGGTGGGCGCTGCTCAGCGCCGGCCCCCTGGACCTGCTCGCCCGGGTGTCCCGCCCGGCGGTGTGGCTGCTCAGCTCGACGACCGACGTGGTGGTCCGCCTCGCCGGCGGGAACCCACGGGCCAGCCGTGAGGAGATGACCGAGGAGGAGCTGCGGGAGATGCTGGCCACCCAGCGGGGACTGTCGGCGCAGCAGCGGGAGATCCTGAGCGGCGCGTTCGACATCGCCGGTCGGACGCTGCGGGAGATCCTGGTGGCCCGGCGGGAGGTGACCACGTTGCCGGCCGACCTGCCCGCCGCCGAGGGGGTTCGTCTGCTCGGCGTCGCCGGCCGGTCCCGTGCGCCGGTCACCGGCTCGGGCGGCCTCGACGAGGTGGTCGGCGTGGTGCACATCCGCGACCTGGTCCGGGCCGAGGCCGGCACGGTGGGGGAGCGGGCCCGGCCGCCGCTACTGCTGCCGGTCACCCTGCCGGTCGCCGACGCGCTGCGCTGCCTGCGCCAGGAACACCAGCAGATGGCCCTCGTGGTGGACGAGCACGGTGGCATCGACGGCATCGTCACGCTGGAGGATCTGCTGGCCGAGGTCGTCGGCGAGCTGTACGACGAGACCGACCGCGACGTGCGCGGTGTGGTCCGGGAGTCGGACGGGTCGCTGCTGGTGCCCGGTGACTTTCCCCTGCACGATCTGCCCGACGTGGGGGTGCGGCTGAGCTTCCCGCTGTCCCGGGAGTACACGACGGTGGCGGGGCTGGTGCTGTCCCGGTTGCGGCACCTGCCGGGGACTCCCGGTGAGACGGTGCGGTTGCCCGGGTTGACCATCGAGGTGGTGGAGGTCGCCGACCGGGCGGTGCGCCGGGTACGGCTGCGAGGCTTCGTCGCCGAACAGTGACCGCACCCCCGAAAGAGGGACAAAACGCGTGAATCGTCACGGTGGAAAGGTGGCCCGCCTACGGTGCGGTACGTGAAGGACCGAGGGTTACGTACGTTCGTCACCGTCCTCGCCGGCCTCGCGGTGATCTATTTCGGCAGCACCGGCCGCAGCCCCGAGGAGGGCCGGGGCATCTCCGGCGGCGTCATCGTCCTGGCGCTGCTCGCCGCGCTGCTGGTGTGGCACCTGACCCGACCGGGGGACAAGACCGTCAAGTGAGCGGCTCAGCCGGCGGCGACACGGGCGACCTCACCGGCGGACTCCTCGCCGAGCGCCACCCGTACCAGCGCCGAGGCGAGCCGACCGAACTCCGGTTCGTCGACCAGGGACGCCAGCCGGTCCGGTGAGCCCGGCAGACCCAACCGCTTCGCGCCGGCGAGGGCCCGCCGGTCGGCGTACGGGCGCACGTCGGACCAGACCGTCTGCGCCTCGCGCAGGTAGATGTCCGCGCCGGTGGGTCCGATGCCGGGGAACTCGGTGAGCCGTCGACGCAGCCCCGCCGGGTCGCCCTGGGCATCGCGGTGCAGCCGACGCAGGTCGCCGTGCCACCGGTCCAGACACAGCCGGGCCCCGGTGCCCAGCATGGTGGCGGTGCGTTCGTCGTAGCGGCGGTAGTGACCACGCCCCAACGCGTCGACCCGCTGCTGCCAGCTCGCCGCCTCCATCGCCTGCGGTGTGCGGTAGCCGGCCGCGAACAGCTCCCGCGCCGCGTCCACCGCGACGCAGGCCCGGATCCGGGTGCTCAACAGGGTGGCCAGCACCAGCAGCTGGTACAGCGGGCCGGGACGGTCGGCCAGCCGGATGCCGGCCTCCTCGGCGTACGTGTCGCCACGCCGGTCCAGCAGGACCCGCACCACCGCTCGATCGTCACCCACACCACGGGGTACCCGCCGCACGCCCGGCTAGCCCTCCCGACGCCAGCCAGGACCGGAATGTGGCCGGATCCCACGGGTATGCGGCCGGTGGAGGCGGTCGATGCCGCCTGCCGTACCGGGAGGGAGACGCTCGTGGTGAACCCGCAGCAGGAGGAGTTCCGGCGTAACGCCAAGGGAGCGACCAGCCAGGACAGCAAGGGGCCCGGACCGTCGGGTCATCCGCTCAACCGTGGCTCGTCGCGGGGGGACGCCGGCCGGCCGGTGCCCAAGGGGCAGGTGTCGCCGTACGGCCCGGCGGGTGAGCCGGTCGCCGAGGACGACAGCGACACCCGCTCCTAACGACCGTGACCTGACGGCCGTCGCAGCCTGTTCCAGGTGGCGGCGGCCGTCAGCCCGTACGCCAGGTGCGGGATGATGTCGGAGATCCAGTCCGAGCGCCGCCAGGTACGGGGATCGCTGATGCCCAGCGCCGTGATGGACCCGTCGGTCATCGCCATGACGCCGGCGCCGAGCACGCCGGTGGCCATCGGCAACGGCTGCCGTCGGCCCCCGGCGTAGAGCGCGAAGGCCATGCCGGCGGCGATGCCCAGCCCGTAACCGATCAGGGGGCCGAGCCCCGAGCGGCGGGTGGCCGCCCGGGGCTCCGGTCCCAGGTCCACGTGCGCGAGGTGGGCCAGCTTGTCGACGGTCTGCTCCGGCGTGCTGCTCGCCGGCCGCGCCCGCAGCGCGATGTCGAGGTAGCCGACCACGTTCAGCGCGGTGCTGCCGACCGCGCCGGCGATCGCGCCGTCGGCCAGGTCGACGCCCCTCACTTCGGGTCGCCCGGTTCGCGTTCGCTCTTGGGACCGTACGTGCGCTCACCGCGCACGACGCCCCGTTGGCCGCGATCCTCCTGCAGGATCCGGTTGGCGACCTGGTTGGCCTTGCCGTCGGGTACCCGACGTCCGGAGTCGTCGATCGCGTTGCGCAGGCGCGCCCGCTGCTTGTCGTACGCGTTGCTGCCCGGCCGTGGTCCTGGCATCTGCTGCCTCCTTCGTCGCCGTTGGCGTACCGCGGCCGTCTACCCGTTGGGCGGCGGACCAACCCCGGGGCGTCAGCGGGGACCGCGCACCACCTCGACCGGGCAACGCGCGTGGTGCAGCGCCGACTGGCTCACCGACCCCAGCAGCAACCCGGTCACCTCGCCGCGCCCCTGCCCCCCGACGACCAGCAGTTGCGCGTCAGCGGACGCCTCGGCGAGCACGGCGCTGGCGCGTTCCCGGGTCGCCCGGCACGTCAGGCGCAACCCCGGATGGCGGTCGGTCAGCCCGTGCAGCCAGCCGCCGAGCAGCCGCTCCTGTTCGTCGTGCAACCGCGCCTCGTCGTACACCAGGGGTTGCAGGTCGCCGGGACCGCTGCTGCCGGGGTGCCGGTAGGCGTGCACCGCGCGCAGCGGCACGCCGCGCGCCACCGCGGCCTCGGCGGCGACGTCGGCGGCGAGCAGCGACGCCGGTGAGCCGTCCAGCCCCACCACCACCGGGCCGTCGGGGCGTTGCTCGCCGCGGGCGACCAGCACCGGGCAGTCGGCGTACGCGCTGACCTGCACCGCTACCGAGCCGACGACGAGCCCGGAGAAGCCGCCCAGTCCCCGGTCGCCGAGCACGATGAGCGCGGCGGTCGGGGACTCGCCCACCAGCACCGCGGCGGCCTCGCCGTCGATGATCTCCCCGGAGACCGTCAGCCCGGGTGTGGTCGCCTCGGCCTCGGCCACGGCGGCGGCGACCAGCTCCTGTGCCCGCTCGCGCAGTCCGACGCCCGGCGGCGCGCCGGACGGAGGTGCCACGGGTACTCGTAGCAGCGGCCAGATGAAACCGTGCACCACCCGCAGCGGCCGGTGCCGGCGGACCGCCTCGGCGGCGGCCAGGCGCACGGCGCGCAGGGACGGCTGCGAGCCGTCCACGCCGACCACCACCGCCGCGCTGTTCGCCGCGTTCACCGCCCACCCCCCGCCGGGCCAGTATCGCGGGCGTGGCGGCGCGGCGGAGCGATACCGCCGCTCGGGCACCGGTCGGTACGCTGGCGACGACCCGAGGGGAGGAGCGCCGTCGATGGGTGAACCGGACGAGCCGAGCACCGCTCGCATGATCGACTACTGGCTCGGTGGGGAGCACCACTTCGGCGTCGACGTGGCCGCCGCGACCGCTTTCGAGCAGGCGTACGGGCCGTGCGCGCCGGTCTTCGCGGAGCTGCGGGCGTTTCTCGGCCGGGCGGTCCGGGCGATCGTCGAGCAGGGCGTGGACGGGTTCCTGGTCTTCGGGGCGGGGGTGCCCACGATGGGCAACGTGCACGAGGTCGCTCCCGAGGCCAGCGTGCTCTACACCGACGTCGATCCGGTGACCATCCGGCTGGGTCAGCGGATCCTCGCCGGCAGCGACCGGGCGGGCTACGGCTACGGCGACGCCACCGACATCGGTACCATCGACCCGGCCCAACTGCACCGCTTCGTACCCGGGTGGGGGCGACGGCCGGTGGGGCTGGTCTTCCTCGGGCTCGCCGCGTTCCTCGACGACGACACGCTGAGGCGCACCCTCGACGAGTTGTACGCGGCGGCGGCGCCGGGCAGCCTGCTGGCCGTGGACTTCGACACCGAGGAGCTGGCCGCCCACCCGCAGGCGTTGGCGATGATGGGGCCGGCGTTCCGGATGCGACCCGCGGCGGCGTTCGCGCCGCTGCTGGGCCGGTGGACGCCGACGTCGGACGGAATCGTCCCGGTCAACCGCTGGCGGCCCGCCGGCGTGCCGGTCGACGTGCCGGACGCCTTCCACGGTGTCCTGGCGACGCGCGGCGCCGACTGACCCGCGACGACGGGTTGTCCGGGGTCTCCGTATGATGCTTGCCCTGTAGCAAGTTTTTGGAGGGACGACCAAGCATGGTGGACGCGCCGGACGGGGTGTCGCGCGCGCTACGCGAAGCCGCGCCCGACCAGTTGGCGGAGGCGGCGGACCGGGCGATCCGGGCGGCGTTGGGCGCGGTGCGCACCGACGTGTTCGTCGCCGACTACCGGATCAGCGGGCTCTGGCCCGTGCTGGACCCGGACCTGCCGGCGGCCGGAGCCCTGGCCCGGCACACCGTGGCGCAGCGCTGCTTCTCCAGCCAGCAGCCGGTGCGCGACGGTCTCGAGGACGGGGCCTGCCGGCTCTACCTGCCCCTGACGGTGTGGGGGGAGCGCCTCGGCGTGCTGCTCATCGAGCTGCCGACCGTGCCCGGCCCGGCGGTCACCGGCCGTGCCACCGACATCGCCGGTGACCTGGCGGTGGCGATGCGGGCCGCGGACCGGGAGACCGACCGGTACCGCCGGGCCCGTCGTCGGGAGCGGCTCAGCATGGCCGCCGAGATGCAGTGGGACCTGCTACCCGGGCGCAGCGTGGCACACCGCTGCTTCCACCTGGCCGGGCAGTTGGAACCGGCGTACACAGTCGGTGGAGACCACTTTGACTGGTCGTTGGACGGGGAACGGCTGACGTTGACGGTGCTCAACGGCGAGGGCAACGGCCTGGCCGCGTCGCTGCTGACGGCGGTGACCGTCAACGCCATGCGCAACGCCCGCCGCTCCGACGGCGGCCTCGTGGAGCAGGCGGAGTTGGCCTCGGACACGGTCTACTACCAGCACCGGGGCCGTCGACACGTGGCCACGTTGCTGCTGGAGCTGGACATCGCCACCGGGCGGGTACGGGCGGTCGACGCCGGTTCGCCGCACCTGCTGCGGATGCGCGGCGCGACCGTCGAGCCGATGACGCTGGATCAGCAGTTGCCGCTGGGCATGTTCGCCGAGACCCGCTACGAGGTGCAGGAGTTCCAGCTCGCGCCGGGTGACCGGGTCTTCGTGGTCAGCGACGGGGTGTGGGCGGCCGAGCCGGCGGGGCGGGAGCCGTACGGGCAGCGGATGTTGGCTCGTTCGCTGCGCGCCACTCGGTTGCAGCCGGCGACCGAGGCGGTTGGTACGGTGATGCGCGAACTACACGCCTACCACGCGGATTCCGATTTGCGCGACGACGCCGTCGTCGTCTGCCTCGACTGGCATGGTCCGCGTGGGCGGGATGGCGGATGAGAGTCGCCGCCACCGTCCCGGGCGGGCACCAGCGCGACGACGGCAGGGGACATCGGGTGGAGCGACCGGCGGATCTCGCCGCGGCGATCAACGCGGCCGCAGAGACGCTGATCGCCGTGCTCGACTCGGCGGCGTCACGGCATCAGGTGCCCCCCACGCAGTTGCGGGTGCTGATGCTGATCAGTGGCCGTCCGGAGACCAATGTCAACGGGCTGGCCGAGCTGCTGGACGTGGTGCCCTCCTCGGCCAGCCGACTGTGCGACCGGTTGGAGGCGACCGGCCTGCTGCGTCGCGTGGCGGATCCGCGGGACCGGCGGGAGGTGCGGTTGGTGCCCACCGCCGCCGCGTTGACGCTGTTGCGGGAGTTGGCGGAGCGGCGCCAGCGCGCGGTGCAGGCCGTGCTGGACAGGATGCCGCCCCGGACGCAGCACGACCTGTTGGCGTCCCTGTTGGCGTTCGGCCGCGCGGCGACGCAGACGGTGCCGGAGCAGCAGGCCGACCAGGCAGCGGTCCAGACGGCCTGACGCGTTCCACCAGTATCCTAGGACGCTCTGGCGGTGGTGATCCACACCACACCGCCACACCACCGCGCCGACCGCGCACGGCGGCCGGGCCGTCGACGAGAGCCCGATATAGTGGCAGCGCACTTAACCGGCCCGCGATCTCGGTGATCGCGGGCCGTATCAGGGCAGAGGTCCCGTCCCGGGACCGCAGGGAGCCGGTGGTTGCCGGCCCGACAGCGCGTACGACCTCCGCCGCGCCCGATCTCGGCCCGGCGTCGGGGCGTGCCGTGAAGGAGGTTCGGTGTCGCGTCGGCCGGCTCAGGCAGAGCACCCGCGGGACACCGGCGAGCAGACGCCCGGCGACCAGGTGCTCACCCTGCCCAACCTGATCAGCTTCGGGCGGTTGCTGGGCGTACCCCTGTTCCTCTATCTCTTCCTGGTCTCCCGGGCGGACGTCGCGGCGGTGGTGGTGCTGGCCATCGGCGGCACCACCGACTGGGTCGACGGTTGGATCGCCCGCCGACTGCGGCAGGTGAGCCGGCTCGGTGAGCTGCTCGACCCGCTCGCCGACCGGCTCTACATCCTCGCCACGCTGCTGGCCTTCACCGCCCGGGGGGTGGTGCCGTGGCAGTTCACGGCGGCGCTGCTGGCCCGGGAGCTGCTGCTGCTCGGTTCGCTGGCGGTGCTGCGCCGCTTCGGGTACGGGCCGCCGCCGGTGCACTACGTGGGCAAGACCGCCACGTTCCTGCTGCTCGCGGCGTTCCCGGTGCTGCTGCTGGCCACCGAGTGGAGCGCGGCGGCGACGGCCACGGCCGCGATCGGCTGGGGATTGGCCTGGTGGGGGCTGGTGCTCTACTGGGTGGCCGGCGCGATGTACGTGGTGCAGGCGTCGCGGTTGGTGCGCGGGGCGCGTGGCCGGGACGCGGCCGCGTGAGCGCGACGCCGCCGACGCCGCGGCCCCGCCCGGATCGGGTGTACGCGCCGGACTTCCTCACCGAGTTGTTCCGTAACCCGCTGGACCCGGGGTACGCGGACGCGGCCGCCGCGCGCCGGCGGGGGTCGTCTCCGGACGCGCCCCGGGGCTGGGCGGCGCGGTCGGTCGGCCTGGTCGTGGTGGTGGTGCTGGGTTTCCTGTTCGCGGTGGCGTACCGCCAGACGATGGCGGACGAGCCGGGGCGCGCCCAGGCGCGCTCGGGGCTGGTGGCGCAGATCAAGGAGCGGGAGAGTCAGACCGACCGGTTGTCGGCGCGGGCGGACCAGCTGCGTGAGGAGGTCAGCCGGCAGCGGGACGCGGCGTTGAGCGGTTCGGCCGCGGCGCGTCTGCGGGACCTGGAGGCGAGCACCGGGCTGGGTCGGGTGCGGGGTGACGGTGTGGTGGTGCGCCTGGCGGACGCTCCGGGGAACGCGGATGCGGTGACCGGTGCGGGCGCGGGGCCGCCGCGGGTGCTGTACAGCGACCTGCAGGGTGTGGCGAACGCGTTGTGGAGTGCCGGCGCGGAGGCGATCGCGATCAACGGCCAGCGGTTGACGTCGACGTCGACGATCCGTTCGGCGGGTGAGGCGATCCTGGTGGATTTCCGGCCGGTGACGGGGCCGTACGAGGTGTCGGCGACGGGTCCGGGGTCGATGCGGCGCAAGTTCGAGGACAGTCGGAACGCGGCGCTGATGCGGGAGGTCGCGCAGAAGACCGGGTTGTCGTTCGGTGTGCGGGAGGCGGAGGACCTCACCCTGCCGGCGGCGCCGGAGCCGCAGCTACGCTACGCCAAGCCGTCGGTCAGTCCGAGCCCTTCGGGGTCGGGTGGCCGGTCTGGCAGTCCTGGGTCGTCGGGTTCGCCGGGGACCGCTAGTCCTTCCGGAGGTGGCGGATGATCGCGGTGCTGGCGTTGCTCGCCGGTGTGGTGCTCGGGGTGTGGCTTGATCCCACGGTGCCGTCGGCGTTGCAGCCGTACCTGCCGATCGCGGTGGTGGCCGCGTTGGACGCGGTGTTCGGTGGGGTGCGGGCGAAGTTGGACCGCATCTTCGACGACAAGCAGTTCGTGGTGTCGTTCATCTCGAACGTGCTGGTGGCGGGCCTGATCGTGTATCTGGGTGACCAGTTGGGCGTGGGTGGGCAGTTGTCCACCGGTGTGGTGGTCGTGCTGGGTGTGCGGATCTTCGGAAATGTGGCGGCGATCCGTCGGCACCTGTTCCGGGCGTAGGTTTGACAGCGATGAGCGACGAGCAGGATGAGACGGGGACGGGCTGGCCGCAGCCGGTGGTGCCGGGGCGGCCCGGTGGGCCGGCGGGTGAGCCGGATCCGCGGCCGGATGCGCCGGATCCGGACGAGTTGAGTCCGTTGGCGCCGCGCGGGCCGGTGTCGGAGCCGCAGCCGGACGACGCGGAGCCGGAGGTGGTGCCGGCCGATGACGGGGCGACGGTGGACCTGCGCGCGGTGTCGCGGGCGGGGGAGCCGGCGGTGTCGTCGGACGAGCCGGACGTGCCGCCGGCCGCGCCCGCGGTGACCGGTCGGTCGCGGTGGAGCGCGGCCGGGGTGATGATCGCGGTGTTGTTGGCGTTGCTGGGGTTCACGCTGGTCGTGCAGTTGAAGACGACGTCGACGGATCCGACGTTGGGGGCGACGCGTCAGGAGGACCTGGTGCGGATCCTGTCGGATCTGGACGCGCGGGAGAGTCGCCTGCAGCAGGACATCCGGGCGTTGGAGGACAGTCAGCGGCAGTTGGCCTCGGGTGAGCAGGGTCGGCAGGCGGCGTTGGACGAGGCGACGCGTCGGGCGGACGAGCTGGGGATTCTGGCGGGTACGTTGCCGGCGGTGGGCCCGGGGCTGACGGTGCAGTTCTCCAGTGGGGTGAAGCCGATCACGGCGAACCGGGTGTTGGACGCGGTGCAGGAGTTGCGGGGCGCGGGCGCGGAGGCGATGCAGATCTCCGGTGGTGACCGGGCGACGGTGCGGGTGATCGCGTCGACGTACTTCCTGGATGGGGAGAACGGGTCGCTGATGGTGGAGGGGCGTCGGTTGACGGGTCCGTACACGATCACGGTGATCGGTGATCCGGCGACGATGCGTACGGCGTTGAACATTCCTGGTGGGGTGGTGGCGTCGGTCCGGGGTGACGGCGGTAACGTGACGTTTGGGGAGCGTGAGGTTGCCGAGGTTTCGGCGCTGCACGTGCCGACCAAGTAGGAAACACGCCCGTCCGGTCTCCTGACCGGCGCGGCCGCGCCGGGCCCGGGTGGTCCGGGGCACGATGGATGAGGACGCGTCTGGTGATTCCCGAGGATCTGCGATACACCGCCGAGCATGAGTGGGTGGCGGGTGACGGTACCGGTTCGATCCGGGTCGGCATCACGCACTTCGCGCAGGACGCGTTGGGTGACATCGTGTACGTGCAGTTGCCGGAGGCGGGTGCGGTCGTGGCGGCCGGTGACTCGTTGGGTGAGATCGAGTCGACCAAGAGCGTGTCGGAGATCTACGCGCCGGTCGCGGGTACGGTGGCCGCGCGGAACGAGGCGCTGGGCGACACTCCTGAGCTGATCAACACGGATCCGTACGGTGCGGGTTGGTTGGTGGAGATCACGCCGGCTGATCCGACGGCGACCGACGGGTTGCTCACGGCGGGCGCGTATCAGAAGATCACCGAAGGCTGAGTGTGCTTGATCCGGCGTGCGGGATGTCTGCGCGCGTCCGGTTGCCCTGCATTTCGGCGCTGGCTAGGCTCGCCCAGTCGACCGAGAAGAACCCATTAGTTGTGCGTTGTGGAATTGCCTTCCCGGGCACGGGGAGCCAGCCGCCGGGTGTTGGAGTGCCCGGCGGCCAGACCCGCCATTACCCGACGCCGACCGAACAGATCCGTGAGGTGGTCCCATGACGCGCCCAGACGACGAGTTCCCCCCGCTCGACGTCACCTCGACGCTCAATCTCGGCTCGCTCGACGAAGTGCTGGAGGGGCCGGACACCGATGTGGTGCCGAGCCGGATGTCCGGTTCGTTGCCGCCGGGTATGGCGCTGCTGGTGGTTCGTCGCGGTCCGAATGCGGGTGCCCGGTTCCTGTTGGACCACGACGTGACGACCAGTGGCCGGCATCCGGACAGTGACATCTTCCTCGATGACGTGACGGTGTCGCGTCGGCACGCGGAGTTCCACCGTGATGGTGGGACGTTCACGGTGCGGGACGTGGGTAGCCTCAATGGCACGTACGTGAATCGTGAGCGGGTCGAGGCGGCCACGTTGAGCAATGGTGACGAGGTTCAGATCGGTAAGTTCCGGGTGGTGTTCATCGCCGGTCCGCGCCCGGAGGAGGAGGCCGGCCGGGGGTGAACGAGCCTGCGGCCTCCACGCCACCCGGGGCGGCCCGGTCCCAGCCGCTGATGAGCATCGGTGAGGTGCTGGGTCAGTTGCGGGTGGATTTCCCGGACACCACGATTTCGAAGTTGCGGTTCCTTGAGGCCGAAGGGCTGGTTGAGCCGCAGCGGACGGCGTCGGGTTACCGGAAGTACAGCTGGGACGATGTGGCGCGGTTGCGGTTCGTGTTGACCGCGCAGCGGGACAGGTACCTGCCGTTGCGGGTGATCCGTGAGCAGTTGGCCGAGTGGGATTCGTCCGGTGAGCAGCCGGAGCGGTCGCGGCCGGCGTTGGTGGCGGTGGGGCCTGATGGTGCGGTTCCGGGTCGGGAGTCGGCGGAGCCGGCCGAGTCGTCGCAGGTGCGGCTCGGCCGGGCTGAGTTGGTGGCCCGCAGTGGGGTCGACGAGTCGACGCTTGTGGAGTTGGAGCGGCTCGGTGTGCTGGTGTCGGATCCGCCGGGGTGGTATGACGCGGATGCGTTGATCATCGCGTCGGCGGTGGCGGGTCTGGCGGCGTACGGGTTGGAGCCGCGGCATCTGCGGGGTTATCGGACTGCGGCCGATCGTGAGGTCGGGTTGTTCGCGCAGTTGGTGGCGCCGTTGGCGCGGCAGAGTGACCCGGCGGCGCGGGCGCGGGCGGCGGAGACGGCGCGGGAGTTGGTGGCGTTGTCGGAGCAGTTGCACGCGGCGTTGGTGCGGGTGGGGTTGCGGTCGACGTTGGGTCGGTGAGGTGCCCGGCAGGTGCGGCGGAGCGGAAAGATCTCTTCTCTGAAGCGTGCCGTAGGCTTGCCGGGGTAACCCCTTTCTGGCGCGGACGTGGTGCTGTAGCGCATGGGACGGCCGTGTTGCGGTCCGTGTACCGTGCAGGGAAGGGCGCGGTGCGTAGGTTGACGACGACACGGAGGCGGCGGTGCGCGAGCTGAGCGTGGTCGGAGTTCGGGTGGAGCTGCCCAGCAACCAGCCGATCGTCCTGCTCAGGGAGGTCGAGGGCGACCGCTATCTGCCGATCTGGATCGGTGCGGTCGAGGCCACGGCTATCGCTTATGAGCAGCAGGGGGTCAAGCCGGCCCGCCCGTTGACGCATGATCTTTTGCGGGATGTGTTGGCGGCGTTGCAGGCGCCGTTGCAGGCGGTGGAGATCACCGAGCTCAAGGAGAACGTGTTCTACGCCGACTTGTTGATCGGTGACGGGGTGCGGGTTTCGGCGCGTCCGAGCGATTCGATCGCGTTGGCGTTGCGGGTTGGTGCGCCGATTCGTTGTGCCGAGCAGGTCCTCAGCGAGGCGGGGATCGTTATCCCTGATGAGCAGGAGGATGAGGTGGAGAAGTTCCGCGAGTTCCTGGAGCAGGTGCGTCCGGAGGACTTCGCGGGCTGAGCGGTTCGGGTGCCCGGCTGGTGTCACGGTGGGTGACGCTGGCGCGCGGTTGGTGATCTTTCTCGGTGGCTGCGCGGCGTGTCGCGCCGGTTCCTCCGCGGTAACCCCTGAAGGTGGCGTTAGGGTTGCCGTGTCGAGGGGTGCGCGTCGCAGGAAACGATGCGTCGCCGCACTGACGGGGAGGTTGTCCGCATGCACGAGCCGCAGGATCCCGATCCGGGTACACAGGTGAACGAGCCGGGTGTGACGCCTGAGGGTGACGGCTCGGTGGGCTACCGAGGTGTGACGGCGTGCCACGCGGTGGGCATCAGTTATCGGCAGTTGGATTACTGGGCTCGGACGACGTTGGTGGTGCCGAGCGTCCGGGACGCGTCGGGTTCGGGGACCCAGCGGTTGTACTCGTTCCGCGATCTGGTGGTGTTGAAGGTCGTGAAGCGGTTGTTGGATGCGGGGGTGTCCCTGCAGAACATCCGTAAGGCGATCGAGGCGCTGCGGTCGCGTGGTGTGGAGGATCTCGCGGGTATCACGCTGATCTCTGACGGGACGACGGTGTACGAGTGCCGGTCCCCGGAGGAGGTGGTCGACCTGTTGCAGGGTGGGCAGGGCGTGTTCGGGATCGCGATCGGTGGGGCCTTCAAGGAGATCCAGGGGTCGTTGTCGCATCTGCCGGCGGAGCCGGCGGCGAGCGGCCCGGCGGAGCCGGTGGTGGGGTCCTCGTCGGATCCGGTGGGGGACGAGTTGGCGGCGCGGCGGGCGCGGCGGCGCGCGGGCTGAGTAGCGCTGCGCGTCTGTCGGTGCGCGGTCCGTTGGTGTGGGTGACTTTTTTGGGCGCGCCCGGCTGGTGACTGTGGGTCAGGGCGGTCGACGTTGGGTGGCTGTTCCCCGGTCGATGAATCCATGGTGGACACTGTCTGTGGTGCTCCGGTTGCGGTGGGTGGAATCTCGGGTGGACCGTGGTGACGGTGCGTGTCCACCAGTTGTCGGGAATCGGATAGGGGGGCCCTGACCGGAGGTTGCGGGCACGCTATGGTCCGTCACGGTCCCCGCCGTGGTGCCCCGTGGCACGCGGGTGTCGCGTCGGTGGCCGTAGCCCCTGCGCGTCACCGCGCGCGACCTTTCACCCCCGGAAGGAACGACCGTGACGGTTACGGAAGAGACCGCTGCCGCCTCGCACTATGACCGCATCGGCGGCGCGAGTTCGGTGAAGGCGGCCGTCGAACTGTTCTACGACAAGGTCCTCGCCGATCCCGAGCTGGCGGGCTATTTCGCCACTGTGGACATGGCGACGCAGCGTCGACACCTGGCGTTGATGTTGGCGGTGGTGTTGGGCGGCCCGAACGAGTACGCGGGTCGCGGTTTGGCCGAGACGCACCAGCCGCTGGGCATCCCGGCGGAGCACTACGCGAAGGTGGGCGTGCACCTGATCACGACGCTGACGGAGTTGGGTGTGCCGGCCGACGTCCTGGACCACGTGCGCGTGGTGCTGGGGCAGGTGCAGGACCAGGTGGTGTCCACCGGAGAGCGTCCGGGCGTCTGAGCGTGGACGCGGCCCGACTCAAGCAGAGTTGGTCCCTCGTCGCCGCGCACGGCGACGAGGTGCCGCTCTACTTCTATTCGACGTTGTTCCTGGCCCATCCCGAGACGCGGCAGATGTTCCCGACGAACATGGCGGGGCAGCGGGATCGCCTCGTCACCGCGTTGGGGCACATCGTGTCGCATGTGGACCAGGTCGATCGGCTGGTGGGTTTCCTGCAGGACCTCGGCGCGGACCACCGGAAGTTCGCGGTGCGCGCGGAGCACTACCCGGCGGTCGGTGAGGCGTTGCTGGCGACGTTGCAGCATTTCCTGGCCGAGCAGTGGACCGACGAGCTGGCTCAGGACTGGGCGGGCGCGTACGGGTTGGTCGCGCAGGTGATGACGGAGGCGGCGCAGGCGGCCGAGGCGGTGAACCCGCCGTGGTGGGTGGCGGAGATCGTGGCCCACGAGCGGCGGGCGTTCGACGTCGCGGTGTTGACGGTGCGTCCGCAGTACCTGTTGCCGTTCACTCCGGGTCAGTCGATCGGGGTGTCGCATCCGTCGGTGCGGTCGTGGCGGTACTACTCGCCGGCGAACGCGCCGCGCGCGGACGGCACGTTGGAGTTGCATGTGCGGGCCGCTCCGGGTGGCGCGGTGTCGTCGCGGCTGGTGTACGGCTCGGCGGTGGGTGACCGTGTCAATCTGGCCGCGCCGGTGGGGGAGCGGTTGGCGTTGTGGTCGGCGGGTTCCAGTGACCTGTTGTTGTTGACCTCGGGCACCGGTTGGGCGCCGATGAAGGCGTTGGTGGAGCAGATCGCCGCGGAGGGCTCCCGTCGGCGGGTGGACCTGTATGTGGGTGCGCGGTCGCGCAGCGAGTTCTACGACAGCGACGCGATCGACAAGATGGCGTCGTCGTTCCCGTGGTTGACGGTGACGTACGTGGTGGGCGCGGACGTGAACCGGCCGGGTGAGTTCGTGCAGGCGGTGGACCGGGCGTTGGCCGATGGTGACTGGCGTTCGCGGCACGTGTACGTGTGCGGGTCCGACGAGATGGTGTCGCATGCGGCGCAGACGTTGGCTCGGGCGGGTTACCACGAGGGTCAGGTGCATCACGAGGGTCTGGGCAAGCAGTGGTACGGCCCGGCGTGGCGTACGGCGGTCCAGCAGTCGAGTTCAGGGGGTGACCAATGAGCGCGAGCCCGATCAGCCGGTACGACGGGATTCAGGTGTCCGGCGGTGTGCAGGTGCGGATGACCTCCGACCGGGTTCGGCGGTGGGAGTTCGGTACGGCGCCGTTCGCGCGCCGGGGCTATGACCACGCGGACGTGGACCGGTTCCGGGTGCAGGTCGCCGACGAGTTGGATCTGTTGGCGACGCAGATCGCGCATCTGCGGGCGGAGAACGAGCGGCTGACCGATCGGGTGGAGTTGCACCGCCACGGGGTGATCCCGAGCGCGGGGGCGGCGGCGAAGGTGCCGGCGGCCAAGGAGGTGAACCTGCTGTCGGCGGCGCAGCGGGAGGCGGAGCAGATCATCGCGCAGGCGCACGACTACGCGCGGCGGGTCGCGGAGTACGCCCGGGTGCAGTACGAGAGTTACATGCGGGCGGCGGCGGAGGAGGCGAAGCAGGAGGCCGAGCGTGCGGTGGCGGAGTACCGCAGTTCGGCCGGGTCGAGCTTCGACGACTCGGTGGCGACCCGGGAGGCGTTGCGGATCTTCGGCGAGATGATGGTGTCGCACATGCAGGCGGCGGCGCGGCACCTGGACGACGGCAGTGAGCAGTTGGTGCGCACGATGGACCGGATCGCGAAGGAGACGCCGGGGGCGCCTTTCGTGGGTGGCGCGGCCGGGCAGACGGCGTTGCCGCGTCACCACCAGCGCTGAACACCTGGCGGGTGGGGCCTTACGTGTGAGGCCCCACCCCCGGGTTGAGGTTCAGGTGGTGGCGGCGTGGATCGCGTCGGCGATCGGGGTGGGTCCGTCGACGAGTTCCAGGGTCGCCCCGGCGGTGCGGGGTTCGTCCAGGAGCGCGGCGAGGACGAGGGCGACGTCGGCGCGGCTGATGGCGCCCCGGCCGGCGTGTGGGGTGAGGGTGACGTGCCCGGTGGGTTCGTCGTCGGTGAGCCGGCCGGGGCGCAGGATCGTCCAGGCCAGGTCGCGGGCGCGCAGGTCGTCCTCGGCGGCGCGTTTGGCGCGCAGGTAGGCGGCCCACACGTCGTCGGTGCCGGCGGCGGGCGGCCGGTCCACGCCCATCGAGGAGACCAGCAGGTAGCGGTGGACTCCGGCGCGGGTGGCGGCGTCGGCGAGCAGCGCGGCGGCGGCCCGGTCGACGGTGTCCTTGCGGGCGGCGCCGCTGCCGGGGCCGGCGCCGGCGGCGAAGATGACCGCGTCGGCGTCGTGCAGGTGCGCGGCGACCTCGTCGACGTCGGCGTGTTCCAGGTCGCAGAGGACCGGGGTGGCGCCTACGGCGCGCAGGTCGTCGACGTGGTCGGGGTTGCGGATCAGGCCGACGGCGGCGTCACCGCGCCCGGTGAGGTGCCGCTGCACGAGCAGGGCGATCTTGCCGTGGCCTCCGGCGATGACGACACGCATGTGACCAACCTACCGGCACCCGCCGGGCTTGACCTTGACCTGTGGGCAACCCCCAGTGTGGGGTGCGCCGGTCACGGTGACCGGTGCGAGGAGGAACCCGACGTGGGGTTGCTGACGATCGGGGCGTTCGCCCGGGCGGCGGGTCTGACGCCGAAGGCGTTGCGCCTGTACGGCCGGGTGGGGGTGCTGGTGCCCGCGGCGGTGGACGCGGAGTCCGGGTACCGGCTCTACGACCCGCGGCAGGTGCCGCTGGCCCGGCTGGTGGCTCAGCTGCGTCGTATCGGCATGCCGCTGGCGCAGATCCGCACCGTGTGTGCTCTGGAGCCGGCGGCGGCGGCCGAGGTGGTCACCGCGTACTGGCGGCGGGTGTCGGTCGACACCGCTGCCCGCGCGCGGCTCGCCGCCCTCCTCGTGCGGGACCTGTCCGAGGGGAGCACCACCATGTCGTCGATGAGTGTCCGTTACGCCACCGGCTGTGAGACCGGGATCGCCCGCGACAGCAACGAGGACGCCGCGTACGCCAACGAGCGGTTGCTCGCCGTCGCCGACGGTGTGCGGGGGCCCGGCGGCGCTGCCGCCAGCGCCGCCGCCATCGACGCGCTCGCGTCGCTGGACCTCACCAACGTGTCGGCGGTGGAGGTGGTGACGGCGCTGGCCGGCGCGGTCACCGACGCCGACCGGGCCGTGCGGGGGCTGGCGACCGACGAGCACCAGCCGGCGACGACGCTGACCGCGCTGCTGCGCAGCGGCACCCACCTGGCGTTGGCGCACGTCGGGGACACCCGGGCGTACCTGCTGCGCGACGGCGAGCTGTCGGTGTTGACCCGGGACCACACGTGGGTGCAGGCGCAGGTGGATCAGGGCAGGCTCGACCCTGCCGAGGCGGGCGCGCACCCCCAGCGGGCGTTGCTGGTGCGCGCGCTCGGCGGCGGTCGGCAGGTGGAGGCCGATCTGGCGTTGCGGGTGGCGGTGCCCGGTGACCGGTACCTGCTGTGCTCCGACGGGCTGTGGGCGGTCGTCGACCGGGCCGCCCTGGCCTCGACGGTGGGCGCGGGAGCCGACCCGGAGCGCACGGTGCGGGAGCTGATGGCCGCCGCGCGGGCCGCGGGCGCGCCCGACAACATCGCCTGTGTCGTCGCCGACGTCGTCGCGGCGTAGGCGGGTGCTCGGCATCGGGGGGTGCGCTGAGGCAGCATGAAGGGGTGACGACGAGTGTGCAGGAACTGGCCGCGCTGGTGGCCGGCGGTCAGGTGGTCGTGCTCAGCGGGGCGGGCCTGTCCACCGAGTCGGGTATCCCGGACTATCGGGGGCCCAGCGGGGTGGCCCGCCGGCACACCCCGATGACGTTCCAGGCGTTCACCCGGGACGCGGTGGCGCGGCGGCGGTACTGGGCGCGCAGCCACCTGGGGTGGCGGTTGATCGCGCGGGCGACGCCGAACGCGGGGCATCGGGCGGTGGCGCGGTTGCAGGACGCCGGCCTGGTCGACGCGGTGATCACGCAGAACGTGGACGGGTTGCACGGCGCGGCGGGCAGCGGGCGGGTGGTGGAGCTGCACGGGCGCCTGGACGAGGTGACGTGCCTGGACTGCGGCAACCTGACCTCGCGCGAGGAGGTGGACCGGCGGCTGCGCGAGGCGAACCCGGACTTCGTGGCCCGGGTCGCCGCGGTCAACCCGGACGGTGATGTTGATCTCCCGGACGAGCAGGTGGCGGGGTTCCGGCCGGTGGACTGCGGGATCTGCGGGACGGGGATGCTGAAACCGGACGTGGTGTTCTTCGGCGAGACGGTGCCGTCGCAGCGGGTGGCGCGGTGTTTCGCGCTGGTGGAGCAGGCCCGGGCGGTGGTGGTGCTGGGGTCGTCGTTGACGGTCATGTCGGGCCGGCGGTTCGTGATCCGGGCCGCGAAGCAGGGCATTCCGGTAGCGATCGTCAACCAGGGTCCGACCCGGGGTGACGGGTACGCCACGGTGCGCGTCGACGCGCCGCTGGGGGAGGTGCTGCCGGTGCTCGCCGAGCGGGTGACCGGCGCGTCGGCGGTGCCGGTGTGACAGCCGCCGCGGGGTAGGACATCTGCTGGAAACACCGGCGCTGGTAGCGTTGACCATGCCGGTACCACCCACGTGGGAGAGACCGCCTCGACAGCAGGGGCGGCGCCGAAGGGGCAAATCCTCCCCGGAACCTCTCAGGCAAAAGGACCTCGTGGGCAGGCACTGTGGAGCGCTCCGGTGGGGTGTGACAGAGGGGGAGGCCGACCCGTCGACCTCGCCCGGGAGCGCCCCTGATGTCCGTAGAGCAGTTCGCCACCCGTCACATCGGCCCCGGCCCCGACGACGAGCGCCGCATGTTGGAGGTCGTCGGGCACGACTCCATCGACGAGCTGATGGACGCCGCGATCCCCGAGGTGATCCGCTGGCACGGCACCCTCGACCTGCCGGACGCCGCCACCGAGGCCGAGGCCATCGCCGAGCTGCGGGCCCTGGCGGCCCGCAACACCGTCGCCGTGTCCATGATCGGCCTGGGCTACCACGGCACGCACACCCCGGCGGTGATCCGCCGCAACGTGCTCGAAGACCCGGCCTGGTACACGGCGTACACGCCGTACCAGCCGGAGATCAGCCAGGGCCGGCTCGAGGCGCTGCTGAACTTTCAGACGATGGTCACCGACCTGACCGGCCTGGCCACCGCGAACGCCTCCATGCTCGACGAGGGCACCGCCGCGGCCGAGGCCATGACCCTCGCCCGCCGCGCCTCCAAGAGCAAGAGCGGGGTGTACGTCGTCGACGCCGACGCCCTGCCGCAGACCATCGCGGTGATCACCAGCCGGGCGGTGCCGCTCGGCATCGACGTGCGGGTCGTCGACGTCGCGCGTGACGAGCTGCCGGCCGAGTTCTTCGGCCTGCACCTGCAGTACCCGGGCGCGTCCGGCGCGGTCCGTGACCACGCCGCCCTGGTGCAGGCGGCGCACGCCGCCGGCGCCCTCGTGACGGTCGCGGCGGACCTGTTGGCGTTGACGCTGCTGCGGGCACCGGGGGAGATCGGCGCGGACATCGCCGCCGGCACCACCCAGCGCTTCGGCGTACCCATGGGCTTCGGTGGGCCGCACGCCGGCTACCTGGCGGTGCGCGCGGGCCTGGAGCGGATGCTGCCGGGACGCCTGGTCGGGGTGTCCCGCGACGCGGCCGGCAACCCGGCGTACCGGCTGGCGTTGCAGACCCGCGAGCAGCACATCCGGCGGGAGAAGGCCACCAGCAACATCTGCACCGCGCAGGTGCTCCTCGCGGTGATGGCCGGCATGTACGCCGTCTACCACGGCCCGCACGGGCTGCGGGACATCGCGACGCGTACCCACGCCATGGCGGCGCGGCTCACGGCCGGGCTGCGCGCCGGCGGCGTGGACGTCGCGGACGTCGCGTTCTTCGACACCGTCACCGCGACGGTGCCCGGCGGCGCGGCGCGGGTCGTCGCGGCCGCCGCCGAGCGGGGCGTGAACCTGCGCCTGGTCGACGCCGACCGGGTCGGGATGTCCTGCGACGAGACGACCACCGACGCGCACCTGCGGCAGGTGTGGGCGGCGTTCGGCGTTCCCGCGTTCGACGGCGACGTCGACGCGGCCCTGCCGGGCGACCTGGCCCGCACGACCGACTTCCTGACCCACCCGGTGTTCCGCAGCCACCACTCGGAGACGGCGATGCTGCGCTACCTGCGGCGGCTGTCGGACTTCGACTACGCCCTGGACCGGGGCATGATCCCGCTGGGCTCGTGCACGATGAAGCTGAACGCGACCACCGAGATGGAGCCGGTGAGCTGGGCGGAGTTCGCCAACATCCACCCGTTCGCGCCGGACGCGCAGACCGTCGGCTACCGGGAGATGATCGGCCAGTTGGAGTCGTGGCTGGCCGAGGTGACCGGCTACGACGCGGTGAGCGTGCAACCCAACGCCGGGTCGCAGGGTGAGCTGGCCGGTCTGCTGGCCATCCGCTCGTACCACGCGTCGCGCGGCGAGTCGCACCGCGACGTGTGCCTCATCCCGTCGTCGGCGCACGGCACGAACGCCGCCAGCGCCGTGATGGCCGGCATGCGGGTCGTCGTGGTGGCCTGCGACGACGACGGCAACGTCGACCTCGTCGACCTCGACGCGAAGATCGACAAGCACCGGGACGCGCTCGCCGCGATCATGGTGACGTACCCGTCGACGCACGGCGTGTACGAGACGGGCATCGCGTCGCTGTGCGCGAAGGTCCACGACGCCGGCGGGCAGGTGTACGTCGACGGGGCGAACCTCAACGCCCTCGTCGGGTACGCCAAGCCCGGCCGGTTCGGCGCGGACGTGTCGCACCTCAACCTGCACAAGACGTTCTGCATCCCGCACGGCGGCGGCGGCCCCGGCGTCGGCCCGGTGGCGGTCCGCGCGCACCTCGCGCCGTTCCTGCCCGGCGACCCCCTGGGCGCCCACGTCGACGCCACCCCGGCGATCTCGGCGGCCAAGTACGGGTCCGCGGGCATCCTGCCGATCCCGTGGGCGTACCTGCGGATGATGGGCGCCGAGGGGCTGACCCGGGCCACCGGCGTGGCGGTCCTCGCCGCGAACTACGTGGCCGCGCGGCTGCGCGAGCACTACCCGGTGCTGTACGCCGGCAACAAGGGCCTGGTCGCCCACGAGTGCATCCTCGACCTGCGGCCGCTGACGAAGGCGACCGGCGTGAGCGTCGACGACGTGGCGAAGCGCCTCATCGACTACGGCTTCCACGCGCCGACGATGTCGTTCCCGGTGGCCGGGACGCTGATGGTGGAGCCGACCGAGAGTGAGGACCTCACCGAGCTGGACCGGTTCTGCGACGCGATGATCGCGATCCGCGCCGAGATCGAGCAGGTCGGCTCGGGGCAGTGGCCGGCGGGGGACAACCCCCTGGCGAACGCCCCGCACACCGCGCCGATGGTCAGCGGCGACGAGTGGCCGCACCCGTACCCGCGGTCGGTGGGCGCGTACCCGGCCGGGGTGGACCGGGCCGGGAAGTACTGGCCGCCGGTACGGCGCATCGACGGCGCGTACGGCGACCGGAACCTGGTCTGCTCGTGCCCGTCGCCGGAGGCGTTCGAGGACTGACGACGGGCGTGCCGGGGCGGGCGGTATCGGGCCGCCCCGGCAGCCGCTGTGCGATGGACAGCGACTCGGCGTGGTGACGCTGGGTGGTCGTTCAGGCCACGAGGGCGTGGCGGGCGGGGCCGCGGTGGGGTGCGATGCTGCTGCCGTCGGGAAGCAGCTCACCGGTGTCCTCGAAGACGATCACGCCGTTGCAGAGCAGGCTCCAGCCCTGCTCAGGGAAGCAGGCGAGGACGCGGGCGGCTTCCCGATCGGTGGCTTCAGCTAAGGGGCAGGTCGGTTGGTGCTGGCACATCGGGTTCTCCGGACTGTGGGGGCACTGTGTCATGGTTCACATGACCAGTGACGCACAGTACCAAGCGAAGGTGTCCAGCATCGAGCAGGTGTCGCCTTGCCGTACCGGAAATCCACTGAACGGATGAGGAAGATCGGACCATACGGCGTGGAAACGCTCCCACAGGTGCTGGTCGATGCGCCCGCGGCACCCGCCGGATGCCGCGACAGCCTCGTCGAACGCGCCCGACTCCACTGGCATCGCGCCGACGGCGGCGACCCCGCCGCACTCGCCGAGGAGTTCCTGGCCGCACACGGCCTGGACCTGCGCGACCTGAACCGACCCGCCGCACACGGCCCGGTCGTCTGCGGCGCCGCGCTCTACCTGTCCGCCGCCGCCGGGGCACAACTGGCCGGCGTACCCGCCACCGCACCCGAACCCGCGCCCACCCTGCCCGACCTCGCCATCGTCATCTACCACCACGGACCCACCCGAGCACCCGCCGCCCCCGACGACACGCCCTGGTGGCTCGGCCCATGGACCGAGAGCTGGACACCCGCGCAACACGCCGCCGCCGTCGACGCCGTCCGCGCCGCCATCGGCCGCGGCGACATCTACCAGACCAACCTCGTCGGACACGCCGCCGCCCCCTACAGCGGCGACCCGCTACCCGCCCTGCGCCGCCTTGGCGCGCTCCCCGGCGCCCGCTACGGCGGCGTCCTCACCGGCGACGGCTGGGCCATCGGCTGCGCCTCCCCGGAAACCCTCGTCGAGGTCCACCACGGCCAGATCATCACCCGACCCATCAAGGGCACCCGCCCCGCCACCGCCACCGGCCACGCCGAACTGCTCACCAGCGCCAAAGAACGCGCCGAACACATCATGATCGTCGACCTGGAACGCAACGACCTCGCCCGCATCGCCCGCACCGGCACCGTCACCGTCGACGAACTGTTCACCGTGCGCCGCTGGTGCGACCTGTGGCAGGCCGAATCCACCGTCCGCGCCCAGGCCGCCGACGGCCTCGGCCTCGCCGACCTGCTCCGCGCCACCTGCCCCGGCGGCTCCGTCACCGGCGCGCCGAAACTCGCCGCCCTCACCCACATCGCCGCCGCCGAACCCGTCGGCCGGGGCGCCAGCATGGGCGCCCTCGGCTGGATCGCCCCCGGCCGCATCGACCTCGGCCTGACCATCCGCACCGCCGCCGCCACCGGCCACACCCTGCACACCTGGGCCGGCGGCGGCATCACCTGGGACAGCGACCCCACCGCCGAGGTCGCCGAAGCCGCCGCCAAGACCGCGCCCGTACGCGCCACCCTGGCCGGACGCTGACACCACCACCACCGGCGATACGCTGACCCCCATGACCATGCGGCCCATCCGGATCATCGGCGACCCCGTCCTGCGCACCGAAGCCGAGCCGGTCACCACCTTCGACGCCGAACTGCGCGCCCTGGTCACCGACCTGATGGACACCCTGCTCGGCGCACCCGGCCGCGCCGGCGTCGCCGCACCCCAGATCGGCGTCAGCGCCCAGGTCTTCGTCTACGACGCCGACGGCCACCGAGGCCACCTCATCAACCCCACCCTCGAACTGTCCGACGAACTCCAGGACGACGAGGAAGGCTGCCTGTCCATCCCCGGGCTGTACTTCCCGACCGCGCGCGCCCTGCACGCCACCGCCCACGGCGTCGACCAGCACGGCGAACCGTTGACCATCACCGGCAGCGGATTCCTCGCCCGCGCCCTGCAACACGAGGCCGACCACCTGCGCGGCACCCTCTACGTCGACACCCTGCGCGGCGACATCCGCCGCCGGGCCCTGCGCGAGATCCGCGCCGGCCGCTTCGACTCACCCAGCCGCCGCGCCTGAACCCGCGCCCCTACCGGGCCGCCCACTGGTCGTAACCCAGCTTCGCCACCAACGCCAGCACCACCACCAGCAACACCACCCGCACGAACCCCGACCCGCGACGCAACGCCATCCGCGCACCCACCACCGCGCCCGCGATGTTGCACACCGCCATCGCCGCGCCCAACCACCACCACACATGCCCGGTCACCGCGAACACCACCAACGCGCCCAGATTCGTACCCGCGTTGACGACCTTCGCCATCGCCGACCCGTGCACGAAATCCGCACCCACCAACGTCGTGAACGCCAGCACCAGAAACGTGCCCGTCCCCGGCCCGATCAACCCGTCGTACAGGGCGATCCCCACCCCGGCCACACCGATCGCCACCGCCACCCGTGCCCGCGTCCGCCGCGCCGGCACAGCCACCACCCCCAACCGGGGACGCAACAACACGAACACGGCCACCGCCACCAGAACCACCAACACCACCGGCCGGTACGCCGCCGCCGGCACCGCCCCGGCCAACGCCGCGCCCACCCCCGCGCTGAGCACCGCCACACCCGCCGCCGGCCCCGCCACCCGCCAGTCCACCTTCGTACGCCGCGCGTACGTCGCCGCCGCCGTCGCCGTACCGAAGATCGCCGCCAACTTGTTCGTGCCCAACGCGGTCGCCACCGGCACCCCCGGAGCCGCCACCAACAACGCCGGCAGCAGCAACAACCCGCCACCACCGACCACGGCATCCACCCACCCGGCCATCGCCGCGGCGGCCAGCAGGGTGCTCAGCGATACGGCGTCCACGGTCGGCAATTCTCCCCACCCGACCCACCCCACCAGCCCCGCAAGTGGCGCGACTCACCGCTCACCGGCCCCGCCTACGCCGCAACCACACCCCCCACGCCCCGACCGCCACGAACACCAGCATCGAACACAGCAACAGCTTCACCACGCGGCAACCCTGCCACGGACACGTAAGGTGCAGGAGTGCGCCTGGCCACCTTCAACCTGCTGCACGGACGATCCCTCACCGACGGCCTCGTCGACCCCGACCGACTCGCCGCCGCCGTACACGCCCTCGACGCTGACGTCCTCGCCCTGCAGGAAGTCGACCGCGACCAACACCGCAGCGGCAACCTCGACCTCACCGCCATCGCCGCCCAGGCCCTCGACGCGCCACACCACCGCTTCGCGGCCGCCGTCGTCGGCACCCCCGGCGAACGGTTCCGACCCCTGCGCCACGACGACGACGGCCACGGCGAACCCTGCTACGGCATCGGCCTCATCAGCCGCCACCCCGTGCGCAGCTGGCACATCACCCGACTCAAACCCGCGCCCATACGCTCACCCATCTACGCCCCCGGACCCGGCGGCGGCCTCATCCTCCTCGACGACGAGCCCCGCGTCGTCCTCGCCGCCATCCTGGACACCCCCCACGGCCCCCTCACCGTCGCCGCGACCCACCTGTCCTTCGTACCCGGCTGGAACGCCCGCCAACTCCGCCAGACCGTGCGCGCCCTGCGCGCCCTACCCGGCCCCCGCGTCCTGCTCGGCGACCTCAACCTCCCCGCCGGCCCGGCCCGCCTCGTATCCCGCTGGCAGCCACTCGGCCGACGCCCCACCTACCCCTCCGGACAACCCCGCGTCCAACTCGACCACATCCTCGCCGACCGACACGCCCTCGACGCGCTCCCGCCCGTACGGGCCGTCACCACGCCGACGTCCACCATCTCCGACCACCGACCCCTGCTCGTCGACCTCGGCTGAGGCCAGCATCAGCGCGCCGCGTCACCCTCCGCCGACACCAGAGCAGCCAACACCCGGTGGGTACGACTAGCCCGGATCGCCTCCCGCTGCTGACCCGCCGTCACCTCGATGTACGTCTGCGACGATGCCAGCGAGGCGTGCCCCAACAACCGCATGATCTCCGCCGCGCCCGCGCCGTCCTCCGCCAACCGGGTCGCGAACGTGTGCCGCAGCGCGTGCAACCGCGCCCCCTTGGGTACCCGGTCACCGATACCCGCCCGCCGGTAACACGACTCGACCAGATACTGCAGGCCACCGCGGCGCAGCGGCTCACCCCGCCGGTCCACCAGCAACGCCGAGTCGGGGCGAACCGACCGCGACCCGAACCGCCGCGCCCGACTGGCCAGATAGTCCGCCAGCACCCGGTCCAGGTCCGTCTCGATCGGCACCACCCGGGGACGCCCACCCTTGCCGGCCACCTCGATCCGCCGCTCACCCGGCCGACCACCTAGCGACCCCACCCGCAACGCCAGCAGCTCGGACAGACGCAACCCGGCGCACAGCGCCACCGCCAGCACCGCCACGTCCCGCTCCGGCCACGGGTCCCGCTGCCGGCCGTCGTCACGCGCCACCGACGCCATCAGCACCTCGGGCGTGTCCGCGCCGCGCAGCGGCTTCGGCTCGGGCAGGACGGCCCGGGGCCGATCGACCGCCGGCATCGGGTTGCCCGCCACCACACCGTCGGTCACCAGGAAGGTGAAGAAGCTGTTCCAGGTGGACCAGGCGCGGTGCACCGAGGCGGGGGCGCGGGGAGCGGCGAACCGGGCGAACGCCGCCCGTAACACCCGGGGGGAGAGGTCGGTGATCGACACTTCGTCGAGGGGGAGGGGAGTGGCATTACCGGCGGAGACCAGGTTGGCCACCGCGAACAGGTCGCGTCGGTAGGCCGCCAGGGTGTGGGGGGAGGGCTTACGGGTGGCCCGGGCGGTCAGGAACTCCTCGATCAAGGCTCCGAGCGATTCGTCCTTTTTGTCATGCATAAGGGATATTATGCAGCATTTTCGTGTTCCCGGGAAGCGGGGGAGAGTAGGGGATGGAGGCCATTCGGGCGACCGCACCGACCTCGGCGAAGGACTGTCGAGCTGCCCCGTAGGTGGGGCAGGCGTGGCGCAGCCTGGACAGCCCACCACGGCGGCCGGCAGCCCGGTCGGGGGCCGGCCCGAACGGCCATAGGCTGATCGAGGAGCCACGGATCGTGCGCGGCATGACGTCGCCCGCAAGCTGTCCCACCTGTGGTCGGGCGGACACGCCCACCGTGTACCGGGACCTCGGCGGTCCGACGGAGCTGGCCTGCTCCCGCCGGTCAACGCACGCCTCGTCAGGTCGAACGAGGACGCGCGTCCACTCGGCCTGATGTGCGACTGGCTCGCCCGTGGCGTGGCGGGGGGCCACCAGATCGGACGACTTTACATAATGTGCATTATCGAATGTGGCGCGGCACCCGCAGATCGATCCGGTGGGCTAGCGTGTCGTCGATCTACTGGGGAGATTCCCCGCAGCCTTGTCGGAAAGAAGCAATCACGTGTCACTGTGGAAGAAGACCGCCGTCGTCGCGGTCTCGGCGCTTACGGCGCTCACCGCCTCCGCCTGCGGCGTGGCGACCGGTTCGTCGGGCTCGTCCGACGCGCCGAAGCAGACCAGCGTCCTTGAGCTGCTGGCCAGCGACCTCAAGGGCTCGTTGCAGAAGACGATCGACGCCACCGACAAGAGCGACTCGGTGACGCTGACGATGACGGGAACGACCGGCGGCCAGAAGATCTCCATGCAGGGTGTCCTGGACCTGGGTGACCCGGTCAAGGCCGAGATGACGATGGCGGACCCGAGCGACGGTCCGACCACCGTCCGGCTGATCGGGACCGCGTTCTACGTCGAGGTGCCGGCGAAGGACCGTTCGAGCATGGGCGGTAAGCGGTGGCTGAAGATGGACATGGGCAGCATCGGCCAGCAGGCCGGGATGGACTTCAGTAAGCAGTTCGAGGACATCGACCCGACCAAGCAGGTCAAGACCCTGCTCGCGTCCGAGGGCGTGACGGTCGTCGGTGAGGAGACGGTGAACGGGGCGCGCACGGTCCACTACACCGTCACCACCCCGGTGGCGACGCAGCTGGCTCAGGTCGACGCCAAGCTGCGGGCCGCTGTCGAGAAGCAGTTCACCGCCGCGGGCGTCAAGGAGGTCAAGGTCGACCTCTGGGTCGACGAGCAGTACCGGCCGCGTCGTGCGGCCACGGTCATGGGCGCGATGGGCGACATCGTGGTCGACTACACCGACTACGGCAAGGCGGTCACCATCGAGACGCCTCCGCCGGCGGAGACCACTGACTTCGCCGAGATGTTGCAGGGGCTGAAGGGCACCGACAACTGATTTCAGGCGGTGTGACTGCCCTGCCGGTGCCCGGTAGCACCGGCAGGGCAGTGTCGTTTCCGCGGCCTTCTCCCCCAGCTCGGTCAGTCGAACTGGTCGGCCAGCTTGCGAAGCTTGTCGACGTACGCCGGCCAGTCGTATCCGTCGGCGATGCCGGTGCTGTCGCGCTGCCAGCCGATCGCCCCGTCGTGCTGCTCGCGGATGATGTCCAGGTGACCGGCGTGCCGGGCGATGTCGCTGGTGACGTGCATGATGGTCCGGGCCAGTGTCACGTCCTGGCGGCCGGGTTGCCACCAGGGCACCTGCCCCGGCGCGTCGAGCGGTAGTTGGTCGATCGTCTCGTCCGCGAAGGCGCCGACGCGGCGGTACAGGTCGATGAGGCCGTCCTTGGTCTCGTTCTCGTCCGCGTACCAGTCTGCCTGCGGGTCGTCGTCGAACGCGGTGAGCGGGACCAGCTCCTGCGGGGTGGGGAACTCGCGGCCGAAGGTGGGTCCGAAGTAGGCGGCCTCGACGTTGAGGCAGTGTTTGACGACGCCGAGCATGTTGTTGCCGGTGGTGGTGCGGGGCGTTCTGGCCTGGCGTTCGCTGATGCCGTCGAGTTTCCAGATGAGGTCGTCGCGGTTCCTGCGAAGGTAGTAGTGCATCGCGGCCTTGGTGTCGTCCAGGTCAGCCATGGCGGTCATTGTCGCGTACCGGCCTCAGGTTGTGGGGTTCGGCGGAGCCAGGCCCGGGTGTGGGCGCGGAGCAGGGCTGGTTGTTCGAAGGGCAGGTAGTGCCCGGCCTGGTCGACGGTGCTGTAGGTGCCTCGGGGGTAGCGGCGCATGGCGTGGAACTGGTCGGCGAAGCCGACGATGCCGTCCTGGCGGCCGGTGAGCACGCTGACGGGCCCGTCGAAGGGGGTGTCGGCGGTCTCGTCGGGGAGCGCGTACCCGGGGCCTGTGCGCAGTTCCTGTTGGAAGGTGTGGTCGCCGGGGCCGCCCGTGTCCAGGGCGCGCAGGACGGTGGCGACGACGGTCGGGGTGCGGTGGCCGAGCGCGGTGTCGAGGTGTGGGCGCAGGTCGGTGGGCGCGTCGTCGAGCCAGCCGGTGGGTCCTGGCGGCGGGCGGTGCTCGGGCAGGGTGCGGCTGGCCGGTGCGATGGTGATGCCGGGGCAGATCAGGAGTAGGCCGCGGACGAGGTCGGGGCGTTGGCGGGCGATGCCGGCGGCGAGGTAGGCGCCGTAGGAGGCGCCGGCCAGCAGGGCCGGTCCGTCGATGTGGTGGTCGAGCCAGGCGCAGATGGTGGTGAGCAGGGCCTGGGAGGTGGGCGGGCAGGTGGGTGGGGTGTCGCCGTGGCCGGGCAGGTCCAGGTATGTCTCCCGGAGGCCGGTGCCGGCGAGGGCGGGGTGGAAGGCGGCGGCGGTGGCGGCGCGGGTCGTGCCGAACATTGGCAGGCACACCACGTCGGGGCCGGTTTCCGGTGAGCGGTCGGCGGCCAGGGTCATTCTGGTCCTTCCTGGGGGTGTGCGGAGCGCTGTGGGGTCATCTTCCGTTGTGGCGTTGTCGCCGACCTCACGTGGGCAGTTCGCGGGGAATTCCTCCGGTGGGGCGCGCCGTTGTCCGTTCGGAAGATCAGGTCCACATGATCGGATGGAATTGTCATGCGCGTGCGTTCAGACGCGGTTGTGCTGTTCGGTGTGACAGGTGATCTTGTCTCGAAGAAGCTGTTTCCGGCGTTGTACGAGTTGACGCGGCGGGGGCGTCTCGACGTTCCGGTGATCGGGGTGGCCCGCTCCCCCTGGGATGATCAGCAGTTGGTGGCGACCGCCCGTAAGTCGGTGGCGGAGGCTTCTGACGAGGTGGATGACGAGACGTTCGACGCGTTGGCGGCCAACCTGTCGATGATCTCCGGGGACTATGCGGATCCGGCGACGTACGAGCGGCTGGCGGAGCGTCTGGGTGAGGCGCGGCGGCCGATCTTCTATCTGGCGATTCCGCCCATGGTGTTCGGTTCGGTGGTGCGGGGCTTGGCGGCGGTCGGGTTGGCCGACCGTGGTCGGGTGATCGTGGAGAAGCCGTTCGGGCGTGACGTGGCGTCGTCCGAGGAGTTGGATCGGACGTTGGGTGCGGCTTTCGACGCGAGTCGGGTGTTCCGGATCGACCACTACCTCGGCAAGGAGGCGGTGGAGGGGTTGTACGCGTTCCGGTTCGCCAACCGGCTGTTTGAGCCGTTGTGGAACCGTGAGCACGTCGACAACGTGCAGGTGACCCTCGCCGAGGGTTTCGGTACGCAGGGTCGGGCCGGTTTCTATGACACGGTGGGCGCGACGCGGGACGTGTTGCAGAACCACATTTTGCAGGTCGTGGCGTTGATCGCGATGGACGCGCCGGCTGGTGACGACGTGGATTCGTTCCGGGAGGCGGAGGCGGCGGTGTTGCGGCAGGTCGTGCCGTTGTCGCCGGAGTCGACGGTGCGGGGGCAGTACGCGGGTTACCGGGATGAGCCGGGTGTCGCGCCGGATTCGAACACGGAGACGTTCGTGGCGACGCGGTTGACGGTGGATTCGCCCCGGTGGGCGGGTGTGCCGTTCTATCTGCGGACGGGCAAGTCGTTGCCGGGGACGGCGACGGAGGTGGTGGTGGAGTTCAAGCGGCCGCAGCGGTCGTTGATCCCCGCCGAGGGTGGGGCGGAGGCGCCGGCGAACCTGTTGCGGTTCCGGTTGGGTCGTGGGGATGGCATCACGATGTCGATCCAGGCGAAGAGTCCGGGCGCGGCGGTGGCGAGTCGGCCGGTGGATCTGTCGGTGGACTTCGGTGCGGCGTTGGGTCGGCGTCAGGAGGCGTACGAGCGGTTGCTCGACGACGCGATGGACGGGCAGCATCTGCGGTTCGCGCGGGCGGAGACGATTCGGCAGGAGTGGCGGATCGTGGCGCCGATCCTGGATCTGGCGGCGCCGGTGCGCTCGTACGACAGGGGTAGTTGGGGTCCGGCGGACGCGGATGCGTTGGCGGGTGGCTGGCATGCGCCGGAGCTGGGGTAGGTGCGGCGTGGGCTGAGTGACCGCTCAGCTCACGGGAGGGACCGTCCGGCGATGGTGAGGTTTGCTCCTTGGGTGCGGGGTGGGCACGTTGTGACCACGTTTCGTCCGCCTCGGAGAGGAAGCAGCGCATGCTGTCCGCACTCGATCGTCGGCATACCGTCGCGCCGCCCGGCTACAGCCGGTGGCTCATTCCCCCGGCGGCGTTGGCCATCCACCTCTGTATCGGCCAGGTCTACGCCACGAGCGTCTACAAGAATTCGTTGATCGCCCATTTCGACACGGGTCAGACCGCGATCGGGGTGATCTTCAGTATCGCGATTGTGATGCTGGGGTTGTCCGCGGCGGTGGCCGGGACGTGGGTGGAGGCGAACGGGCCGCGTAAGGCGATGTTCGTGTCGGCCTGCTTCTGGGCGGCGGGTTTCCTGGTGGGGTCGCTGGGCATCGCCACGAAGCAGTTGTGGCTGCTGTACCTGGGGTACGGCCTGCTCGGCGGCATCGGTCTGGGTATCGGTTACATCTCCCCCGTGTCCACGCTGATCAAGTGGTTCCCGGATCGGCCGGGTCTGGCGACCGGTTTGGCGATCATGGGGTTCGGTGGTGGGGCGATGGTGGCCTCTCCCCTGTCGCGGCAGTTGCTGTCGTTCTACGACCCGGGCTACGACCCGTCGAACGCGGGTTCGACGGCGTCGGGCAGCGCGCTGGTGTGGTTGTTCGTGACGTTGGGCCTGGGCTACTTCGTGATCATGATGTTCGGGGTGGCGAACGTGCGGGTGCCGGCCGAGGACTGGCGTCCGGCGGGCTTCGATCCCGCGTCGGTGGCGGCGAAGCCGCTGGTCACCACGGCGAACGTGTCGGCGGCGAACGCGGTGAAGACGCGGTCGTTCTGGTTGTTGTGGGTGGTGTTGTTCTGCAACGTGACGGCCGGTATCGGCATCCTGGAGCAGGCCAGCCCGATGATCCAGGACTTCTTCCGGGAGAACGGGACGTCGGCGGTGTCGGTGGCGGCTGCCGGTGGGTTCGTGGGTCTGCTGTCGTTGTTCAACATGGCGGGCCGGTTCGTGTGGTCGTCGACGTCGGACGTCATCGGCCGTAAGCCGATCTACCTGGTGTATCTCGGCGTGGGCATGGCGATGTACGCGCTGCTGGCGCTGTTCGGGCACACGGCGACGGCGTTGTTCGTGCTGTTCGCGTGCGTGATCCTGTCGTTCTACGGTGGCGGCTTCGCGACCGTGCCGGCGTACCTGCGGGACCTGTTCGGCACGTACCAGGTGGGGGCGATCCACGGCCGGTTGTTGACGGCCTGGTCGGCGGCGGGTGTCGCGGGGCCGTTGATCGTTAACGGGTTCCTCGACGCGCAGGGCAAGCCGGGGACGTTGACGGCGGCGGCGTACCGGCCGGCGCTGCTGACGATGGTGGGTGTCCTCGCGGTGGGCTTCGTGGCGAACCTGCTGGTGCGACCGGTGCCGCAGCGCTATCACGAGCCGGTGGAGCAGGACGTGGACGAGGTCACGGCGGCGGGAAGGAGTGGTACGCGATGAGCGACGACGGTCGGAGCGGGCAGCAGGCCCGGTTGTGGATTTCCTGGCTGGTGGTGGCGGTGCTGCTCGGCTACGGGGTCGTGCAGACGGTGATCACGGCGGCGAAGCTGTTCACCCACTGAGGGCGGTGGGCCGGGGCGCGTGTCGCGCGCCCCGGCTCACAGGGCGCCGGAGACCCGTAGCACGGCGCCGGCGGTGTAGGAGGCGTCCGGGCTGAGGAGCCAGGCGATGGCGGCGGCGATCTCGTCGGGTTCGCCGGCGCGGCCCATCGGGATGCGACCGGCGGCGGTGTCGGCGCGGTCGGGTACGCCGGAGTCGGTGTGGATGTCGGTGCGGACGAGGCCGGGGGCGACGCCGTTGACGCGGATGCCGCGCGGGGCGAGTTCCTTGGCCAGGCCGACGGTGAGGGTGTCGGTGGCGGCCTTGACGGCGGCGTAGTGCACGTACTCCCCCGGGCTGCCGAGGGTCGCGGCGGCGGAGGAGACGTTGACGATGGCGCCGCCGTCGGTGAGGCGGCGGGCTGCCTGCTGGGCGCAGAGGACGTACCCGATGAGGTTGACGTCGACGACGCGGCGCAGGTCGTCCACGCGCAGGTCGGTGAACGGGCCGATGAGGCTGGTGACGCCCGCGTTGTTGACCAGGCCGGTGAGGGGGCCGAGCTGCGCGGCGGCGTCGAACAGGGCGGTGACCTGGTCGGGGTCGGTGGTGTCGGCGCGTACGGCGATGGCCTGGACGCCGGTGGCGCGCAGGTCGGCCAGGACGGTCGCGGCGGCGGCGTCGTCGCGGCGGTAGCACAGGGCGATGTGGTGGCCGGCCGCGGCGAGGCGGCGGGCGGTGGCCGCGCCGATGCCGCGGCCGCCGCCGGTGATGACGGTGACGGGTGCCATGGCGCCTCCGGGTCTGTCGGGCGGGTTGGGCCGACGCTACCGTGACCGGCGCGGACGAGTCGTCGTAAGGAGGGTCACATGCGGGGGGCCTTGGTGCTGGTGGCGCACGAGGCGCTGCGGGTGTGATCGCTTACGCTTCCCGCGCGGTCGTTCGGACTACGGAGGTGCGCGGTGGCGGGTGTGGGTGTCGGCGATGTCGTGGACGACTTCGAGTTGCCGGATGAGACGGGCACGCCGCGTCGGCTGTCGGAGTTCCTGGCGTCGGGGCCGGTGGTGCTGTTCTTCTATCCCGGTGCGATGACGCGGGGGTGCACGGCGGAGAGTTGCCACTTCCGGGACCTGGCGGCGGAGTTCACGGCGCTGGGCGCGTCGCGGGTGGGTATCAGCCGCGACGAGGTGGCGAAGCAGGCGGAGTTCTCGACGATGCACGGCTTCGACTATCCGCTGCTGTCGGATGTGGACGGGACGGTCGCGCGGGCGTTCGGGGTCCGGCGGCGGGTGCCGCTGGGGGCGTTGAGCACGAAGCGGATGACGTTCGTGATCGGAACGGACCGGCGGATCATCGAGGTGATCCACAGCGAGGTCAGCATGAACGACCACGCCGATCGGGCGTTGCGGGCCCTCGGCGGCTAGGGCGTGTCTGAAAGTCCTCGGTCAAGCCGAGGCGGAGTCCAGCCAACGGCCGGCCAGGGGCTTCACACACGCCCTAAGCCCCGTGCGGCGGGTGTCGCAGTCGACTGGTATCAAGACAGCAATCAAACAGGTGTACGGAAGAGGGTTGTGATGGATGCCGGCCAGGGTTTGTCCACTGACGAGGTGCAAAGCATCCGGGAGGCGTTGGCGGCCGGCCGTAAGCCGAGGGTGGTGTTCACCGCGTCGGCGGGGCAGATCGCCGGTCAGGTCGGCCAGGTGGTCGAGTTGACCGATCCGGACGTGTCCGACGAGTTCGTCGTGGTGCGGTTCGGTCGTGACGAGTTGCCGTTCTCCCCCGCCGATCTGGCGGTCGCGCCCAAGGGCGCGGGCCGGCGGGTGGCGGAGCCGAAACCGGAGCCGAAACCGGAACCGGAGGCGCCCGCGGTGGCGGCGCCGGAGTTCGTGTTGGACACGCCGCGGGTGCCCGCGCAGCGACAGGAGGAGCCGAAGGTGGAGCAGGTCGAGAAGCCGCCGGCGCGGCGGGCGGTCAAGGCCGCGAAGCCCAAGGGGCCCGCGGGCCTCACGGTGACCCTGGCGTACGCGGACGGCGAGTGGACGGTCGCCGCGCAGCAGGGCAGCAAGGCCCTGGCGAAGCCGTACGTGGTGAAGCCGGCCGAGGCGTTGAAGATGGTGGCGCTGGTGGACGTGCCGGGTGTGCAGGAGGCGGTGGAGCAGATCCTGGGCGCCGAGCGGGCCGAGGCGGAGCAGCAGGCGGAGAAGCTGCGCGCGGAGTTGGCCGAGATCGAGGCCCGGTTGGCGGAGTTGCGCGAGGCGAGCTGAGCGCTGCCTTTGCGGTGGGGCGGGCCCGAGCGGCGGTCAATGGCCGTTGTGGTGCTGGAGCAGTCGGGTGAGCAGGCGGGTCAGCTGCGCGCGTTCGGCGCTCGACAGGGGCGCGAGCAGGTCGTCCTGGACGCGGGCGACGGTGTCGGCCATCCGGTGGGCTTCGTCGGCGCCGGCGTCGGTGAGGCTGATGACGTTGCGGCGGCGGTCGGCCGGGTCGGGGGCGCGTACGACGAGTTCCCGGCCGGCCAGGTCGTTGATGGCGGCCACGACGTCGCTGCGGTCGATGCCGCAGCGGCGGCCCAGGTCGGCCTGGCTCGCGGGGCCGTCCTCGGCCAGCGAGGCGAGGAGCCGGAAGTGGTAGCCGCGGAGGTCGTGTGCGGCGAAGCCCGCGCTGGCGAGTCGGCCGGCGTGGGCGGCGGCCTGGTTGAGCAGCCAGCTCGCGGTGGTACGCAGCCCGGCGGGTGACTGCGGGGCGGTGGCGTCCATGGCGGGAGCCTAACAGTAATCGTTGGCGTGACCCACAAACCATGTTACGTTGGTTCTACCAACGTTGGTTCAGCCAACGTTTTCGAAGGAGGCAACGTGTCCACTCTCAACGGTCAGGTCATCGGTCAGGCCCACTTCGCCACCCGGGCCCTGCTCGACCGCGCCGTCGCGCCCCTGGGCATCGACTTCGCCCAGGTCCTCGCCCTCAACGCCCTCACCGCCGGCCCCGCCGACCGGACCTCGCTCGTGCGGCGCCTCGCGAGCGCCCGAAGGGTCGACGAGTCGGCCGTGCACGAGGTGATCGCCGGCCTCGTCGACGCCGGCCTGGCGCGGCTCGACGACACCACCGAGCCGCGGGTGTCGCTCACCGATGCCGGCCAGAGCACGCAGGCCCGTGTCGCCGAGGCCGTCGGGGGTATCACCGCCCGGCTGTACGGGGACATCCCGCCCGCCGAGGCCGACGTCGCCGCCCGCGTCCTCACGCTCGTCACCGAGCGGGCCAACGACGAGCTGGCGGGCGTCGCCTGACGCCGGAACGCCGTTCAACCGGCGGACGTGGCCTGACGCCGGAAGCGACTCAGGTGCGTCGGGTCACGGCCGCCCGGATCCGCAGCCAGGACGGGTCGGTCGCGGAGGTCTCGCCGACCGTCGCCCGGTCGCCGGACTGCCAGACCCGCGTGCCGTCGGTGAGGTCGAGCTGGTCCATGTCGACGACCGACGCCTCGCGGGTGCTGGCGAGGAACGCGGTCGCTGAGGCCCCGGCTGCCTCGCCCGGGTCGGCCGTGCCCACCGACAGGACAAGAAGCTCGTCGTTGCCGGCGACGACGAGCTCACCGGTGGCGGTGGCCGCCAGCGCGGTCACCGCTGCCCCGGGCAGCACCTCGTGCTCGACCACCCGACTGCCGTCGACGTCCAGCTCGACGACCACGCCTTCGGGTGTTCCGATCCAGAGGACCCGCGGCGACGGACCGAACGCGACGTTGTGGCGGGACCAGGCCCGCATCTCGTCCAGCCACTCCTGCGGGTACGGGTACCCCGGGCTCGGCTCCCCCAGTGTCATGCCCAGGACGCGCCGCAGCGAGGGAAACGCGAACACCTCAAGCGAGTTGTTGTACGCGTTGCCCCGTACCGCGAGGTGCCGGCCGTCCGAGCTGAAGATCGGCGCTTGGTAGCCGTCGCAGTCCAGGACCAGCGCACGGCGCACCGGCCGCAGCACCGGCCCGGTGTCCGCGGAGAAGAGCACCAGCGTGGCACCCTGGTCGCTCACGAGGGTGCAGACCAGGCCACCCGCCGGATGCGCCACCACCCCGGTGTCCCACCGAGGGCCGGTGAGGGTCGTTCCCGAGGCGAGGTCGAGCGCGACGGAGTGCTCCCAGCCGTCCGTTCCGGCGGCGGGCGACAACCAGAGCGTGCGACCGTCGGGGCTGAATGCCACCTTCCGCCGGTACTCGGTCGACGGGACGCCGTCGACCGGCGACGTGCCCGAGGGGGTCCAGAGAACAACGCTCTCGGCGTCCGCCACCGCCAACAACGGGTCGCGGGGGTGCCAGGCGGCGGAGGGTGTGCGCTTCAACCGCTCGTAGCCGACGTCCTCGACGTAGCCGGCCGAGTCCACGCCGAGGGCTGCCCGCTGCCGCAGTTCTCCGTCCCGGTACTCCCAGATCCGGATCGCCGGACGGTCGGCGTCCCAGGCCGCTACCAGTGCAAGGCGCGGGTGGGGCAGCAGCCGCTGCGCCGTCGCTCCGGAGTGGACGCGGGTCAGGATCTGCACCGGCACACCCTACCGGCGCGCCGGACTGCCACCCGTCCCCGAAGGGGCGGTCAGAAGTAGTCGAGCAGGTGTGCCGGACCGCCGGCGCCCAGCAGGTCCAGGGCGTCCGGCTCGATGCCGACTGTGTGCAGCAGGCCGGCCTGGGCCACCGAGCGGGCACCCGCCGCGCCCGCGTACAGCAGCGCGAAGCCGCGCACGTCGAGCCGCAGGTCCGCCTCGCCGTCGAGTCTGGTCAGCTCGGCTTCGCCGTCGGCGACGGCCAACCGCCAGGTGCCGGTGTTCCAGTCGGCGAGCGGGTCGGTGAGGTGGAAGTCGACGACGCCCCGGGCGTGGGTGGGCCAGCCGCGCTCACCCACCGCCCGTACGACGTCGACCGGGCGGTGCATCCACAGGTCCCGCTCGTGGTCCCGGGCCGCCTCCAACGGCAGGTGGACGCTGACGGCGTCACCGTCGAGCGGGCACAGCCGCAGGGTCGGCGCGACGCTGGCCCAGCTCCCGAGCACCCCGACGAGTTCCCGGGCCGCGTCGGCGGTGGTGGCCAGAGCCTCGTCGACGGTGAGGACCGAGTCGGCGCCGTAGCCCTGGCCGCGCTGCCAGGTGGCGTAGCCGACGAGGTCGCCGTCGTCCTCGACGAGGGTGATCCCGTCACCGGGCAGTTTCGCGTCGGCGGCGAAGAAGTCGAACAGCTTGCCCCGGCGGGTCAACATGCCGTTGCGGTGGCGGCTGACCCGCTCGTAGAGGGCGGCGACGGCGTCCAGGTCGGCGGGCGTGCCGGCGCGGACGGTCAGGTGCGACGCGGGCCGGTGCCGGGGTAGCGCGGCGGTGACGACGTTGACGGTGCGCAGCACACCGGCGGCCTCCCAGCCGCAGGCCCGGTAGGGGGCGGCGACGGTCGGGTACAGGGCGCTGATCGCCGCGCCACGCTCGTGGGCCCCGGCCAGCAGGGCGGTGAGCAGGGCTCGGGCCACACCCCGGCCCCGCGCCTCGGGGGCGACCGCCACCCCGGCGACGTCGGCCGCCGCGACGGCCCGACCGGACCACCACTGGTGGTGGTGCAGGTCGACGGCCTTGCCGACGAGCCGGCCGGTGTCGTCGAACGCGCCGTAGCGGGTCATGCCGGGCACCTCGACGGTGGTGTGCGGGGACCGCTGAGCATCAGAGCCGAACGCGAACCGGCCCAGTTCCCAGGCGTCGTCCAGGTCGTCGATGGTGAGTTCACGAACGCGCATCGGCACACCGTAGCGGCCCGCCCCAACCCCGACCAGCCGATAACCGCCCCGGCCGGACGCCCGTCGATCATGGAGTCGTGGTGGGTGACGAAGCGCCCTTGACGCCCCAGGTCGGGCACCACAAGTCCATGATCGGCGGGGGTGGGGGTGGGGGTGGGGGTCAGTGTTGGGGGATGTTGGCTATGCCGATGCGCTTGCGGAACACCCAGTACGTCCAGGCCTGGTAGGCCAGCACCACCGGAGTGAAGATCACCGCCACCCAGGTCATGATCTTCAGTGTGTACGGGGTGGAGGCCGCGTTGGTGGCCGTGAGCGTGCCCGCCGCGTCGAGGGTGGACGGCAGCACGTTCGGGAACAGCGCCGCGAACAGGGTCGCCACGGCCAGGCCGATCGCCACGGCCGTACCCGTGAACGCCCAGCCCTCCCGGCGTACCCGGGCGGCGGCGAGGCCACCGAGCAGGGCGAGGGCCGCGCCGACGGCGAGCACGACGGCGGCCGCGCTGGAGCGGATGCTCAACGTCCAGGCCAGGAAGCCGACCGCGAGCACGGCGGCGCCGACGCCGAGGCGCACCGCCAGGGCGCCCGCGCGGTCGCGGATGTCGCCGGTGGTCTTCAGGGCCAGGAACACCGCGCCGTGGGTCAGGAACAGCGCGAGCGTGGTCGCGCCACCGAGCAGGGCGTACGGGTTGAGCAGGTCGACGAGGCCGCCGACGTACTCGTGGTCGGCGTCCAGGGGCACGCCGCGCAGGATGTTGGCGAAGGCGACGCCCCACAGGATCGCCGGCAGCAGCGAGCCGACCACGATCGCGGCGTCCCAGCGGCGCTTCCAGGACGCCTCGGGGCGCTTGTGCCGGTACTCGAAGGCCACCCCGCGGGCGATCAGGGCCAGCAGGATCAGCAGCAGCGGCAGGTAGAAGCCGGAGAAGAGGGTGGCGTACCACTCGGGGAACGCGGCGAACATCGCCCCGCCGGCGGTGATCAGCCACACCTCGTTGCCGTCCCAGACCGGGCCGATGGTGTTGATCAGGACCCGGCGTTCCCGGTCGTCGCGGCCGAGCACGGGCAGCAGCATGCCGACGCCGAAGTCGAAGCCCTCCAGGATGAAGTAGCCGGTGAACAGCACGGCGACGAGGAGAAACCAGATGGTGGTCAGGTCCACGATGGGCTCCGGGATCAGTAGGCGAAGGCGAGCGGACGCTCGGCGTCGTCGGTGGGGGGCTGTTCGCTGACGTCCGGCACGCCGGCTCTGGCGTAGCGCAGCAGCAACTTGACCTCGATCACGGCGAGGGTGGCGTAGATCAGCGTGAAGGCGGTGAAGGAGGTCAGCACCTCGGTGAGCGAGACGCTGCGGGACACGCCGTTGCGGGTGAGCATCTCGCCGAAGACGATCCACGGCTGGCGGCCCATCTCGGTGAAGATCCAGCCGAAGGAGTTGGCCAGCAGCGGCAGCACCGGCATGGCCAGGCCGGCGCGCAGCAGCCACCTGCTGCGCGGGGTACGGCCCCTGCGCTGGCTCCAGAGCACCAGCAGGGCGATCGCGCCCGCCGCCAACCCGAAGCCGACCATGAAGCGGAAACTCCAGTAGGTGACCGGGATGATCGGGGTGTAGCTGCCCGCGCCGTACTGGGTGGCGTACTGGGCCTGCAGGTCGTTGATGCCGTGCACGGTGCCGTTCGGGTCGCCGGTGCCCAGGTACGACAGCAGGTACGGGATCTTGAGGGCGAACACCTCGCGGCTGCCGTCGAGGCTGCCGATGGTGAGCACGGAGAACGAGGCGGGGCTCTCGGTGGTGTAGAGACCCTCGGCGGCGGCCATCTTCATGGGCTGCACATCCGTCATGATCTTGCCCTGGATGTCGCCGGTGAACAGCACGGCCGCCGAGGCGACCAGGACCACCCACGAGCCGAACTTCGTGGCGAAGCGGTACGCGCCGGTGTCGGCGGAGTCCCGGTTGCGGATCACGTGCCACAGGCCGACCGCCACGATCAGCGACGCGGCGACCAGGAACGAGCCGGCCAGGGTGTGCGGGAAGGTGATCAGGGCGACCTTGTTGGTGAGCACGGCCGGGAAGTCGGTCAGCTCGGCGCGTCCGCTGTCGGGGTTGATGCGGTAGCCGACGGGGTTCTGCATGAACGAGTTCGCGGCGAGGATGAAGTACGCGGACAGGTTCGTGCCGATGGCGGCGGCCCAGATGCTGGCCAGGTGCGCGCGCTTGGGCAGCCGGTCCCAGCCGAAGATCCACAGGCCGATGAACGTGGACTCGAGGAAGAACGCCACGAGCGCCTCGATGGCCAGGGGCGCGCCGAAGATGTCGCCGACGAAGCGGGAGTAGTCGCTCCAGTTCATGCCGAACTGGAACTCCTGCACGATGCCGGTGACCACGCCCATGGCGAAGTTGATCAGGAACAGCTTGCCGTAGAACTTGGTCAGCTTGAGGTAGCGCTCGTTGCCGGTGCGGTGCCACATCGTCTGCAGGATCGCCACCAGCACGGACAGGCCGATGGTCAGTGGCACGAACAGGAAGTGGTAGACGGTCGTGACACCGAACTGCCACCGGGCGACGTCCAACGCGTCCACCTGAACCCCCAACTATGCGTACTACGAGACGTAGTAAATACTACTGCTCGTCGTAGAGAAAGGGGCAGGGCCGGGCGGCCCAAAGCGGCCCGGGACCAATGACCCTGATCACTCCGGCCACTCGCCCTCGCGGCCCCACCGCCTCGTGCGAGGATGGCGCGCTGATGGACACGACGACCTGGCAGCCACCACTGCTCTGGCGGGCCGCCCTCATGCTGGCCCGCGCCCTGGTGGCCCTGCTCGCCCGCCTCGAGGTCACCGGCGACGTCCCGGCGCACCTGCGCCGGGGACCGCTCGTGCTGGCCGCCAACCACATCAGCCCGTTCGACCCCCTGGTCATGATCGCTGCCTGCCGGGAACGGGGCATCGCCCCACGGATCATGGCGACCGCCGGCCTGTTCCGCGCCCCCGTGCTCGGCGCCGCCATGCGCCACGTCGGGCACATCCGGGTCGACCGGGGCACCAGCGCCGTCCACCAGGCCCTCGACGACGCGGCCCAGGCCGTCGCGGCCGGCTCGGTGATCCTCATCTACCCCGAGGGACGCATCGGCCTGGACCCCGGCATGTGGCCCGAACGCGGCAAGACCGGCGTCGCCCGGCTCGCGTTGGCCTGCGGCGCACCCGTCATCCCGGTCGCCCAGTGGGGCGCGCACGAGGTGCTGCCCTACCTGACGCCGAAGGGAATGCTGCCCGGCATCGCCCGCTCCCTGTGGCGTCGCCCGGTGATCCGGGTGCACTTCGGCGAACCCGTCGACCTGGGCGAGTCAAACGCCGCCCACCCCGGCGCGGCCCGCCGGGCCACCGACCGAATCATCGACGCCCTCACCGACACCCTCGCTCCCCTGCGCCCCGACGAACCCGACCTCCCCCACCACGTCGACCCCGGCCGCCCCACCGACACGAGCCGCACCCACCGCCGCACCCCCTGAAGCCCCGCGCCCGAGGCCCACCCCCGCCCCACCCCCGCCCCGCCCACCCCCGCGATCTTGCACTTTCTGTGGCGACATACCGGGCCGATCCGGCCATAACGGCGACACAAACCGCAAGATCGGCGCGGGCTGCGGGGGTCGCGCGCCGCCTCGGCGCGGGCCCACGGCTCCCCCGGGCAGGGGAGGCGGTTGGCTCGGCGTGGGGATCAGCGCGATCAGGGCTGCGACGAGGCTGGAGAGCGTCAAGCCATCGACGCGAGGGAGTTTTCCATGCTCTGGTACGCACGGGTCGGGACGGCATCGGCGGCGACAGTCGCGCTGGTCGCCGCCGGGTCGACGACGGTGTGGGCGCAGCCCACCGCGCCGAACGGGACGTCGCCTCCGAGGCCCGTGGCGCTGGTCGCCGGCTCGGGGCATTTCGTGTACGACGAGCCCAACATGGTGGGGCACCGGATCTGGTTCGGCGTCGCGGCGGTCACGACCGTCGACGGGTCGACGCGTGGCGAGTTCCATTACCGGCATGCGCTGCCGGACGGCACCGAGGTTGCCCGGGGACGGGCCGACGTGACCTGCCTGCGGGTGGTCGGGAACGTCGCGGTGTTCACGGCGATCGTGCCCGACGGCGTCGACCCGGTCCGCAACCACGGCTACTACGTCAAGATCATCGACGGTGGTCGGCAGCCCGACGTGATCGTCGACGCCCAGACGCAGAACGGGACCCAGCCGCCACCCACCGGCTGCCTCGACCCCGAGACGGAACTGCCACCGGAAGCGCCCCCACGCCCCCGGTACCCGATCCTCACCGGCGGGTACGTGGTGCGCCCGTGAGCCCCCTGGCGCTCCCGCCCCACGGGGGTGACGGGGGCGCCAGGGCCCGCGCGGACGAATGTCGCCGACAGGCCACCTGCGCTCCACCGGCCGCGTGCATACTGCGTCGCGTGCTCAACCGATCCGCCTACCTCGACGCGCCCGCGCCGCTGGCGTTCGCCCACCGCGGCGGGGCCGCCGAGGGCGACGAGAACACCACCGTGGCGTTCGCCCGTGCCGTCGGGCTCGGTTACCGGTACGTGGAGACCGACGTGCACGCCACCGCCGACGGCGTCCCGGTGATCTTCCACGACCCGACGCTCGCGCGGGTCACCGGTGAGGCGGGGCGCATCGCCGACCTGAGCTGGGCCGACCTCGCCTCGGTACGCGTCGGCGGCGCCGCCGTCGTACCCCGGCTCGACGAGGTGCTGGACGCCTGGCCGCAGGTCCGCTTCAACATCGACGTGAAGGCCGACGGCGGCGTCGCGCCGACGGTCGCCACCCTGACCCGGGTCGGCGCGGCCGACCGGGTGCTGCTCGCCTCGTTCAGCGACGCCCGACTGACCCGGCTGCGGGCGCTCACCCAGGGGCGCGTCGCCACCAGCCTCGGCATGCGGGGAGTCGCCCGGCTGCGGCTGGCCTCCCTGCACGGCCGGCCGCTGCGGCTGCCCCCGTCGGTGGTGGCCGCGCAGGTGCCGCCCCGCTACGGGCGGGTGCCGGTGGTGGACCGCCGATTCGTCGACTACTGCCACCGGCTCGGCCTTCAGGTGCACGTCTGGACGATCGACGATGCGGACCAGATGCACGACTTACTGGATCGTGGCGTGGATGGCATCATGACCGATCACGTCGGCGTGCTGCGCGACGTCTACCGCAGCCGCGGCCACTGGACCGCCTGACCAGCACCGAAGGAACCCCCGATGGCCGAGACCGTGACCCCCACGGTGACCGACACCCCGCCTCCGGCGAGCACCCCCCGCGAGCGCCGAGGCTGGTACATCTACGACTGGGCGAACTCCGCGTTCCAGTCCACGGTGATCACCGTGTTCCTCGGCCCGTTCCTGACCACCGTCGCCGAGACGGCCGCCGGCTGCGAGCTGGGCGCGGACACCTGCGACGGGTACGTGCACCCGCTGGGCATCCGGGTCGCGGCCGGGTCGTACTACCCGTACCTGATCTCGCTGTCGGTGTTCCTGACCGTGTTCGCGCTGCCGGTCATCGGGGCGATCGCCGACCGGTCGGCGCACAAGAAACGCCTACTCGGCGGGGCCGCGTTCACCGGCGCCGGGGCGACCATCGCGATGGCCTTCGTCACCGGCGACCGGTACCTGCTCGGCGGCGCGTTGTTCCTGGTCGCCAACATCTCCTTCGGCGCCGCGATCGTGGTCTACAACTCGTTCCTGCCGCAGCTCGGCGGCCCGGACGAACGGGACGGCATCTCCAGTCGTGGCTGGGCGCTCGGCTACCTCGGCGGTGGCCTGCTGCTGGCGGTGAACCTGGCCACCGTCTCCCTGCTCAGCGAGGACGACAACCCGCAGCGCACCCTGGACCTGGCCCGCTGGTCGATCGTGTCCGCCGGCGTGTGGTGGGCGGCGTTCACCCTGGTGCCGCTGCGCTGGCTGCGCGACCGTCCCGTGACAGCGGCCGTGGCCGCGCGGGGCAACGTGCTCACCGACGGGTTCCGGCAGCTCGGGCACACCCTGCGCGAGATCCGGGCGTACCCGCTGACGTTGTTCTTCCTGCTCGCGTTCCTCGTCTTCAACGACGGCATCCAGACCGTCATCACGATGGCCAGCCAGTACGGCACCGAGGAGCTGCGGCTGGAGCAGAGCACCCTGATCGTCACGATCCTGCTGGTGCAGTTCCTCGCCTTCGGCGGCGCGTTGCTCCTCGGCGCGCTGGCCCGGCGCATCGGCGCGCGCAAGACGGTGCTGATCAGCCTGGTGCTCTGGACCGGTGTGATCCTCGGCGTGTTCTGGCTGCCCGCCGAGGCGCCGCTGCCGTTCATGGCGCTCGGCGCCTGCATCGGTCTGGTCCTGGGGGGCAGTCAGGCGCTGAGCCGGTCCCTGTTCAGCCAGCTCATCCCCGCCGGCAAGGAGGGCGAATACTACGGCTTCTACGAGATCAGCGACAGGGGTACGAGCTGGCTGGGCCCGCTCGCGTTCGGCATCGTGTTCCAACTCACCGCCTCCTACCGCGTGGGCCTGGTCTCACTGGTGGGCTTCTTCGTGGTCGGGTTCCTGCTGCTGTTGGCGGTGCCGATGCGCCGGGCCATCATCGCGGCCGGCAACACCCCACCACGGGTGCTCTGAGCACGTGCGACGCACCTGACAGATCCGGGCCGGTCGATCGGCTAGGCTGCCCGACCGTGACCGACGACGCCGCTGCCACCCCGACCTGCCTGGCCCACCCGTTCCCCGGCCAGCCGCACGCTCCCGCCGCCTGCGCGGCCGCGCGCGGGCTCGACGGGCGGCCGGTGCACGCCGCGGCGTTGAAGTTCTTCTGGGGGCCGATGGACTGCGGTAAGTCCACGATGGCGTTGCAGATGAACTACAACCACGCCCGGCAGGGCCGCCGAGGCCTGGTCACCACCCGCATCGACCGGTCGCTGGGTCCACAGGTCACCACCCGCATCGGCCTGGCCCACGAGGCCATCGAGGTCACCGACGACCTGGACCTGCGGGCGCTGGTGCGCGGCCGCTGGGCCGACGGGGTACGCGTCGACTACCTGATCTGCGACGAGGCCTGCTTCTACACCGTCGAGCACGTCGAGCAGATGGCCGAGTTGGTGGACAGCTACGACGTGGACGTGTTCGCGTTCGGCCTCGCCACCGACTTCCGGTCCTGCCTGTTCCCCGCCGCGCAGCGCCTGTTCGAGTTGGCCGACGAGGTGGCCCGCATCCAGGTCGAGGTGCTGTGCTGGTGCGGCCGGGAGGGGCTGCTCAACGCTCGGGTCGTCGACGATCGGGTGGTCCGCGAGGGCGAACAGGTCGTCATCGGCGACACCGTGGAGACCGCCGACGTGCGCTACCAGGTGCTCTGCCGGCGGCACTACCGCAGCGGCGACCTCGGCCCCCGCGACTGACGCGGTGGCCGGCCGCCCCGTGCTGGGGACGGCCGGCCGTGGTACGGGTGGGTCAGCCCACGCAGACCTGCTGCGCCCTGATGTTCCACGGCGTGGCGAACGCGACGATCTCCCGTCCGGTCGCCTCGGCGGTGTCCAGTGCCGGCCGGGGCACCAACGTCGCCACCGAGCCGGCCCCGGAGAGCCCGGTCAACACCGCGCCGACCCCGGCGGTCTGCGATCCCGCCGGGCAGGCCGGCGTCGTCACGGACTTCGGCGAGTTCGCGTTGAACGCGCTCGTCGCCTCCGTCAACGCCATCGCCGGCAGCGCGGTGGCGCAGAACGCCTGGGTCTGCAACGTGAAGTTGCCCGGAGCGCCGAACACGTACGCGGTGCTCGACACCGAACCGAGCGCCGCGGTGAACGCCAGCTCGTCGATCGCCACCGCTGCGTTGGCGTTGTCGATCCGGTACCCACCGCCGAAGGTCTTCTTGCCCGGCGGGCACACGGCGGTGATCCCCACCTTGTCCAGCGCGTTGCTCGCCGACGTGGTGGTGACCAGTTGCAGGCCGGACACCGCCCCGGCCGGGGCGCAGACCGCGAACGCGTCCACCGACCAGGGCACGTTCGTGGCGTTGGCCTCCACCCCGAACACCGTCACCGTACGCAGGGTCGCGTCGGCGTAGACCCGGGTCATCAGGACGTCACCCTGACCGTCGTTGATCCGTCCACCCGCGCCGACCACCTGGTCGACGCCGTTGCACGAGATGGTCATCGTCTTGGCGTTCGTCGCGTCCAGGACGCTCGTCGCGGCGACCCGGTACAGGCCGACCGACGCCTGCGCCGCTGTGCTCGGCGCGAGCAGCGTCGTGGCCGCCGCCACGCTGGTCAGCACTGCCAGACCAGCCAGTTTCCGGTTCATTGGATTCCCTCCGCCCTGCCTCGTCGACGATCGACGACGGCGTTGCGACCAGACTCCGCACCCTCGTCAGGGGCCGGTCATCGGCGCGGACGCGGACGGCGTACTGACGCCACGATGACGGGCGGCTGCGACCCTGCCGGCGACGTCACCGTGGCGTCACCGGACTCCGGACGGGGTCCACGAACGGGAGGTCCCATCATGCGTATCCGAGCGGCGGCGCTGGCCGCCCTCCTGGTCAGCGGCGCTCTGATCGGCGTCGGCGGTGGCACGGCGTACGCCGACCCGGACGCGAACCCGTGCGCCACCACCGCCGGCGACCCGATCATGGGCACCGAGGGCGACGACGTCATCTACGGCGGTCCCGGTCCCGACGAGATCCACGGGCTCGGCGGCAACGACACCATCTACGGCGGCGGTGGCGTCGACACGATCTACGGCGGCGCCGGCAACGACATCCTGTTCGGTGAGGGCTGCGGTGACACCCTCGTCGGCGGTCCGAACGACGACGTGCTGGCCGGTCTCGACGGCTACGACCATCTCAACGGGTCGCACGGCGCGGACCTGCTGATCGGCAAGGCCGGCGTCATCGTCTGGGGCGTTGCCACCAACGGCGACATCTTCGACGGCGGGGGCGGGGCGGACACCTGCGCCCAGGACGACAACCCCGACGCCAGCGTGATCTTCTACGCGTACGTGGACACCAACGCGGGCAACGAGAACCTCTACCCCTGCTGACCGGCCCTGGCGCGCAGCACATCCGGGTGCGGGGGCGGTGCGTCGATCGCGCGCATCGCCCCGCCCCACCTGTCGAACGCCCGCCGGGCCTCCCCGTGCCGGCCGGCCCCGACAAGCGTCGCGACCAGCGCCCGGTGCGCCCACTCGTCGTAGCAGTCGGCGTCGAGCAGCCGGACCAGGGTGGTCGCGGCCCGGTCGGAGTCGCCGTCGCGCCGGTACTGCCGGGCCAGTTCCCGCAGCGCCCGCAACCACATCGAGCGGGCCTGTTCCCGCAGCCCGTCGGCCCAGTCCTCGTAGGGCTCGTCGGTGAAGGCGTCCCCCCGGTAGGCGGCGTCCACGTCGGCGAGCACCGCGCGGGCCTGCGCCGGGTCACCCTCGCGGGCGAGCCGCTCCGCCCGGGGCACGTCGGCCAGCAGGGTCTCCGCGTCGACGACCACCCGGGTCAGGTCGACGCGTACGCCGGTCAGGTCGGCGCGCACGTACCGGTCGACGGGCCACCGCCGGGGCGGGTCGAGCACGGCACGCACGGCGGACAGCAACACCGACAGGCGGTGCGCGGTGCGCCGCGGCTCGTCGTCGGGCCACAGCAGTTCGCACAGCTCGGCCCGTCCCACGGCGCGGCCACGCCGGGTGACGAGGATCTTCAGCAGCGTGCGGGCCTGCCGCGACCGCCACGCCGGCAGCGGGACCTCCCGTCCACCGACGATGACTTCGAACCGGCCGAGCACCCGCACCTCGACGGTTCCACCGTCGACGGACAGCTCGGACAACTGCCGGCCGTCGACCGTCTCGATTCCGAGCGCCAGCAACCGGTTGGCCGCGGCCCGCGCCGCCGAGCGCTGCGCGGCGTCCGCGCCCGGCACCCGGCCCAGCAGGACGACTGTCCGTTCGGCGGCCGGACCTGCGCCCGCCGCCTGCCAGATCGCGCCGGCCTCCACCAGGGCGTCGCGACTCGCGGCCGGGTCGGCGGCGACCGCGGCGGTGAGTTCCAACGCCTCGGCCAACGCGTCGGCCTGCCGTCCGGTCCGGGCCGCCCGTACCGCTTCGGCCGCCCGCCGCCGGGCCACCTCCAGGTCACCTTCGGCGTACGCCACCCAGCCCGTCGCGGCCAGCGCGCAGGAGAGCAGGAACGCCGGCGCCAGCCGGTGTGCCTCGTCGGCGGCGGCACGGGCGGCGTCGAGGTCGGCGGCGTTGCTCTCGCAGCGCAGCCGGGCCAGGCCGGCCAGCGCCGGGATGCGTACCTGCAGGTCCCCCACGTCACGGGACAGTTCGGCGGCCTCGGCGAAGGCGGCCAGCGCCTCCTCGCGCCGGCCGAGACGGCGACTGACCTCGGCCAACCCGTAGACCCCGGCGGCCGCCCGGTTGAGCCCCAACCGTTGCGAGACCAGTTTGGACCGGGTGAAGTGCAGGGTCGCCTCGTCGTAGCGGCCCAGCCGGACCAGCGCCTCACCCGCGTTGTGCAGGGCGGTCACCAGCACTCCGGGCGGGCCGGCGAGCTCCGCCGCGCGGACCGCCCGTACCGCGGTGGCCAGCGCCGACGGGTACCGGGCCTCCCGCAGCAGGCAGTGCGCCTGGTTGACCAGGACCCGCGCCTGCTGAACCAGGTCACCCGCGCGTTCGGCCGCGGCGAGGGCGTCGGCGAGGTGCCCGTCGCGGCGGGTGCCGGACGAGGTGAGCGCGGCCGCGATGTGCGCCGCCGCCAACGGGGCGTCCTCGTTCACTCGCTGGGCGGCGACGAGCGCGCGGGCCCCGGTGGTGACCGCGTCGTCGACCCGGCCGAGTTGGGCGAGGGTGCTGGCGCGGCAGGCCAGCAGCAGGACGTCGTCGGGGCCCGGTGGGGCGGGCGTCGGCGCGGCGTCCGCCCGGTCGAGCACCGCGAGCGCGCCGGCGTAGTCGGTCCGCAGGTACGGCACCATCGCGGCCCGCCAGAGCAGCCGCGCCGGCCACCGGCGGTCGTGGTCCGCCTGGGCCAGCAGCGGGGCGAAGACGCGCGACGCCCAGGTCACCGAGCCGGACATCCGCAGCGCGTCGCCGAGGATCAGTTGCAGGTCGGGGTGCTGCTCGGCCGGCGGCAGCGCGCTGATCAGGTCGGTGACGTCGGACGCCCCACCGCCGGCGAGCATCTCCACGCCGTGGCTGACGATCAGCGCCGCGCACCGGGCGGTGTCGTTCGCGTCGCGCAGGGCTCGGGCGGCGGCGAGGGGGTACGCGTGGGCGAGGTACCAGTCGGCGGCGGCGGACAACCGGCGGCGGCCCGAGGCGTCCGGGCGGCCTTCCTGTTGGGCCAGCACCGCCGCGAGCACCGGTACCAGCCGCACCGTCGAGGCGGTGAGGTCGGACCGCCGGCGGGGGTGAGCCACCAGCAACCCGGTGCGGGTCGCCCACCGCAGCGCCTGCGCGGTGGCGTCGGCTGGCGCGTCGGCGTCGATGACCACGCACAGCGGCGCGCTGATCGGGTCGAGGTGGTGGATGTCGCCGAGCAGACGCGCCACCTGCGCGGGCAGGTCGGTAAGGATCTCGTCGCGGGCGAACTGCCCGCCGGCGGTGCCGGGTTCGGTCAGGGCCGCGAGCAGCTCCCGCCGGCCGACGCCCTGGCGGCCGAGCGCGTCACCGGCGAGGTGCACCCACGCCGGCCAGCCGGCGGTCAGCTCGTAGACCAGGTAGGCCAGGTCACTGTCGGGGACCGCGTGTTCGTCGCGCAGGATCCGGGCGACCTGGTCCCGACCGAGGGCGAGGGTTTCCGGTCCCCGGTGCACCACGGGTCCGGCACAGGCGCAGCGGGCCGCGTCGGCGAGGGGGTGTCGAGCGGCCAGCGTCACCGCGGGCTGACCCGGCAGCGCCCCCAACAGCCGCACCAGGGCCAGTTGCTCGTCTCCGGTGAGCGCGGACACCTCGTCCACGGCGACCCGGGCGGGCGGGTGCGCGTCCGACGGGCTGGTCGGGTGCGACAGCGCGTCGATCAGATCCGCCGCCCGGTGACAGGCCGTCGGACCGTCCCCGCCGATGACCTCCAGGGCGGTGCTCTTGCCGTAACCGGCGGCGGCCACCAGCAGCAGCCAGCGCTGTGGTCGGGTCCGCCGGTCGGTTGCCATCACGTCGCCTCCACTCGGCCGAGCACCGAGGAAGGCCACCCGGAGGGCCGGTGACCCCACGCTAACCATCGTGCGGCCCGCCCACGGTGGCGTTGTCCGAGAACCGACGCAGTGCCGCCGGCCGGGGTCAAGACGGCTCTCGGGCGGCGGACCGGGCCCGCGACCGGTCGGCCACGATGACGGCGACGGTCACCGCCAACGCCAGCGCGGCGCACACCGCGACGGGCTCGCCGGGCTGCCGCAGCAACACCTCCGGGTCCGCGAGGGTGAACAGGTCGTCATCGGCGACACCGTGGAGACCGCCGACGTGCGCTACCAGGTGCTCTGGCGGCGGAACTACCGCAGCGGCGACCTGGGCCCCCGCGACTGAGACGCCCGTCGTTCCGACATCCGGTCGGCGACAATCACCGTGGCCGTCACCAGCAGCGCCGCCCCGGCGGTGACCGCTGTCGGCGTGGCCAGCGCGACCGTCCCGGGGATCAGCGCGAGCAGCAGCAGCGTCGCCGTGACGCGGCCCGCCACCCCGACGAAGCCCAGAACCAGCTGGTAGGCGGCGTGCCCGGCCAGGAACAGCGCCGGGCCGCCGAGTACGACAAGCGCGTCCGCCCAGCCGACCGCGTGGCCGGGAGCGTGCAGCAACTGCTCGTCGCCGACCGCGGTGATCACGATGCCGCCCACCATCACCGGGTGCAGGTAGTTGAACACCAGCCGCGACAGCCGTCCGGCCCGTTCACCGGCCTGGGCCAGGGCTCGCATGACGGTGTCCGCCCGGTCGAAGTACACCCACCACAGGGCCACCGATCCCGCGAAGGCGAGCAGGAATGCGAAGATGCCCACCCGGTCCAGGCGTTGCGTCAACGTGCCGCCGGTGATGAGGATCGACTCCCCCAGCGCGATGAGGACGAACGCCTGGCAGCGTTCGGCCAGGTGCCCACCCTCGACCTCCCAACGTTCCGGGGTGCTGCGGCCCATGCCGGGCACCGGGAATCCGGTGGCCAACCCGAGCGCGTCGACGGCGATCACACCGATCCAGATCACCTCGCGGGCTGGGGGGTCCACCAGGCCGCCGACGAGAGCCAACAACCCGGTGGCGGTGATCCAGACGACGCACTGGCGGAAACTGTCACTGACGTACGGCTGGCCGCGGATCGCCCACATGGCGAAGACCGTCCGACCGATCTGCACCACCGCGTGCGCTCCGGCGAAGAGCAGACCGTCGCCGCCGAACGCGGTGGGCAACGCCGCCGCGAGCAGCAGACTGCCCAGCGTCACCACCAGCAGCGTGGCGCGCACCGGCGCGCGGTCCGGGCGTAGCCAGTTGCCCATCCACACGGTGTAGATCCAGACCAGCCAGACCATGCCCAGCAGCACCGCGGTACGCCCCACACCCGGCCAGTCGAGGTGCGCGCTGAGGTACTGGGACAACTGGGTGATCGTGAAGACGTAGACCAGGTCGAAGAACAATTCGGTGGACGTGGTCCGCTCCACCCCGCGGCGGGGACGCAGCAACTGCGGGTGCGCCGGCCGGCTCACGACGTGCCCCGCCGGGCCCGCAGGCGATCCGCCATGATCACCGCGACGGTCACCGCCGTTGCCAGCGCCGCGCAGGTCACCACCGTGGCGCCCAGACCCACGCAGGCCGGTATCAGGGCCAGCAGCACCACCACAGCGGCGATCCGGCTGGTGGGCAGCGCCCGCCACAGCACCGCCTCGTAGGCGGCGTGCCCGGCGAGGAACAGCGCCGGGCCGGCCAGGGTGAACAGGGCGGTGACCGTGGTGGCCGTCGCGCCCGGAGCGTGCAGCAGCCGTTCGTCGCCGGCCGAGGTGACGACGATGCCGGCGACCATCACCGGGTGCAGGTAGTTGAACGCGAGCCGGCCCAGCGCCCCGGTACGCGTGCCCGCGCGGGCGACGACCTCCGCGGCGGCCGGGGCGGACCGCGCGAAGTACACCCACCACAGCGCCACCGAGCCGGCGAACGCCACACCGAACGCGCCGAGGCGCACCACGTCCACGTGTGACGTCAGGGTGTTGCCGGTGACCAGGATCGACTCGCCGAGCGCGATGAGCACGAACGCCGCGCAGCGCTCCGCCAGGTGCCCACCCTCCACCATCCACCGCTCCGGGCGGCTGCGTGCACGCCCCGGCAGGGGGTAGCCGGTCGACAGGCCCACCACCTCGAGCACGATCACGGCCGTCCACACCACCTCCCGGGCCGGGGTGTCGAGCAGGCCGCCGACCACCACGAGCACCGACGTGGCGGCGATCCAGGGCAACGACTTCTGGAACCCGTCGACCAGCCACGGATTGCCCTGCGCCGCCCACAACGCGAACGCGGTCCGGCCCACCTGCACGCTGACGTAGACCACCGCGAAGAGCAGACCCATCCCGGCGAACGCCTGTGGGATCGTCGCCGACAACAGCAGGCTGCCCAGCGTCACCCCGATCAGCATCGCCCGTACCGGGCCCTGGTCCGGTTGCAGCCAGTTGGTCACCCAGGTGGTGTAGACCCAGACGAACCAGACCAGCGCCAACAGCAGCGCGGTGCGGGCTGCGCCACGCCAGTCCGGGTGCGCGATCAGGTAGTGCGACACCTGGGTGATCGTGAAGATGAAGACCAGGTCGAAGAACAACTCGGTCGAGGTGGTCGGCTCGACGCCCTGCCGCCGGCGCAAGAGCCGGGGGTGCGCCAGCTCCGGGGCCGGCGGCTCAGAAGGGGTCACCGCACACCCGCCAGTCGCCGCCCTCGCGGACCACCGGCAGGCGGCGTTCCTCGCTGATGCCGCCGGCGCGGGTCACCTTCACGGTCACCGTGCCGCGCGGACGCCCACCCTTGGTGGACACCGACACGTCGGTGATCTCGTAGTCGGTCACCATGGGCGGGGTCCGCACCCAACTGGTGAACCCGATCGCGCTCCACCGGGTCCGGGCGTCGGCGCACAGCCGCTCGTACGCACGATCGCTGTCACCCAGGGACACCTCGCTGAGGAACCCGTCGGCGGTCTCCCGGATCGGGCCGGCGGCCTGCCGCACGGTCTGCAGGTTCCACGCTCCCAGTCCGGCGACTCCGACGCAGCACAGCGCCATGCCGAACCCGGCGAAGACCAGCCCGGCACGCATCGGGCGGCGCCGCCGGGCCGGTCGGCTCCACGACTGGCCGGCACCCACGACTACCGACCGTAGAGAAAGCCGTCGCGGTGAGGCATGGCAAGCCGGAAACTGGGCCTTCTTTCGGTGCGGCGACGCATCGTCTACCGTCGGCGCACACCCCCGTAGCGTCAGGGAGCCGATCGATGAGCCGCTTCGTGCAGCCGGTACCACCCCCTGCCGACCCGTACGCCGGTGATGCCCTGCTGCGGTCCTGGCTGGAGCGTCACCTCGGGGCGGCCGGTCACGCCGCCGCGAAGGGCCGCCTGGCCGACCTGGCCGCCGATGTGAGCGGGCCGCTGCGCGCGGCGCACGCCGATGCCGAGGCGCACCCGCCGACGCTGGTCCGGTACGACCCGTGGGGCGCCCGCGTCGACCGCATCGAGGTGTCCGCCGGTTGGCAGGCGCAGCGGGCCGCCGCCGCCCGGCACGCGGTGGTGGCGCTGCCCTACCTGCCCGACGCGCGGGGCACCTGGGGCGCTGCCGCGCGGGTGGTGCAGCATGCGCTGCTGCACCTGTACGGGCCGGAGTCGGCGACGTTCTCCTGCCCGGTGGCGATGGCCGACGGCGCGGCGGCGCTGCTCAGCCTGCCCGACGTCGACGCGGGTGTCCGCGACGCGTGGCTGCCCCGGTTGACCTCCACCGATCCGGACACCGCGATCACCAGCGGGCAGTGGATGACCGAGTCGCAGGGCGGCTCGGACCTGGGCCGCTCCAGCACGATCGGCCGGCCGGCGGCGGACGGTTCGTGGCGGCTGACCGGGGAGAAGTGGTTCTGCTCCGCGGCCGACGCGGCGATGGCGGTGGCGCTGGCCCGTCCCGAGGGCGCCGGGCGGGGCAGCCGGGTGCTCGCTCCGTTCCTTGTACCCCGCTACGCGGTCGACTCGCCGCTGGCCACCGGCGCGGCACCGGACGCGCCCGCTCCCGGTGTCGTCGTGCACCGGCTCAAGGACAAGCTCGGCACCCGGGCGCTGCCGACCGCCGAGATCGGCCTGCGCGACGCGTACGCGGTGCCGTTGGGCGACCCGGCGGTGCCCGGCCTGGTCCGGGCCATGACGCTGGTCGTGGTGACCCGGGTGCACAACGCCGCCGCCGCTGCCGGCGGGATGCGACGGGGGCTCGCCTACGCCCGCGCGTTCGCCGACGCGCGGCACGTCGCGGGGGGCCCGCTGTCGTCCTCGCCCCTGCACCGCGCCACGCTCGGCACCCTTGCGGTCGACGCGGCGGGCGCGTTCGCCCTGGCCGGGCACGCGTTCGCGCTGCTCGGGCGGGTGGAGGTCGGCGCCGACCCGGAGGCGGTCGCGGAGCTGCGCATCGTCGCGCCGCTGGCCAAGCTCGCCACCGGCCGGCTCGCCGTCAGCTCCGCCAGCGAGTACGTGGAGAGCTTCGGCGGCGCCGGGTATGTGGAGGACACCGGGGTGCCCCGGCTGCTGCGCGACGCGCAGGTGCTGCCGATCTGGGAGGGCACCACAAACGTCCTGTCCCTGGACGTGCTGCGCGCGTTGACCCGGGAGGACGCCGGGTCGCCGCTGCTGCGACGGCTGTCGGCCGCCGTCGACCTGGCCCGGCCGCTGTCGCCCGCGCTGGCCGACACCCTGGCCACGGTCGCCGGGCAGCTCCGCGACACCATCGTCGCGGTGACGGCCGACCCGGGCGCGGCGACGGTCATCGCCGGTGCCCGTGCGCTGGCGCTGCGTCTGGCGTACGCGCTGACCGCCGCGCTGCTCGTGGAGCACGCCGCCTGGGGTGACGAGCAGGCGGAGCTGGCGGCCCGGCTGTGGGCGCGGCGGTGGCTGCGGCACGAGGACATCGCCGAGGACGCCCACCATCACCTGGACCTGCTCTGCTGACCGGTCGACGGGAGCGGGGGTGACGGTCGCCGGCGTCGAGAAAAGTCGACGTACCTGACAGGAGTTGGCAGGTACACCGGCGCAGACTGCACGCATGACGACAACCGCCGACCTCGCGATGGTCAACCTGGACAGCTCCGACCCTGCCGCGCACGCCGCCTTCTACCACCGGGCGTTGGGCTGGGAGATCACCCACAGCCAAGCCGAGTACGCCATGATCCGCAACGGCGGCGTGTCCATCGGGTTCGGCCTCGTCGAGGGCTACCAACCGCCGGCCTGGCCGGATTCGGCCGGGCAGAAGCGGTACCACCTCGACCTCTACGTCGACGATCTGGCCGTGGCCGAGAAGGAGTTCGTGGCCGCGGGCGCGTCGAAGCCGGAGTTCCAGCCCGGCGAGACGTGGGTGGTGCTGCTCGACCCGATCGGGCAGCCGTTCTGCCTCTGCCGCCGACCGCAGGGCTGAGGCGACACCGCTCCGGCGTCGGCCGCGCGGGCTCACGCGCAGCCGCCGCCGGAGCCGACGCGCGGCCGCCGGCCGGGGTGACACCCGGCCGGACCCGCGCGTCGGCGCTGGGCTGGCCTGCGGTGCTCAGAGCAGCGGGCCGCGGGCCACCGCGTCGCGCATCGCCGCCGGGTCGCCGACCGGCACGTACTCCAGCCACCAGGTCGCCCCGGCGGCGGCCAACTCCCCGAGGTAGGCCCGTTCGGCGCGCTCGTCCGGGCGGCGGCGTCGCCCGCCGATCGCCACGTCGAACGGCTGGCCGTCGGCCCGGGTCGGCGGCATGGCCGCTGCCAGCTCGTGAACCTCGTCGGGGGTGAAGTCGGCCCAGCCGTCGGTGTCGGTCAGCTTGTAGGGCACGATGCCGTCGGCGCGTGCCGCGCGACGCCGCACCGCCCCGGCCTGGGTGCTGCCGCCGACCCAGACCGGCACCCGGGGCGACTGCACGGGCGGTGGCCGCAGCGCCACCTGCTCGGCGCGGTAGTGGGTGCCGTGGTGCTCGATCCGCTCACCGCTGAGCAGGCCGGTCAGCAGGTCCAGACCCTCGTCGAGCATCGCGGCGCGCACGGCTACCTCCGTCGGCTCGCCGAACGCGGCCAGGCCCCGGTCAGCGGGGTCACCGACACCGACGGCAACCGTGGCCCGGCCGGCGCTCAGGTGGTCGAGGGTCAACACCTCGCGGGCCAGCTTCGCCGGACGCCGACGGGGCAGCGCCGTGACCGCGGTGCCGAGGCGCACCCGCTCGGTACGCCCGGCGATCGCCGTGAGCATCAGCCACGGGTCGTACGTGGACGGGTCGTCGCCGCAGTGGTGGATGACGTAGTCCTCCAGGAACACCCCGTCCCAGCCGGCGCGCTCGGCCAGCTCACCCAGCTCGACGAGGGTGGCGACGTCGAGGTCGTCGCCGCCGCAGGGGATCTCCAGGCCGTGTCTCATCCCCCGACCGTAGGGCGGGGGTACGACGGTCAGCCGCGCCGACGCGACCGGGCGGCCCACACCGCGTACGCCGGGTCGCGGTCGAGGTTGTGCCGGTCCCGGTCGTAGCGGCGGGTGGTGCGCGGGTCGGCGTGCCCCATGGCGTCCTGCACGTCTTCCAGGGGGACGCCCTCGGAGCGGGCGGTGGTGGCGAACGCGTGTCGCAGCGAGTGCGGGGACAGTCGCGCCCACGCCGGGATGCCGGCGGCCCGGGCGAGGCGGCGGACCATCCGGAACACGGAGTGCCGGTCGAGTCGTGCGCCGCTGGCGGTGACCAGCAGCGGCCCGGTCAGGTGGGTCACCGGCACGCCGGCGGCGGCGGCCCGCTGGGCCAGGTACGCGTCGAGGGCGTACGCGGTGCCCGGCGTGAGGGCGCGGCGGCGCTGCTTGCCGCCCTTGCCGACGAACCGCACGCTGCGGTGCCCGCGTTCGGTACCGAGGTCGGTCAGGTCCAGCGAGACCAGTTCCCCGACCCGCAGGCCCAGGTCGGCCAGGAGCGCGATGGCCGCCCGGCTGCGGGCCGCCGTCGGGCCGGTCTCGGCGTCGGCGGCGGTGAGCAGGGCGTCCACCTCCTCGGGGGTGAGTCCGATGGTGGCGGAGTGGTCCCGGTCGACGCGGGGGCGGTCCGCGCCGGAGACCGGGTTGGCGGGTACGCCACCGAGCTTGACGAGGAAGTCGTACCAGCTCGACAGGGCGGAGAGTCGGCGTGCCACGGTCGCCGGGGTCAACGGTCGGCCGCTGCGGGCCACGAGGGTGGACTCCAGCGTGCGGGCGTACTCGTTGACGTGCAGGAACGTGGCCCGCAGCGGGTCCAGGTCGTGTCCCGCGCACCAGCCGAGGAAGGCGGCGACGTCGCGCCGGTACGCGTCGCGGGTGTGCTCGGAGAGGCGACGGTTGCGCAGCCAGGCCTCGGTGACGTCCAGCGGCGCGCTCGGCAGGGCCGGTCGGGCGGTGGGGCGGGCGAGCATGGGCGCGTCGGTGGACACCATGTGAAAAAGGTTCTCAGCAGCGGATGGGATTGCCACGCAGGCGCGCCGACGGCCGGCCCTCGCAGCGGCGACGTCGGGGTCGGCTACGGTCGCATCGTGCGTGCCAGCCGGCTGGTCTCCCTGCTACTGCTCCTGCAGGCCCGGGGGCGGATGACCGCTGGCGAGCTGGCCGATGCCCTGGAGGTGTCGGTTCGTACGGTGTACCGCGACGTGGAGTCGCTGGGGGCCGCCGGCGTGCCGGTGTACGCCGAGCGGGGCCCGGCCGGTGGTTACCGCCTGCTCGACGGCTACCGCACCCGCCTCACCGGCCTGACCGCCGGTGAGGCCGAGGCGCTGTTCCTGGCGGGGATGCCCGGCCCGGCGGCTGAGCTGGGCCTGGGTTCGGTGCTGGCCACGGCGGAGCTGAAGTTGCGCGCCGCGCTGCCGGCGGACCTCGCCGACCGGGGCGCCCGGCTCCGGCAGCGGTTCCACCTCGACGCGCCGAGTTGGTTCCGCGAACCCGAGCCCACACCACACCTGGCCGCACTTGCCGCAGCCGTCTGGGAGGACCGCCGGGTGCAGGTGCGCTACCGGCGGTGGAAGGCGCCTCGGGAGGTGACGCGCACCCTCGATCCGTTCGGCGTGGTGCTCAAGGCCGGCCGCTGGTACCTGGTCGCCGCGGCGTCGGGGCAGGTGCGGACCTATCGGGTGGCGGCGATCCTCGACCTGGCCGTGCTGGACGAGCCCGCCGAACGGCCGACCGGGTTCGACCTCGCCGAGAGCTGGCAGGAGCTGGCCGCACGCTACGAGCGGAGCGTCTACCGCGCCGAGGCGCGGGTACGGATGACGGTGGCGGCGCTGGCGCAGACGACGTACCTGTTTCCGCCGGCGATGAGCCGCGCGGCGCAGGAGAATGCCGGTGCGCCGGACGCGGCCGGCTGGGTCACGACGACAGTGCCGATCGAGTCGGTCCGCCACGGCTGTGTAGAGATGCTCAAGCTCGGCGCGCAGGTGGAGGTGCTGACCCCGACCGAGTTACGCGAGCTGGTCGCCAGCACCGCCCACGCCCTCGCCGCCCTCTACCCATCGTCCGGCGACGCGCTCCCCCGAGGGCCGAGGGCCGGCGACGCGTCGGCCCGGGAGTCGAAGGCCGGCGACGCGCCGATGGCCGGCACCCCGGGGCGGGCGCCGGCCGTCGAGGCGGTGTTCAGGCGTTGATCTGCCGTCGGCCGTTGCCGTTGGCGGTGATGGTGACCCGGCGGGGCTTGGCCCGCTCGGCGACGGGGATGCGCAGCGTCAGCACCCCGTGCTCGTAGCCCGCCTCCAGCTTGTCGGTGTCGAGGGTGTCACCGAGGAACAGTCGTCGGGTGAAGGTGCCCATCGGACGTTCGGCGGCGACCAGCTCGATACCGTCGCCGGCGGGTCGGCGGCGCTCGGCACGGACGGTCAGAACGTTGCGCTCGACGGTGCAGTCGATGGTGTCGGGGTCGACGCCGGGCAGGTCGAACGCGGCGTAGAAGAAGTCTCCGTCGCGGTAGGCGTCGAGTTGCATGGTCGCCGGCCGGGCTGCCGTACCGAAGAACTGCTCGGCGAGCCGGTCCACCTCGCGGAACGGGTCGGTACGCATCAACATGGTCATGCCTCCTCGGTTCTCCTGGCCGAAGGTGATGGTTGAGTCGAGGTGACTCAACTTCCTCTTCTTATTTAGCGCCTTCCAAGCCGGCCGTCAACTCCTTCGCGAACCAGTGGTCGGCGTACGGGCCCTGCGAGTAGGCGGGGATCTCGACATAGCCGTGCCGGGCGTACAGGGCGCGGGCCTCGACCAGGTCGGCGCGGGTGTCCAGGCGGATGCGGTCCACCCCGGCCGCCCGCGCCCGACGCTCGACGGCGGCCAGCAGCGCCGCGCCCCCACCGGCCCCCCGGTGCGCGGGGCGGACGAAGACCCGGGTCAGCTCGGCCCAGTCCCGGTGCCAGCGCAACCCGGCGCAGCCGGCCAGATCCGCGCCGCGGTGGGCGAGCAGGAGCACACCAGTGGGGTACGCCAGGTCGTCGCTGGGCATCTCGGCCAGCGCGGCGTCGACCTCGCCGGGTCGGTCGGGGCGGCGGTGGTAGCGCACCACCATCTCCGTCATGTACTCGCGCAACAGGAGTGTCGCGTCCGGATGGTCGGGACGGACAGCGGCGGTCACCCAGTCGGGTCGAACGGTCGTGGTCACCCGTCGATCATCAGTGGCCGGTCAACGGGTTTTCGGTGTCGGTCCGCTGGTAGATGCCCTGCTCACGGGTGAGCAACCGCTCGTCCACGAGGTAGCGGCGCAGGGTGGCGTGGTCCGACGCGCCGCCGGCGCACCACGGCTTGAGCGCGTCGTCGACGGCACGCTCCGGATAGCGCGTACCCGGCTCGAACGAGCGTTGCGCGATGTGTGCCAGCAGCGTTCGCCGCCGTCCGCGCTGCGCCGGCATGCCGACCAGGACGTCCCCGCGCAGGAACGTACGCAGCACGGGGTCGTCGGCCGGCGCGGCGTCGTCGGCCGGGCGGCGCTCGCGCGCCGCGGCCCGCAGCGACGCCTCGTCGACCGCGAGCGCGCCGTCACCGCCGGTGATGAGGCCCGCGGCGGCGAGCCGACCGAGCCCGGTGCGCACGGCCCGTGTGGCCAAGCCGGAGCGCTGCACGACCTCGGGCACGCTTGTCGACCCCAACGCGACCGCCGCGAAGATCCGTCGCCGTCCGTCGTCGGCCAGGGCCCCGGCCAGAGCGTGCGCAGTCATGCCGGTCACCCTCCCATCGCGGTATGCGCGCCGCCAGGCAATTTCCGGGGTACGCGCCCGGGTCCACCATCTCTGGCCTGCCGGTCCTCATCTCGAGGTTGAAAAGGATCGGGTCAGCGGTCAGCGGTGGGCGTGATCGTGGTGAGAAGGCTGCCGCGGCGAGGTCACACCGGGAGACGCCGCGCTGGGGGCGCGGCTGCGGTGGGGTCGCGAAGACGCCTGACGCGTCGAAGGCAGGCGTGTCCGCGCGGACGAAGGCGGGCATCCGGACCTGGCGGGAACTACTCATGGTTTCGGCGATTCCAGGGTTTCGGCAGGAGGCGCCGAGGGGCCTCCTGGATCCAGTGGCGGGTAGCCGGTGTCTCCGGCTGGCGCGACGTCGCAGATCACGTCGCTGAAGGAGCCCGTACCGGTCCTGCGGTGTGGGCTTCGAGTGGCACGGCGGACGGAGGCGGGGAGGTCACTCGAAGCCGTCCTCATCGCGCACGTGCGCCACTGGTCACTGATCCATGCGCGTCAGCATGGTCAACCCGTGCCTGGTGGGCAACGGATTTACCGCAGGGCTGCGCCCGCCCCGACCGTCCGGGTCTGTTGACCCACCTGGCGGCGGTCCAGAAGGAGGCCGAAGTCGACCTCGCCACGCTCAACCCCGACGTGGTGCTACCCGATCTGACTCCGCGTTTCGTCGGCTGGGCGCAGCCCCGCTGAGTCGATCGGCCCCTCGGTGCGCAGTCGCGCGTGCTGGTGCATGTCGTGCCAGCCGTCGGCGTGCCGCATCGACTGACGCGCCACCCCCTCCACGGCGAAGCCGCCCCGCGTGGCGACCCGGCACGACGCCGCGTTGGCCGTCGAGTGGTTCAGCTCCAACCGGTGCAACCCGGCCTGGGTGAAACTCCACCGGGTCAGCGCCTCCAGCGCCGCGGTGGCGATCCCCCGACCGCGCGCGTCGGGCAGCAGCCAGTACGAAATCTGCGCCGACCCCTCGGTCAGCAGCACGTCCCGCAGTCCCGTCTGGCCGACCGGCCGGTCGGCGCCGTCGACGATCGCGAAGCTCACGGCCGTCTCGGCACGCCACCGACCGGTCCACTGTGCCGTCCACGCCCTGGCCTCGGCGTCGTCGTCGAGTCGGAGCACGTGCCACCGCTGGATCGCCGGGCAGCCGAACGCCGCGTGTACGGCGGGGGCGTCGTCGTCGCGCCACGGCCGCAGCGCCAGCCCGGGGCGTACCGCAAGGTGGGGTTGTTCCTGGGCGGCGAGGCTCCCGGCGGGCAGGGCGGGCGTGACGAGCAGCGGCATCGGCCCATTATCGGCCGGGCGGCCTCACTCCCCGGTCGGGCCTCCCGCCAGCTCGGCGACCACGTCGAGGTGGCCCAGGTGACGGGCGTACTCCTGCACCAGGTGGAACAGCACCCGTTCCAACGACGCCGGGTCCGCGCCGTCCCAGCGTGGGCCCGGCGCCCCGATCTCGGCCAGGTCGTGCGCCGACACCACGGCGGTCGTGTGCGCGCCCTGCGCCCGCAGCGCCGCCACCAGGTCGTCACGGGTCTCGTCGGGGGCGACGTACCAGCGGTCGTTCCGACGGTCTCCCCACGGCTCGGCGACGTCCCGACCCTGAAAACCCCACTCGATCCAGCGCCGCTCGACGTGGCGCAGGTGCGTGAGCAGCTCCAGCGGCGTCCACCCGGACGGCAGCCGGCTGCTGCGCAGCTCCGCCTCGTCCAACGCCGACACCTTGGCCACCACCGACTCGCGGAAGTAGTCCAGGTAGCGCAGGAAGACCTCGGTGCGGCTGCCGGCCGGTGCGGTCGGCTCGGGGAAGGCAATCATGACCCGCTCGACAGGTCGCGTCCGCGCACCGTGCCGGTGGCGTCCAGAGTGCGGTATCGCATGTCGTCCTCTCGGTCGGGTTGCGAAACTGATCTTCGCACCTGCTCAGGGCACGTGCACCCGGAGGCTTTACGGGCACCCGCCCGGCGTCGTCACGGGCGATGATGGATCGGTGAGCGAGCCCGTCATCGACACCGAGCGCCCGCCGGCCCGGTCGTCCACACCGACCGAGCTGCCGCAGCCCGGTCCGCGTACGCGGGGGCCGTGGCTGGTGGCCGCCGCGACCAGCGTGACGCTGCTGCTCCTCGCGGGGCGCTACGGGTATCACCGCGACGAGCTGTACTTCCTGCTCTGCGGTCGGCACCTCGACTGGGGTTACGTCGACCAGGGCCCGCTGGTCCCCGCGCTGGCCCGCCTGCTCGACGAGATCGCGCCGGGCAACCTGGTGGTCCTACGGACGCCGTCGGCGCTGCTGGCCGGGGGCGCGGTCCTGCTGGTCGCCGCCATCGCCCGGGAGCTGGGTGGCGGCCGGGGCGGGCAGAGCTTCGCGGCGGTGCTCGCCGCGATCTCCGGCATCGTGCTCGCCAGCGGGCACCTGCTCAGCACCACGACCGTCGACCTGCTGGTCTGGCTCGGCGTGGCGTGGTGCGCGGTGCGACTGCTGCGCACCGGCGACACCCGGTGGGCGCTCCCGCTCGGTCTGGTGCTCGGCGTGGGCATGCTCAACAAGCTGTTGCCGGCGCTGCTGGCCGTGGGCCTGCTCGCCGGGGTGCTGATCGCGGGGCCGCGTCGGCTGCTGCGCGACCGGCGGGTGCTCGCCGCCGCCGCGATCGCCCTGGTGCTGGCCGCGCCGAACCTGATCTGGCAGGCGGCGCACGGATTCCCGCAGCTCGGCGTGGCCGCGTCCATCTCCGACGGGGGCAGCTCCTACAGCGGCCGCCTCGACGCGTTCACCCTCCAGTTCCTCATCATCAGCCCGTACGCCGTACCGATCTGGATCGCGGGTCTCGTCGCGTTGCTGCGCCGGCCGGCGTGGCGGTCGTACCGGGCGGTGGGTTGGGCCTGGATTGTCGTGTTCGGTGTGGTCCTGCTGGCCGGCGGCAAGGGCTACTACGACGCTCCCCTGCTGTTGGCGCTCGTCGCGGCGGGCGCGGTGGTCACCGCCGCCTGGGCGTCGCGCGGCCGGTCGTGGCTGCGGCGGGGGGTGCTCGCGGCCGGCGCGGTGCCGTTCCTGCTGCCCAGCATCGTGCTGCTGTTGCCCGTGCTGCCGGCCGACCGGCTGCCCGCCTTCGTGGTCGACGTGAACTACGACGCCGGTGAGACCATCGGCTGGCCGGCGTTCGCCGACTCACTCGCCACCGTCCACCGTGGCCTGCCGGAGTCCGATCGCGCGCGGGCGGTCGTGCTCACCGCCAACTACGGCGAGGCCGGGGCGGTCGCGCGCTACGGACCGGCACGGGGGCTGCCCCGGGCGTACTCCGGCCACAACAGCATGCTGGACTTCGGACGCCCGCCCGCCGACGCGGACGTGGTCATCGCGGTCGGCTGGGAGCGCCCCGACGCGCTGAACGGCTGGTTCGAGCAGTGTGTGCTGGCCGGGCGGGTGGACCAGCGGGTCGAGGTGGCCAACGACGAGAACGGCGGCCCGATCCACGTGTGCCGGGGGCTGCGACGTCCGTGGGCCGAGATCTGGGACACCGAGGTACGCCGCGCCGGCTGAGCCACGTCACGCCCGCCGAGCGCTCAGCCGGCGGGGTCGCCCGTGAGCCAGGCGCGGACGGTGGCCAGGGCCTCGGGGCCGGAGTCGACGTCGACGTCGCGGGCGAGGTCGGCGATCGTGATGCCGGCCAGGGCGTCACGCCACGCCGTCTCGGCGGTCCACATGGCGCGGGCGATCGGGCACGCGCCGGTGCAGTCGCCGGGTGGGGTGGCCAGCGGCCCGCGCTGGCGGATCTCGGTGCACACGAAGGCCGGGCCGGGCCCGTCGACGGCGTGGACCACGTCCAGCACGCTGATCGACTCCGGCGCGCGGGTCAGCGCGTAGCCACCGGACTTGCCCTGCACGGAGTGGATGAGCCCCGCGCGGGCCAGCGACTGGAGCTGTTTGGCGAGGTAGCTGCCGGAGACGTCGTGCAGCTCCGCGAGCCGGGCGGCCGGGACCGGCCGGCTGCTGGTGGTGAGCACGACACAGCAGTGCAGCGCCCACTCGACACCGCCGGACATCTTCATCGCCTCACCCTAGCCACCCCTGATACTCGGATCCTTCTTATCCGAGTATAGTTCTCGGACATAAGAGGTCCGAGTTTGCCGGCGCCGCTGGGGCGCCGGGACGAACGGGACACGGAAGGTGGAACGGACATGAAGATCGCTGTGATGGGCGGGACGGGCCTGATCGGCTCCCAGGTCGTCCAGATCCTGCGCACGGCCGGGCACGACGCGTTCGGGCACTCGCAGTCGACCGGAGTCGACCTCCTTACCGGGCAGGGCCTCCCCGAGGCGCTCAAGGACGTTGACGTCGTCGTCAACCTCACCAACTCGCCGACCTTCGACGAGGCCTCCCCCGCGTTCTTCCAGACCACCATGGACAACCTCCTGACCGCCGCTGAGAAGGCCGGCGTCGGACACGCCGTGGTCCTGTCGATCGTCGGCGTCGACCAGGTGCCCGACCTGGCCTACTACCGCGCGAAGGTGCTCCAGGAGGACATCCTCAAGGCCAGCGGAGTGCCGTACTCGATCGTCCGCGCCACCCAGTTCTTCGAGTTCATCGACGCGGTCATCTCCTGGACCGCCGACGAGACCGGCGTACGGCTGCCCAGCACCCCCGTCCAGCCGATGGCCGCGGCCGACGTGGCCCAGGCCGTCGCCGACGTGAGCGTGGGCGCGCCGCTTCAGGGCATCCGCAACGTCGCCGGCCCCGACGTGTTCGGGCTCGACGAGCTGGGCCGGATCACCCTCGCCGCGCGCGGCGACCAGCGGACCGTCACCACCGACGACACCGCCGGCATGTTCGCGGCGGCCCCCGGCGACGTGCTCACCGGCAAGCAGGACGCCGTTCTCGCGCCCACCTCGTACCGGGAGTGGCTGGCGCGCTGACCTGCGGCTGGGCGTCCCGGGACGCGGGGCGTCCGCCGCTCGTGCGGACTAGGCTCTGGCCATGGTCACGGCGGGTCTCCTCCTGGCGGCCGGCGCCGGCCGACGGCTCGGCCAACCCAAGGCCCTCCTGCCCTACCGTCGCCGCCCGCTCGTGGAGCACGCCGCCGGCCTCCTCACCGCCGCCGGCTGCCGACCGGTGCTGGTGGTGCTCGGCGCGCAGGCCGACCAGATCCGCGCCCGCACCCGACTGCCCGAGGTGGTGGTGAACGACGACTGGGCCTCGGGCATGGGCTCGTCGCTGCGGGCCGGGCTGGACTCCCTGGCGTCCAGCCCGGCCGCCGCCGTCGTGGTCACCCTGGTCGACCAGCCCGGCCTGACCCCCGAGGCGGTACGCCGCGTCGCCCGCGACGCCACCGCCGAATCCCTCGCCATGGCCACCTACCGCGACGGGCGACGCGGACATCCGGTGCTGCTCGGGCGCGACCACTGGCCCGGAGTCGCCGAGGCGGCGACCGGCGACCGGGGCGCCCGCGACTACCTCCGAGCCCACGCGACAGCCGTACGACTGGTGGACTGCGCCGACGTCGCCGACGACACCGACGTCGACCTGCCCGAGCACGCCGCCCGCCTCCGATAGGGTGACGCCGTGCTCAGCGAGGTCAAGGGGTTGTCCCGCCACTTCACCGAGGCCAGTCTGCGCGACCATCTCCTGCGGCGTTCGGTACGGCAGGACGACGGCTGCCTCATCATCAGCGGGTACGGCACGCGGCGCGGCGTTCACCAGAAGGTCGCCGGCCGCGCCTGGGCGCACATCGCCGCGTACGTCGTCCTCGTCGGCGGGTACCGCCCCGATCTGGAGGTCGACCACCTCTGCCCGGCGCAGGACTGCATCGAGCCCACCCACCTGCGGCAGGTCAGCCGCGCCGAGAACTGCCGCACCCGAGCGCAGGTCCCGACCTGCCGCAACGGGCACGACCGCGAGATCGACGAGTCGACGGGTCGATACCGCCGGACGTGCCGCGCCTGCAACCGGGACAGCCAACGCCGGTGGCGCGAGCGCCAGGCCGCCGAGGTGAGCCAGGCCCGCTCGGCGTACCTGCCGAACTGACGCCGCGACCCCTCGGCGCGGTGCTGATTCGCGCCCTACGGCGAGCACCTCTGGGTCTGTGACACGGGCCTCGGTCAGCGGCAGCCGGCTCTACGAGGTTCCCGCCGGCGACTGACGCCCTCCGCGCACCACCGCCGCAGCCGGCCCCGGGACTCCGTCAAGGAGTCCCGGGGCCCGCTGCCGTGCCGTCCCAGCCCGTAGACGGCGGTCCTCGCGATCCGGATCCGAGAATGTCTCCGAATACAATGGAGAGACATCTTGAGCGAATCTTGAATCGCCTGGTCAAGCCGGGAACGGCGACAGCGGGGGACGGTGTCGGTGAAGTTCAGGCTGCTCGGCGAGGTCGAGGCGGAGATCGACGGCGCATGGGTCGACCTGGGCCACGCTCGGCAACGCAGCGTCCTGGCGATCCTGCTCATCGAGGCGAATCGCGTCGTGCACGTCGACCAGTTCCTCGAACGCGTCTGGGCCGATAATCGTCCGCAGCGCGCCGTGAATTCGCTGTACAGCTACCTGTCCCGCCTGCGGTCCTGCCTGGCCGACGGTGCCGAGATCTCCCGCCGCTCGGGCGGCTACCTGCTCAGCGTGGACCCGGCCGCGGTGGATCTGCACCGGTTCCGCGACCTGGTCGCCGGGGCGCGCGCCGTGCCCGACGACGAGGCGGCGCTGGGGCGGTTCGACGAAGCCCTCGGCCTGTGGCGTGGCGAGCCCTTTCCCCGGCTGGACACCCCGTGGCTCAACGAGACGCGCGAGGCGCTCACCCAGGAGAGGCTGGCCGCCGAACGGGACCGCACGGACACCGCGCTCCGCCTGGGTCTGCACGCGTCCCTGCTACCGGACCTCCTGCGGGACGCGCCGGCCCATCCGCTGGACGAGCGCCTCGCCGGGCAACTCATGCGCGCCCTCTACCGCTGCGGTCGGCAGGCCGAGGCGCTGGAGCATTACGACCGGCTGCGCCGTGTCCTGGCCGACGAGACCGGCGTCGACCCCGGCCCCGATCTGCAAGCGCTGCACCTGGGCATCCTCAACGGCGACCCGACACTCGCCGCGCCGACGACCGGGACCGCCGCGACCCACCCGACGCCCCGGCAACTGCCGGCCCCACCGCCGTTGTTCACCGGCCGGGTCCGCGAACTGGCCACACTGTCCCGCCTCGTCGAGGATCAGACCAACGACGCGGACGCCGTCGCCGTCGCGGTCATCGGTGGCACCGGCGGCGTCGGCAAGACCTGGTTGGCCCTGCGCTGGGCGTACGACCACCTGGACCGCTTCCCCGACGGCCAGTTGTACGTCAACCTGCGCGGCTTCGACCCCGCCGCCGAGCCGGTGCCGCCACCGGTGGCCCTGCGCGGCCTCCTCGACGCCCTGGCCGTACCGCCCAAGGCGATCCCGACCGGCGTGGACGCGCAGGCGGCCCTCTACCGCACCCTGCTCGCGGGCCGGCGGATGCTGATCGTGCTGGACAACGCCCACGACACCGAGCAGGTCGCCAGCCTGCTACCCGGCAGTCCCACCTGCACCGTCCTGGTGACCAGCCGTCGCCGCCTGGGCGGCCTCGTGGCGCAGGGCGCGCAGGGCTTCACCCTGAACGTGCTCACCGACGACGAGGCCCACGACCTGCTGTCCCGCCGGTTCGGGCCGCGACTGCTCGCGGAGGAACCCGACAGCGTCGCCGCGCTGCTGGCCCGGTGCCACGGCCTGCCACTGGCCCTCAGCATCGTCGCGGCGCGCGCGGCGATGCACCCCGGTCTCCCGCTGCGGGCGCTGGTCGAGGAGCTGTCCGAGGAGGCGACGCGGCTGGACGCCCTGACTACCGGCGACCTGAGCGCCGACCTGCGCGCGGTCTTCGCCTCCTCCACGCGCGCCCTGCAGCCGGAGGCGGCCCGGATGTTCCGGCTGCTCGGTCTGACTCCCGGCCCCCAGGTCGGCCTGGGGGCCGCGGCGAGCCTCAGCGGGCTCTCCCCGCGGCAGACCCGGCCGCTGCTGCACGACCTGCACGAGGCGCACCTGGTCCACCAACAGACGTCGACGCGGTACCGCCTGCACGATCTGGTCCGCCTGTACGCGGCCGAGCAGGTCGAGCGCGACGCCCCGGACCACCGGCAGGCCGCCCTCGTCCGCATGCTCGACCACTACCTGCACACCGCCCACGCGGCGGCCTGCCTGCTCGACCCGGCCCGCGAGCCGATCACGCTGCCGCCCGCCCAGCCCCAACTCACCCTCGATCCGGTGGCCGACCAGGCGCAGGCGCTGGCCTGGTTCCACACCGAACACGCCGTGCTGCTCGGCATCCTGCGGCAGTCCGCGCGCGACGGGCTCGACGCGTACACCTGGCAGTTGGCCTGGACGATGGAGAGCTACCTCGACGAGCAGGGGCACTGGCGTGACTGGACCGCGACGCAGCTCGCGGCGCTGCGGGCCGCGAGCCGGCTCGGTGAGCGGCACTGGCAGGCGTGCTCGCACCGCAGTCTGGGAGTGGCCCACACCCAGCTCGGAGAACTCGACGAGGCCCACCGGTACTACCAGGGGGCACTCGCGCTGTTCGAGGAGCTGGGCGACCCGGTCAGCCAGGCGCACACCCACCGTGGGCTCGGCTGGGCCTTCAACCAGCAGGACCGCTGGTCCGACGCGCTGCGCCACAACGAGCTGGCCCTTGGGCTCTACCGGCAGGCCGGGCACCGGGCCGGGGAGGCGATGGCCGTCAACAATGTCGGCTGGCTGCACACCCAGCTCAGCGACCACGGCGCGGCCGTGGCGTACTGCGAGCGGGCGGTCGAGCTCAACCAGGAGATCGGCGACCAGCACGCCGAGGCGGGCGCCTGGGACAGCCTCGGCTACGCGTACCACCACCTGGGCCGGCACGCCGAGGCCAACACCTGCTACCAGCGGGCCCTCAAGCTGGTCCGCAACTTCCGGGACCGGTACAACGAGGCGGAGATCCTGACGCATCTGGGGCAGAGCCACTCCGCCGCCGGCGAGGCGGAGCAGGCGCGCGATTTCCTGCGGCAGGCGGCCACGATCCTTCGCGAACTCGACCATCCGAATGCCGAGACGGTGGCCCAGGCGTTACGCGACCTCGACGGCTGACCGCCTCCACCACCTCGTCGAAGAGGAGAGTCAAGACTCCCTCAAGGGCCGCCCAAGCCGGCACGCCGACGCTTTCTGACGTCCACCTTCGTCAGTCAGAAAGCAGGAGAACCGATGAGACGGATCCGTATGGCGCTGGTCACGGCGGTCGCCCTCGCGGCGTCGACCCTCAGCGTGGCCAGCCCCGCGTACGCCGCGGGCGACACCCAGCTCGGCATCGACGTCGGCAACATCGCGTGGGAGCAGTACACGTCCACCAACGCCGACGTCCAGGCACGGCTGTCCGAGACCTCGACCGAAGACTGCAACTTCTACACCGGCTTCTGGGCCGACCCGGCCAACGACCGCAATGACGGCACCGCCTCCACCTACGGCAAGTGCGGCAAGACCACCAACGGCTACATGTACCGCGACGGCACCAAGGCCTGGGGGCCGGTGGCGTGGCGCAAGCGGCAATGGTGCGCGGACTTCGCGAAGTTCGCCTTCTACTGGGGCGGCGCGAAGTACACCGGGCTCACCGCGGCGGCGGGCAGCTTCCGGACGTACGGCATCAACAACGGCACCTGGCACGGGCGCGGCAGCGGCTACGTCCCGCGCAAGGGTGACGCGGCGGTCTACGACTGGGACGGCAACGGCAGCTACGACCACGTCGCCATCGTCACGTCGTACTACGACACCAGCACGGACGGCAACCACTACGTGGTCGGCGGCAACCAGTCCGACGGCGTGACCCACCCGCAGTACAGCAACTGGGCCTCGTCCATCGTCGGGTACGCCTCACCGGCCGCGAGGTAGACCGGGCAACGACATCGGCTCCGGGCCCTGCGGGTCCGGGGCCGGTGTCGAACGCCGACCAGCGCTCGGAGAGGGTAGCCGTGCAGCGCCGGGCGGCGGCCGGTGCGTCTTCCTAGTGGAGAGCACTGACGGGAGCGGGCGTGTCGTTCGAGGAATTCGTGGCGGGGTATGGCCGGTCGCTGGTGCGCCTGGCGTTCGTCCTGAGCGGCGATCGGCAGGTGGCTGAGGATCTGGCGCAGACCGTGCTGGCCGACGTGTACCGGCACTGGAAGCGGGTGCGCGCGGCGACAGACCCCGAGGCCTACGTACGCCGCATGCTGGTGAACGCGCATCTGAGTTGGCGTCGCCGGCGCTGGACGACGGAGCGGCCCACCGACCTGCGCCAGGAGACCGGCGCCACGGTGGCCGACCCGGCCGACGCGGTCGCCGCCCGGGACCAGATGCGGGTGCTGTTGAGCAGGCTCGCCCCGCGCGCCCGCACAGTGCTCGTCCTGCGCTACTACGCCGACCTGGACGACGCGGCGGTCGCCGCGGCCATGGGGGTCAGCGAGAGCTCCGTGCGGGCCACCGCCTCACGTGCCCTGGCGAGCCTGCGCGGACCCGCGGCCATCGACGCACAGAGGGAGACCCGATGAGCCAGTCGACCGAGCGCGAGTTGCGCGAGCTGTTCGCCGCCGACGCCCCCGACGCCCCCGACGAACTGGCCGTGGTCGCCGGGGCGGTGCGCAGGGTCCACCGCCGACGCCGGACCCTGATGCTGGCGGCGGCCACGACCACGGTGATCATCGCGGCGGCTGCGTACGGCGTCCACCGGCCGACCGCGACGCCGCAGGCACAGCCGCCGGTCACGTCATCGTCCGCACCGGTCACTCCGACGCCCGCGGCCGACCTGCCGGCCGGGGTCAAGCCCGGCGACCCGCTCGCCTTCGGCGCGGCGCAGTGCGTCAAGGCGTACGCACCAAAGACCCTCGCCGAGCAGGCCTTCGCCTTCGACGGCACCGTGACCGGCATCGGACCGGCCCGAACCGAACGCGGCGCGCATCCTCCGCTGGACCTGCGATCGGTGACGTTCCAGGTGCACACCTGGTTCCGGGGCGGATCCGGGGGCACCGCCGTGGTGGACATGTCGCCGCCCGCCGCCTCGGGCGGGACGGGCGATGCCACGTCCGAGGCTGGCCCGGCCTATCAGGTCGGCACCCGGTTGCTCGTGTCCGGCATGCCCCGCTGGGGCGGCGCGCCGCTCGCCGACCCGATCGCGTGGGGCTGTGGCTTCACCCGGTACTACAGCCCTTCGCTGGCGGCCGAGTGGGCCACCGCGACGAGATGAACGGCCGCCTATCAGGACGGTCCGTCCGTATGAGGTGGCATTGCGGCCGGGGCTGCCAACGCCGGCGAGGGGGCGCTGCGCCCCGGCACCACGAGAACGTGCACTTCTACGCACCTACTCGGTCGGCATCGACGGCGAACTCGCCCAGCTGGGCGATGACGGCTACCGCCCGCTGCGCCTGGACACCCCTGGCCACATATACCCCCTAGGGGTATATTCAGCGGGGTTGAAGGAGGCGAACATGACACACGAACATCACCACCACGAGGGCACGCCAACGCTGGTTGCGGCACACGAGAACGACGGGCGCCCCGCAGCGGCGGCGGGTTGGGCGGTCGCCGCGCAGGCGACACTGCACTGCTTGACAGGCTGCGCGATTGGCGAGGTGCTGGGCATGGTGATCGGTACCGCGTTCGGGTTGCACAATGCCGCCACGGTCGTGCTGTCGATCGTCCTGGCGTTCGTGTTCGGGTACGGGCTCACGATGCGCGGTGTGCTGCGCGCCGGCGTCGGGTTCCGCGCGGCGCTGACGGTCGCCCTGGCCGCCGACACCGTGTCGATCGCCATCATGGAACTGCTGGACAACGCGTTCATCGTCGCGGTGCCCGCGGCGATGGACGCCGGGCTGACCAGCGTGTTGTTCTGGGCGTCCCTCGTGGGTTCGCTGGTCGTGGCGTTTGTGCTGACCATCCCGGTGAACCGGTGGATGATCTCGCGGGGCAAGGGCCACGCCGTAGTGCACCAGTACCATCACGCGCACTGACACGACCGACCCGCGCGGCCGCACCCCAGCTCGGGTGCGGCCGCGGTTGCTGTCTACACCTCCCCGGTCTACGACCACCTCGACAAGCCCGGCTCGGGATCGGCCCATCACACCCGTCACCGGCCGTGCCGCGCGCGCCTGTGGCCTGGAAGCTGCGGGCGGCCCGGGGCGGCGACGGACCGCCGAAACAACAGCGTAAGTGCTTACGCATCTTAACTGTCATTATGGTGCGCGCGCGTTATGTACCGTTTGTGGGCATGAATTAACAGATTGTTGTTACCGGTAATTCGTTAATTGGTGCGACCCGGTCCCCCGGAGGGTTGCGAACGGTTTGCGGGCGTGTCGGCGCGGTCAGATGCTGCCACTGTGGCGCACGACTGCTTGTGGAGCGGTCAGGATCCGGTCGTTGCGGCGCGCTCGCGATTCGCACGGATCTCGTCGTGGTGGTCGGCGGCCCAGCCGATCAGCGAGGTGACGATCTCGTGTAGGCCGCGACCCAGCGGGGCGAGGGTGTACTCGACGCGCGGAGGGACCTCGGCGTAGGCGGTGCGGATGATCAGGCCGTCCTGCCCGAGCTGTCGAACATCAAGGCAGGCTTCGAGGACCACACCGGCGTCGACCAGGTCATCCGTGCCTCGTCCGGCATCGAATGGACCCTGGTCCGCGCCGTGACCCTGACCGACAAGCCCACCGGTGGCACCGTGCGGGCGTCCGAGGCCGGCACCGAAAAGCCCGGCGCACGGATCAACCGCGCCGACCTCGCCCGGTTCCTCGTCCAGACGATCGAGGACGACGCGTGGACCCGCAAAGCGCCCCTGGTCTGGAGCACCCCCGGCTGACCCCTCCCGACCAACCTCTCGATCCCTGATCGCACATCCGCCAGCACACGCCCTAGGCTCAGGAGCCGGTATTGGGACAGCTCGGAGGCGTCATGGCGTTGCGGTTCGAGCATCGTCCGACCGACGCGGACGCGGACATCGTCGACCGCGTGTGGCGCACCACCAGCGACGCCGAGGAGACGATGACGTCCGTGGCGCGTACGTGCTGCCACCTGATCGTCACGCGTTCGGCCGGGCGGCTCCTGGTCTCGCTACGCGGGCCCGAGACCAAGGCGACCACGGCACCGGTCCCGCCGGACGCCGAGTTCCTCGGGATCCGGTTGACGCTCGGCGCTGTCTTCCGGCCGCACCCCGCGACGTCGATCGTCGACAGCCACGTGTCCTTCCCGGTGACACGCTCGGGCCGGGTGGTCATCGGCGGCGAGGACTGGGAGACGCCGACGTACGAGAACGTCGAGCAGTTCGTCCGACGGCTGCGCGACTCGGGGCTGCTGGTTCCCTCACGCCTGACGGGAACCGAGGCCGACCGTCACGGGTCCACGCGCACCCACCAGCGGCAACACCGTGCCGTCACCGGACTGTCGCCGACCGCCGTGACGCAGATCGACCGCGCGAACGCCGCGGCCACCATGCTGCGCGACGGCCTCGACTGGCGCGCGGTCGTCTCGGTGCTGGGCTACTTCGACCAGGCTCACCTGGCACACGCGCTGCGGCGCTACGTCGGACACACCGCGCGAGGGCTGGGCGCCGGTGACGACCCGACGATGTCGTTCCTGTACAAGACCGATCCGCGACCCGGCAGCTAACCTCCGTCGGCCGGCCGCCGGAGGGCGGCGGCCCGACCCACCCGACGGAGGATAACCGTGCTGCTCAGCGTCAACGTCTTCGTGAGCCTCGACGGCGTCATGCAGGGACCGGGCGCCCCGGACGAGGACCGCTCGGACAGCTTCGACCGGGGCGGCTGGCTCGTCCCGCACATGTCCGCGCACACCAACGAGGTCGTCGAGGGCTGGTTCCGTACGGCCGACGCCTTCCTCTTCGGCCGCACGAGCTACGGCCTGCTCGGCGGCTACTGGCCGAAGGTCACCGCACCCGACGACCTGATCGCCGCCAAGCTCAACACCCTGCCCAAGTACGTCGTCAGCGAGACCCTGACCGACGAGGAGGCCGACTGGAGCCCGACGACGGTGTTGCGCACCGACATCCTCGACGAGGTCCGCCGGCTCAAGGACCGGCCGGGCGGGGAACTCCAGGTGCACGGCAGTTGGCGGCTCGTGCAGACGCTGCACGAGGCCGGACTCGTCGACCTCTACCGACTGCTGCAGTACCCGGTCGTCGTCGGCAGCGGCAAGCGCCTCTTTCCGGACGGGTCGACGCCCGCGACGTTCGCGGCCCCGCAGGACAGCGTCCGCGTGTTGCCCGGCGGCGTCGTCTCGTTGACCCTGACGCCGGCGACCCTCGGCGTCCTCTCGACGGGCGCCTACACGGTGGACGAGGGGCGCTCGGTGCCGGTGCTCGGCTGACACCGACGAGTGGCGCAGGTGGTGGGACCGTGGCCATCCCTGAAGGCTCAATCCTTGGTTCTGATCGTAATCCTGTCGAGCTGCTGCCGAAGACCGTTCGCTTCGTCCCTGCGGCCGACTCCTTCCAGCACATCGGCCAGAGTCCGGTACGCGGAGAGTGCTTGGCCTGCGAACTTCTGCGGCATACGTTTGGCCAACGATCCGTAGAGCTGAGTCGCCTCGGTGATCGCCTTCAAGGCTTCGGGCAGGTTCTGCTTCGCGTCTGCGCACACCGTGGCGTATGTCCACAACGACATGGCGAGGTCGGGTAGGTGGGTGTCCCGGTTCGTCTCGGCCAGTTGCCGCCGGACGGCCACGATTTCCTCGGCCGGGGCGATGGCCCGTTCGCGGCGGCCCAGCGCGAACAGGATGCTGCCGACGCTGGTCAACGAGGTGGCGAGGTCGGCTAGGTAGACGTCCGGATTTACCTCGGCCAGCCGCCGGTGAATGACGGCGGCGGCCTCAGCAGCAGCCAACGCCTGCTCAGGGCGGCCCAGCGCGGACAGACAGGTGCCGAGGTTGGTCAACGACGCCGCGAGGTGGGGTCGGTAGGCGTCCGGATTCGTCTCGGCCAGCCGCCGTCCGATGGCCACGGCTTCCTCGGTCGGGGCCAGGGCCTGCTCAGGGCGGCCCAGCGCGGACAGGTGGGCCCCGAGGTTGGTCAACGAGTCGGCGAGGTCGGGAAGGTGGACGTCCGGGTTCGTCTCAGCCAACCGCCGTCCGATGGCCACGGCTTCCTCGGTCGGGGCCAGGGCCTGCTCAGGGCGGCCCAGCTCGAACAGGTAGGCGCCGAGGTTGTTCAACGAGTCGGCGAGGTGGGGAAGGTGGACGTTCGGGTTCGTCTCGGCCAGCCGCCGCCGGATGGCCACGGCTTCCTCGGCCGGGGCCAGGGCCTGCTCAGGGCGACCCAGCGCGGACAGGCGGAGGCCGAGGTTGTTCAGCGACAGGGCGAGGTCGGGTAGGTAGGAGTCCGGATTCGCCTCGGCCAGTACCCGGTAGGTGCCGGCGGCCGACTGAGTCGCGGCCAGCGCCTGCTCACGGCGGCCCAGCGCGGACAGGCAGTTGCCGAGGTTGTTCAACGACAGGGCGAAGTCGGACACGTAGAAGCCGCGTTTCTTCTCGGCCAGCCGCCCCAGGATGGCCACGGCTTCCTTGGCTGGGGCCAGGGCCTGCCCGGAGCGACCCAGCTCGGACAGGCAGGCGCCGAGGTTGTTCAACGAGTTGGCGAGGTCGGATAGGTAGGCGTCCGGGTTCGCCTCGGCCAGCCGCCGCCAGGTGGCCACGGCCTCCTCGGCCACGGCCAGAGCCTCCGCCAGGCGGCCCAGCCGGGCTAGAACCGCAGCGACAGTGTTCAGCGACGTGGCAAGAAAGGGTAGGTAGTCGCCCGGGTCTGCCGCGGCCAGCCGACGGAAGACGGCGACAGCCTCCTGGACCGGAGCCACGGCCTGCTCGCCGCGACCCAGCTCGGACAGACGAAGGCCGAGGTCGCTCAACGAGGTGGCGAGGTTTTCTTGGTGGGCGTCCGGGTCTGCCGCGGCCAACCGCCGCCAGGTGGCCACGGCCTCCTCGGCCACGGCCAGAGCCTCCTCCTGGCGGCCGACACGGGCAAGGCGGAAGACCTGTTTGGACTGCAGAACAGCTTGTTCGGCGGGATCAGTGGTGTGGGCGAGGCGGTGTGCGGTCAGCACGCTCGTCACGGCGGCCGCGGCGATGTCATAGTTTATGTGCCTCTCGATCGGTAGCAGAGGTTCGATGCTCTCCAGCACCTCGATGCTCACGGATCGGCTGGTGGCGAGAGCGGTCAACGCGGTGCCGCCCGCTCTGATCGCGAGATCGGGATGTGTGCGCAATAGCGGGTAGAGGAGAGTGCTGCCCACGTGGGGCCAGCGGTCAGCGGCCGCGGCGAGGAACATGATCGATCGGGAGAGCACCGAGCTTGTCGAGTCGTCCTGGGAGCGGGCGGTCAGGAGAGCGGTTGCGGTGCGGGGTGCCCAGTCCTGCGCGGGGTAGTCGGTGTGGTGTCCCGGCAGGGTGAGTGCGAGGAAGTCCTCGGTGAGCCGGTCCGGATAGAGGGGTTCCAGGACGGTTGGCTGGTTGGGTTCGGCAGGTGGATAGCAGACCGTGTGGTCGCGGAGGATCTGTTCGACATCTGGCCCGACACCGAGCTGTTCGAGAAGCTCGGCGCCGGCGGTGCGGTCGAGCGCGCCGGTGAGGGCAGCGGTGAAAACGGCGTGGTTCATCACGTCGCCGGGGGTCCGATAGCCGCTCCCGGTTCCCGTGAGGCCGTCGTGGTAGAGCCGTCGCCAGTGCAGTTGTTCCCGATTGAGCAGGTACCGGGTCAGGGCGTCCATGCCTTCGGGAGGCCGCTCGCCGCTGACAGCGGCGTCGACGGCGACCAGGGCGGCCATGTGTACGGCGAGGGTGAGCCCGAACTCGGGACTGTCGAGCGGGACCGAGGGCAGGATCGTGGAAGGGCGGGGATGCCGGTAAATGGCGGCGAACCGGTCGCGGGCCGCGGTGAACATGGTGGGCCGGGCGTGATCGGTGGGCAGGTCGGGGAGCCGCTGGGCGCTCGTGTGGCCCCGATAGTTGTCGAGGATGGCGCTGATCGCCGGCCACGTGTCCAGGCTGCGGCCGATCATGAGAATTCGGGTGGGGACGCCGACCTGGTGAAGCAGGGTGTTCTTGAGTAGCCAGGTGAGGTTGCTCAACAGCCACCGGTCGGCGTAGTCAACCACGAGAAGAAGCCCGGCGGTCCCGGTCAGGGCGAGGTCGTGGCTGCCGGGCTCGGGCCGGTCGGCGTCGGGACCGTGGAACGCGGCAACCACTTTCCAGCCGGCGCTGAGCGACTCGGCCGCGAGTTGGGCGGCGAGACGGGTCTTGCCCTGCCCGCCGGGCCCGTGCAGCCAGCGCACGCTCAGCCGCGGCGGTCCGCTGTCGCGCCACTGCCGCAGGTCGGCGAGTTCCTGATCGCGGCCGGTGAACGGCACCACGGCGCGTCGGGCGTTGAGCATGCGGCTGGGCATCTGCCGCAGCCAGTCCACGTCGGCGTCCGGTTCGGGTTGCCAGTTGGCCAGCAGGTAGAGCGGTTCGCCGTTGGCGAAGACGTGGATGTCGGCGTTGATCACGCCGTAGGCGAACCCAGCGACCGACGTGACCTGCTGGAAGGAGGGGTGTGGTTCCTCTGCCGTGGCCATGCGATCCATCGACTCCCGCTCACGCTTCCGTCGACGGTGACGCCTCGTGGTAGATGATGTTGCCGTTCTGGACGCCGAACGCGACGCCGTGGTCCCGGGCCACGATGTTCTGGATCTGCACCTTCTGCTCGGCGGGTAGCCGGGCGGTGACCTCGGTGACAAGGGCCCGCAGGTCATCGATGACGGCCGGGTCGTCTTCGGCGAGATCCTGCAACCGGGTCAGCCATTGCGGCTGCTGCTGGGCCCGGACCTCGACCTGCTTGTCCGCCGGTGCCTGCTCCACGGTGGCCGCCAGCGCATCGAGCCGACGCGCGGCCTTCGCCTCCTGGTCGGCGCGACCGCGTCCGAACAGCCGGATGAACCCCGGGCGAGCCAACCCGTTCCACACGTCCGTAGCGGCGGCGGTCACCAGTGTCGTGGCGCCGATGGCCAGCACCGCCTGAATGTCCGGGGTCACGTCTCTCCTCGCCGGTGGTAGGCGCACTCGCGTTCGGTGGCGACCGAGTTGGCGTCACCGTCTCGAACCCGAGAACCGAAGCCGATCGACGCACCGAACGTCCAGATCGACATCCTGGCACCATCATGGAGCGCCGTCGCCACCTGCGTAATTACCCGGACACGACACACAACTTCGCGGTCGGTCATGGTTCGATATCGCGGCGTCAGCCGCGGGGCAGGCTCCGGCCGTCGGGCAGCGTTCGACCGCTCAGCAGCGCCACCAGAGAACCGCTGTCACCACGGACGACCTCACCGCTCCCCCAGCGCCGGTCCGTGTCGGTCGCCTCGAGTCGGACACCGGCCAGGTCGATTCCGAAGATGGCGCCGTTGGCGTCACCTAGATTGCCCAGGACGGTGCCGACCGCGTCCGCCGGTGCGACATCGGGCCGGCCGAGGGCGAGCGTCACGTCCAGGGAGTGGATGACGGCGTGACTCAGCGCGCCGGCGGCGCCACCGCCCGGCGGCTGCCAGGCGTGCAGGCTCGGCGATCGGAGCTGATCGAGAAGGTCGGTGCGGGGCAGCTCGGCGTCGCGCGTGGCCACGGTGTCGGAGAGCACCGTGAAGTCACCGCGGGCTGCGGCCATTTCGGCCGCGAACTGTGCGGGGGTCAGCCGCACCGGCATCGTGACGTGCGCGACGACGTGCCGCACCAGCCACTTCTCGCACAACGAGGGCGCATCCCAGATGTCGATGGCCGAGGTGGCGAGAAGGTCGGCGAGCCCTCGGTAGGTCGATGCGACCCACGGCTGCGGGTCAGTCATGGTTGATCCTTCCGGGTGAGGTGGGCGAGGCGCTCCGCGAGCTTGTCGAGCGAGGTGGCGAAACCAGCGCGAGCATCGGGCGTACGCATCGCCTCGGGCACGTGCCGCTGGTGGATGACGACCGCGGTTCCGCCGTCGCCGAGATCGTGAAACGTGCTGGTCGTGTGCATCCGGGTCGCCGGCTCGACCCAGGCGAGCAGCTCAGGCACAACGATCTCGGTGAACGTGGCGACCATCCGGTAGCTGCCCTGGTCTCCGATCATCAGGGTCTCGAACCGACCCCCGGGCCGGAGGTCGACGACGATGCCCTCGACCGGTGTCACCATGCCGCGCGGTCCCCAGAACTGCGCGAGTTCGTCGGGCTCGGTGAGGCACCGCCACACAAGTTCGCGCGGCGCGCGGAAGACCCGCCGGTAGACGAGTTCGTCGTCACCCACGGATTTCAGCCTTCCTGCAGGTGGGCGAGGTGTGTCTCCAGGCGGTCCAGGCGATCCGCCCAGGCCTGGCGGCTCTGCTCGATCCAGGACAGCGCGGCGTCCAGCGCCGCGGGTTCGAGGCGACACGGCCGGCTCTGCCGGTGCCGCCCCTGACTGATCAGGCCGGCCCGCTCGAGCACCCGGATGTGCTGCGACACGGCCTGCATGCTCATGGCGTACGGCTCGGCCAGCTCCTTGACCGTCGCCTGGCCCGTGGTCAGCCGAGCCACGATGTCGCGCCTGGTCCGATCGCTCAGTGCGGTGAACAGCGCATCAAGCTGCTGGTCGTCGAGGGTCACGCTCATGGCCCTTATTTAAGCAGAAGATTTATAAAGCGTCAACTTGAGTAAGGGCCTGAGCGTCGCTCGTACTCACGGCATGCCGAACCACCGGGCGAGATGGTCGTCGAGGTTCCGCTGCTCGTCGCCGATCCAGGCGACATAGCCGTCGGGACGCAGCAGGAGGCACGGGACGTCCACCGCCGCCCCGGCGTCCGCGAGATGATCGACCCGGTCCTTCCAGCCACCGACGGTCAGTCGCTCGGTGCGGTCCACCAGCAGGCCACGGCCGCGATGCAGCAGCCCGTAGAGGTTGCCCTGTCGCACGTCGACGTCGGGCAGCCGGCGACCGAGCAGGTCCGGGCCCTCGCCCAGGTCGTAGCGGAGGCCGGTTCCGGTGATCTTCTCCAGCAGATGGCGGTTGACCTCGTCGAAGTCCATCAGCTCACTGAGCAGACGGCGTACGGCCCGCGCGCCCGGTTCGTCGGACAGCAGTTGCGTCTGGGCGCGGGTGTTGTCCAGCACGTCGGCGGCGACCGGACGACGTTCGGCCTGGTAGGTGTCCAACAGGGTGTCCGGGGCCCAGCCCTGAACCTGCGCGGCCAGTTTCCAGCCGAGGTTGACCGCGTCCTGCACGCCCAGGTTGAGGCCCTGACCGCCGATGGGCGGATGAATGTGGGCGGCGTCGCCGGCCAGCAGGACCCGACCGACCCGGTACCGCTCGGCAAGCCGGGTGGCGTCGCCGAAGCGGGACATCCAGCGCGGCGAGTGCACGCCGAAGTCGGTTCCGGCGACGGCCCGCAGTTGTTGAGCGAAATCCTCGATGGTGGGCGGCTGAGCGCGATCGCTGACTCCGGCCGCCGGGACGACCACGCTGTAGGCCCCGACACCCGCGGGTCGGACCCAGAATCGGTGCCGGGCTCCGCCGATCGCGGCGACGGTGGCGGCGATCTCCTCCGGCGGGACACCCGCTTCCATCTCGCCCATCAGCGTCTCGGTCCGCGTGGGCTCGCCGGGGAAGCCGACGCCGAGGAGCTTGCGCACCGTGCTGCGCCCGCCGTCACAGCCGACGACGTAGCGGCTGCGCAACCGCTCCCCGTCGGACAGCTCGACGGTCACCCCCTCGTCGTCCTGCGCGAGACCGGTGACCGCCCGCCCGCGCCGGACCTGCGCGCCCAGTCCGGTCGCGTGTTCCGCGAGCAGACGTTCGATGACCGGCTGTGGGATGCCCAGCAGGTAGGCGTACGGGGAGTCCAGCCCGGTGGGCGCGGGTTTGTCGATGGCGGCGAAGTAGGCACCGGCCGGACGTCGCCGTCCGTGCGCGAGCATGCGGTCCAGGAGTCCGCGCATCGCCAGCACCTCGAGGCTGCGGATGTGCAGACCGACGATGCGAACGGCCGACGGAGGTTGGATCTCCTTCTCCAGCACGAGGACCCGCACGTCGTGCAGGCGTAGTTCGGCGGCAAGCATGGCGCCGGTCGGCCCGCAGCCGACGATGATCACGTCGAACAGGTGCGGCGGACGATCCGCGTCGGGGCTCGGCGAGGAAGCAGGATCACGGTGAACGGAGGACACAGGAGCGGCCTTTCGAGAGTGCCTTGGTGAAAGGCGCTCCCGGCGACAGCTACGTCAGTCGCCCAACCGTGACGGCGAGGGGAGCACCCACATCGAACCAGCGGTCATGGGTCTCACCTCCTCGGACGGTGTCGCGGTCGACTGCAAGCTACCGGCCGCGCGGTATCGCGTCCAGCTCTTTTGTGTCGCTCACCGCAGCATCGCCCGGGTCATCCGGCGCGTCGCCACGTACATCGCGATCGAGCCGAACGTCGCCTCGACGAGGGGTTGCTCGATCACCCGGGCAGCCTACGAAATTCGACTTACAGGTGCAAGATTAATACCGATCATTGAAATTTCGGACGATAGCCAGCGCGCTCGCCGTTTGACCCTCGACCTCCTTGAGGCCTGACCATCGGCCACATGAACGACCAGATGACCCTCGACCCGACCATGACCCGCGTCATCGAGGCGGTGCGGCTCGGCCAGACCGGCGACACCGCCGAGGCCCGCGAACTGCTCACCGCGCTGTGGGACGAACTCGGCCCGACCGCCGACGCGCTGCACCGCTGCACCGTGGCCCACCATCTCGCCGACCTTCAGGACACCCTCGACGCGGAGCTGAGCTGGGACGAACGCGCCCTGACGGCGGTGTCCGAGCTGACCGACGAACGCGTCCGGCGGCACCTGCCCTCGCTCGAGGTCCGGGCGTTCCTGCCGTCGCTGTACCTCAACCTCGCCGACTGCCACCGGCGACTGGGCAACGCCGGCCAGGCCCGGGAACACCTCGCCCGGGCCCGGGAACACCTGGACCAGCTACCGGACGACCCGTACGGCGAGATGATCCGCACCGCCGTACGCGACTTCGACGCGGACGACCCGACCGACCACCGACGGCCCTAACGGCTGCCGGCTCAGCGGTCCGCTGCCGTGTGGGCCGCCCGGTACGCCTGCGGTGAACGTCCGTAGCGGGCGCGAAAGAGGCGGCTGAAGTGGGCCTTGTCCGGGAAACCCCAACGGGCGGCGATGAGGTGCACCGGCTGCCGCGCGTGCAGGGGGTTACCCAGGTCCCGCCGGCACCGCTCCAGACGCTTGGCCCGGATCAGCTCGGCAGGTGTCGTCGCCTCACCGTCGAACAGGCGGTGCAGGGAGCGCAGGGAGATGTGGTGGGCGGCGGCGACGCTACGAGGGTTGAGTTCGGCGCTGTCGAGGTGGCGGTCGATGAAGGCGACGACGCGGGCGCGTAACGCGGCGTGCCGTGTCTCCGGCGACAGAACACCCTCGATGTCGAGGCGCTGGGCGAGCGTGGCGGCGAGCAGGTCCAACGCCATGCCGCCCAGCATCTCGGCCTGGTTCGGCTCGTACTGCTCCGGGTGCGCCGCGATGCTGCGCAGGTGGTGGGCCAGGAGCCCGGCGACGCCGGAACCCGACGACATCGGCGTGGCCAGGAGGCGACGCACGCGATCCGGCGGCAACGGCAGCGCCGCGTAGGGGATCTGCACGGTGATCGTCGTGGCGAGACCGGGCTTGTCCGCCCGGTGCCGGGCGATGTGCGGACGGGCCGTGTCCAGCAGGGTGAAGTGGCTGGCGGCGACGAGCGCGGTCTCGGTGCGATCTGGACCAGCGTGCTACGACCCGTCAGTGGCAGCGTGAGCTGGTAGATGTCCGCCTGGGCTCGACGGACCAGCCCGCCGGGCCGGGTGGCGAGCAGCGACGGGTACCGCAGCGAGGCCAACCGGATCCGGCCGAGGTCGATGGCCTGGGCGTACGCGACGAAGTCGTCCAGCCGCGCGCTGGTGATGTGCACGGGCCCCGTCTCCTGGGCGATCAGGGCGTACCAGAACTCGAACCGGTCCGCCGACGGCAGTACCGTCGTGTCCACCACCAGGTTGGGCAACATGGTGTCCGCCTCCCCCCGAGCACGAGGATGGATTCTTGCACGCATCGACCTACGGACGTCCGTGATGACCGGCGCCGACGTACGGGCGGCGGCCGACGAGATGACCCGGGTGCTGCGCCCGCACCTCGACCGCGACTGGTCGGTGCCGGCCGGCACGTTGACCTGGAGCTGCTGGACGACCGCCGCGCACGTCGCGCACGACCTGCTCGCGTACGCCGGCCAGGTCACCGGCCTGGCGCAGGACAGCTACCTGCCGTACGACCTGCGGGTCTCCCCCACGGCGAGCCCGGCCCGGGTGCTCGACGTGGTACGGGCCTGTGCCCGGCTGCTCGCGGTCGCCGTCGAGGCCGCCGAACCGACCGAGCGGGCCTGGCACTGGGGGCCCTGCGACCCGGCCGGGTTCGCCGCGATGGGGGTGGCCGAGACGGTGCTGCACACCCACGACATCGCCCTCGGCCTCGGCGTGCCGTGGCAGCCGCCGCACGGCCTGAGCGCGCTGGTGCTGCGGCGGCTCTTCCCGGACGCCCCGCCCGGCGACGCGCCCGACGTGCTGCTGTGGATGACCGGCCGTGGTGAATTGCCGGGTCGGGCACGGCGTACCTCCTGGGTGTGGCGGGCCGCGGTGGAGTGACCCCGTCAGCCGGTCGGGCGGGTGCCGCGCAGGTCGAGGGACCAACGACCCGCGCGGCACCCGCGCCTGCTCTGCTGAACGCCGTCGGCACCCGCGGGGATGCCGACGCCGTTCCAGGTAGTTCCTCAGGTCCAGCTGATGCCACGCTCGCGAACGCCACGCATGCGCTTCTCCTTCCCCCCTTCGGGGCGGCCCCGTGCCCACCCGACGACCTCAGCGTCGACCGCCGCCCACCTCGGCGGTAGGGCTTTCGGCGTTCGGGACCGTTCGGGTTTGTACGACCCGCCCTCAAACGGCGCGAAACGGGCGGCACGTCTCCACAGCGGACCGAGGGCGAGGACCGCCAGCACGCCCGACAGTCCGCTGAACCCGACGACCGTGGTGGCCGGCCACCGGTCGGCGGCCAGACCCGCGAGCACCATCGCCGTCCCCTGCAGGCCACTGAGGCCGGTGACGGCGACCCCGAACGCGCGTCCCCGGTACTCCGCCGGCACCGCCCGGCCGAACAGCGCGTTCAGCGGGACGGCGAAGGCGCTCGCGGCCCCGGCCAGCGCCAGCAGCAGGAGCAGCACCCACAGCGGCGGAACGAGCCATGCCGCCGTCAGCACGCCGGTGGACAGCGCGGCCAGGGGCAGGATGAGCCGGGGTCGGGTCGCCGGTGGGCAGAACCGGGTGAGCGCGACCCCGCCGAGCGCCATGCCCGTCGGCGCGGCGGCCAGCAACACACCCACCGTGGCGGCGTCGCCGTCGTACTGCCGCGCCAGCGGCGCCATCAGCCCTTCGGCGGCGTAGGTGCAGGCGCTGGCCGTCCAGAGGACGAGCAGGTAGGCGCGCAGCCGGGGGTCGGCGGCGAGCACCCGCAGGCCGTCCGCGCGGCCGGCGCGGACCCGACCCGACAGCGCCGGGGGCGCCGGACGTGCCCGGACGCCGCGCGCGATCAGCAGGGCCGAGACGAGGAACGTTCCGGCGTCGACCAGCAGCGCGCCGCGCAACGACAGCAGCGCCACCAGGCTCCCGCCGACGGCGAATCCGAGCACCTGCACGACCTGGGCGCAGATGTTGTCCACGCCGTTGGCCACCGCGTACCGGTCGCCGTCGAGCACGTCGGGCAGCAACGCCGCGCGCGCGGCCACGAACGGCGGCCGCATCAGGTTGACCGCGAAGAGCATCGCCACCAGGGCCGGCGCGGGGACGGCCGGCAGCGCCGCCACCGGCACGAGGGCCGCGCGGGCAAGGTCGCACACGATCAGGACACGGCGGCGGGGATACCGGTCGGCCAGGCCGGACAGCAGCGGTCCGCCGACGAGCCAGGCCAGATAGGAGCTGGCGTACGCGGCGGCGGCAAGCGCCGCCGATCCGGTCCCGTGGTAGACGAGGTACGCCACGGTGACGGCCGTGAGCTGGTCGCCCGCCAGGGACAGCAGGTACGCGCCGAAGAGGTGGCGGTACTCGCGTACCGCGAACACCTCGGCGTACGTCGCGGCGCGCTCACCCACGTCGCCCCCGTTCCCCGTGCCTGCCGTCAGGTCGCCCGGTGCCGACCGTAGCGGCGGCGCGGGGATCGAGGGCCAAAGCGGGTGTTCGGGACTGTTCGAGACTGTTCGGGGCGTCAGGCCCGGCGACGCCAGGGCAGCCACCAAGCGCGGCGGGATCGGCGGGCCGGGGCGGCGACGGGGGCCGGCTCGGTGGCGGCGGCGGTCACGTGCCGATGGGCACGTTCGGCACGCCAGCGGGCGACCACCTCGTCGGCGTTCACCGGCCGGACCGCGACCCGGGGCCCGTCGGGGTTGCGCAACCAGGCCACGATCTGCGCGTTGAGCTGCCCCACGAAGGCCCGCACGGCCTGTTCGGTGGGCAGGTCGCGGACCTCGTCGGGGACCTGCTCGACACGTCGACGCAGTTGCAGCGGGGTGGGCAGCAACAGGTCGCTGGGCAGCTTCTCGCGCTCCAGGAAACTCTTGATCCACCACGACTCGTCGTACGGCATCCCGCGCCCGGGGATCGGCTTGCCCATCCCGGGCAGGTTGTCGAACTCGCCGCGTTGCGCGGCGCCCCGGATCTGCGCCTCCACGGCCGCGTCCCACGCTTCGGTCACCCTGCGGCACCTCCTTCGGCCACCGTAACGCGCCGCCTCCGACCGGCGACACACGCCGCAACAGGTCAGCGCCGTCGGGCCGGTGACCATTCCCGTGCGGCAGGCCACCGCCTCGCAGGTGGCTCTGGGTCACCGGTCGCCGTCCGGCCTACCGTCGGTCGGGGGCCGGTGAACGGGGGCGACGTCATGGTCGATGCGGGTGCGCTGCTGGGTATCGCGCTGGTGGCGTTGGGTCTGGTGCTCACGCCCGGCCCGAACATGGTCTACCTGGTCTCCCGGTCGGTGGCGCAGGGCCGCCGGGCCGGCCTGATCTCGCTGCTCGGGGTGGCCGCCGGTTTCGGCGTCTACCTGGCCACGGCGGTCGCCGGCCTGGCCGCCGTGTTCGTCCTGGTCCCGGCGCTGTACACGGTGGTGAAACTGGCCGGCGCCGGCTACCTGCTGTGGCTGGCCTGGCGCACGGTGCGCCCGGGTGGTGGGTCACCGTTCACGCCCGCGCCGCTGCCACCGGACCGGCCCCGGCGGCTGTTCACCATGGGCCTGGTCACCAACCTGCTCAACCCGAAGATCGCCATCCTGTACGTGTCGCTGCTACCGCAGTTCGTCGAGCCGGCGCGGGGACAGGTGGCGGCGCAGAGCCTGCTGCTCGGCCTGACCCAGATCGCCGTCGCGCTGAGCGTCAACGCGATGATCGTGCTCAGCGCCGGGACGCTGGCCGGGTTCTTCGCCCGCCGGTCGATATGGTTGCGCGTCCAGCGGTGGGTGACCGGTACGGCCCTTGCCGCGTTGGCCGTCCGTATCGCCGCCGACCGTTCCCGGGCGGCTGTCGCCGTACCCTGATCCGGTCCTCACCGCCCACGGTGGCGGCGGACCATCCCGGCGGCCAGCGGCGCGGCGTCCAGGTCACCGGCGGCGAGCCGGGCCACGAGGGTACGGCGGACCAGCCGGTCGGCCAGCGCGGGCGCGTGCCGGCCGACGGCCATCTCCAGCCGGCCGCGTCGGGTGGTCGCCACGTCCCGGGGCGCCCGCCGGGCGGTGGCGGCGCGCAGGATCGCCGCGACGACACCCTCGACGGGCTCGGGGCGGGACACTCCGCGCAGCGACAGCCCGGCCTCGGCGGTGCTGTCGTGGATCGGTGAGGCGACCATGCTGGGGTAGACGACGCTCACCCCGACGTGGGTGCCCACCTCGTGGCGCAGCGCGTCGGCGTACGCGACGAGGGCGCGTTTGCTGACCCCGTAGGCGGCGGCGAGGGGCAGCGGCAGCACCGCCATCCGGCTGGCCACGAAGATCACCCGCCCGCGGGTGTCGAGCAGGGCCGGCAGCGCGGCGGCGGTGGTGCGCCAGGCGGCCAGCAGGTTGACCTCCAACTGCTGGCGGACCACCTCGTCCGGTGCCAGCTCCGCCGGGGCGGGACCGCCCACCCCGGCGTTGTTGATCAGCAGGTCGAGCCCTCCGAGCCGGGTGACGGCCTCCCGCACGGCGGCGGGGACGGCCACCGGGTCGGTCAGGTCGCAGCCGAGCACCGGCAGGTCGTCGTCGTCGCGGGCGTGCAGGTCGAGCCCCACCACCCGGGCGCCGCCGGCGCGCAGCGCGACGCCGAGGTGCCGGCCGAAGGTGCCGCTCGCGCCGGTGACGAGGACCCGCCGGCCGGTCAGCGCCGTCACCGGCGTGCTCCGGTCTTCAACTCCCGGGTCAACTCGGCCAGGTACACGTCGAAGTCCACCCGCATCGCCGGGCGGCGCTGGCCCCAGCGGGCCGTCGCCGCTCGCAGCTCGGCCCGGCAGGCGGCCCGCTGCCGCGCGGGGTCGGGCAGGGCGTACCGGCCGGCGAGCTGCGCGGCGACCAGCTTGGCCTGCGCCTCGACCAGCGGGAACGCGGATCCGGTGGACTGCATCAGCCCGACGAACATCAGGCCGGGGGCCGCAGGGTGGAACACGTGCCGGTACAACGCCAGGGTGTCGGCCCCGCCGCCCAGCAGCTCGGCCGGCAGGAACCCGATCTCCACCCGGTAGCCGGTGCACCACACGATCAGGTCGACCTGGTCGGCGCGGCCGTCGGTGAACTCGACCCGGTCGCCGTCGAGGGCGGCCACACCGGGGCGGGCCTCGACATCGCCGTGGGCGAGCCGGGACAGCAGGCCGTCCGAGAGCGTCGGATGGTCCTGCAGGAAGCCGTGCGTCGGCGCGGGTAGCCCGTAGCGGGCGGGGTTGCCGACGGCGGCGGCGAGCATGGTCTGGCTGATGCGCTGGCGCAGCCGCCACGGGAGCCGGCGGGCCAGCGCGCCGTTGAGGGTGTCCGAGGGGCGACCCAGCAGGTGCTTGGGCACCACCCAGACGCCCCGGCGCAGCGACAACAGCGTCCGCTCGGCGGCGTACGAGGCGTCCACCGCGATGTCCATCGCCGAGTTGCCGCCGCCGACGACCAGGACGCGCCGGCCGGCCAACTGCTCGGGGCCGCGGTAGTCGTGGCTGTGGATCTGCTCGGCGGTGCTGGTGCCGGGGTACGGCGGCTCGGGCAGCCGGGGCACCCGGTTGTGACCGTTGGCGACGACCACGGCCTCGACGGTGACCTCGACCGGCCCGTCCGGCCCGCTGGCCGTGACCGTCCACCTGCCGTCCGGTCGGCGGATGACCCGCTCGACGGTGTGCCGCAGGCGGATGGCGTCGCGCAGCCCGAACCGGTCGGCGTAGTCGGCCAGGTAGCCGGCGACCCGCGTGTGGTCCGGGTAGTCGGGCCAGTCGGCGGGCATCGGGTGGTCGGCGAACTCGGTACGGCCACGGCTGGTGTTCAGGTGCAGCGTGCGGTACGCGGGTGAGTCGGGCGCCCCGTACACCCAGAGGCCGCCGACCTGGTCGGTGGCCTCGAAGCAGACCACGGTGACGGCGGCGTCGCGCAGCGCCTTGACGGTGGCGAGTCCGGCCGCGCCGGCGCCGATCACCGCAACCCTGGGTTCTGCCCGCATCGCCGCTCCCCCGCATTATCCAACGTCCGATGGATAATCGTCGGGCGGCGGCGGCCCGTCAACCCGTCGGTCCGTACAACGCCGTGAGGAAGCGGTGCACGAACGCCCGGAACTCGCGGCGTTCCCGGGCCGCCGGCACGCCCGAGGCCAACGCCACGACGTGTCCGTGCGTGGCCCAGACCAGGCTGCGTACGGTGATGTGCGGGGTCGGCTCGGCCAGCGCGCCGGCCGCCGCGGCGGCGGTCAGCAGCTCCGCCACCAGCCGGTAGAGCGGTTCGGCGTAGCGCTGGTCCAGCTCGGCGTGCCGCTGCGGCTCCAACCAGCGTCGCAGCCACAGAGCGGTGGTCTCCGGGTGGTCCTGCAGGAAGTCCACGAACACGTCGACCAGGTCGTGCAACGCCCGCCGCGCCGCGTCCGGGCCCGCGTCGAGGGCCGTGCGGGCCCGCTCGGCGGCGGCGGTGAGGACCTGCCGCTCCACGTCGAACACCCGCGCGAAACACGCCTCGTAGAGCGCTGCCTTCGTACCCGTGTGGTGGGCGACCGTGGCGACGTCGACCCCGGCGGCGGCCGCGACCTCCCGCAGCCCGACGGCGTCGAAGCCACGCTCGGCGAACAGCGCGGTCGCGGCGGTGAGCACCACCTCGCGGGTGGGTCGGGTCTGGTCGCGCCGAGGTCGACCCGGACGGCGTCGGGGCGTGGTCATGGCCGCCATTGTGCCCCTAGAATCCAGCAACTGTTGGATTGCGGAGAGGATGCGGCGATGACCGGGCTCGACCGGCGGCCCGCGGCCGCCACCGACGCGACGCTGCCCCGCGGCCCCCTCGCCGGGTTCGCCGCCGGCTCCCTCGGCATGGGTGTCTGGGTGACCGTTCCCGGCCTGCTGCTGCTCTACTTCCTCACCGACGTGCTGGCCGTCGGGCCGTGGCTGGCCGGTCTGGCGCTGCTGCTGCCGAAGATCGCCGACGTGCTGCTGCACCCGTGGGTCGGGCACCGCGCCGACGTCGAACTGGGCCGCCGGGGTGACCGGCGACGGCTGCTGCTGCTCGGCTGCGCCCTGCCGGTCGCGTTCGCCGCGCTGTTCGCGGTGCCCGGCGGCCTGACCGGCGCGCCGGCCGCCGGCTGGGTGGCGGTGGCCTTCGTCGCCGGCAACCTGCTCTTCGCCGCCTACCAGGTCCCCTACCTGGCCACCCCCGCCGACCTGCGCATCGGCTACGACGAACGCACCCGGCTGATGGCGTTCCGGATGGTCGTGCTGACCCTCGGCATCCTCGCCTCCGGCCTGCTGGCCCCGCTGCTGACCGGCGGCGACGCCGCTACCCGGGGCGGTTACCAGCGGATGGGCGTGGTCCTCGCCGTCGGGATGCTGGTGGCCATGCTGGTGGGCGTGGCCGGCATCGCCCGGCTGCGCGGCGTCGCGTCGGGCGGCACGGCACCGAGGCACGGCGGGTGGCGGGCGCTGCGCACCGCCCTGCGCGATGAGCAGTTCCGTCCGCTGGTCGCCGCCTACCTGGCCATGTCCACCAGCACCCACCTGGTCCTGGCCGGGGTGCCCTACTACGCGGAGTACGAGTTGCGTGCCCCCGCGCTGACCACGGTGCTGGTGGCCGCGTTCGTCGCTCCGGCGCTGCTGGTCACCCCCGCCTGGCTGGTGCTGGCCCGCCGGATCGGCAAGCAGCGGGCGCTGCTCGGCGCGCAGGGCGCGTTCGCGGCCGGGTCGCTGGTGCTGGCGGTGGGCAGACCGGCCGGCCTACCGGTGCTCGTCGGCGCGGTGGCGGTGCTCGGGGTGGCGTTCGCCGGCATGCAACTGCTGCCCTTCTCGATGCTGCCCGACGTGATCCACGCCGCCGGCGCCACCACCGGAGCGGGCACCTACACCGGGGTGTGGACGGCCACCGAGGCCACCGGCGCGGCCCTGGGCCCCTACGCGTACGCCCTCTGCCTGGCGGCGGGCGGCTTCGTGGCGTCGACCGCCGGTGAGTCACCGGCGCAGCCGGACGCGGCGCTCGCGGCGGTCCGCTACGGCTTCGGGCTGCTGCCGGCGGCGGCGATGCTCGCCGCGCTGCTGCTGCAGCGCCGCTACACCCTGGACGCGACGGCCCGGGCGGCGACCTGAGCAGCCGACACGCGGCCTAGACTTCGCCCTTGATGGACGCCCCGCTCACCCCCACCGAAACCCGCCCGTGCGCCCACTGTGGAGCGCCGGTGGCGCAGCGTGTCGGCGCTGGCCGGCCGTTCCGCTACTGCCGTGACAACGACGGCGCCTGCCAACGCGCCTCGCGCAACAGTCGGATGCGCCACCGCAACGCCCCCGGCCTGCCCGGGCAGGTGGCCCGCACCTGGGAGGCGGTGGACCGCCTCGACCAGATCGTCGAGACGTTGACCGAGGCGCTGCACGCCGAGCTGTCCCCGGTGGGTGTGCAGCGGCAGCTCGCGCAGGCCCGCGCGGAGGCAGCCACCGAGATCGTGGCCGCGCAGACCGAACGCGACGAGGCCCGCGACGACGCCGAGACCGCGTCGGCCGACGCGGCGCGCGCCCGCGAGCAGGCCCGCACGGCCCGCGCCGAGGCCGACGACGCCACCCGACGTGCCGAGGTCGCCGCGCACCGCGCCGCCGCGGCCGACGAGCGCGCCCAACAGGCCGAGGCCGCCCGGGACCAGGCCCGCCACGACGTCAGCGCCGCCGAGGCGCTGCGCGCGCAGGCCGAACGCGACCGCGACCAGGCCCGCGCCGAGGTCCGTGACCTGCGGGGCGAGCGCGACACCGAACGGCAGCGCGCGGCCGACCTGACCGTCGAGCGGGACGCGGCGCGCGCCGACGCCGAACGGGCCACCCGGGACGCCGCCGACGCGGGCGAGCGGGCCGCGCGGTGGCAGGCCGAGGCGCAGGACGTACGCCGTCAGATCGACCAGGCCCGCGCCGACGCCGCACGGACCCGCGCCGCGGCCGCGGACGCCGCCCGGGCCCGCGAACAGGCCGAACGGGCCCGGGACCGCGCCCAGGCCGTCGCCGCCGAGGCCGACGGCGCCCGGCAGGACGCCGCCGAGCTGGCCGCCCGGCTCCGCGCGGAGCTGACCGCCGCGACCGAGCAGCGCGACACGCTCACCGCCGAGCTGACCGCCGCCCGGCAGGCCGCGGCCACCGCCGAGGGTCGGCTCACGGCCCTGACGGTACGGCTCGAGGCCGCCGAGGCCGACCGGGACGTGGCCCAGCGGCGGGTGGCGCAGCTCGGTGACCAGGTCAGCGACCTGGCGCTGGCGCTGGCCCGCCTCGGCGCGGCCGCACCCGGCGGGGCGGGTGCTTCCGACCCGGGTGCGACGTCGCCGCAACCTTGACCGCGTTCGGGCGGTTAGGGCGTGTGGCACAGTCCTCGCACGCCTTAACATCCCCGGTGGCAGTCACGACACGCCACCGCCGTGGCGTCCCGGTCGTGGCCGGCTACCCTTGGTTCCGGCCCGCCCGTGGACGCCTCACGCCCTCGGGCGGGAATGGTGCGACGGGAACGCGCCGTTACACCCAGAAGACCAGCACCACGAACGAGGGGAAGTCGATCATGGGCGAGCGTATGCTGCGCGGAAGCCGGTTGGGCGCGGTCAGCTACGAATCCGACCGCAACACGGAGCTCGCGCCGCGTCAGACCCGCGAGTACCTCTGCGCCAAGGGCCACCAGTTCGAGGTGCCGTTCGCCGTCGACGCCGAGGTCCCGACGACCTGGGAGTGCAAGTTCGACGGCAGCGTCGCCCGACTCGTCGACGGCAGCGAGCCGGAGCAGAAGAAGGCCAAGCCGCCGCGTACCCACTGGGACATGCTGCTGGAGCGGCGTTCGATCGCCGAGCTTGAGGACATCCTCGCCGAGCGGCTCCAGGAGGTTCGTACCCGCCGCGGCCGCGCCTGAGCCGCACCCGCACGACACGGCGCCCCCGGGAAACCCCGGGGGCGCCGTCGTGTGAGTGGGTGGATTCAGTTGCGGCCCGGCTCGACGATCTCGCCCTCGATGGCGCGGCCACCGTCGACGACCACCGGCTGCTCCGGCTGCGGACGTGGCGGCGGCTGTGGCGCGCCCTGACGCACCCGGACCGTACGCGGCCCGAACAGGTCACCGGCGACCATCGACGACACCCGCCGTTCGGCGGCGCGTTGCACCCCGACGCGGGCCAACCGGCGCACCGGCGGCACCATCAGCGACAACCCGACCAGGCCGCTGACCAGCCCGGGTATCGCCAGCAGCAGCGCGCCGGCCAACCCGACGAGCCCGTCGGTCACCTGCCGTCCCGGCGGCTGCCCGGCCTGCGCGGCGGTGCGGAACCCCCGCCAGGCGCGCATTCCCTCGCGGCGCAGCAGCACCAGCCCCAGCAGGGACGCGGCGAACACCAGCAGCACCGCCGCGCCGAACCCCACCGCCCTGCCCACGACGACGAACACCGCCAGCTCCAGCACCACCGTCAGCAGCAGGGCCAGCGGCACGAACCTCAGTCCTCGGCGCATCTCACCTCATCGCCATCCCGCGGCCCGACACGAACCGCGCATCCAGCATGACACGGCCGCGCTCACGGCCACCGCACCTGACCGGTGGGGGTGCCGTTCAGGCTGCGGCGTACGGCCTGCCGCCGGTCCTGCACACCCCACGCGGTGATCCGCCACAACGCCTCGGCGACGATGCGCGGACTCATCTTGCTGTCCCCGCGTTCCCGCTCGGCGAACGTGATCGGCACCTCCACGATCCGCACCCCCGCCCGGTGCGCCAGCCGCGACAGCTCCACCTGGAACGAGTACCCCTGCGAGGTCACCGACGCCAGGTCGATGGCGTCCAGGGCGCTGGTCCGGTACACCCGGTAGCCGCCGGTGGCGTCCGAGACGGGCATGCCCAGCGCGAGACGCGCGTACAGGTTGCCGCCGCGCGACAGCAGCAGCCGCCGCAGCGGCCAGTTCACCACCCGCGCCCCGCTGGTCCACCGCGACCCGATCACCACATCGGCGTCGCGGGCGGCCTCCAGCAGCGCCGGCAGGTCCTCCGGGGCGTGGGAGCCGTCGGCGTCCATCTCCACCACCGCGTGGTAGCCGCGCTCGCGCGCCCACCCGAACCCGGCCAGGTACGCGGCGCCGAGCCCCTCCTTGCCCCTGCGGTGCAACACCTGCACGTGCGGGTCGCCGTCGGCGAGGGCGTCGGCGATCGCGCCGGTGCCGTCGGGGCTGTTGTCGTCGGCGATGAGGATGCTCACCGTGGGGGCGGCCCGGCGGACCCGCCCCACGATCGCCGCCACGTTGTCGGCCTCGTTGTAGGTGGGGATCACCACCAGGACCCGACCCACGCCGGGCACCTCGTCGGGACGCCGGATCGTATCGGTCGCCTGGACCACGGTTCCTCCGCTCCCGCCGGCGTACCGGCTGCTGCTATCCGGGCACGATCCGCTGGCGGCGCCGCAGCGCACCCGCGCCGACCAGGGCGGCCACCGCCAGAGCGGCCAGGGCCAGCTCCGGCCACCAGCCGAGGCGGGTGGCGAGGGTGAGCCCGCTGTCGAGCCGTAGCTGCCGCACCACGACCTCCCGGGTGTTGAACCCGGTGGCATCGCTTACCCGCCCGTCGGGGGCGACGAACCCGGACACGCCGACCGTGGAGGCCATCAGCGCCGGGCGGCCGTGCTCGACGGCCCGCAGCCGCACCATGGCCAGCTGTTGGCGGGCCTCCGCCTCGTTGAAGGTGGCGTTGTTGGTCTGCACCACCAGCAGTTGCGCACCGCCGGTGACCGTGTCGCGGACCACCTCGTCGTAGGCGACCTCGAAGCAGATCACGTCGCCGAGCGTCGCCGGGCCGGCGCGTACCACGCCCGGGGTGCTGCCGGGCACGAAGTCGGTGCGGATCAGGTCGACCTTGTCGCTGACCATGCGCGCGATGTTCCGCAACGGCACGTACTCGGCGAACGGCACCGGATGCCGTTTGGTGTAGAGCTGCGCCATGTCGGCCCCGGTGCCGGGCCGCCACAGGATGCCCGCGTTGCGGACCTGCCCGGCGCCGGGCCCGAGCAGCACCGCGCCGACCAGGATGGGCGCGCGGATCGCGTCGGCGGCCTGGGCGATGCGGGCCCCCGCGGTGGGGTTGCGCAGCGGGTCGATGTCGCTGGAGTTCTCCGGCCACACCACCAGGTCGGGCCGTTGCGCGGTGCCGGCGACGACCCGGGCGGCCAGCTCGATGGTGGCGTCGACGTGGTTGTTGAGCACGGCCTGCCGCTGGGCGTTGAAGTCCAGCCCGAGGCGCGGCACGTTGCCCTGCACGATGGCGACGGTCACGGTCTTGCCGCCGCCCTCGGCGGCGACGGGCACCAGCAGGCTCACCGCGCCCACCGCCACGGCGACGGCGGCGGGTACGACCGCCGCCAGCCACCACTCGGGCCGGGCGTCGCGGCGGGCCGCCCAGCCCCGCCAGACGGCGGCGGCGAGCAGGCCACCGGCGAGGGCCACGGCGAAGGTGACCAGTGGCGCGCCGCCGAGGGCGGCCAGGCGCAGCAGCGGAGAGTCGTCCTGGCTGAACGCGAGGCGACCCCACGGGAAACCGCCGAACGGGGTACGGTCGCGCACCGCCTCCTGCCCCACCCACAGCAGCCCGGTCAGCGCCGGCCACTGCCAGGGGCCCCGGTCGGCCAGGGGGGACACCCAGGCGGTGGCGGCGCCGAGCAGCGCCAGGTAGCCGGCCTGCAGCAGGGACAGCAGCACCCACGGCAGGTAGCCGGTGTGCAGGTTCGTCCAGGCCAGCATCGGCGCGAACAGCGCCACCCCGGTGAGGAAACCCAGGCCGGCGCCGGCGCGCAACCGCCGCCGGTGGGCGGCGGCGGCCAGCAGGGCCACCCCGACGGGCGCGAGCGGCCACACCCCGTACGGCGGGAACGCCAGCAGCAGGGCCAATCCGGCGACCACGGCCATCGGCGCGGCCACGCGCAGCGGCAGCGGCCGACCCGCGGCGACCGGCGCCCTGGTCGCCGTGGGGACGTGACTCTCGTCCCGGTCCAGCGTCGTCACCGCAGCTTCACCTCGATCACCCGCCGAAGGCTACCCGGCCGCCATCCGCGCCTGACCCCTGCTCCGCGATCTTGCACTTTCTGTCCCGACGAACGGGGCATTCCTGCCCGTTTCAACAACAGAAACCGCAAGATCGGCGCGGAGGTTGGGGGCGACGTCGCGCGCACATGAAATCGGGGCGCGGCTTGCGCCGCGCCCCGATGCTCCCAGGCCCTTCCCGGCCGGTGGGGCGAGAATGGGGCACGCCGACCTTCGGACCGACCAGGCGGTTGACTGGCTGCCCCCGCCGGGCCGTTGTCTACTGGCCGTGCACCTCACCCTGCCCGTACACCGGTAATCGCGGCCGGTTCGCGCCGCCCCGCCGACCCCCGCCCGCTGGACCTGGCCGCCGCGACGATGACGCTCAAACATGTCGCTCGGCCAGCGGACGAAGGGACGAAGCGAACAACAGCCGCTTCCCGTGGTAGGACTCAAAGACGGTACGTGCTACACCCCGCCTCCTGTCAACCCACCCCGGCCTGTCGTGTGTTGCGCCACGGCGTGTCGGATCGGTGTGTCTCACTGCGGGCACAGATGGTGGCGCAACAGCGCCTGCGCCGCCGTCCGGTGCTCCTCGGCGAGCAGCCCACCGGCGGCCAGCACGTAGTCCACGTCCACCACGGCGCGGGCGGCGCGCGGCACCGCCCACCCGCCCACGTGGTCGGCCAGGACCGCCGCCAGCACCCGCCCCGACGCGTCGGCCGGCGCGTGCCGCAGCACCCCACCGGAGCCCACCAGCAGCCGCACGTCCCGCAGATCCCGCCCGGCCCGCTCGCCGGTGGCGACACCACGGGCGTGCCGGCGCAGCGCCACCGTCGCCGCCAGGGTGGCGATCCGCGCGTCCACCGCCCGCTCGGCATCGTCGGCGGCCAGGAACGCCGGGTCGGCCGCCCGCCGGTCGGCGGCGGCAGTGAGGTCGCCGGCGTCGGTGAGCAGCCGCTCCTCGACGGCGGCGCGCACCACGCCCGGCGCGCTCCACCGCATGCCGAGATCGCCCTCGACGGTGCGGGCACGCCACAGGCTGCCGGCGACCTCCCGGCCCGGCCCGCTGGCCCGCTCGTCGGGGGTGAGCACCGAGTACACGTCGGTGGTGGCCCCACCCACGTCGACGACGGCCAGGTCGCCGCCGATGGTGTCGGCCAGCACCTCCACCCCGGTCAGAACCGCGTCCGGCGTGGCCGCCCGCACCAGCCGCGCGAAACGGGTACCCCGGGACAGTCGTTTACCACCGATGACGTGCCGCAGGAACACCGCCCGGATCGCGGCCCGCGCCGACGCCGGCGTGAGGACCCCGATGCGCGGCAGCACGTTGTCCGCGCCGCTCACCGGCACCCCGGCGTCCCGCAGCAGCGCGGTCAGCTCGGCGCGGACATCAGCGTTGCCGGCCAGGACGACGGGCGTGCGCCAGCGGGCGCGGCCCAGCCGGGTCGCGTTGTGGCGGATCGTGTCGGCGTCGCCGCCGTCGGTGCCACCCACCAGCAGCACCACGTCCGGCCGGGCCGCCCGCAACGCGGCCAGGGCCGCCGCGTCGAGCCGCCCGGCGCCGGTGTGCACCACGTGCGCGCCCGCGGACAACCCGACCCGCCGGCCCGCCTGCGCGGTGACGAGGGCCTCGTAGCCGATAACGGCCAGCCGCAGCCCACCGCCGGCCGACGAGCAGACGTACCACGGCACGTCGCGCAGCCCGAGCCCGGCGGTGGCCGCCGTGACCGCGGCGTCCAGGCCGCGCAGCACGTCACTGCCCACCGTCGTCGGCGCGGCCGCCGCGCCGACCAGGACACCGGCCGCCAGGTCCACCACGGCCGCCTTGGTGTACGTGGAGCCGACGTCCGCGCAGACCGCGAGGGTCATGAGGAAGCGGGTACGACCACGGTGCCGGTCGCGGTCACCGCCACGATCGGCGGGTCGAGGACCTCGGCGGCGGACTCGGAGCGGTCCGGGCGGCCCCGGCACACCACCACGCAGCTCAACTCCAGGGTGCGGCTGCGGGAGCCCACCCGCGACACCTGCGCCGTCACCTCGACCACGTCACCGGCCCGGATCGGCGCGGTGAACCGCACGTCGGAGTACCCGGCGAACAGGCCCTCGTCGCCGTCCGTGCGGATGCACACCTCGGTGGCGACGTCACCGAACAGCCCCAGGGCGTACGCCCCGTCGACGAGGTTGCCGGCGTAGTGGGCGTGCGCGTACGGCACATACCGCCGGTGCGTCACCGTCAACCCGAGCCGCGCGTCGTCGGTCATGCGTTCGCCTTCCGTTGCGTGATCAGGGCGTGCACCAAATAGCTGGCCACCTCGCCCGGCGTGGTGCCCCGACCGAAGATCCGGTCGACGCCCAACTCGTCGGTCATCGTCTCGTCGAAGCGGGGACCGCCGACGATCAGCAGCGGCCGCTTGCCCGCCGGCATGGCCTCCCGGAACGCCGCCGACATCTCCCGCGTGTTGTGCAGGTGCGCGTCGCGTTGCGTGACGACCTGCGACACGAGCACCGCGTCGGCCTTCTCCGCCCTTGCGGCCTCCACCAGCTCCGGGACACTGACCTGCGCGCCCAGGTTGGTGACCTTCAACTCCCGGTAGTACTCCAGGCCCTTCTCCCCCGCGATGCCCTTGACGTTGAGGATCGCGTCGATGCCCACCGTGTGGGCGTCGGTGCCGATGCACGCGCCGACCACGGACAGCTTGCGCCGCAGCCGCTGCTTGACCACCGTGTTGACGTCCTTGGCCGACAGCAGCGCGAAGTCCCGCTCCACCACCTGCACCGCGTTCAGGTCGACGAGGTGGTTCACCCGCCCGTACACGACGAAGAACGTGAACCCGTCCCCCATCGGTTTGGCGTGCACCACCATCGCCGGATCGATGCCCATCTTGTTGGCCAACTGCACCGCCGCGCCCTCGGCCCGCTTGTCGTGCGGCACGGGCAGGGTGAACGACACCTGCACCATCCCGTCGCCGGTGGTGTCCCCGTAGGGCCGAACGATCCCCTTACTCACGACCCGCCTCCAGGATCTCCGTGGCCGGGTTGTAGTAGTCGCCCTCGTGCGCGGCGACCCCGTCGAGGCCCTTGCCCCGGTCCGCGGGCCGCTTCATGATCCCGAAGGTGCCCTCGGCGATCGCGGTGAGCAGCGTCTGCTCCCCGATGCGCTCCAGCAGGTCCAGAGCCTCACCGAGCACCTGGTTGGCGCGGCGACGGATGAACCCGCCCGCCGCCGGCACGAAGTCCTCGTGCAGCCCGCCGGCCGCGCCGAGGACGTACCGCACGTTCTGCAGGGCGATGTCCCGGTCCGACAACCACGGCGTCACCACCGCCTCGGTCATCATCCCCACCAACAGGATGCCCTGACCGGTCAGCGTCCCCGCCAGGTTGAAGAACCCGTCGAGCAGGTTGCCCCGGAACACATCACCGGTCATGTGCTTCGTCGGCGGCATCCACTTCAGCGGCGCGTCCGGGAACAACTCCCGCGCCAGCAGGGCGTGCGCCAACTCCAGGCGGAACGACTCCGGCACCTCCGGGTTGATCTCGAAGGCGTGCCCCAGGCCCAACTGCCAGTCCGCCAGGCCCGCCTCGTGCGCGAAGAACTCGTTGAGCAACTGCGACACCGTCACCGTGTGCGCCTCGTCGACCGCATCGGCGGTGGTCAGGTAGTTGTCCTCACCGGTGTTGATGATGATCCCCGCGCGGGCGTGGACCTGCCGGGAGAACCGCTGGTCGACGAACGTGCGCACCGGGTTGATGTCGCGGAACAGGATCCCGTACATCGAGTCGTTGAGCATCATGTCCAGGCGTTCCAGGCCGGCCAGGGTCGCCATCTCCGGCATGCACAGCCCCGACGCGTAGTTCGTCAGCCGCACGTAGCGGCCCAACTCCTTCGACGACTCGTCCAGGGCCGCCCGCATCAGCCGGAAGTTCTCCTGCGTCGCGTACGTGCCGGCGAACCCCTCCCGGGTGGCGCCCTCGGGCACATAGTCCAGCAACGACTGCCCCGTCGAGCGGATCACCGCGATCACGTCCGCGCCCGCCCGCGCCGCCGCCTGCGCCTGCGGGATGTCCTCGTAGATGTCCCCGGTCGCCACGATCAGATAGATCCACGGCCGCTGCTTCGGGTCACCGTGCCGCTTGACGAGCCGGTCCCGCTCGACCCGCCGCCGGTCGATACGCCGAATCCCCGCGCCCACGGCCCTGCGGGCCGCCGACCGGGCCGCCGTGGCCGCCCGACCCGACGGCACGCCGAACCGCACCGACCCGGCGGCGGCCTTCTGCGCCAGCAACGTCACGTCGGTGCTGCCCTCGCGCACCAGCGCGTCGAACACCGGCGCCGCCACCCCGTGCCCCAGGCCGACGTCCGCGACGACCGCGTCGACCAGCCGGTTCACCCACGGAATGCCGTCCGGGTCGGCGCCCGTCACCCCGGCCAGGCGCAACACCGCCCGCTCCACCGACACCGTCGTGTGGCTGCGCGCCAGGTCGACCACCGGCTGACCGGCCCGCCGCGCCAACTCCCGCGCCCGCGCCACCAACACCGGATCAAGATCAAGCTTCCCGGTCACGCCACACCGCTCATCTGCTCGCTCACGACGACCCTTCCTCATAGATGACCTCGCCGCGCAGCACCAGCCGCCGGCACACCGGCAGCGGCGTCGGATCGTCCGGGCCGCGCAGGTCCGGATCCTCGGCCAGCAGCACCGGCAGGCCCCGCTCGACGCCGGCCGGCGTCGACCACACCGCGAACGTCGCCGGGGCGCCCAGCGCCAGCACACCCTCGGCGTCCAGGTGCACCGCCCGCCACCCGCCGCGCGTGTGCGCCGCGAACGCCGCCCGCACACTCATCCGCTGCGCCGGGTTGTGATGCGCCGCCGCCGCCCGCACCGACCCCCACGGGTCCAACGGCGTCACCGGCGAATCCGACCCGAACGCCAACGCCACACCCACCGAGTGCATGGCACCCATCGGGTTCGACTCCAACGACCGCGCAAGGCCCAGGCGCGCCTCGTACATCCGGCCCGCACCACCCCACAGCCGGTCGAACGCCGGCTGCACGCTCGCCACGATCCCGTACTCCACGAACCGCGCGATCATCCGCCGGCTCATGATCTCGGCGTGCTCCACGCGGTGCCGGGCCGCCCGCAGCCGCTCCACACCCAGCGTCGCCGCCGCCGCCGCGAACCCGTCCAGCACCGTGCCGATCGCCGCGTCACCAATCGCGTGGAACCCGCCCTGCAGACCGTGCGCCGCGCAGTCCACCAGGTGATCACGCACCTGCCCGACCGTCAGGTAGCCGTGCCCGCAGCCGTCACCGTCGCCGTACGGCTGCGACACGTGCGCCGTACGCGACCCCAACGCCCCGTCGGCGAACAGGTCCCCGCCAGCGCCCACCGCGCCCAACTCCCGGGCCCGCGCCGCGCCACCCAACTCACCCCAGTACCCGTACACCTCCGGCACCCCCGCGCCGGAGATGCCCAGCAGGCCCGTGAAGTCCTCCTCGTCGGAGATCTCCGGACCGCCACACTCGTGCACCGCGGCGATCCCCAGCGACGCCGCGTGCGCGAGCGCCACCCGCTGCGCCGCCACCCGCTGCGCCCGCGTCACCGAACCCTGCGCCGCCGCCCGCACCACGTGGTGCGCGTCGCGACGCAGCCAACCCGACGGGTCGTAGCCGGCCGCGTCCACCACCTGCGGGCACGCCGCCAGCAACGCCGACGACACCAACGCCGAATGGATCGACGCCTGCGACAGGTACACCCGCCGGCCACCGGCGGCCCGGTCCAACGCCGCCGCGTCCGGCAGCGTCGCGTCCGACCAACCCGACTCGTCCCAACCGTGCCCCAGCACCACCGCGTCCGCCGGCAGACCCGCCGCGAAACCCGCCACCGCGTCCAGCAACTGCCCCGCCGAGCGCACCCCGGACAACTCCAGCCCCGACAACGCCAACCCGGTGTCCGTGGCGTGCACGTGCGCGTCCACGAACGCCGGCGTCACCAGCGCCCCACCCAGGTCCACCACCTTCTCGGCCGGCGGCGCGTCACCGTCCGTGCCCAACCAGGTGATCCGCCCACCGGACACCAGCAGCGCGGTCGCGCTCGGATCCGCCGGACAGTGCAACACGCCGCCGCGGTACAACGTCGAGGGGTTCGTCATGACCTCAGTCTGCCGCGATCCGCGCCGCGAAAAGCTGGCGCACCCCCGGCTCGGCACGCAGCAACCCCAGCGCCAACTCCGCGTGCCCCGGCACGTACCCGTTGCCCACCAGCATCGTCACGTCCGCCGCCAGCCCCTCCGCGCCCAACGCCGCCGCCGAGAAGCTCGTCGCCATCGAGAAGAAGATCACCGTGCCGCCGTCCGCGGTCGCCAGGACCGCCCCGTGCTCACAACCCGGCACGTCCACGCAGACCACCGTCACGTCAGCCGGCGTACCCAACGCCGTGGTCACCGCCGTGGACAGGCCCACCGGATCCCGCGCGTCGGCCACCGCCACCACCGACGCCAGACCCGCCGCCGTCAGCGCGTCGCGCTCCGCCGCCACCGGAACCACCCCGACGGTACGGGCGGCGCCCGCGCGCCGCGCCGCGGCCAGGGACAGCGACCCGCTCTTGCCCGCCCCACCGATCACGGCCACGCTCACCGGCGTCGGATCACCCGCACGCCGCCGGTCCTCGACCTGACGCGACACCACCCGCGCCGTCAGCGCCGGCGCCCCGCACACGTCCAGCACGGCGAGGGACAACTGCGGATCCTCGTCCTCGGGCAGCACCGCCGCGATCGACCGGGCGAACAGGATCGCCCACCCGTCACACGGCACCTGCTCGCTGCGACCGTCCCAGCGGGCCAACCCGTCGGTGATCACCAGCGGCGTCAGCGTCAACGACACCAGCGAGGCGACCCGCTCGCCGGCCTTGAGTCCCAGCGGGGAACGCCGACCGGCCTCCTCGACGACGCCGATCAACATCCCACCCGAGCCGGTCACCGGGTTCTGCATCTTGCCCCGCGTGGAGATGATCTCCAGCACCTCGGCGCGTACCGCGTCACCGTTCCCGCCGTGCTTCTCCGACAACTGGCGGAAGCTCGCCGCGTCCAGGTTCAGACGCTGCACCCGGATCCGCACCTCGTTCGGCGCGATCTCCCTCGACGCGTCCAGGCGCCACGCCGCCTGCGGCAGCACCCCCGCCGGTTGCACGACGCGGTGCAGTCCCACCGGTGACGTCACGCCAACCTCCCCTGCGCAGCCGCTCGAAGCCCCGGCCAGGGCTCGCGTAACGGGAAAACTTACGGCAGACTAATTTCTTTGCCGAATATTTTCCAGTAGCCTTCGAGCTTCAATGATCCACCGCACCACCGAGGAGGGGCCGTGACCCAGACCATCCCCCAACCCCGTCACGCCCCGGTCGCCACACCGACCGCCGGGCAGCCGTACGAATACCACCGCCGCCCCCTGGTCGAACCCGACTGGACCCGCTTCCCCGGCTGGCGACACGTCACCCGCGACCAGTGGGAAAGCGCCCAGTGGCAGCGGGTCAACTGCGTCAAGAACATCAAGCAGCTGCGCGCCGTCCTCGGCGACACCATCGACGAGACCTTCTACGCCGACCTCGAGGCAGACCAGAAGGCACTGGCCACCATGTCCATGCTGGTGCCCCCGCAGATGATCAACACGATGGTGCCGTTCGAGACGATGAGCACCGAAGCGCTGCTCGCCGACCCGATCCGCCGCTACATGATCCCGGTCGCCTCCGACCGACGCACCGACTGGCCCTCACACCCCTACGCCAGCCGTGACAGCCTCCACGAGCACGACATGTGGGTCGCCGAAGGCCTCACCCACCGCTACCCCACCAAGGTCCTCGCCGAACTGCTCTCCACCTGCCCGCAGTACTGCGGGCACTGCACCCGCATGGACCTCGTCGGCAACTCCACCCCCACCGTCGACAAACTCAAGCTCACCCTCAAGCCCGTCGACCGCTACGACGCCCACATCACCTACCTCAAGAACCACCCCGGCGTACGCGACGTCGTCGTCTCCGGCGGCGACGTCGCCAACGTCCCCTGGCGCAACCTCGAGTCGTACCTCATGCGGCTGCTCGACATCGAAACCGTCCGCGACATCCGGCTCGCCACCAAGGCCCTCATGGGCCTCCCCCAACACTGGCTCCAGCCCGACGTCGTCGAAGGCCTCGAACGCGTCGCCCGCACCGCCGCCCGACGCGGCGTCAACCTCGCCATCCACACCCACGTCAACCACGCCCAGTCGCTGACCCCACTGGTCGCCAAGGCCGCCCAGACCGCGCTCGACGTCGGCGTACGCGACGTCCGCAACCAGGGCGTCCTCATGCGCGGCGTCAACGCCACGAACGCCGACCTGCTCGACCTCTGCTTCGCCCTGCAGGGCGAAGCGGGCATCCTGCCGTACTACTTCTACATGTGCGACATGATCCCCAACGCCGAGCACTGGCGGGTCCCGGTCTGGCACGCCCAGCAACTCCAGCACGACATCATGGGCTACCTGCCCGGCTACGCCACCCCGCGGATCGTCTGCGACGTCCCCTTCGTCGGCAAGCGCTGGGTCCACATGCTCACCGACTACGACCGTGAGCGCGGCATCTCCTACTGGACCAAGAACTACCGCACCTCCATCGAGTCCGCCGACCTGGAGGCGCTCAACAAGCGCTACGCCTACTACGACCCGATCGACACCCTGCCCGCCGACGGCCAGCAGTGGTGGAGCGACCACCGCGACGACTGACGTACCCGAGGTGCTGGCCGCCCACTCAACCGGCGGCCAGCACCTCGGACAACGGCGCCGGCGTCAACCCACGCTCGCGTAACCCGGCCAGGATGTGCGGCAACGCCTCATCGGTCATCGTCGCGTTCGCCTCGGTCACATGCATGATCACCACCGAGCCGGGACGGACGTGGTCCAGCACGGCCCGCACCAGCGGCTTCCACGCCTTCGCGAACGGATCACCGCTGATCACGTCCCCGTCCACCACCGTCACACCCAACGGCGCGAGGGCGTCCAACGCCGCCGCGTCGTGGCACAACCCCGGAAAGCGGAAGTACCGGGTCTGCCGCCCCCCGTACGGCGCGAGCACCTCGAACGTCTTCGCCACGTCGGCGGCCAGCTCGTCGACCGGCAGCCGGGGCAGGTCGTAACAGTCCGCCGTGAACGCCGCGTGCCCGTAGGTGTGGTTCGCCAACTCGAAGCGCGGATTGCCGGCGATCCGCCGGGTCACCTCCGGGTACCGCCGCACCCACTTGCCGGTCAGGAAGAACGTCGCCGGCACCTGCTCGCGCTCCAGCAGGTCGAGGATCCGCAGGTTCGCGTACGACCGCACCTTGCCGCTGCGCAGATTGGCCAGCATCCCGTCGGTCATGTCCGCGTCGAACGTCAGCGCGACCCGGGTGCCGGCCCGTGGCCCGTGGTCGACCACCGGCGCCCTGGTCCCCACCCTCGACGCCCCGGGGACGCTCGCAACCCCCGGCGTCGGAGTAGCTGTCGATGCGGCGCTGCTGGCCGAGGGCGCGGCGGAGGATCCGACGAACGTCGGCCGCTCCGGCGGCGGCACCCGAGAAGCCGCGCACCCGCCCACGCCAAGCGAACCCACCACAACCAGCACCCCACACCAGAACGAGCGGAGCCGTGGTCCCATCACGCGCCGCATCATCGCAGAAGCGGGTACGTCTCACCGCCCCGCCCACCTCACGCCGATCTTGCGCTTTCGGTCGCCGGAATAAGCGATATGACCCCTTACGACACCACAGAAAGTGCAAGATCGCCGCACGCGGGAGCCCCGGGCCTCCTAGCGGGCCGTCGATCATGGACTTGTGGTGGGGACGAAACACTCGCGAGACCATGAATCAGGCACCACAAGTCCATGATCGACGGCGTGGAGGGGGTGGCGGGGTGGCGGCGTGGAGGGGGTGGGTGGCGAGGGGTTATGGGGTTGTGGTGCGGGGGGTGTACATGATGATGGCTACGCCTAGCAGGCAGAGCGCCGCGCCCAGCAGGTCCCAGCGGTCCGGGCGGAATCCGTCGACCACCATCGCCCAGCCCAGCGAGCCGGCCACGAACACGCCGCCGTACGCGGCCAGGATGCGGCCGAAGTTCGGATCCGGCTGGAACGTGGCCACGAAGCCGTAGCAGCCGAGGGCGACCACACCGGCGGCGATCCACCACAGACCGCGCTGCTCACGCCAACCCTGCCAGACCAGCCAGGCGCCGCCGATCTCAGCCAGGGCGGCCAACGCGAACAACACCAGCGAACGAAGCACGGTCACGCCGCCGACCCTAACGGCTCGCACGCGTGGGGTCCCGGAGCGGCATCTGCTCGGGGACCCCACGACCGCTCAGGTCACTTGTTGAAGGCGTCCTTCACGTTGCGACCCGCGTCCTTCACGTTCTGACCGGCCTGCTTGGCGCGCGCGTCACTCTGCTCACTGGCGCCCTCGCCACGCATCCGCTCGTTGTTGGTCATGTCGCCGACCCGCTCCTTCGCGGCCCCGGCCATCTGCTCGACCTTGTTCTTTGCCTTCTCGGTGAAGCTCATCGCGCCTCCTCGGTCTGGCGGTTGTCGCCGCTCGCTTGCCCGGTCTTTCGGTGCTGAAACCGGTGGTGCCGGTCGGCACACCCGCTAGGGCGTCCTAGGAAGATAGGTTGAGGGAGGGCGGCCCGGACCACGCCGCCACGGTGGTTAACTGGCCGCATGGGAGAGCTCCTGCTGATCCGGCACGGCGAGACCACCTGGAGCGCCAGCCTCCGGCACACCTCGTACACCGACCTGGAGCTGACCCCCGACGGCGAGCGACAGGCCCGCACCCTCGCGGCGTTCCTCGCCGGCCGGCGCTTCGCCACCGTCCTGTCCAGTCCCCGCTCCCGGGCGCTGCGCACCGCGCAGCTCGCCGGGCTCACCGTCGACGCCGTCGACGAGGACCTCAGCGAGTGGAACTACGGCGAGTACGAGGGCCGCACCACCGTCGACATCCACGACGACGACCCGCACTGGAACATCTGGACCGACGGCTGCCCCGGCGGCGAGTCACCCGCCCAGGTGGGCGAGCGTCTCGACCGCGTGCTGACCCGCGTCACCCCGTTGCTCGACCGCGGCACCGTGGCCCTGGTCGGCCACGCGCACAGCCTGCGGGTGCTCGGCGCCCGCTGGATCGGGCTACCGCCGTCCGCCGGCGGACGACTGCGGCTGGACACCGCGACGGTGAGCGCGCTCGGTCACGAGCACGGCCGGCAGGTCATCCTGCGGTGGAACCAGCCGGCTCCTCCGGCGCCCGGGACCGCGACCGACCAGGCGCCCCGGCACTGATCTTCGGCGGACGGTTCTCGTACGGCGTGGACAGCACCACCGTCGTCCGGGTCGTCACGTTCGCCGAGGTGCGGATCTCCTGCAACACCCGCTCCAGATCCGTCGGGCTGGCCACCCGCACCAACAGCAGGTAGAAGTCCTCCCCCGCCACCGAGTAGCACGAGTCGATCTCGGGTAGGTGGGCGAGCCGCTCCGGCGCGTCGTCCGGCTGCGACGGATCGAACGGCCGGATCGCCACGAACGCGGTCAACGGCAGGTCCAGCGCCTCGAAGGAGACCCGGGCCGCGTACCCCTTGACGACGCCGCGTTGCTCCAGCCGCCGTACCCGCTGGTGCACGGCGGACACCGACAGTCCCACCCGCTCGGCCAGGTCGGTGTACGACAGGCGGCCGTCAGCGGTCAGGGCGGCGACGATGGCGCGGTCGATCTCCTCCACGGCGAGCAACCTACCGGGAAATCGGCGCGACGGCGACGAGGAACCCCGCCGCGCCGCCCCGCGCCTGGTCAGCTCTTCGCGAGCGCCCGCGAGATCACCAACCGCTGGATCTGGTTGGTGCCCTCCACGATCTGCAACACCTTCGCCTCGCGCAGGTACCGCTCCACCGGGTGATCGGCCACGTAGCCGGCCCCGCCGAGCACCTGCACGGCGTCGGTGGTCACCCGCATGGCCATGTCGGTGGCGAACAGCTTCGCCTTCGCCGCCTCGATCGAGTACGGCCGCCCGGCGTCGCGCAGCCGGGCCGCCGCCAGGGTCAACGCGCGGGCGGCGGAGATCTGGGTGGCCGCGTCGGCGAGCAGGAAACCCAGACCCTGGAAGTCGATGATGGACCGGCCGAACTGCTGCCGCTCCCGGGCGTAGCCGACGGCGTAGTCCAGCGCCCCCTGAGCGAGCCCCACCGCGCAGGCCGCGATGCCGAGCCGGCCGGAGTCCAGCGCGGACATCGCGATGGTGAACCCGGCCCCCTCACCACCGACCAGCCGGTCGGCCGGCACCCGTGCCCCGTCGAAGACGATCTGCGCCACCGGCGAGGAGCGCAGCCCCATGGTCCGCTCCGCGGTCTGCGGCGCGATGCCGGCGGTGCCCGCGTCGGCCACCAGGCAGGAGATGCCCTTCGGGCCGGGACCGCCGGTGCGGCAGAACACGTTGTAGAAGTCGGCGCTGTGGGCGTGCGTGATCCACGCCTTGGTGCCGGAGACGACGTACGCGTCGCCGTCGCGGACCCCCCGGGTGCTCAGTGCCGCCGCGTCCGAGCCACCCTGCGGCTCGGAGAGGCAGTACGCGCCGAGCAGCTCGCCGCCGAGCATGTCCGGCAGCAGCTTGCGCTGCTCGTCGGTGCCGAACGCGGCCACCGGGTAGCAGCTCAGGGTGTGCACGCTGACCGCCTCGGCGACCGCGAGCCAGCGGCTGGCCAGGATCTCCAGCACCTGCAGGTACACCTCGTACGGCTGCGCCGCGCCGCCGTGCTCCTCGGCGTACGGCAGACCGAGCAGGCCGGCGCGGCCGATCGTGCGCAGCACCTCGCGGGGAAACTCGGCGCGTTCCTCGAAGCCGGCGGCCTTGGGCGCCAGCTCACGGTCGGCCAGCTCGGTAGCGAGGTCCAGCAGGTCGTGGGCCTCGTCGGTGGGGAGGATCCGGTCGACAGTCATAGCGCGATGAGCTCCGTGGGGGTGGTGTTGAGCCGTTGCACGCCGTCCGTCGTGCAGACGACGATGTCCTCGATGCGGGCGCCGTGCCGGCCCGCCAGGTAGATGCCGGGTTCGATGGAGAACGCCATACCGGCCTCCAGGGGCCGGTCGTTCCCGGCCACCAGGTAGGGATCCTCGTGACCGTCCAGGCCGATGCCGTGCCCGGTGCGGTGCAGGAACGCGTCGCCGTATCCGGCGGCCGTGATGGGCGTCCGGGCCGCCGCGTCGGCCGCCGCCGCGGTGCGGCCGGGCCGGACCGCCGCCACCGCCGCGCGCTGGGCCGCGTGCAGCACCGCGTAGTACGCCACGAACTCGGCCGGCGCGGTCCCGCCCGCCAGGTAGGTGCGGGTGCAGTCCGAGCGGTAGCCCGACGGCATGGTGCCGCCGATGTCGACCACCACCGGCTCGCCGACGCCGATCGGCCGGTCCGAGGTGCCGTGGTGCGGGCTCGCGGAGTTGGGGCCGGCGGCCACGATGACGAAGTCGACGCTGACGTGCCCGGCGGCACGGATCGCGGCGGCGATGTCGGCGGCCACCTCGACCTCGGTGCGCCCGGGTCGCAGCCACTCGCCCATGCGCAGGTGCACCTCGTCGATCGCCGCGCCGGCCTCGGCGAGGGCCGCGATCTCCGCCGGGGACTTGCGGATCCGCAGCTCGCGCAGCACGTCGCCGGCGAGCCGCTGCGCGGCGCCGGGCAGCGCCGCGCGCAGGGCGAGGACCTGCTCGGCCCACATCCGGTCGGCGAGCCCGACCGCCGCCGCCGGGCCGTCGAGGGCGGCCACGACCAGGGGGTACGGATCCGCGCCGTCGGCGTGGTCGACGATGCGCAGACCGGTGGTGGTCGAAGCCTCGGCGGCGGGACGTTCCAGCCGGGGCACCACGAGCGTGGGCTCACCCTCGGCGGGCAGCACCAGGCAGGTCAGCCGCTCCCCCGCGTGGGCGTCGTAGCCGGTCAGGTAGCGCAGGTCGGAGCCGGGCGTGAGCAGCAGCGCGTCCAGGCCGGCAGCGGCGGTGGCGCGCTGCGCGGCGACCAGCCGGTCCGGCGGGTACAGCTCGTCGGTTCCCACCCGGTCAGCTTAACGGTCGTTTGGGCATCGTCAGAAGCCGCGTGGGCTCCGCGCCGGAAATTCATCGGTGTTGATTGACTCGGACAGTTAACACTCTTTAAGATTTGGCCACCTCGAGGCCCACCCGTTCCTGCATCCCCCACGTCCCGCCCGCGACAACCCTGCGCGGGCGGGTGTCGTCCCCCGCCCACGGGAAGGCCCCCATGTCCTCACCACTGCGCCGCGTCCTCAGCGCCGGCCTGCTCGCCCTGGCCACCGCCGCCACCACCGTCGCCCTCGTCCCCACCGCCGCGCAGGCCGTGGTGCTGCCGAACGGTTTCAAGAGCGTCGGCTACATGCCCTCGTGGGCCGGCAACGTCAACACGATCCAGTACAACAAGCTCACCCACATCAACTACGCCTTCGTGCTGCCCAACAACGACGGCAGCCTGCGCGCCGTGGAGAACCCGAGCAAACTCTCCTCGCTCGTCTCCCAGGCGCACGCCAACAACGTCAAGGTCTCCATCGCCGTCGGCGGCTGGAACGACGGCAACGACTCGGCCTTCGAAGCCCTCGCGGCCAACTCCGGCAGCCGGTCGGCGTTCGTCAACAACCTGGTCAACTTCGTCAACCAGTACAACCTCGACGGCGTCGACATGGACTGGGAGTACCCCGACCCGGGCGCCTCGGCCAACAACTACACCCAGCTCATGACCCAGCTCGGCAGCGCCCTGCACAGCCGCGGCAAGCTGCTCACCGCGGCCGTCGTCTCCGAGGGCTACTACCTCGACGGCGTGCCGACCGCCGTGTTCAGCCAGGTCGACTGGCTCAACATCATGGCGTACGACGGCGGCAGCCCGCACTCCAACTACGACTGGTCGATCAACAGCATCAACCTGTGGAAGTCCCGTGGCCTGCCGGCCAGTAAGGCCGTCCTCGGCATCCCCTTCTACAGCCGCCCCGGCTACTACACGTACTCGGCGCTCGTCGCCCTGGACCCGGCCAACGCCAACCGGGACTGCACCACGGCCGGCGGCGCGCAGCAGTGCTACAACGGCATCCCGACCGTCAAGCGCAAGACGCAGTGGGCCCTCGCCAACGCCGGCGGCGTGATGAACTGGGAGCTGTCGCAGGACACCACCGGCTCCACCTCGCTGGTGAGCGCCATGTACGACACCATCATGGGCGGCACCACCCCGCCGCCGTCGGGTCGTACCGGCCGGATCACCGGGATCGGCGGCAAGTGCGTCGACGTGGCGGCCGCGAGCACCGCCAACGGCGCCGCCGTCCAGATCTACACCTGCAACGGCACCGCCGCGCAGACCTGGACCGTCGCCACCGACGGCACGCTGCGCGCCCTCGGCAAGTGCGCCGACATCACCAGCGGCTCCACCGCCAACGGCGCGAAGGTGCAGCTGTACGACTGCAACGGCAGCGGCGCGCAGGTGTGGCAGGCGCAGTCCAACGGCACGCTGCGCAACCCGCAGTCCAACAAGTGCCTGGACGTCACCGACAACACCTCGGCCGACGGCGCCCGCCTGCAGATCTGGGAGTGCTTCGCCGGCGCCAACCAGCGCTGGACGCTCCCGGCCTGACCCGACCCGTACGCCTCGATCCCCGGTCGACGCCTCGCGTCAGCCGGGGATCGTCGCGTGGTCGCGGGCCAGCGCCAGCATCTCGTCGACCGACCCGGCCGGATCGGTGACCGGGAACTGCACCGCCCGCACCACCGACGCCGGGTCGACCAGCATGGTCAGTCGCTTGAACCGGGTCACCCCGCCGGCCCGGAAGGTGGGCAGCAGCAGGCCCGCGGCGAGTCGGCCGTCCTCGTCGGACAGCAGCGGAAAGGGCAACCCGGCGTGGGCGGTGAAGTCGGCGAGCTGGTCCGGTCGTTGGGTGCTGATGCCGTACACCCGCACCCCCAGGTCCCGGAACCGCGGATACCGGTCGGCGTAGGTGGTCGATTCCAGGGTGCAGCCCCGCGCGCCCGGGATGTCGGCCCACCCGGGCGGATAGGCGTTCACGCCCGGCGCGTACGCGCCCGGGAAGAGGTAGAGGACGCTCCAGGCGTCCGGCGTCGCGACCGGGACCGGCCGTCCGTCCGGCCCAGGCAGGACGACCTCGGGCAGTCGCCGCCCGACGAGATGGTGCACCCGTCGGGCCTCGGCGGAGGCGTCGTCGGCGGTCGCGGTCAGTTCCCCGTCACCCATCAGGTGCCTCGTTCCCCAGTCCTGTAGGGCGATCAGCACCGGTAGCAGGCCCTCGCCCCGCGCGGTGAGCAGGTAGTCGTGCCGGGGCGGGTGCGCGGAGTACGGGCGACGTTCCAGCACGCCGTGCTCCACCAGCGCGGCCAGGCGTTCGGTCAACGCCCGCCGGCTGACGCCCAGCTCGCGCTGGAGCGCGTCGAAGCGGGTCGTGCCGCCGGCGACGTCGCGCACGATAAGGAACGTCCACCAGTCCCCCAGCACACCGAGCGCCTGCGCGATGCCGCAGTCCGCGTCGGCGAGATCCTCCCGTCGCACCCGCTTCCTCCCTCTGTCCCGACCCGACTATAGTCCGTTCCAGAATGGAACGCACTGACACCAGGAATGCCGCGGCGCGACGAACGGGGGCCGACGACATGCACGTCGACGCACGGGCCGGGGTGTTCTGGCGCTGGTGGACCGCCGGCACGACCAGCATGGTCGGGTCGGCGGTCGGCGCGGTGGCCCTGCCGCTGACCGCGCTGGTCGTCCTGAACGCCTCCGCCTGGCAGATGGGTCTGATCGCCGCGGCCAGCTACGTCGCCTGGATCGTGATCGGCCTGCCGGCCGGTGTCATCGTGCAACGCCTGCCGCTGCGCGGCGCCCAGGTCGGTGCGGACGTGGCCCGAGCGCTCGCCGTCGCGTCGATCCCACTGGCCTGGTGGTGGGGGCAGCTCACGGTGACCCACCTGGTGATCACCGCGCTGGTCGTCAGCTTCGCCAACGTGCTGTTCGACGTGGCCAACTCGACCTTCCTGCCCAGCATCGTCGAGCGCGAGCAGTTGCAGTCGCGCAACAGCCTCACCTCGGCCACCCACGCCGCGACCCTGCTCAGCGGCCCCTCGCTCGGCGGACTCGCCGTGCAGGCGCTCGGCGCGGTGCCCACCCTGCTCGTCGACTCGGCCAGCTACCTCGTCTCCGCGGCTCTCCTGCGTACGCTGCCCGCGCGCCGGGTCGACGCGCCCGAGCACTGGCCGCCGGTCGGCGCGCTGATCCGCGAGGGCTGGCGCTACGCCGCGTACCACCCCGTCATCGGTCCGTGCATGTGGGCCGCGACGGCCATGAACTTCGTCTGCGGCGCGCAGTTCGCGCTGCACCCGCTCTACCTGGTCCGCGACCTGCACGCGCCACCCGGCCTGGTCGGCGTCCTGCTCGCCGTCGAGGGTGTCGGCGCGCTGGTCGGCGCCGCCCTCACCACCCGGATCACCAGGTGGCTCGGCAGCGCCCGCGCGCTGGTCGCCGCCGGACTCACGACGGTCGTCGGCGCGGTCCTGATTCCCGGAGGCACCGGTTGGCCCGCGTACGTGGCCTTCGCCGCCGGCAGCATCGTCTTCTCCCTCGGCACGGTCGTGCTCAGCGTGACCACCCGCACGTACCGGCAGATCGCCAGCCCGCCCGAGCTGCTCTCGCGGGTGATGGCGACCGTACGGTTCGTCTCCTGGGGCGCGATCCCGGTCGGTGGGCTCGTCGCCGGCGCGCTGGCCGGCCCGCTCGGCACGCGCGCCACCCTGCTCGTCGTCGCGGCTACCCTCATCGGTGCGCCCCTGGTGCTGCTGCTCTCACCGGTCCGGCACCTGCACGACCTCACCGACCATGACCGCGACGAGAGCCGGCGTCCGGCCGTCACCGCTGGTCGGTGAGCGCATCCGACCACAGACCGCCGGCCACCCGGCGAGCCCTGGCCGCGTCGCCGAGCACGTCGACGCTGTGCACGTACTGGTCGACCGCACCCCACAGCGGTCGGTCGCGCATGGTCGGATCGGTCATTGCGGCGCGTAGCGCGACGGCGACACGCTCGGCACGCAGCACCAGGAACGGCCGGCGGTGGAACGGGACGGCCCGGGCGCGTACCGGCGCTGCCAGAGACGTTTCGTCGGTCCACCGGGCCATGGTCTCCAGCGCCTCGACCAGACCAGCCTGGCGTCGGGTCCAGTCGCCCGGGCCCACCGCCTCGGCCAGCGCCGCGACCACCGGGGCCGCGCCGGGCAGTCCGGCGAAGACCGTGCCGAGCCACTTGTCGTACGGCGGCCAGCGCCGACGCAGCAGCAGACCGAGCCGGAGCAGGTCTCTGGCGAGGCCCCCGGTGACGATCCGGCTGCCCAACTCGTCGCCGACCTCGGCGCACCGGCCGGGCAGGTGCTCAGCCTGCGCGACCCGGGTCCACACCGCGGCCAGGACGTACCGCCACACGTCCGGCGGATACCACCGCACCGCGTCCCGCCGGGCCGTCAGCGCCCCGTCGAACCCGTCGTGGAAGACCGCGCCGCCGGTCACCTCGGCGAGCCGCTGGGTCGGGCACGCCAGCCAGTCCGCCGTGCCGACCCCGGCCATCGGGTCGAACCCGAGCCGCTGGCGCCACCACACTGCCACGTCGTCGATCGTGACCCCGTGCCGCGTCCCGGCCGCGTCGGCGACGCCCAGTCGACCGTCGTCACCGGCGAAACGAGTGTGCCAGCCCAGGAAGGCCGCGGGCAGCTCAGCGTCCAGCACGGCGCGCAGTCGCGGGATCGCGGCGACGTCCGCCGGCCCGACGAACACCTGCACCCGAGGACCCCAGTCGTGGTCGGTGGACCGGGCCGTGTCCAGGCCGAGCACCTCCGAGCCACCGTCGAGCAATCCCGCCGCGTACCGCAGGCCAGGGAGGCGACCGCGCAGGATCGGCGCGACCACCTCGTCGTGGTACCGCCGGGCCAGCACCAGGCCGGGAAGGAACGCCACACCGGCAGTCTGCGCCGTCGGCGGCCCGGCCCGCACGCTGGTTTCCCGGGTGGGACCGGGGCGGGGGCCATAGCCTGGGATCGGGAGGCCGACATGGGTGGCCCCGACCGGGAGGGCCGACGTGACATCGAACGACGCGAACCGGGCGGCGACCCGCCGTCGTCGGCAACTGTGGGCCGGAGTCCTCGCGCTCGTCTGCCTGGTCCTGCTCGTGATCGGCCTGACGGTGGCCGACGGCGTCGCCGCCTGGGTCGAGGTGGTGGTCGCGATCCTGTTGCTGGTGACCAGCTACGTGGTGCAGCACCTCGCCCGCCGCGACACCGTCTATCGGCGCTGACGCCGCTGGGCGGCCGGGCGTACCGCTGATCGTCGGAGGGCTGTGCCAGGCTGTCGGGCGTGGCACACCGACCCCCGATCCTGCTGATCGACGCAGCCAGCCTCTACTTCCGGGCCTACTTCGGCATTCCGGAGTCCGCCGCGCGCACCGAGGACGGCACGCCCGTCAACGCGGTACGTGGCTTCCTCGACATGCTTGCCACGCTCATCCGTGGTCGCCGCGCGGACCGGATGGTGTGCGCCCTCGACTACGACTGGCGACCGGCGTGGCGGGTCGAGCTGCTGCCGTCGTACAAGGCGCACCGGGTGGCCCCGCAGGGCGGCGAGGTCGTCCCCGACACGCTCTCCCCCCAGGTGCCGATGATCCTCGAGGTCCTCGACGCGGTCGGCATCACCGCCGTCGGCGCGAAGGGCTACGAGGCCGACGACGTGCTCGGCACGCTGTCGGTGACCCAGCCGGGCCCGGTCGAGGTGGTCTCCGGCGACCGGGACCTGTTCCAGCTCGTCGACGACTCCCGGGACGTGCGCCTGCTCTACGTCGGGCGCGGCGTGGCCAAGCTCGACGACTGCGACGACGCGGCGGTACGCGCCCGCTACGGCGTGCCGGCCGATCGGTACGCCGACTTCGCCGCCCTGCGCGGCGACCCCAGCGACGGGCTGCCCGGGGTGCCGGGCGTCGGCGAGAAGACCGCCGCACGGCTGATCGAGCGGTACGGCAGCATCGACGGCGTCCTGGCCGCGCTGGACGACTCCGACTCGTCGTTCGCGCCGGGTCTGCGTACCAAGCTGGCGGGCGCCCGCGACTACCTGGCCGTCGCGCCGACGGTGGTCCGGGTGGCCCTGGACGTGGCCCTGCCGGAGCTGCCCACCGCGCTGCCGACGGCCCCCGCCGACCCGGAGCGGCTGCTCGACCTGGCCGGCCGGTGGAACCTGGCCGGCTCCGCCCGCCGACTCGTGGACGCCCTGGCCGCCCGCGTCGACGCCGGCTGAGGAGACCCGGCCCGGCGCGGCGTCGAACCCGCGTGGCGGTCGCGCCCCGATGTCTGTCGGACCTTTCCGGCACAATGCCCGGCCATGGACGTACGACAGGAGTTCCGGGGCGCGGCCCGGGAAAAGGGCGTGCCGCTGGCCGAGATCGAGCGCTGGGTGCGGCTGGCCCGACCACAGACGGAGCTGGTTCCGAAGGGCGACGGCCTGCCGGTGGTCGGTCGGTTCGGCGGTCTCGCAGCGTTGCCGCAGGGCCAGGAGTGGCCGCCCGGGCAGTGTCTCGTGTTGACGCTCGACCTCGCCGCGATCCCCTCGCACGGGCACGACCTCGACCTGCCGGCCGACGGGTCGCTGCTGTTCTTCGTCGAGCCGCGCTTCACGCCCACCCGGTGCCGGGTCGTGCATGTGCCGGCCGACACTGCGCTGACCGAGCGCCCCAGCCCCGGAGTGCCGGTCTTCGATCCGGTTCCGCTGCACGCTCGTGCCGGCTGGAGCCTTCCGGAGAACGAGCGCGAAGCGCCGTTCGACCTTCGTCTGGACGACGAGGTCGAGGAGGCGATCGGCGAGGTGATGTGGTACCTCGACGGCAACGACCACGAGTTCTCCCTCGGCGGCTACGGCGCCGCCAGCACCGGCGGCGCGGACAATCCCATCCTCGACGGCGCCGAGCACACCGTGCTGGCCACCGTCTGGCTGGACGAGGGGCAGGTGGGTGACGCGTTCGGCGAGACGTTGATCGTCGTCAACTTCATGATCAGGCATACGGACCTGGCCGAGCGCGCCTTCGACCGGATCTGGCTGATGACGGACTTCAACGGCTGACCCGGTCAGGGGCGCCGACGGCGTGTGTGGCGGCGCGACGGTGTCGGGGCACCGCCCTAGTGCTGTGACCACGAACGTTCACGGTGTTGGGTGACGCGCCGCCTAGCTAGGCTGAACGCATGACTCATGCGGCGGAACCGATCGAACCGTCCGGGGTGTGGGCCACAGCCGTGGGCGTGGCCCGGGTGCGGGCAATGGAGACGGCACGCGAGCAGCCGCTGTTCCGCGACCCGCTGGCGCTGGCATTCGCCACGGCCGGCGGGAGAGGCCCCGGGACGCCGCCGCCCCCGCGCACGGACGAGGCGGCGCGGCGCCGCTGGCTCGGTGTGGCCTTCTCGATCGTCATCCGGACGAAGTTTCTGGACGACCTGCTGGATCGGGCGGTCGCGTCCGGCGTCCGGCAGGTCGTGCTGCTCGGGGCCGGGATGGACAGCAGGGCCTTCCGGATGGACTGGCCCGCGGGTACGCGGTTGTTCGAGGTCGACACGGCCGAACCGCTGGGCTTCAAGGCCGCGGTGCTGCGTCAGGAGCGTGCCGTTCCGCGCTGCGAGCGGATCACCGTCCCGGTCGACCTCCGCGAGGATTGGTCCGCCGCCCTGGCCGCGGCCGGGCATGATCCGGCGCAGCCGACGGTGTGGATCGCCGAGGGGCTGCTGATCTATCTACCCGGGGACGCAGTGGAGTCGCTGCTCGAACGGGTCGGCGCGCTGTCCGCCGCAGGCAGCAGGATGGGCCTCACACTGGGCTCGCGCGGTGTGGTCGAACGCTTCCGGGGGGATGCCGTTTCGGGATCGGCAGCGTCGATGTGGGTCTGGGAGATGCCGGAGGACCCGGTCGGCTGGCTGGACGGCCTCGGCTGGGAGGCGGAGGCCTTCACCCTGCGTGAGCGCGCCGAGGCCTACGGACGTCCTGCGCTCACCCCGCCGCAGCAGGACGAGGGCGCGGGCGGGCTCGTCTCGGCGGTTCGCGCCGCGCCCTGATCACTGCGCCGCCGCATCCGTACGAGATCTGTCACCGACACAGCCTGACCGCCACGACGCCGTCCGACCAACAGGCCCGACGGCCTGTCGGCCAACGTGAACGTTCGTGGTCACGGCACTAGACGCGCAGGTTCGCCGCCAGGTCGCCGATCGCGCCCATCGCGTACCGCTGCAGGCCCGGGCCGAAGGTGATGCGGGTGGCGCCGTTGCGGGCCAGCGCGGCCACCGACTCCCGGCTCGGGGCGGCGGCCATGTTGATCGGGCCGGCGATGCCCTTGCGCAGCGCCGGAAGGACGTCGATGGGCGCGCGCAGCGGGTAGACGCAGTCGACCCCCGCCGCCACGTAGAGCTTCGCGCGGGCGATCGCGTCGGCCGGATCGCCGGTGCCGAACAGGAAGGTGTCGACGCGCGCGTTGATGACGAGCGCGTCGCCGGCCACCGCCCGCACCTCGGCCAGCCAGTCCGCGTGCCGCTGCGGTTCCTTGAGCGTGGCGTGCCCCTCGGAGTCCTCCAGGTTGCAGCCGACGGCACCGGCCTCCAGCAGCCGCTCGACCAGTTCGGCGGGCGTCAGCCCATACCCGTCCTCGACGTCGGCGGAGACCGGTACGGACACGGCCCGGACGATCCGCGCCACCGCGGCGAACATCTCGGCGGCCGGGGTCGCGCCGTCCTCGTAGCCGAGGGAGGCCGCGACTCCGGCGCTGGGCGTGGCGAGCGCGTCGAATCCGGCGTCGGCGAAGACCCGGGCGCTGCCCGCGTCCCAGGCGTTCGGCAGGACGAGCGGGTCGCCGGCCGGGCGGTCGTGGTGCAGGGCACGGAGCACGGAGGCAGTCATCGTTCAGGTCTCCCGGGGGTCGTGAAGGGACGACGGTGCGGGCCGGACAGGCCACCCGACCTGCACCGTACCGCCGTCGCACGCGCCATGCCGCCGGGAGACCCGCCGCGCCGACGCGCAACGAAAGGTTGCACGTCGCCGCCGGGCCGTTGTACCGTGACGCAACCAAAGGTTGCGGGAGGGTGGTACGCATGGAGTACGGAGTGATCGAACGCGACATCGACGTCGACGCCTCACCCGAGGTGGTCTTCGAGGTGATCAGCCAGCCCGAGCACGTGCGGGAGTGGTGGCCGGACGACGCCCGGTTCGAACCGGTCGCGGGCGCGCCCGGCGAGCTGGTGTGGCGCGACGCGCAGACCGGCGCGACGACGACCGTCGACCTGGCCGTCGTCGACGTGGACCCGCCGAAGCGGTTCTCCTTCCGGTGGTGCTTCACCGAGCCGGACCGCGGCGGCCAGTCGTTGCTGGTCACCTTCGACCTCGTTCCGACCGCCACGGGGACCCGCGTCCGGATGACGGAGACCGGGTTCCGCGAGATGGGCTGGGAGGTCGCCCTGCTGGAGAAGCAGTACCAGGACCACGTCAGCGGGTGGAACCACTACGTCCCGAACCTCGGCGCGTACGTCACCCGGCTGGTCGCCACGTCATGACCACGGCAGTCGACGATGCCCTGTGGTCGGCGATCGGCGATCCCATCCGGCGCAGCATGATCGACCTGCTGCTCACCGGCGGGCCCGGCACGGCCACGTCACTGAGCGAGCGACTCCCCGTCACCCGCCAGGCCGTCTCGAAGCACCTGACCGTCCTGGACCGGGTGGGCCTGATCCACTCGACTCCCGCCGGTCGGGAGCGTCACTACCAGGTCGACGAGGCGCAACTGGCCCGCGCGGTCGCCCAACTGACCGCCGTCGGGGCGACCTGGGACGCCCGCCTGCGCCGGATCAAGCGGATCGCCGAGACGATCGAACGTCACCGCACCGACAACCACGGAGAATGAGATGGTCGACATTTTGCACCGGGTCGGCGTGGTCGCCCCGCTCGACGACGTCTACCGCGCGGTGGCCACCCCGGAGGGACTCGCCGGTTGGTGGACGACCGACACGGTCGGCACGAGCGAGGTCGGCGGGCAGCTGGCCTTCCGGTTCGGCGACGTCGGTGGCTTCGACATGCAGGTCCTCGACCTGGACCCCGGCGGCCACGTCCGCTGGCGGGTCACCGGGGGTCCCGAGGAATGGGTCGGCACCGAGATCGACTGGCACCTTGACCAGCGGGGCGACCACACGATCGTCCTGTTCGCCCACGAGGGCTGGCGTGCGCCGGGCGAGTTCATGCACCACTGCAGCACCAAGTGGGCGACGTTCCTGATGAGCCTGAAGGAGCTGGTGGAGACCGGGCGGGGCAGGCCCGCCCCGGACGACGTCGCGATCAGCGACTGGCACTGAGCGCGGGGCTACTTCACCTTGCGGGTGGACCGTACGACGATGTCCTCGTACTCGGGGTGCTTCACCAGCCACTCGGCGAGGAACGGACAGATCGGCACCACGCTGCGGCCCTTGGCGCGCGCGTCGTCCATGACGGCGCGCGCCAGGGTCGAGCCGACGCCCCGACCCTCGTACGCCGGATCGACCTCGGTGTGGGTGTAGGCGATGATGGCGCCGGTCAGCTGGTAGGTGACGATGCCGGCGACCGCGTCCGTCTCGTCGCGCGCCTCAAACCGCTCCCGCGCGGGCACGTCTGTCACGGTGAACTGCACCGGATCATCCAAGCACAGCGCCCGTGGCGACCAGTCGTCGCCACGGGCGCGTGGGGGACGCGGGCCCCCGAGGGAGCGGGGCGTCAGGAGCGCCGCCGGCCCAGGACGGCGGCGGTGCCGGCCACACCGATCGCGGCGAACACGACCTGCAGGAGCAGCTCGATCCAGTCGATGCCGGCGGTGTCGTCGACGCCGAGAGCACCGGCGACGAGCGTGCCGAGGATCGCGGCGAGCACGCCGATCGCCAGGGTGAGCACGATCGAGATGTTCTGCTTGCCGGGAACCACGAGGCGACCGAGGGCGCCGATGACCAGGCCGATGATGATGGCGGTGAAGAAGCCCTGGATTTCCACGGGGGCCGTCCCTTCCGAATGCGTTGTCGTCAGCGACGTCTGGTTGCCCCACGCCCGGCCCCGCCGAAACCGGCGATCGGCCCGCGGGCTGATTTGTCACACAGTTGTCATGTCCCGGCCGGGACGGGAACGCGCGCTGGTCCCGGCCGAAATCGACCGGGACCAGCGGGGTGTGGACGGTCAGGAGGCGGCGATGCCCTCCATGCCGATGCCGTCGGTGAACTTCGGCAGGCCCTCGACGGTGGTGACGAGGCGCAGCGAGCCGTCGTCGTTCACCTCGTAGCCCTGCACGTTGCCGGCGGCGGCGTTCTGGACGTACAGGAAGCCGTCGCTGGTGGTCATGTCGATCGACCCGCCGCCGGTGTCGGCGGCGACGCCGTGCACGAGCTGGAGCTTGCCGTCGTCGTCGACCTTGTAGGCGCTGATCGTGGAGCTGCCGGCGTTCGCGACGTAGAAGTAGTCGCCGACCCGCTGGATCCAGCAGGGCGCCTGCTGGCCGTTCGGCACCGACGGCCCGAACTGGTCGAGGGCGCCGTCGTCGTCGATCTCGAAGCGGCTGACCTCGTTGCTGCCGGACTCGGTGACCAGCACCGAGTCCTCGCTGTCGAAGGTGAAGCCGAACGGCGTGGACCCGGCGTCACTGATGACCGGCTGGCGGGACAGTTCGCCGTGGCGACCGATCTCGTAGCTGAACATGACGTTGGCCGCCTTCGTCGACACCAGGACGAACTCGCCTTCCGGGTCGATCTTGACCTGGGCGGGAGCGGTCATGAACGCCGGCGGGTTGCCGTTGTGCAGGCCGAGCGAGCGGTTGGCGCCGTGGATCGGCGACAGGCGTCCCTTGTCCAGCTCGAAGCCTTGCACCGACCCCTCGCCACCGGCGTTGAGCACGTAGACGAGGTGGTCGCGGACCGTGACGCTGACCGGGAGCAGACCCCCGGACCAGATCACCTGCCGCTTGTGCAGCCGGGTGCCGTCGACGTCGAAGACGGTCACGGTGTTGCTGCCGGCGTTAACGGCGAACAGCAGCCCGCGGTGGTAGATCAACGACCCCTGCGACGCCAGCGCGTCGACCGGCGCGCCGATGGTGAAGCCGCCGAGTCCGCCGGTCTCGTACTCCCCCGCCTTGCTGAGCTGGCCGTCGTCGTCGCGCTCGTACACCTTGATGGTGTTGCCCTCGGCCTTGTTGGTCTGGACGAAGACCGCGCCCTCGCTGCCCCGGTGGTGGCCGCGTCCCCCGCCGTCATCATGGCCACCTGCGGGACCGCCGTCCGCGAAGGCGGCCCCGGGGAGGGTTCCGGCGCTGGTCAGACCCACCAGGAGGGCCGCCGCTAGCGCTACGCTGCGCTTCATCACTGATCTCCTTAGCCGCAACTCACGAAGAATGAGAGTTTTTCTCTCCTTCGCAAGCTATCGGAGGAAGATCCCCCTTCGCGGTTGGTTACCCGTAAGTGGCATCGCCGCGCGTAACGGCGGATTTGTGCTACAAGAGGCGTTCCAGGAGCCGGAACCACCTCGCTGCCCAGGCGTCGTCGGCGCGGTAAGGGGAATCGCAGAGCGGTCAGCGGTCGCACCGGAGGAGACACACCATGACGAACCCCGCACCGGGTCCACGCTCGTCGATGAACGGTGGTGGTGTCGCCGTCGTGGAGTTGTTCACCTCCCAGGGCTGCAACAGCTGCCCGCCCGCCGAGGAGCTGCTCACCGAGATCGAGCGCGACGCCCGCACGCGTGGGGAGCCGGTGTTCGCCCTCGGCTTCCACGTGGACTACTGGGACGATCTGGGCTGGCCCGACCAGTTCGCGGACGCGGCACACACCGCACGGCAGGAGGCGTACGCCCGCGCCTTCGGCTCCGGACGTCTCTACACCCCGCAGATGATCGTCAACGGCAGCGTGGAGTTCGTCGGCTCCGACCGGGGCCGGGCGGCGAGCGCCATCGCGTCCGCCCTGACGTCGGCCGCCGCCGCGCCCCTGACGGTGTCAGTGCCGCAGGTCGGCGGAGGCGGCACGCCGTTGGTCCTGGACTACCGGGTCGAGCGGCCGCCGCAGCGCGCGGTGGTGAACGTGGCGATCGTGCAGCGCGGCCTGGACAGCGCGATCGCCCGGGGCGAGAACGCCGGCCGGACGCTGCGGCAGGACAACGTCGTACGCGCCTTTGCGTCGACACCCCTGCACGGCGAGCGGGGGCAGGTGGAGCTGGCCGTGCCGCCGGACCTCGACCCGGGCCAGGCCACGGTGATCGGTTACGTCCAGCGCGAGGCCGACCGGGTGGTCGTGGGCGCCGCGGCGGTCGACCTGTCCGGCTGAGTCCTGTCGGTCCCGGTGCGTACTCTCGGCTCATGCGAATGGCGCGTGACGTGCGGGGTCCCGGTGGCTGACGCCGACGACGTCCGCCGCCTGGCCCTGGCCCTGCCCCAGACCGTCGAGATCGACAGCGAGGGCTTCGACTTCCGGGTGGCCGACAAGGGTTTCGTCTGGTCCTATCCGGAGCGCACGCCCGGCCGGCCACGGGTGATCCGCCTCGACATCGCGGTGCTGTTCGTCGGGGACGAGGCCGAGAAGCAGGCGCTGCTGCTCGGTGAGCCCGACGTCTTCTTCACCACGCCCGGGTACGACGGCCTGCCGCTGGTGCTGCTGCGCCTGGCGGCCGTCGACGTCGACCGGCTCAGCGAGCTGGTGACCGACGCCTGGCGGATGCGCGCGCCGGAGGCGCTGCACGCCGAGCTGGACGGGGTCGGCCGGTAACCCCGGTCAGTTCGCGACATCCGCACGCAACCGAACGGACACATTGACGGGAATCTCGACGGTCGATTACCGTGCCGTCTGAGAGAGCGCTCTCTCGATCGACGTTTTCCACAATTCAGACGCAAGGCGCCGGGGCGGCACGATCCGCGCCCGGACGCGCGATGGAGGCACCATGAAACCTCCCGTCCCCCACCGCCGATGGGCGCTGGCAGCCGCCACCGCCCTGGCCCTGGTCGTCGGTGGCCTCACGATCCCCGTCACCCGTGCCGCCGAGGCCGCGCCCGTCGGCGCCGGCAGCTACACCACCACCCCGGTCGGCGCTCTCCCCACCGGCTGCGGGCAGATGTCCAGCAACCCCCGGCAGTTCGCCACCGCCAACGCCCCCGCCGGAGCGGTGCCCACCAACGACTGGTGGTCCTCGCTGCTGTGGAAGCGCACCGACTGCGCCTTCAGCGAGCCCCTGCACGCCCACCCCACCTCGTACGACACGTTCACCGACGGGCTCGGCTTCTCGGCCAACTCCACCCCCGCCATCAGCGGCACCGCCACCGGCGTCGGCGAGTACCACTACCCGTACGTGCAGGACATCCGCGTCGGCGTGGCCGGGCTCGCCGCGCCCCAGGTCAAGGTGGACGGCTGGACCGACTGGACGGTCAGCCCGTACTGGAGCGACGGGGCCCGCACCCTGCGCGCCACCATCGGCCACGGCCTGCCGTTCGCCTACTTCCAGGCCACCGGCGGGGACGCGGTGATCGGCACGTCCGGCACCCCCGACGTGTGGTCCAACAGCGGGACCACCATCGGCTTCCGGGTCAACGGCCACGACTACGTGGCGTACGCCCCGAGCGGCGCGAGCTGGGCCGTCAGCGGTAGCCGCATCTCGTCCACCCTGGCCGGTCGCGGCTACTTCTCGGTGGCCCTGCTGCCCCCGACGGGCAGCGCCAGCGAGCGGGCCGACCTGGCCACCAGCTACGGCCGGTACGCGCACGCCCACGTCACCGGCACCCGGGTCTCCTACTCCTACGACCCGTCGACCAACGGCCTGAGCACGACGTACGCCTTCACCACCACCGCCCGCGAGGGCAGCGCCACGCAGACCGTGGTGAGCCTCTACCCGCACCAGTGGAAGTCCCTGTCGGGCTCGACCCCGATCACGCCGACCTACCCGTCGGCGCGGGGCCGGATGAAGGTCCTCACCGGGATCAGCCAGTTCCGTACCGCCATGACGTTCCAGGGCGTGCTGCCGGAGCTGCCGGCCGTCGGCGACGGGAGTGGATCGGATCTGTCCACGTTGACCGGTCACCTGGCCGCGGCCCGGAGCAACCCGATGGACCAGCGCGGCAACGACACGTACTGGACCGGCAAGGGGCTCGGCCGGGCCGCCCGGATCGCCGAGATCGCCGACCTGGTCAACGACACCACCACCCGCGACAGCGCGCTGAACGCGATCCGCTCCACGCTCACCGACTGGTTCACCGCCTCCACGGGCAAGACCAGCAAGCTCTTCTACTACGACGCGAACTGGGGCACCCTGATCGGCTACCCGGCGTCGTACGGCTCCGACCAGGAGCTCAACGACCACCACTTCCACTACGGCTACTTCGTCGCCGCCGCCGCGACGCTGGCCAAGTTCGACCCGTCGTGGGCCGCGAGCAGCCGCTACGGCGGCATGGTGGACCTGCTGATCCGCGACGCCAACAACTACCGTCGCGACGACACCCGCTTCCCGTACCTGCGGGACTTCGACATCTACGCCGGGCACGACTGGGCGTCCGGGCACGGCTCGTTCGGCTCCGGCAACAACCAGGAGTCGTCCTCCGAGGGGATGAACTTCGCCAACGCCCTCATCCAGTGGGGGCAGGTCACCGGCGACACCGCCGTCCGGGACGCCGGAATCTTCCTCTACACGACACAGGCCGCCGCGATCCAGGAGTACTGGTTCGACGTCAGCGACCAGAACTTCCCGGCCGCCTTCGGGCACTCCACCGTCGGCATGGTCTGGGGCGACGGCGGGGCGTACGCCACCTGGTTCAGCGGCGAGCCGGAGATGATCCAGGGCATCAACCTGCTGCCGGTCACCGGTGGGCACCTCTACCTGGGCGCCAACCCGGCGTACGTGCGCACCAACTACGCCGAACTGGTCCGCAACAACGGCGGGCCGCCGACGGTGTGGCAGGACATCCTGTGGCAGTTCCAGGCCCTCGGCGACCCCGACGCGGCCCTGGCCAACCTGCGCGCCAACCCGGGCTACACCCCGGAGGAAGGCGAGAGTCGGGCGCACACCTTCCACTGGATCCGCAACCTCGCCGCGCTGGGCGCCGTCGACACGACGGTCAGCGCCAACCACCCGCTCAGCGCGGTCTTCTCCCGTAACGGCGCGCGCACCTACGTGGCGTCGAACCCGACCGCGAACCCGATCACCGTCACGTTCTCCAACGGCACGCGGCTCACGGTAGGGGCCGGACGGACGGCCACCACCGGGGCGTACACCTGGAGCGGCGGCAACGCCTCCGGCGGCGTACCGCCGACGAGCACGCCGACCACCGCACCGCCCACGACGGCACCGCCCACGACGGCGCCACCGACCACCGCCCCGCCGACCACGCCGCCGCCCAGCTCGGGCTCGCCGACGCGGTACCTGCTCGCCGGTGGCGGGTTGGGCAACGCGGGCAGCACGGCCACGACCACGGTCGCGGCCGCCAACGGAAACCACGACGGTACGCCGACGAACGCCCAGGTCTTCACCGCGACCGGCCTGAACCTCACCTACTCCGGTGCGCAGACCGCGTTCGACCTGTTCGTGGACGCGGGAACCGCCGTCGGCAACGGCACGCAGGTACGGGTCTCCTACGACCTGACCGGCAACGGCAGTTGGGACCGGACGGAGACGTGGCGCTACTTCGCCACCGACCCGGTCACCGGCTACGAGCACTACACCCAGAGCGCCGGCCTGGCCTCGGCGACCGGGACGTTGGGCACGTTGAGCAACGGCACGGTCCGGGTGGAGGTCTGGTCGGCCATCGGCAACAACCCCACCACCCTGGGCATCGGCAACCAGTCGGTGCTGCGCCTTCCGTACTCCTGACCGGTCCCTCCGCGCCCGCCGTCGGCCGTGCCCCGGCCGACGGTGGGCGCGGTGCCGTCACCCGGGGCCCGGGCGATCGTTGCCCGGAAATGGGGAAGCGCGGGTACGACGGATCGGGGCAAGCACCGGCCTGCAACGTGCAGCGGGCGAGGGCCGAGATGGTCCTGCATTTCACAAATCACGGCACCGCTAAATAGATAGACACCAATCTTGACGTACGCATCGGGGCAGCGCACCGTGAGGAGCAGGCGGCGGATGCCCACCATTGTCGGCCCGCCTCGCGCGACGGACGGAATGCGAGCGCCGCTGAATTCGCGCGGCGTGTCAGGAGGCATTCGATGCAGTTGAATCCGTACTCAGGAGCCTATCTCAGCGATCCCGCCGCCACCTGGCGACGCATTCTCGACGATCCCGCTCGGGCGTTGTACGCCGAGGATCTGGGCCTGTGGTTGATCAGTCGGCACGCGGACGTCCGGCGGGCCCTCGCCGACGCCACGACGTTCGGCAACGCCCTCACCCTGGCCCCGGTGTACGAGGTCTGCCCGGCGGCGATGAGCCTCGTCACGCAGCTCGACGCGCCGCCGACCACGGTCGCCGCCGACCCACCGGTGCATCCCCGCACCCGCCGCGCCCTACGGGCGACCTTCGCCAACACCGCCGAGCGGGCCGAGGCGGAGTACGGCCGGATCGTCCGCCGCCGCGTCGAGGACCTGGTGTCCCGGCTCGTCGCTCAGCAGGGCCGGCGGGTGGACCTCGTCCGGGAGTTCACCACCGAGCTTCCGCTGCTGGTCATCCTGGACATCCTCGGGGTTCCCGACGCCGACGTCGACCGGATCCGGCGGTGGGCGGACGGCCAGGTGGCCCTCATCTGGGGGCAACCGGACGAGGACGAGCAGGTACGCCTGGCCCGGGGCCTGCTGGACTTCTGGCGCTACTGCCAGGACCTGGTGCGGCAGCGACTCGACAGCGGCGCCGAGGGCGGCGATTTCATCAGCCGCGCCCTGGCCTACCGCGACGATGACGACGACGTGCTGACCGTGCCGGAGGTGGCGAGCCTCGCCTTCAACCTCCTGGTGGCCGGACACGAGACGACCGCCGGGCTGCTCGCCCACGCGCTCGACGCGACCCTGTCCAGCCCGCACCGGTGGCGCGCACTCGTCGGCGACCCGCGTTCCGTGCCCGCCTTCGTGGCCGAGACCCTCCGGTTCGCGCCCGCCATCGACGGCTGGCTGCGGGTGACCCGTCGGGACGTCACCCTGGGCGAGGTCACCATTCCGGCGGGCGCACGCTGCCTGCTGATGATCGGGGCGGCCAACCGGGACCCGTTGGTGTTCGCCCGACCGGACCGGTTCGATCCATACCGTACGGACGCCGCCGATCACCTGTCATTCGGCCACGGACCACATTTCTGCATCGGCGCGGCATTGGCGCGATTGGAGGCCGACGTCGCGCTGACCCACCTCGCCGCGACCATTCCCGGCCTGCGCCTCTCCCCCGACCATCGCCGTTCGTTCACACCCAATGTGTCGTTCCGGGCGCACGACGCCCTGCTCGCGACAATCGACATCCACGCGCCCGCCGACGTCCCGGAGGCAACCCCGACCGCTCCGGCCACGGCACAGGCCGCCTGACGGGCAGGCCACGGCGGTGTCGACCGGTGCGGCGGCCCGGGTCCTATCGGCAGGACGCTGCCGACACCTGCGGACGAGTCGGGCGCGTGGATCTGTCGCGCATTGCGCGACAATTCATCGCGCACGTCTTCACACCCATCGTGTCATGGGTTAAGAATTGCCCCCTATGAATGTCCGGCCCGTCGGTCAATCTCGATCTGACGCCCGTCGCTGATTCGCGGACGCCACGAAGGTGAGCGCATGGAGCACACGCCCCCGCCGAGCGCCGCGTACTCCGCGGCCAGCCAACAGTTCCGGTGGGAGCTGCGCGCCTGCCGGGTACGGCGGGGCCTGACCCAGCGGGCCCTGGCGGACCTGGTGCGGTTCAGCCGGGAGACGGTCGCGGCGGTGGAGTCGGGCCGCCGCTTCGGCAGCCAGGAGTTCGCGGTCCGCTGCGACGACGTGCTCGACACCGGCGGTCGGCTGGCCACACTGTGGCCGCAGGTCGCGGCCGAACAGTTGGCGGCGGACGGTCGACGGGGTCCGCGATCCTCGGACCGCGCTCGCCTCGACCCACCCGTGCCGCGCCAGCGCGGTCGTCGCGACGCGCGCGACCCGGGCGCCGTGGTGGACGCCATCGACGAGCTGCGCGAGTTGATCGGTCAGGTGCTCAGCAGCCAACCCGAGGCGGACGACGCCGCACCACGGCGCGGGCCGGAGCGCTTCGACGATCAGCCCTGAGCGCGTCCCACACCGGCCGGAGGCGGCACGCCACCGGCCGCTGACTCTGGGTACAGATGCTGGTACGGCCAGTTTGTACCACCGCGAGGTCTGGCCTCCGAACGCGGGTTCCGGCGGAATGGGACTTGCATTCGGCAAGGTGCGTATAGACCGTCATCGACGAGTCGCGGGAGTCAATCTTGGCGTCGAGCACGAGGTCCCACGCGGCCCGACCCTACCCGACCCGCCAGCGCGGCTGGAAGATCGCCGGCCGGATGCGCCTCATCGTGGCGGCGCCACTGGTCGCCGTCATCGGGTTCGCCGGCCTCGCGCTGACCGAGAGCGCCCGCCAGACGAGCCGGGCCAGCGACCTGGAGGTGCTGGCCCGCCTCGGCGCGGAGGCCGGTGACCTGGCGTACCGGCTGCAACGCGAACGGGTCGCGGCCGCCGACCTGCTCACCAACGCCGCCGCCGAACAGCAGGACGCGTTCGGCACGGAGATGGCCGCCACCGACGCCTCCGTCGCGCGCTACCGCCGCCAGCGCGACCGGGTGCCCACCGACGCCAACGCCCCGCTCCTGCGCCGCGTAGACGCCGCGCTCGACGGCCTGGCACCGCTGCGCACCCAGGTCCGGACGGCCGAACACGCCTCGGTGTCCGCGATGACGTTCAGCTACCGCATCGCGATCGCCGACCTCATCACCTTCCGGGACAACGTCTCGCACGGCGTCGTCAACGCGCGGCTCGCCGACGGCATCCGCGCCTCGGCCGCGCTGTCGAAGACCGCCGAGGCGATCGGCCAGCAGCAGGTCGCCGTCCTGCGGGCCGTGGCGGCCGGCGAGCTGACCCCCGCCACCCAGCAGGACATCACCGCCGCCCGCACCAGCTACACCGAGTCCAGCCTGTCGTTCCTGGCCCTCGCCCCGGCCGAGTGGGGCCTCTGGTGGGAGCAGGCCGGCACCGGCACGGAGGCGCTCGCCCTGCAACGGATGCAGGACGAGGTGAACCGCGCCCAACCGGGATCGTCGCTGCGCCTGGCGACCGCCGACTGGGTCACCACGACGCAACAGCGCGCCGCCCGCCTGGCCGACCTGCGGGGCCGCGTCGACGTGGCGGTGCTCGACGACGTGCGCGCCGCGTACGCCGACCAGCGCCGCCGGGCCGTGGCCGAGGCCGTCGGCGTACTCCTGGCGCTGGTGCTGACCGCCCTGGTGACCTGGGCCGTCGCCCGGCAGATCACCCGCCGGCTGCGACGACTGCGCGACGCGGCCAACGCCGTCGCGTTCGAACAGCTCCCCGCCGTGGTGGCCCGGCTGCAACGCCCCGACAGCTCCAGCGTCGACCCCGACGAGCTGGCCCGCCAACAGTCCACGGCGGCCCTGGAGGCATCCAGCGACGACGAGATCGGCGAACTCGGTCAGGCGTTCAGCGCCGTGCACCAGGCCGCCGTGCGGACCGCCGCCGAGCAGGCCGTGATGCGCGCCAACACCGCCGACATCTTCATCCACCTCAGTCGACGCGAACAGCGGCTCGTCGACGCCGTGCTCGCGCAGGTCGACCGGGTCGAACGGGACGAGACCGACCCCGACCGCCTGCACCAGCTCTACGCCCTGGACAACCTGGCCACCCGGATGGGCCGGATCAACGCCAGCCTCCTCGTGCTGGGCGGCGTCGGCGTCGGCCGGGTACGCCAACACGACGTCCCCCTGCAACAGGTGCTCCAGGCCGCCCAGTCCCAGATCGAGCACTACCCGCGGATCCGGCTCGGCATGGTCGACGGCGACGTCGCGGTGGCCGCCAAGTCCGTCGACGAGGTCGTGCACCTGCTCGCCGAACTCATGGACAACGCGACGGCCTACTCACCGCCGGGCAGCGAGACCTGGGTGAGCGGCCGCAGCCTCGGCGACCGGGTCATCGTCCAGATCAGCGACGAGGGCGTGGGCCTGCCCCCGCAACGATTGCAGCAACTCAACGAGCTGCTGGCCCGGCCACCCGCCATCGACGTCGCCGCCGTCCGGGCCATGGGCCTGGTCGTCGTGGGTCAGCTCGCCGCCCGCCTCGGCGCGAGCGTCCAACTACGCCGTGGCCCCCGACGCGGCACCCTCGCCGAGGCGACGCTACCCGCTGCCATGATCCGGTCACTGCCGCCGGAGGAGTACCTGCTCGCGCCCGGCCGACTGTCCCGGCGGGCCGCCCGCACGTCCGCCGCCCCGCCCCCGTACCGGCCCGGCCCGGAACCCACCGCCGGGCGCGCCCCCGCCACGCGGACGCTGCCGGCGGCGCCCGTGTTCCGCCCGACGCCCCGCCTGGACCCCGCCGACGCGCCGACCGAGGAGCTGCTCATCTTCGAACAGGTCAACCACTGGTTCCACGCCGACGTCGTGGACGCCCCGAACGGCCGCCAGTGGTCCAGCCCCGCCGACGACGCGTGGCAGACCGCCGCCCAGGCCCAGACGCCCGAGGTGGCCACCACCACCACGGCCGGGCTGCCCAAACGACAACCGCAGCGGCATCTGGTGCCGGGCGGCGTCACCCCGCCCGCCCCGCAGCAACGCTCCGAGTACCGCGACCCGGCCCAGGTCGCCACCGCGATGGCCGCGTACGCGCGCGGAGTGGCGGCCCGCCGGCGTACCCCGATCAACCTGAGCAACAAGTGACGGGACAGGAGAGCACGTGACCGACCACCAGGACCTCGGCTGGCTGCTGGACAGCTTCGCCGAGCGCGCGACCGAGGTCAGCCATGCGATCGCCATCTCCAGTGACGGCCTGATGGTGGCCGCCACCCGCGACCTGCCGCCGGACCGGGCGGACCAGCTCGCCGCGACCGGCAGTGGCCTGGTCAGCCTCCTACGGGGCGCGGCGGCCTTCTTCGACGCCGGGGCGGTGATCTCCAACGTCACGCAGCTCGAGGGCGGCTTCATGTTCTCGATGGCCTTCAACGACGGCGCGTCGCTGCTCGTGCTCGCCGCGCCCGACTGCGACGTGGGCAAGGTGTCCTACGAGATGACGGAGCTGGCGAACCGGATCGGCGACGCGCTGACCCCCGCGGCCCGAGCGGCGCTCGCCCGCAGCCGCTGACCCACCGACCGACCCCCTCCCTCTTCCCCTGGAGACGACATGTCCCTCACCACCCCTGCGCGCAGCCGTGCCGTCGGCGCCACGCTGCTCACGCTCGTGCTCGCCGTGAGCACGGCCTGCGCAGCCAACGAACCGGCCACGAGCGGCGGCGGGTCCATCAAGATCGGACTCCTCGCGTCGCTGTCCGGGACGTACCAGTCCGTCGGCAAGGAGATCCGCGACGGCTTCGAGCTGTACCTGGACACCCACGACGGCAAGCTCGGCGGCCGGCAGGTCGACCTCGTCGTCGCCGACGAGGGCAACGGCGCCGCGACCGCCGTGCCGGCGGCGACCAAGCTCCTCAAGCAGGACCGCGTCGCCGCGCTCACCGGCATCGTCGGCGGCGGCTCGGTCGCCGGCGTCTACCCGCTGCTACAAGAGACCAAGGTGCCGCTCGTCGGCTCCAACGGCCGACCGGAGATCAAGGACGTCTCCCGGGTGTGGCACACCTCGTACCTCTCCGACGAGCCGGGCGCCGCGATCGCCCAGCACGTCAAGGACGACGTCAAGGGCTCGGTGTACGCCATCGGCCCCGACTACCAGGGCGGCTGGGACGAGCTGCGGGGCTTCACCGAGGCGTTCGCCAAGGCCGGCGGGACGCTCGCCAACCCCGACGGCAAGACCACCTTCACGCCGTTCCCGGCCACCACCAACTTCACGCCGTACTTCGCCCGGATCAAGGCCTCCGGCGCGCAGGCCGTCTACACCTTCTACGCCGGCAGCGCCGCCGTCGACTTCGTCAAGCAGTACGCCCAGTCCGAGATCAAGGACATCCCGCTGTACGCGGCCGGATTCCTGACCGAGGGCGGCGTGCTCAACGCCCAGGGCGAGGCGGCCCGGGACATCTACTCCGTGCTCAACTACTCCCCCGACCTCGACAACGCCGAGAACCGCAACTTTGTCGCGGCGTGGAAGGCCAAGCACGACGGGTCGCCGACGACGTACGCCCTGGCGTCGTACGACGCGGCGGCGGTGCTCGACCGTGCCATCGGGGCCGCCGGCAGCGACCCGACACCGGAGGCGATCAACGCGGAGATCGGCAAGCTCGGGCAGATCGCCAGCCCGCGCGGCGCGTGGCAGTTCTCCTCGGTCACCCACTCGCCGGTGCAGAAGTGGTACCTGCGTCAGGTCCGCCAGGACGGACGGGCGCTGTCCAACACCGTCGTGGGCGACCTCGCGACCGTCGGCCGGTGAACACCGTGGCGGCCGGCACGAACCGGATCGACCCGTACCTCATCCCGGCGCTGGACGGTGTCGCCTACGGGCTGCTCGTGTTCGTCGCCGCGGCGGGCCTGGTCTTCTGCTTCGGCGTCGCCAACATCCTCAACCTGGCACACGGCATGCTCTACGCGATCGGCGGCTACACCGCCGCGGCGGTGCTCGACGGCGGCTGGGCGAGCCTCGCGCTGGCTCTCGGCGTCGGTGTGCTGGCCGCCGCCGCGGCCGGCGTGGTGCTCGCCGGGCTGCTCACGCCGGTCGCCACCGGCAACCACCTCACCCAGGCGCTGCTGACCTTCGGGGTGGCGCTGGCCGGCGGCAGCCTCCTCGTCGCCGGTTTCGGCCCCGACGACCCGCAGGTACGGGTCCCGGCCGCCCTCGACGGGTCGGTGGCGGTCGCCGGGCACCGCTACGCCGCGTACCGGCTGGTCTTCATCGTCGTGGCGGCGGCGCTCGCCGCCGGTCTCTACCTGATCGTGCGGCGGACCCGCGCCGGGATGCTGGTCCGCGCGGCCGTGGACGACCCGGAGATGGTCGCCTGCCTGGGCGTGAGCCCGACACGGATCCGCGTCGGCGTGCTCGCCGCCGGTGGCGCGCTGGCCGGCGCGGCCGGGGTCCTCGGCGCGCCCATCATCGGCCCCGGCGCGGACACCGCCGACACGGTGCTGCTGCTGTCGCTGGTCGTCGTCGTCCTCGGTGGGCTCGGGTCCATGGTGGGCACCCTGCTCGCGGCCCTCGCCGTCGGCGAGATCCAGACGCTGGGCGTGGCGCTGCTGCCGTCCGCCGCGCCGTTCCTGCTGTTCGCCGCCATGGCCGCCGTGCTCGCCGTCCGGGCGCGCGGTCTGGCCCTGCGGTGGGCGACGACGTGAGGGACGGAGTGCTCCGCCGGGTACGCGCCACCATCGCGGTGCTCGTCGTCGCCGGCCTGGTCGTGGCCCCGTGGGTGGTCGACGACTACACCGCGGCGATCCTCGCCCGGACCCTCGCGCTGGGTCTGGTCGGGGTGAGCGTCGCGCTGCTCACCGGTGTCGCGGGCCTGCCCACCCTGGGTCAGACGGCGCCCTTTGCCGCCGGCGCGTACGCCAGCGCGGTGCTCGGCAGCCAGGTCTCGGACGTCGGCGTGGTGCAGGTCGCCGTGGCGGCGCTGGCCGGGGCGACGCTCGCCGCGGTGACGCTGCCGCTGGTCGTGCCGGCCCGGGGCGTCATCGTCCTGATGATCACCCTGGCGATCGGCGAGCTCGTCGTGACCGTCCTCGGACGCTGGCGGTCGGTGACCGGCGGCACGGACGGCCTGGCCGGAATCACCCCGGTCCGTCCGCTGTGGGGACTGCCGGTGCTGGCCTCCGACCGGGCCCGGTACGTCTACACCCTCATCGTCGTGGCGACGCTTGTCGGCGTGGTCCTGCTGCTGGTGCGCACCCGCGGCGGACTGCTGCTGCGGGCCGCCCGCGACGACGAGGCGCGGCTGCGCGCCAGCGGGCACCGGGTGCCGCTGTACCTGTCCGGCGCGCACGTCGCCGCCGGGGCGATCGCCGGCGCGGCCGGCTCGCTGCTCGTCGTCGCCCAGCAGTACATCTCCCCCGCCGACTTCGGCTTCGACACCTCGGCGCTGCTGCTGCTCGGCGTCGTCATCGGCGGCACCGCGTCGGTCGGCGGCGCGCTGGTGGGCGCGGTTCTCGTCATCGCCGTACGCGACTGGTTGTTCGGGGTCCTGCCCGGCCACGCGCCGCTGGTGCTGGGCGCGCTGTTCGTGGCGACGGTCTACCTGCTGCCCACCGGCGTCACCCGGGTCCGCCGCCCTCGGTCGCGGCAACCCGTCCCCACGCTGGACCGCCCGGCCGCGGCAGCCGCCCGCACACCGGAGCTACGGGTATGACCTGCCTGCTCAGCGCCGAGAAGGTCACCGTGCGGTACGGCTCGCTCGCCGCGCTCACCGACGTCGACCTGTGCGTGCACGACGGCCAGCGCCACGCCCTGATCGGGCCCAACGGGGCCGGCAAGACGACCCTGCTCAACGTGCTCGGCGCGACGACCCGCCCGCAGCACGGCACGGTGCGTTTCGCCGGGAGCGACGTCAGCCGGCTGGGGCCGGCGGCACGGGCCCGCCGCGGCATCGACCGGACACACCAGCGGCCCGCCGTCTTCGCGACCCTCACCGTCAGCGAGAACATCGAGGTCGCCGCGCTGCCCCGGACGGTCCGACCACACCGCTGGTGGCCCGGTGGAACCCGGGACGCCGCCCGACGGCGCGCCACCGCGCTGCTCGATCAGCTCGACCTGTCCGACCTCGCGACGGTACCCGCCGGTCAGCTCGCACACGGGCAACGCCGACAGGTGGAGATCGCGATGGCCCTCGCCGGCCGTCCCCGCCTGCTGCTGCTCGACGAACCGGCGGCCGGACTGTCCGCCAGCGAGGTCGGCCGGCTCGCCGAACTGCTGGCGGCGCTGCCCCGGCAGGTCGCCGTGCTGCTGGTCGAACACCACCTGGACCTGGTGTACGCCCTCTGCGACACCGTCACCGTGCTGCGCGACGGCCGGACGGTGGCCGCCGGCACACCGGACGAGATCCGTACCTCGCCGCTGGTGCGGCGGGCCTACGCCGACGGGGTGTCCTGATGCTGTACGTGGAGCGGCTCTGCGCCGGCTACGCCGGGGGGACCGTGCTGCACGACGTCGACCTGCGGGTGGCGGCGGGGACCATCCAGGCCGTGGTGGGTCGCAACGGCGCCGGCAAGAGCACCCTCGTGCACACCATCGCCGGGCTGGTGCGCGCCTCCAGCGGGCGCGTCGAGATCGGCGGCGTCCACGTGGCCGGACGGCAACCCCACCGGGTCGCCCAGTCCGGCGTCGGCCTCGTACCGCAGGGCCGGCGGGTCTTCTCCCGGTTGACGGTCGCCGAGCACCTCGTCCTGGCGGCCGCGCCGTGGCGGGCCGCGACACCCGGCGGCGAGGGCTGGACGGTGGCCCGGATCCTCGAGCTGCTGCCGCGCCTGGCGGTACGGCTGCGACACCGTGGCTGCGAACTCTCCGGCGGCGAGCAGCAGATGCTGGCCATCGCCCGCGCGCTGCTCGGCCAGCCGCGGGTGCTGCTGCTCGACGAACCCTGTGAGGGGCTCGCGCCCGACCTGGCCGCGCGGGTCCGCGACCTCGTCGGTCACCTCGCCGCGAACGGGTTGACGGTGCTGCTCGTCGAGCAGCAGCTCCGCCACGCGATCGAGGTCGCCGACCGGGTGGCGGTGCTGGAGTACGGCCGGGTGATCTATGACCGGCCGACCACCGAGGCGCGCAGCGACCCGGGCCGCCTGGAGGCGATGGTCGGCATCACCGCCACCCGCACACCGCCGGGCACCGGAGCGAGCCCACGGCTCTGGGCCGACACCCCGTAGTCAGCCGGCCCTCGCGTGCGGGGCCGACACCCCGCAGTCACCCACTCGGAGAGGCGGACGACGTATGGCGACCCCGACCAGCGACGGGACGTACACCTTCGACAACGGCGCACCGGACGCGGTACCGCAGATGCGGGCGCTGGAGTCCTTCCTGGACCCGATCACGATGCGCCGCCTGGCCCGTCCGGTCCTGCGCCTCGGGTCGACCTGCTGGGAGGTCGGTGCCGGGGGCGGCTCGATGGCCCGGCGGATCGCCCGCGCGGTCGGCGGGGACGGCAGCGTGCTCGCCACCGACATCGACCCCACGCACCTCGTGGCCGACGGCAACCTGCGCGTACGCCAGCACGACGTGCGCGCCGATCCCCCGCCCGGGGACGCGTTCGACCTGATCCACGCCCGGCTGGTGCTGCTGCACCTACCCGAGCGCCGGCGGGTCCTGCGTACCCTCGCCGGAGCGCTGGCCCCCGGCGGCTGGCTGGTCGTCGAGGAGTTCGACTGCACCACGCCGGTACGGGTGCTGACCGCGCCGAGCGACGACGCGGCGAAGCTGTTCGCGCAGGTGATGGACACCATGATGGGGGTGCTCCAGGACCACGGCGCCGACCTGGGGTGGGCGCAGGACGTGCACACCGAGATGACCCTCGCCGGCCTCGCCGACGTCGACACCGTCACCCACTCGCAGAGCTGGGCCGGCGGGTCGACCGGCACGTCGCTCTACGAGACGAACTCCCGCCAGTTGGAGCCGGACCTGCTGGCGGCCGGCCTGTCACCGCAGCAGCTCACCGCCTTCCGTCGACTGGTCCGCGACCCGGCGTTCGCCGTCATGAGTTACCACTTCGTCTCCACCAGAGGCCGCCTCGGTGCCATCTCCCACACCCCCTAAACCGTCCTAGGACACTACCCCTCCCTGCTCGGCCGTCGACGTCCCATGGAGGGCTTTGTCAACGCCCGGGACGACCGCGGGCCCGTTACCCCCGACACCGGGGGTAACGGGCCCGTCTGCGAACTGGTCTACCCGAGACAGGTGACGACGGCCGTAAGGGTTTGAGCCGTGGTTCCCCGGTTGGAGCCTCGTACCGCCCAGCCGTTGCCCGACGCGAACGAGTCAGTGAGGAAGATGTCGAACGCGGATGTCTGTCCGCCTCCTCCGGTGACGATCGTGCCAGCGGGGCAGGTGGCGAAGGAGATATTGTTCGCGCCCGCCACCACTGTTACGGGAGTCCCTGTCGTTTGCGACAGTGCGGTCATCCCGGACGGCTTCTTGCTCGCGGCGGGACTGGTGTCAGCCGCGTTCGCCCCGCTCAGAGGAACGATCAGCAGAAGACCGCTGACCGATAGTGCCGCTGCGCTGCTGATGAACAACTTCTTCTTCTGCACGCCTGGTTCTCCCCTCGAGACATTCGACCGGACGGTCCGCAGCAGGCTACTAACAGTCAGCGATCGGGTTACATCGATGTATGCAGATCTACAGATGGGCAAAAATTCATCATATGACCCCGGCCGGCAACAAAGACGTGACCGATCTTGACCTTCCACCCACTCACCGACTTGGGCACCGGGGCGGATCCGGCACCGGCAAAAGATCCACCCCGCCGCAGCGGGAAGCCCGAGAGTCGATGTACGACCCCGGCGTCCAGGTAGGGCCCCCAACCCCACGAGGCCCGCATCACCGCCGAGAACGACGAGCACCCACCGTCGGCACCGACCGCCTCCCACGAGCCGGGAGCCCGGAAGACAGCTGAAGTGGCTGCCCGGAAAACCCTCAGCCTGCGGACCCGACCCAGGTGACGGGCCTAGATCAACTGCCTGGAATGTTTCCGGTGTGTGAAAACGACGGGCGGGCCCATGGCGCTGGTTTGTCGGTCTTGCGGTCGGGAACCGACTGCCGTCAGGGCCGGGACGGAGCGGGGGCGCGCCAATGCAGATCGGCTACAAGCTGGCCTCGGAGGGTTTCGGGCCGCAGGAGATCATCCGGCAGGCCGTCCGGGCCGAGCAGGCCGGTTTCGACTTCGTCGAGATGAGCGACCACTACCACCCCTGGTTGGAGGCGCAGGGCCACTCGTCCTTCACGTGGAGCGTGCTGGGCGCGATCGCGGCGCGCACCACCACGCTGCGCCTCGCCACCGGCGTGACCTGCCCGACGGTGCGCTACCACCCGGCGATCATCGCGCAGGCGGCAGCCACCATGGGGCTGATCTCCGACGGACGGTTCACCCTCGGCGTCGGGGCCGGTGAGCGGCTCAACGAGCACGTGGTGGGGCAGGGCTTCCCCAGCGTACGGGGACGGCACGAACGGCTGCGCGAGGCGCTGGAGATCATCCGACTGCTCTGGCAGGGCGGCTACCGGTCGTACGAGGGGCGGCACCTGCGCCTGGAGGACGCCCGGGTCTTCGACCTGCCGGACACCCCGCCCGTGATCGCCGTCGCGGCCAGCGGGGAGGCGTCGGCCCGGCTCGCCGCCGAACTGGGCGACGGACTGTTCGCCACCGATCCGGACGCCTCGGTCGTCGAGCACTACCGGCGCGCCGGCGGATCGGGCCCCCGCTACGCCGAGGCGCCGCTGGCCTGGGCCACCGACGAGCAGCAGGCAGTGCGGGCGGTGTTGCAGACCAGCCGGTGGATGGTCACCGGCTGGAAGGTGATGAGCGAGCTGCCGAACCCGGTGAACTTCGACGCGGCGAGCGCGCACGTCGAGGAGAAGCACGTCCGGGCGCTGTTCGCCGTCGGCCCCGACCCCGAGGCGCACGTGGCGAAGGTCCGGTCGTACGTCGACGCCGGATTCGACCACATCGTGCTGCAGAACGCCGGTCCGGACCCCGACGGCTTCCTCGACTTCTTCGCCACCGACCTGTCCGGGCGGCTGCGCGCGCCGAGCTGACCGGCCGTGCACGAGCACGAGCACGCCCGCCCGGACGGCTGTCCGGGCGGGCGTCTGCGCTCAGGATCAAGGACGGGTCGAAGTCAGCGGAAGCAGTGCGCGATCGGTACGGCGCTGCCCTCGCAGTTGGTCGGCTCGTTCTCGACGACCACGCTCTCGTCGTCGATCTTGACCTGGGCGTGCTCGGCGAAGATGCCGCCCGGCTTCACCGTGGCCGCGTTGTGGGTGACCTTGCTCGTGTAGAGCGCCACCGCGCCCGCGGTGGCGTAGATGCCGCCACCCCTGGACGTCGCGCCGACCGCCTCGTTGCCGGTCACGTCGCTGCCGCGCACGAGCAGGTTGGACTTCTCGGTGTAGATGCCGGCCCCGATGCCGTGCGTGGTGTTGCCGGCCACCACGCTGTCGTCGAGGGGCAGCAGCCCCTTGACGGTCGAGATGCCGCCGCCGTTGACGGTGGAGGTGTTGCCGCGGATGGTCATCTTGCGCATCACCAGCACCGCGTCGGAGTTGGCGGCGCCGCCGCCGACCTGTGCGGTGTTGTTCAGCAACTCGGTGTCGTACACCTTCGTCCGGGCCGAGAAGCTGGCCAGGCCGCCGCCCTGCCCGGCGCTGTTCTGCGCGAAGCTGGTGCTCTCCACGTCGGCCGCGCCCCGGTAGTTGCCGAGCCCGCCGCCGTAGCCGTTGGCGCTGTTGTGGTGGAACTCCGAGCGCTTGAGCGTCAACACGCCGCCGTTGAGCAGGCCCCCGCCCTTGCCCGCGGCGCCGGAGGCGCTGTTGCCGATGAAGGTGGAGTCGGTGACCACCATGTTGCCGTCGTTGAAGATCCCACCGCCGCCGCCCTCGGGCGAGAGCGACGTGCTCTGGGTGACGGTGACCCGTTCCACCACGGCCGTCGCGCCGTGCACGACGTGCACGCTTCCGCCCTCGATGGCCGAGCGGCCGTTGTGCAGCTCGACGTCGCGCAGGGTCAGCTCGCCGCCGTCGCGGACGGTGAAGAACCGGAACGCCTCGGCCTGGGCGTCGCGCGCGATCGTCGCGCCGGCGCCGTCGATGGTGATGGGCTGGTAGATCACCGGCAGGCCGGCCGTGTCGTCGGCCGGGTTGTGCGGCGGGGCGTCGGCGTCCCCGGGGGTCTCCGCCGCGTCGGCCTGCTCCCGGGCGTCGCGGATGCCGCCGTCGTACTGGTCGGTCTCGTGGAACGCCTCGGTCAGCGTGTACCGGCACCGGGGCGCGAGCCGCAGCTCGGCGCCGCCCTCCGCGTTGGCCGCCACCAACGCGGCCACCAGCTTCGCCGCGTCGCAGGGCACCTCGACCACGCCATGCTTGCCGGTACCCGGCGTCTGCGGCCGGGCCCGCTCGGCGTCGTCCCCGCCGCGCTCGGGGGTGGACCCGTCGCCGGAGCGTCGGTCGTCGTCGCGGTCGGCGGCGGTCAACCGGCCCAGGACGCCGAGGGAGAGGTCACGGTCGGCGGCGGCGGCGACGCCGGCCACCCCGGCCGCGCCCACCACCAGGCTCCCCGCCAGGAGCCCGCCGGCTAAGAACCATCGGGACCGCCGTCGAGGTCGAGCTGGGCGATCTCCTGGTCGGTACGTGGACATCCGGTTCCTGCCTTCCTGCGTACGTGCCGTGACCGCGTCCCATTCGGGCGCGGGGGGCCGGACGTGCCGCCGACCACCAGAGGTCACGATATGACCGCAATCCGGACAGTGAGGTGTGAACGTGAATAGTGCTGCCATTCATCTTTTTCGGTACCAGACGGCGCGTGTCCTCAGCCGCCGACGTGGATGCCGGGGCGGCGCAGCGGGTCCGGCTCGGTACGGCGGATGATCTCCCGCACCACCGGCGGGGTGTCCCCTCGGCCGAGGATCAGGTACCGCAGCAGGTGCGCGATCGGGCTGCCCTCGGACCACTCGAAGTGCGCGTGGGGGCGTACCCCGGTCGCGTCGCGCAGCGCCAGCAGGATCGCGGCGATCGCGTTCGGCGCGGCCGCGCTGCTGGCCCGCAGCACCCGGAAGCCGCCCACCTCCACCCCGTGCACCCGCAGCACCTGGCTGAATCCCGACGGGTCCACCACGTCGATCTCCAGGAACAGCACGTCGGACGCGCCGGGCACCGGGTTCATGCCGCGCTGCGCCCGCTCCTTGAGGGTGTACTCCTTCAGGGACCCGCCCTGGCGCTTGTTCGCGATCAGGTGCAACTGACCGTCGTGGGCGAGCGACTCGGTGACGAACCGTCGGGCCGCCTCGTCGAACTCGATCCGTTCGGCGCGCAGCTCGGTGGTCCGGGTGACCCGGGAGACCAGGGACACCGCGATGATGCCGAGGATGAACAGCGCCGAGATGGTGATCCCGTCCGGCTTCTCGATGACGTTCTCCACCAACGCGTACAGCAGCACCAGCGTCAGCACGGTGAAGCCGATGGCGCCGCCGCGCTGACGGCTCCGGACCGCGGAGATGGCCACCGCCACCGCGCCGGACACCATCATCGCCAGGATGCCGGTGGCGTACGCGCCGGCCTGGGCGTTGACGTCGGCGCGGAAGGCGACCGTGATGGCGACGCTGACGACGGTGTAGACGATCACCACCGGACGTACGGCACGAGCCCACTCCGGGGCCATGCCGTACGAGGGCAGGTAGCGGGGCACGATGTTGATCAGCCCGGCCATCGCCGACGCGCCCGCGAACCAGAGGATGAGCACGCTGCTCAGGTCGTAGACGGTGCCGAACCCCTCACCGAGGTACGTGTGCGCCAGATACGCCAGCGCCCGTCCGTTCGCCGCCCCACCCGGCCGGAACTCGGCGGCCGGGACGAGCGCGGTGGTCACGAACGTCGTCGAGATGAGGTACACCGACATGATCAGCGCGGCGGTGGTGAGCAACCGCCGGGTGTTCCGGATCCGGGCGGCGAGCCGGGCCTGCCGGTCCGGTCCGTCGGCCGCCACCAGGGGCATCATGCTGACTCCGGTCTCGAAGCCGGACAGGCCCAGCACCAGCAGCGGAAAGGCCAACACGGCGGTGAGCAGCACGTCGCCGGGTCCGCCGCCGCTCGCCGTCAGCGCCGCCGTCCAGTTCGACACGATGGTGGGATCGCCGGCGATCCGGGCCACCGCGACCACCACGATCACCGCGTTGAGCACGAGGAACACGGCCACCAACGGGATGGCGACCACCACCGCCTCACGGAAGCCGAGCAGGAACACCCCGCCGAGGACGAGCAGCAGCGCCACGGTGAGCAGCACCGGCACCGCCGGGCCGTGCAGGGCGTCCGGCAGGAACGGGTTCTCCAGCAGGTGCACGGTGGCGTCGGCCGAGGACAGGGTGATCGTGATGATCCACGAGGTGGCCACGAACCCGAGCAACACGAGCACGAAGATCTTGCCCCGCCAGAACGGCAGCAGCCGCTCCAGCATCGCCACCGAACCCTGCCCGTGCGGACTCTCCTGGGCGACCCGCCGGTACATGGGCAACATGCCGAACAGGGTCAGCGCGACGATCAGCAGGGTCGCCAGCGGAGACAGCGCGCCAGCGGCCACCGCCGCGATGCCCGGCAGGTACGACAGGGTGGAGAAGTAGTCCACGCCGGTCAGGCACATCACCTGCCACCAGGCGTGCCGGCGGTTCTGCCCCTCGCTCGTCTCCGGGCCCGGCGGCTGCACCTGGTGCTCGAAGAGCCACCGCCGCAGCGGGCTGGCCGGCGTCGTCGAGCGGGCCGGGCTGTCCACCCGCTCCGGCACCACGACACCCGGCCGACCGCCCGGGTGCGGCCGGGCCGGGTCGCGGGCCGCGCGCAGGGCCGGGTCCGGCCCGGTCGGCGTGTGGCGTCGTCCGCCCCAGCGTCGCGGTCTCGCCCGGTGCTCGTCAGCCATCGCCCGTCCCACCCTCGCAGGTCCTGATCCGACCGTAGGTGCCAGCCCACGGCCCGAGCGGCCGAACGGGACAGGTAGGTGGGCTGCTCAGGGCAGGTCCGGTCCGCCGAGCAGCCGAGCCAGGGCAGCCGGGTCGGCGACGGTGACCGTGGCCGCCGGGTGCCGGGGCCAGCCCGCGGGCGACAGGGCCGGCACCGGTACGCCGAAGCGCACGCAGACCCCTGCCCGCGCGCTGCTGCCGAAACTCACGCCGCCGTCGGCCAGCGACAGGCGCGGGCCGATCACCCGCCACCACCGGTACGGCCCGCCGACCTCGGCGCCGAGCACGTTGTCCCGGCCGGTCCGCAGCCGCCACGGCCCGTACCGGATCTCCAGGTCCCGGTCGTCGACGGCGACCCAGGCCGTCGCCGGGCGGACCCCCACCAGCGCCAGTGCCGGACGGAACGCCGCGTCGAAGCGGAACGGAAGCCGGGTCGGCACGTCGGTCATCGGGCACCCGGCCGGGCAGCCGGCCGCGAGACCGGGCCGCCCGGACGCAGCGGACCGGGCCGCGCGGGACGAGGTCGGGCAGCGGGACGACGCCGGTCCAGGACGGTCATGGCGCGGGCGTACCCGGAACTCATCGGTCGACACCCCCGGATTCGCCGCACCCGCCCCGCACCCGCCGCTCCCCCGTCGCCGGCCGGCACCCCCCGGGCCGGCCGACGACGGCAGACGGTCGACACCCCCCGGGCCGACCGGCCGACTACCCGGTCGCCGCCGACGGGTGCCGGCGGACCGCGCGGGTAGGTGGAGCGGGCGGGTGGTTGCGCCCCCGCGCTCCGCCGCCCCCACGGGCGGAGCGCGGGGACCCCCCGTCCCGGCTACTGCAGGAACGCCCCGAGGGGCGAGAGCAGCAACCGTCCAAGCGCAGCGGCGTTGTCGTCCAGCCGCAGACGCTCGCACTCTCGGGCGTCCGGATCGTGCCGGCACCGCCAGATCTTCTGCGCGTTGCGCCACGCGACATCGCGGGTGTACTCGACCAGTTCCCCCTGGTACCAGTCGTCGATGTCGCCGTTGAGCATGTCAATGAGCAGCTGCCACCGCTCCAGGTAGCCCCGGCGCAGACCGGGGATCTTGTCGGCGAAGATGTTGTTGATCTCGAGGTAGTCGTGGTGCTGGTCGGTGCCGTCGACCGGCTCCGACTCGAGGTGGTCGAACGTCGTCACCAACGCGAACGGCAGGTCGAAGTTGATGTGCGCGTTCACACCGGCCGCCGCCGACGGCAACGGGCGGGCGTCAGGCCCCCGCATCCGCGAGAACAGACACGACCACGCCTTCGGCGTGCCCGGGCTGGAGTCGGTCCAGAGCCGCAGAGCGTCGAAGTAGCGGGCCGCGAACTCGACGTCCAGGCGGGAGAGGAAGACCGGGTCGACGAAACGGTCGTCGTACAGGCCGTCCAGCACACTGCTGGTGATCGTCAGGTACAACCTGTTGAAGTCGGCGAGCGGGCAGCTCGCCTCCAACGGAGGCAACCGCACCAGCAGGTCCTGGAGCTTCGTGAGATGGTCGACCACCGCCGGCACGTCCGCCGGGTGATCGGCGAGCAGGTCGACGATGTCCCGGTGCACGGGCCCCCAGACCGGTTCGGTCATCTCTCCTCCATGATGGTCGTTGCGCCTACGCGACGCCGTCGACGGGGCACAGCCTCTCAGCCGGCAACCGCCGCCGGGATCAGTAGAACGACGTATCCCCGGCGCACACGCGCGCCGGGGATACGTAGTGGGTTGGTCAACCGCGCGCGCTACGCAGGTGGATCGCGCTGGCCTGCACGCGGGTGCGGACCTGCAGTTTGTCGAAGATATGCGACACGTGCACGCCGATGGTCCGCTCGCTGATGAACAGCCGCTGCCCGATCTCCCGGTTGGTCAACCCCTCGGCGACGAGCGCGAGAACCTCCCGCTCCCGCGCGGTGAGAGTCGCCAACTCGTCGTCGGCCGGCTCGACCGAGCCGGCGCCGTCGGCGCTGTCCCGCTCCTGAAGGGACACCCGGGCCCGCCCGGCCAGCTCCCGGATCTCCGAGGTCAGTGGCACGGCGCCCAACGCCTGGGCCACCCCGTACGCCTCCCGGAGCAACTTGCCCGCGGTGGCCACGCGGCTCCGTCGGGCCAACAGGGCCTCAGCCTGGCGCAGCCGCGAGTACGCCGCCGGGTAGGGGTGGTTACGCCGGTCCCACTCGGCGACCGAGGTGGCCCACAGCTCCGGGTCGCTGCCGTCGAGGCGGCTCACCTCGGCGGCGCACAGCGCCAGGAAGCCGTCCACCACCGACCGCACCGGTCGGGCCGCGGCGGCGCTCTTGCGCGCCACCCGCTCGGCCACGTCCCGCAGCCGGCGTACCGCCGTCGGGTCCACGTCGACGGTACGGCTGGCGTGCGCCTCCGCCTCGGCGCGCAACCCGTGCCAGACCAGCGCGGACAGGATCGTCACGTCGTCCGAGCGACTCTCGGTGAGGCCGCGCTGCACCGCCTGGCGAGCCACATCGTGCCGGCCCTCCCACATCGACAGCCCGGCGCGCAGCGTGAGCAGCGGGATGACGTGTCGGGCGCCGCCCCCGGCCAGCACCGTCGCCACCGCGTCGAGGTCCCGGTCGGCGGCCGCGATGTCGCCGTAGCCCACCGACAGCCGGCACCGGGCCAGCAGCAGCTCGACGGCGTCCGCCCCGGACGGTCGGTGCCGCAGCGCGGCGGCCACCACCTTCTCCGCCTCGGCCCACTGCCCCACCCGGAACAGCCCGTTGGTGGCGATGGCCAACAGGCGGGTCTCATAGGTACGCCCGAGGCCCAGCTCGGCCACCCGCTCGGCGCCCCGGCGGGCCACCACGACACCCTCTTCGAGGATGTTCAGCGGCCCGGTCAACAGCTCCGCCAGGTGCAGGTACGCGCAGGCCACGTCCTCCGGCTGGCCGGAGCGCTCGGCGGTCTCCAGGGCCTGACGCACGACGGCCAGCCCGGCCTCCGGGTCCTCCAGGTACGCGTCGCTGAAGCCGAGCGCCGAGCTGGCGAGCACCACCTCGGTGGTGGACCCCTCCACCTCGGCGGCCAACGCCAGCGCCTCCCGCGCGCGCCGGCCCGCGTCGGCGTACCGGCCCAGGTGCAGCAGCAGTTCGGCGAGCCGCGCGGCGGCGGTCGCCCGTTCCCGTGGCGAGCAGTCCGACGCGTCGAGGGCCCGCTCGTACTCCTTCTCGGCGAGGGCGGAGCGGCCCGCGGCGGCGAGGTATCGCGCCCGGCGGATGTGCAGCGCGCAGCTCGGCGCGCCACCCCGTACCGCGACCAGCTCCTCCAGCAACGCCAAGGCGCGGGCGTGCTCACCGCAGTGGTGGGCCGCCTCGGCCGCGTTACCGAGCAGCTCGACCCGGTCCACCTCTGGCGAGCCGGAGTCGCCGGCCAACTGCAACGCGACCGTCCAGTGGCGGTGCGCCTCGGCGTAACCGTGCAGCCGCTCGGCCTCCTGCGCGGCGCCCACCGCGGCCGGCAACGCCCGGGCCGGCTCGCCGGCCAGCCGCCAGTGATGCGCCAACCGGGCCTGCCGCAGCTCGCCCGGAGCCGCGGTGAGCGCCTCGGCGTAGCGGCGGTGCAGCCCGGAGCGTTCGGCGGGCAGCAGCTCGTGCGCCAGCACCTCGGCGACGAGTCGGTGCCGCAGCCGGTAGCCGTCGTCGGCGCTGACCAGCAACCGGTGCGCGACCGCGGCCCGCGCGGCCTCGATCAACTCGCCGTCGGGCAGGTGCAGCACCTCGGCCAACAACCAGTGCTGCACGGGCTCGACGCCGGCCGCCACGGCATGCACCACGGCGTGCGCGTGCTGCGGCAACGCGTCGACCCGGTCGAGGAAGATCTCGCGCAGCGTCTCGGACAGCCCGTCCCGCCCGTCCCGCAGGTCGCGGGCCAGCTCCTCGATGACGAACGGGTTGCCGCCGCTGCGCTGCCAGACCTGCTCGGCCGCCTCGACGGCAAGCGGCCGGCCCACCACCGCGGCGGCGAGCTGTTCGGTGTCGGCGCGGTCCAGCGGAGACAGGTCGAGCACCCGTACCGTCCGTAGCCGGCGCAGCTCGGTCAGCACGCGGCGCAGCGGATGCGCGCCCTGCAACGATTCGGCGCGTACCGCCGCCAGCACCGAGAGTTGCAGGTCGCCCAGACCCGCCAACAGGTACAGCAGGAGCTGCCGGGTGCTGCGGTCGACCCACTGCAGGTCGTCGAGGATCAGCACCAGCGGTCGTCCCTCGGCGATCAGGTGCAGACCCCGGGAGACGCGTTCCAACAGGGTGCCCGCGCCGTCCGGGCCGCCGGTCTCGTCGGCGAACACCTGCAACAGCCCACGTACGGCCGAGGAGGTGCGCGCCTGCGCGGCGGTCAGGTCGGCGTCGAAACGCCGCAGCGCCTGGAGCAACGGGTGCAGTGGGGAGGCGTCGCCGATGTCCAGGCAACTGCCGGTCAACACCAACGCGCCCGCCGCACGCAGTCGGACGCCGACCTCGCCGAGGATCCGGGTCTTGCCCACACCGCTCTCGCCGGTAAGGAAGACGGCGGCCGTCTGTCCCTGTGCCACGTCACCGAGAAGCGCCGACCGAACCGTCTGTACCAGCTCGGCCCGGCCCACGAGCGGTGCGGTGTCCACATCGCTGGCCATGGCACGCAGCCTAATCACAGGCCCCCCGACCGTTCTACGGCCATCTGCCGCTTGTGGTACTCCTCGCGTCGACATTGCGACTAAAGGTTGCGGGCGGCCGACATACGTCGTTCTGCCGATCCCCTGTCGGCCCAGGGATGCCAATCTCCGAGGGTCGTCAGCCCATCACCCGGGAAGGTCGGGTGCGCCACCCATGATCACCATCGTCGCCGACACACAGCGGACCGACCGCCCACACTGGCCGGTGCCCGAGGAACGCCGGACGGTCAGCGTCCTCTTCGTCGACATCGTCGGCTCCACCGCGCTCGTCGACCAGCTCGACCCCGAGGACGTCCGCGCCCTGCAACGGGCCTACTTCGAACGGGTCGCCGGGGTGCTGCGCCGCTGGCAGGGCGTGGTGGAGAAGTACGTCGGCGACGCGGTGATGGCGCTGTTCGGGGCACGGCACTCCGACGGCTTCGACGCGTACCGGGCGGTGCGGGCCGGGCTGGAGATCCAGGCCGCGCTGGACCGCCGTCCCATCCTCGGCGAGATCACCCTGCGGGTGCGCGTCGGGATCGCCACCGGCGAGGTGGTGGTCGACCTGGGCGACGCGGTCAGCGGTGGTCACGGCGTGGCCAGCGGCGCGGTGATCACCACCGCGGCCCGCCTACAGGGGTACGCGGCACCCGGCGGTGTCGCGTTGTGCGCGGTCACCGCGCGGGCCACCGCCGGCCTCATCGCCCAGCGTCAACTCGCGCCGATGCCGGTGGCCGGCCGGTTGGCGCCGATGCCCGTGTGGCACGCCAGCGGTCCCGCCCGTCCCGGCGCCGACCGGCACGACGGCCCGCTCATCGGGCGTCGCCGCGAACTGGCCGGCATCGGCGAGCAGGTGAGCGAGGCCCTGCGGACACGCGAACCGCGCTGGATCTCCCTCGTCGGCCCGAGCGGCAGCGGCCGTAGCCGGTTGCTGCACGAGCTGAGCCGGACGCTGCACACGGTGGACGGGCTGCCGGTGCGCTGGTGCGTGGTGGGCTGCCCGCCGTACCCCGATCAGGTGCTCGCGCCGGTCGCCGAGCTGGTCCGCGTCCTGGCCGGCACCCGCCCCGGCGACGGCCCGGCGGCGGTCCGCGAACGCCTGACCGACGCCCTGACGCCGCTGTACCCGCCCGACCGCGTCGCGGCGGCGGTGCCGGCGCTGCACCGGCTGCTGACCACCCCGGACGCCTCGGTCGAGGCGCTCGCCGCCGCGGCGATCTGCCGCGACGCCCTCCTGCGGCTGGCCGCCCATCGGCCGCTGGTCGTGGCCGTGGACGATGTGGACCGCGCCGCGCCGGCCGTGAGTCGCTTCCTGCACGACCTGTTCACCGCGGCCACGGTGCGGGGCGTTCCGCTGGCCGTGCTCACCGTGCACCAGCCGCAGTGGGCCGACACCCGGCCGGGTCCCGCCCGGCGGGTGCCGATCCGACCGTTGGCCGCCGTCCAGTCCGGCCGCCTCCTGCGGCACCTGCTGACCCGCGCCGGGCAGCCGGTGGCCCTGGCCGACCGGCTGCTGCCGCTGGTCGGCGGCCGGCCCGGGCACGCCGTCGCATACGTCACCTCGATCGCGGCGGGAGCGGACCCGACGACGCTGCCCGAACCGGTACGTCGCAGCACCGGCGCCGAGCTGGACCGGCTCGGCGGTGAGGGCCGGGCGGTGCTGATGGCCGCCGGCACCCTCACGGGCCTGCTCTCCGGCCCGGCCGTCGACCAGGCGCTGGGGTGGCGGCCGGGGAGGTCCGCTCCCCTGCTGCGCGCCCTCGTCTCCGCCGGACTGCTGCGCGACGACCGCGTCCGCGGGTACGCGTTCGTCGCGCCGGCGTTGCGTCAGGTCGCCGCCGAGCGTCTTCCCCACGCCCTGCGCGCCGTGCTCACCCGGCGGGCCGCCGAGAATCCGGCATCCGACACCGTCGGCGGCCTCGCGGCGCTGCCGCCCACCGGTCAGCAGCGGCGCGCAGCCAACGCGGCGGGACCGACGCCCGACCGCGCGCCGATTCTCCGACCGCTTCCCACCGCCCCGGAGGCCCCCACGCCCGCCGCGCCGACGCGGCCGGACGACCGTGCGCCGGTCCGCCGCCGACTACGCGCGGTCACCGGGGACGACGTTGCGCCGGTGGGAACGAGCGCCCCGACGCTCGGCCGCGCCCGGACGGCGCTTCGCCCCGGCCGCGCCCGGACCGGATTCCGATTACCGGTGACGCCTGCGCCGGGCGACCTGGCCGCCGCGGCCTGACCGCGGCGACCCGGGCGTGACCGTGCACGGGCGGATCGCCCGACGCCGTTGACTAGGATTGGCCCAGTCATGCTGCTACGGGTGCTCGGACCGCTCGAGGTCGAGGTCGACACCGGCGGACCGACCGACCTCGGCGGCCCCCGTCAACGCGCCGTGCTCGCGCTGCTGCTGGCGGCCCGCGGCGAGGTCGTCTCCGTCGGCCGGATGATCGAGTTGCTGTGGCGGGGGGACGCCCCACCACGGGCGATCGTCTCGCTGCAGGCGTACGTCTCGCACCTGCGCCGCGTGGTCGAGCCGACCCGCGAGCGCCGGGCGCCGGCGCGGGTCCTGGTCACCGTGCCACCCGGGTACGCCCTGCGGGTGCCGGCCGACGCCGTCGACGCCAGCCGATTCGAGTCGCTGCTGGCCGAGGCTCGCGCGGTCAGCTCGACCGACCCGGAGCGGGCCCGTCAGCTGCTCCGCGCCGGACTCGACCTGTGGCGCGGCCCGGCGTACGCCGAATTCGTCGGTGAGCCGTGGGCGCAGCCGGAGGTGCTGCGCCTGGAGGAGCTGCGACTGGTCGCCCGGGAGCTGCTGGTCGACGTGACCATGCGCGGCGGCGACCCCGCCGAGGCGGTGCCGGAGGCGGAGCTGCTGACCCGCCAGGCGCCACTGCGGGAGGAGGCGTGGCGGCTGCTGGCCCTGGCGTTGTGGCGTACCGGCCGGCAGGGCGACGCGCTCGCCGCGCTGCGGCGGGCCAGGGCGACCCTGGTGGACCAGCTCGGCCTGGACCCCGGCCCGGCGCTGGTCGAGGTCGAGGCCGCGATCCTGGGCCAACGTCTGGACCTGCTCCCGCCGGCCGCCGCGACGACGGCCGCCGGGGCCGAGCGGCCGGAGGAGACGTTCGTCGGCCGGGAGGCCGAGTTGGCGGCCCTCGGACAGGCAGCCGCCGAGGCGCGGGTAGGTGGCCCGCGTGTCGCGCTGGTCAGCGGGGAGGCGGGCGCCGGCAAGACGCGTCTGCTCAGCCGGTTCGTCGAGGACCTGAACGCCACCGGCTGGCTGGTCGCCCTCGGTCGCTGCCCCGAGGCCGAGGGCGCCCCGCCGGCCTGGGCGTGGGTCGAGGCGCTACGGCGCCTCGCGCTCCAGGCGCCGCCCGGTGCTCTCGCCCCGGCGCTCGCACCGCTGCTCGACGAGGGCGACGGGGAGGTCGGTGGGGACGTCACCGCCGGCCGGTTCCGGCTGCATCGCGCCGTGGCCGCCTGGTTGGACGCCGCGGCCGCCGGCCGACCGGTCGCCGTCGTACTCGACGACCTGCACGCCGCGGACGCCGAGACGCTGCTGTTGTTGACCAGCGTGGCCGAGACGACGGCGGGCGCGGTGCTGTTCGTCGCGGCGTTACGGCCCGCCGACAACGCCGAACGGCTCGCCGACACCATGGCCGTCCTGGCCCGCCGGTCGCCGCAGCGGATCGCGTTGGGCGGTCTGACGACGCCCGAGGTCGAACGGCTGCTCGGCGCGCTGGCCCGGACCAGCGTCGATCCGGACACCGTCGCCGCGCTGGCCGAACGCACCGGCGGCAACCCCTTCTACGTCCGCGAGTCGGCCCGGTTGCTCGCCGCCGAGGGCACCCTCGTCGCCACCTCCGACGTGCCCGAGGGCGTCCGCGACGTGCTGCGTCGACGACTCGCCCACCTGCCGTCGGCGGCGGTGTCGGTGCTGCGCCTCACCGCGACCGTGGGCCGGGAGGCGGACGTGCGGACCCTCGTCGACGCCTCCGGCGCCGACGAGGGCACCGTCCTGGGCGGGCTGGAAGCCGGACTGAGCGCCGGTCTGCTCACCGAGCCGGCGCCGGGACGGGTCCGCTTCGTCCACGGTCTGGTCTGCGACACCATCTACCGCGACCTGCCGCAGCTACGCCGTACCCGCCTGCACGCCCGGATCGCCGCCGTCACCCGCCGACTCGACCCGGACGACTATCCGGCCCTGGCGTACCACTACTCGCGCGCCGCGTCGACCGACACCGCGCCCCTCGCCGTCGAGTACGCCGTCCGCGCCGCCGAGCTGGCCGAGCGTCGGTACGCGTACGACGCCGCCATCGAACTGCTCGCAAACGCCGTCGACGCGGCCGCGTCGGTGCCCGGGGACCGGGACGCGCTCCGGGTCGACCTGCTGGGCCGGCTGCTGCGCGCCCAGGCCCGGGCCGGCGCGGTGGCCGCCGCCCAGCGGACGCGGACGCGGGCCGTCGACATCGCCATCGCGGCCGGCCGCGACGAGCTGCTCATCGCGGCCTTCACCGCGTGGACCGTGCCGAGCCCCTGGCTGCGCCACGAGTACGGCGCCGTGGACCCCACCGCTGTCGAGCTGCTCACGCGGCTGTTGCGCGCCGACCACTTGGACCCGGTCACCCGGTGCCGGCTGCTCGACGCGCTCGCCACCGAGCTGGACGGGGAAGCGGACCCACGCGGCGTGGCGGCCGGGAGGGAGGCCGTGGCGGTCTCCCGGCGGCTGGATGACCCCGAGCTGCGCGCCCTCGCGCTGGCCGCCCGCGCCCGCACCCTGAACTACGAGTTGGAGGCCCCGCAGCGCCTGGAGCTGGCCCGGGAGCTGCGGGACCTCGCCGACGAGCACGGCCTGGTGACCTGGCGCTGGGTCGCCGAGCAGGTGGTCGGTCACTGCGCCGCCGCGCTCAACGACCCGGAGCAGCTCCGGGCCAGCGTCACGCGGCAGGGGCAGCTGGCCGAGACGTACCAGCTCAAGGAGGCGCAGGTTCTCCACCTGTGTTCCCTGGCCGTGCTCGCACACGTCGCCGGTGACTTCGTGACCGCGCGGAAGCACTACGACGAGGTCGCCGAGCAGATGCGGCGGCAGGGATCGCTGCACGCGGAGGCCTTCCACTACCTTGCCGTGGCGACCCTGCTGATGAGCCAGGGCCGTTTCGGCGAGCACGTGGAGGCGACCCGCAGGATGCGGCCGTCGTTGGGGCCGATCGTGGACGACCTGCTGGCGTTGGCGCTGATCGAGAGCGGCCGGGTGGACGAGGCACGGGCCATGCCGATCGGCCGGCACACCTACCGCCCCGACTACTTCCAGTCGTCCCTGCTGAGCGTACGGGCGATGGTCATCGTGGCCCTGGGTCGGCGGGACCTGGCGCAGCCGGTGATCGACGCGCTGCTCCCGTTCCGTGATCAACTGGCCGGGCTCTCCACCACGGCGGCCGTGGTACGACCGGTCGCGCTGACGCTCGGGGAGCTGTTCCGCCTGACAGGTCGTACCGAGGAGGCCGCGGAACACTTCCGGCTGGCGGCGGCGCTGGCGCGCCGGTGGGAGTCGCCGCACTGGCTGGCCCAGGCGACGGCGGCGCTGGCCGACTGACTCCCTCCTTCCAAGTGGGTTCCAAGTGGCGGCGCGAATGATCGTCGTGTTCGACCCACCGAGTCCGTGGAAAGGGAACCGTGAACCAGACCCACCAGGAAGCGATGGCCGACGTCCGCGACATGTACATGGTGCACATCATGTTCCGTCGCGAGCTCGGCCTGCTCCCACAACTCGTCCGCGGCGTACGGCCCGGCGACGCGAAGCGCGCGGACGTCGTCGGCGCCCACGCCGCGCTCCTGTGCCAGCAGTTGCACCTGCACCACGAGGGTGAGGACCTCTTCCTGTGGCCGCTGCTCGCCGAGCGCGGTGGCGCGGAGGCGGCCGCCGTCGTCCCCGCGATGCAGGCCCAGCACCACGGCATCGAGCAGGCCTACGAGGCGGTCGTCGCGCTGCTCCCCGCATGGCGTCGGACCGGACACGACGGCGCGGCCGTGGCCGACGCCCTGGAGCAGCTCCGGACCGTCGCCGCCGAGCACATGGCCCTCGAGGAGGCCGAGATCCTGCCGCTGGCGCAGCGGTACGTCACCGCGGCCGAATGGGCGAAGCTCGGTGAGCACGGGCTCAACGACACCCCGAAGAAGGACCTGCCGCTGATCTTCGGGATGGCGATGTACGAGGGCGACGCCGCGGTGATCAAGGCGGTGCTCGCGCACGCCCCGCTGCCGGCGCGGCTGCTCATGCCGATCGTCGGACCCCGGCTCTACCGCACGTACGCCAAGCGCGTCCACGGCACGGCCACGCCCCCACGCATCGGCGCGACCGCAAGCTGAACACTTCGCTCGCGGCGAATCGACCGCGCCGACGAGGGGGCGGCGGGGTCGACGCACGCCAATCGGGGTCGGCGATTGGGGGCGCCGGCGACGGACGGGCGCCGGCGACGGACGTCGCCGGGCCGGGGTGGCACCGCGGCGAAGACGCCGCTCCGGGAGGGGCGGCAGGCGAAGCCGAGCCGGGGTGGCACCGCGGCGAAGACGCCGCTCCGGGAGGGACGGCAGGCGAAGCCGAGCCGGGAGGGGCGGCAGGCGAAGACGCCGCCGAGCTGGGGTGGCGAGGCGCAGGGGCGACACCTGACCGCGCGGACGCGCGGTCAGGTGTCGGCGAGGAAGGCCAGCGCGCGGGGCCAGAGCGCCGTGGCGGCGTCCGGGGCGTACTCGGTCAGGGCCGGGTCGGTGAACAGGTGACCCACGCCGGGGTAGCGGAACACCGTCAGGTCGGCGCCGGCGGCGGTCATCGCCCGTTGCCACTCGTCGATTTCGTCCGGCGCGTCGTACGGGTCCGGGTCGGCGACGTGCAACTGCACCGGCAACCCGGGCCGCACGACGTCCGGCGCACCGCCGGTGCCGTGCAGCAGGAGGAGGGCGGCGGCGTCGGGGCGTTCGGCGAGCAGCGCCCCGGCCACCCCCGCGCCCATCGAGAAGCCGGCGAGGACCGTCTGCGGCGGCAGGTCGCGCAGCGCGGCGCGGGCCCGGTCGAGCACCAGCTCGTGGCCGATCTTGTCGAGCAGCGCGAAGCCGTCCTCGACGGTGTCGGCGGCGGGCACGCCGTACAGGTCGGGGGTCGTGACCTGGTGCCCGGCGGCGCGCAACCGGTCGGCGGCGGCGCGGACGGCGGGCCGCAGCCCGTACACGGAGTGGAACAGCACGACGTGGCGCATCCGGTCATCCTGCCGCCGCCGGGCCGCCGACCGGCGGGGACACGCGGGGGTGGGCTCAGACCAGCGCCGCCAGCCGGGCGATCAGGGCCGACGGCGGTGGCATCGCGGCGATCTCCTGGCTGACCTGCACGGCGACGGTCCGCAGGGTCTCGTCGGTGAGGAGCCGGGTCAGCGTGCGCGCGGTGATGTCGGCCGGGCGGGACGCGAGACCCGCGCCCCGGCGAGCCACCAGCTCCGCGTTGTGCCGCCGGTCCCCCGGACCGACGGTCGCCAGTTGCGGCAGGCCGGCGGCGAGGGCGCCGAGCGCGCTGCCCGCGCCCCCGTGATGAACCAGCGCCGCGCTCGCCGGCAACGCCTCGTCGAGCGGGATCCAGTCGACGACCCGGACGTTGGCCGGCAACGGACCGGCCGCCGTACGCCGGTCGGGGCGGACCAGCACGATCTCGGCGTCCACGTCGGGCGCGGCCGCGACCACGGCGGGCATCGGGCCCCGGTCGCCGGGGCCGGTCAGCGTGCTGCGGGTGACCAGGATCCGGGGCCGTTCGGCGGGCTCCCGCAGCCAGTCCGGCAGCTCACCGCCGCCCACGTAGGAGGTGTGGCGCAGCGGCCAGCCGTCCTGGGTCGCGACGCTGGGTGGCGCCACGGCGAGGGCGGCGGCCGGGGCGGGCAGCTCGGACAGGCCGTGCCGGCGCAGCGCGGCGCCGAGCCGGACGACGGTGGCGGCGACCAGCTCCCGGCCGTCGAAGAGGCTGTTCTCCTGCCGTACGGCGGGCACGCCCAGCCGTGCGGCGGCGACCGCCCCGGCGACCGCGAACGGCTCGTGCAGCACCAGGTCCGGTCGCCACCGCGTAGCCAGCGTGACGACCGGGTCGGTGAGCTGGTCGTTGAGCGCGCCGAAGAGCAGCCCCGCGCCCCGGGTGTCGGCGGTGCCGGCCATCTCGGCACGGGCGATCAGCGGATGGCGGAGGAAGACCCGCCGGGCGATCCGGCCGAAGTCGAAGCCCGGCGCGATGTCGTGCACGGCCAGACCGGCGTCGGCGGCGGCCAGGGCGCCGCCGCCGGTGGCCAGCAGCACGTCGTGGCCGGCGTCGCGCAGCGCGACCGCCAGCGGCACCAGGGGGAAGGCGTGCCCGACCAGCGGAGCGGAGACCACCAGCACACGCATGGCGTCGATCCTAGGTCGACACCGGCCGACCCGTTGTCCCGCTGACCGGACGGGGTCAGCTGGCCCGTCGCTGGTCGACGATACGGCGCATCTTGCCCATCGACCGCTCCACCGCGTCCGGGGCGAGCACGTCCACAGTGACGCTCACCCCGATCGTGTTCTTCACCAGCTCCACCAGGGCGGCACCTGCCCGCTCGGCGGCGTCCACGGCCACGTCGGCGCGTCGCTCAACCCGTACGGTGAGGGTGTCCAGCCGGCCCTGCCGGTCCAGGACGCACTGAAAGTGCGGCGAGAGCTGGGGCGTCCGCAGGATCAGCTCCTCGATCTGGGTGGGGAAGACGTTCACCCCCCGCACGATCATCATGTCGTCCGTCCGGCCGGTGATCTTCTCGATCCGGCGCATGGGGCGCGCGGTGCCGGGCAACAGCCGGGTGAGGTCGCGGGTGCGGTAGCGCACGACCGGCATCGCCTGTTTGGTCAGCGAGGTGAGCACCAGTTCGCCCTGCTCGCCGTCGGGCAGCACCGCGCCGGTGACCGGGTCGATGATCTCCGGGTAGAAGTGGTCCTCCCAGAGGTGCAACCCGTCCTTGGTCTCGACGCACTCGGTGGCCACGCCGGGGCCCATCACCTCGGAGAGCCCGTAGATGTCCAGCGCGTGGATGTCCAGGCGCTGCTCCATCTCACGGCGCATGTCCTCGGTCCACGGCTCCGCGCCGAAGATGCCGACCCGCAGCGAGGTGCTGCGCGGGTCGACGCCCTGACGCCGCATCTCGTCGACGATGGCGAGCATGTAACTGGGCGTCACCATGATGATCTCGGGCTCGAAGTCGCGGATCAGCATGACCTGCCGTTCGGTCATGCCACCGGAGACCGGGATGACCGTGCACCCCAACTCCTCGGCGCCGTAGTGGGCGCCGAGGCCGCCGGTGAAGAGCCCGTAGCCGTACGCGACGTGCACCCGGTCGCCGGGTCGTCCGCCGGAGGCGCGGATGGACCGGGCCATCAGCCGGGCCCAGGTGCGCAGGTCGTCGCGGGTGTAGCCGACCACGGTGGGTCGGCCGGTGGTGCCGGAGGACGCGTGCAGTCGGGCCACCTGCTCCCGGGGTACGGCGAACATGCCGAACGGGTAGTTGTCGCGCAGCTCCGCCTTGCCGGTGAACGGGAAACGGGCCAGGTCGGCGAGGTCCCGGCAGTCGTCGGGGTGCGCTCCGACGGCGTCGAAGGCCCGGCGGTAGTGCGGCACGTTGTCGTACGCGTGCCGCAGCGACCAGCGCAGTCGCTCGCGTTGCAGGGCGCGCAGCTCGTCGACGTCGGCGCGCTCGATCGGCTCCAACTCCTGGAGCGCCGGGGTGCGGTCCTGCATCGCGTGCCTCCCTTGGTGCGGCGATCCCGGGTACCGTACGCCCGCCGTCGTCAGGCTGACCGGGCGGTCAGCGGACGGCCGGCAGCCGGTGCAGGGCGTCGACCAGTGGGGCCAGCTCGGGGGTGGCGTGCGCCTCGGCGAGCGCGTCGGTGAGTACCCGGTCGTGGGTGGGTCGGGCGCGGGCGAGCAGCTCGGACCCGGCCGGGGTCAGCTCGGTGTAGATGCCGCGCCGGTCGTCGGCGCAGAGGATGCGGGTCAGCAGTCCGCGCTGCTCCAGCCGGGTGACGAGGCGGGTGGTGGCGCTTCCGGAGAGCGCGGCGGCGCGGGCGAGTTGGCTCATCCGCATGTGCCAGCCGTCCTGCCGCGAGAGCGCGTCGAGCACCGTGTACTCGACGACGGACAGCTCGTGGCCGGCCTGCAGCGCCCGTTCCAGGGACGCCTCGATGAGCCCGTGCAGGGCGGCGAGGGTGCGCCAGCCCTGGGCGCGGATCTCGACCGCGTCATCGGCGATGCCCATCTCGGCCTCCTCGATGTGATCTGACCTGGAGCCCAGGCTACCACGCTTGCGCTTATATAGAGCGTGTGCAAGCATCTCGTTGTTAACGCGTGTAGTTGCACACGCTGCACATCCAACCCCTCCCCGATGGGATGACCATGTCCGCACGCCAACAGTCCCTGCCGCCCGGCCTGATCGCGCTGGCCATCGGCGCCTTCGGTATCGGCCTCACCGAATTCGTGATCATGGGATTGCTGCCCGAGGTGGCCGCCGACTTCGCGGTCACCGAGCCGGTCGCCGGCTGGCTGATCTCCGGCTACGCGCTCAGCGTGGCCGTCGGCGGAGTCGCCCTCACCGCGGCGGTCACCCGACTGCCCCGTAAGCCCGTGCTGCTCGGCCTGATGGTGCTCTTCATCGTCGGCAATCTCCTCTCCGCCGTCGCGGGGAACTATCCGGTGATGATGGCCGGTCGCGTCGTCGCCGCGCTCTGCCACGGCGCGTTCTTCGGCATCGGCGCCGTGGTGGCCGCCGGCCTGGTCGCGCCGGCCCGTCGCGCCGGCGCCATCGCCATGATGTTCGCCGGACTGACCATCGCGAACGTGCTCGGCGTACCCTTCGGCACCTTCCTCGGGCAGCACTTCGGCTGGCGCTCCACGTTCTGGGCGATCACCGCCATCGGCGTGGTCGCCCTGATCGGGTTGGCCGTGCTCATCCCGGCCCGCGACACCGCCGACACCGACCGCCCCGCCGGCGGCCTGCGCGGCGAGCTGGGAGCCTTCACCCACACCCAGGTCTGGCTGTCGCTGGTGATCACCGTCCTCGGCTTCGGCGGGATGTTCGGCGCGTTCACCTACATCGCCTACACCCTCACCGAGGTCAGCGGCTTCGCCAGCGGCACGGTGCCGTGGCTGCTCGTCCTCTTCGGGGTGGGCCTCTTCGCCGGCAACCTGCTCGGTGGCCGGGCGGCCGACCGGTCGCTGTCACGCACGCTGGTCACCGTCCTGGCGGCGCTCACCGTGGTCCTCGTCGGCTTCGCGCTGACCGCGACGAGCCCGACCCTGACCATCGTCGCGCTGGTGCTGATGGGTGGGTTCGGCTTCGCCACCGTCCCGCCGCTGCAGATGCGGATCATGCACTACGCCCGCCAGGCACCGACCCTGGCGTCCGGCGCGAACATCGCCGCGTTCAACCTCGGCAACGCGCTGGGCGCCTGGATCGGCGGGGTGACCATCGCCGCCGGGTTCGGCTACACCTCGCCGATCTGGGCCGGCGCCGCGCTCACCCTGGCCGGGCTGCTGGTCCTCGTCGGGGCGCTGCGGCTGGCTCGGCGGAGCGAGCCGGCACGGACGGCCGACACGGAGGTGGCGGAGACGGCGGCCTGACCGCCGGGACGACGACGCCGGGTCGGGCGGTTGCCTGACCCGGCGTCACCTCGATCATCGCCCTGCCATCTTCTCGCAGTTGCAAAAGATGTGCAACAAGGTCTGGACAACACTCCGGTGCTGTAACTAGCCTTTTTCTTATGAGTCCTTACATCACCGATCCCTGGGCATGGCAGGAGAGCTGGGACCGCCAGCAGGAGGCGTACCTGCCGGACCGGGAACACCGCTTCACCGCCATGCTCGACACCGTCGACGCGGTCGTCGACGGTCGACCGCCGCGCGTGCTCGACCTGGCGGGTGGCACCGGGACCATCTCGCTGCGCACGCTGGCCCGCTTCCCCGACGCCGAGGTGACCCTGGTCGACCTCGATCCGGCGCTGCTCGCCATCGCCCGCGCCTCGCTCGGCGGACGCGCCACGATCGTCACCGCCGACCTCGGCGCCCCCGACTGGCACGCCGCGCTCCCCCATCGCGACTACGACGCCGTCCTCACCGCCACCGCCCTGCACTGGCTGCCGGCCGACCGGCTCGGGCAGCTCTACGCCGAACTGCGCGACGTGCTGCGCCCGGGCGGCGTCCTCGTCAACGCCGACCACATGCCCGACGACGCGCTGCCGGCGCTGACCAAGCGACTCCTGGATCGGGCACGTGACCGGCGCGAAGCCCGCTACGCCGCCGGCTCGACGCTGTCCTGGTCGGACTGGTGGGCCCGCGCCGGCGCCGACCCAGCGCTCGCCCCGCTGGTCGCCCAGCGGCAGACGATCTATCCGAGTGGGCACAGCCCCGAGTGGACCCCGCCGGTCTCCTGGCACCTGACCGCCCTCACGGCGGCCGGCTTCGACCAGGTCGGCACCCTCTGGCGAGGCGGCGCGGACGCCGCCGTCGCGGCCGTACGCTGAGGCTGACACGCGCGGCCGCCGGCGTCCGTGAGCCGTACGCGGACACCGCCGGCGGCGGCAGTACGCTGAGAACCCGTGGCAGAGCCGCTGGACCCGCGCACCGACCCAGACGTCGACCTCCGGGTGCCCGCCGACCGGGGTGAGCTGACCGCGCACCCCGCGGCGATCGTCGCCGCCATCGCGGCGGGCGGCGTGCTCGGCGCGCTGGGCCGGGCCGGGCTGCAACACCTCGCTCCGCACGCGTCGACCGGCTTCCCGTGGGCGACGTTCGCCGTCAACACGTCCGGCTGTCTGCTGATCGGCGTGCTGATGGCGGTGCTCGGGCACCTCGGCGGCGGGCACCCCCTCGCGCGCCCGTTCCTCGGGGTCGGGATTCTCGGCGGCTTCACCACGTTCTCCACCTACGCGGTCGACATCCAGCAGGCGCTGGTCGCGGGCGCCGCGGGCACCGCGCTGGCCTACCTGGCCGCGACGCTGCTCGGGGCGCTCGTCGCGGTCGCGCTGGGTGACGCCGTCACCGCCCGACTGCTGAGCGGCGCGGCGGCCCGATGACCGTCCTGCTGATCGCCCTGGGCGCGGCCGTCGGCGCTCCCCTGCGCTACCTCACCGACCGGGCCGTGCAGTCCCGGCACACCTCGGCGTTCCCCTGGGGCACGTTGACCGTCAACGTGGTCGGCTCGCTGCTGCTCGGCGCTCTCGTCGGCGTACCGGCGGGTCCGGCGGTCAGCGCTCTCGTCGGCACCGGATTCTGTGGGGCGCTCACCACCTACTCGACGTTCAGCTACGAGACGCTGCGGCTGGCCAGGGGCGGTCGCCGGCTGTTCGCTCTGGCCAACGTGGCGGGCAGCGTCGCCGCCGGGCTCACCGCGGCCAGCGCCGGCTACGCCCTGGCCCACGCCCTGACGGCCTGACCCGCAAGGAAGGGCCCGTTACTAACGCTATGCGTTAGTAACGGGCCCTTCCTTGCAAACACCCAGCACACCCCCGGGCCAGGAGCGCGACGGCGAGTACCCCGAGGGTATATACGCGAGGTATACCCTCGGTGTAGTCTCCTGGGCATGAGCGTGCCACTGACCCTGCTCGGTCTCCTCGAACGAGAACCCAGCCACGGCTACGACCTGAAGCGCGACTACGACGCCTTCTTCGGCCGGGGCAAGCCACTGCCGTTCGGCCAGGTCTACTCGACCCTCAGCCGGCTCGCCCGGGACGGAAAGGTGGTGATCAGCGACGTCGCACCCGGCGCGGGGCCCGACCGCAAGCGCTACATCATCACCGACGTCGGTGCGACCGAGGTCGAGCAGTGGTTGACCCAGCCCGTCGACCCGGAGCCGCACCTACAGACGGTGCTCTTCGCCAAGGTCGTCCTCGCGCTGATGCTGGACCGGCCGGCCGCCGACTACCTCGACACCCAGCGCAGGGCGCACCTGCACCGGATGCGCGAGCTGACCGAGATCAAGCGCGCCGGCAACCTGGTCGACGCGCTCCTGGCCGACCACGGCCTCTACCACCTGGAGGCCGACCTCCGGTGGATCGAGATGACCGGCGCCCGACTGGACGCCCTGCGCAAGGAGGTGCGGCCATGAGCGTCGTCATCGAAGCCCGTAACGTGACGTTCGCCTTCGGACAGACGCCCGCCCTGCGGGGTGCAACCATCAGCGTCGACACCGGCGAGATCGTCGCGATCATGGGGCCCAGCGGCTCGGGCAAGTCCACCCTGCTGCACTGCCTGGCCGGCATCCTGGTGCCCGACTCCGGCGAGATCCTCTTCGACGGGGCACGCGTCGACGCCATGGACGAAAGCCGGCGCAGCGGTCTGCGCCGGGACCGGTTCGGCTTCGTGTTCCAGTTCGGCCAACTCGTCCCCGAGCTGACCGCCGTGGAGAACGTCGCGCTGCCGTTGCTGCTCGACGGCGTACACCGCAAGCAGGCGCTGCCGAAGGCGAGCGCCTGGTTCACGCGCCTCGGCCTGGACGGCCTGGAGCAGCGCCGCTCCGGCGAGCTCTCCGGCGGGCAGGCGCAACGCGTCGCCCTGGCCCGCGGCCTGGTCGCCGAGCCGCAGGTGCTCTTCGCCGACGAGCCGACCGGCGCGCTCGACTCGCTCACCGGCGAACAGGTGATGGACCTGCTGGTCAGCTCCGCCCGCGAGCAGGGCACCACAGTCATCCTGGTGACCCACGAGGCGCGGATCGCCGCGTACGCCGACCGCGAGGTCATGGTCCGCGACGGGCGCGTGAACGCGCCGGAACGGATCGCCTCATGATCCGCTTCGGCCTCCGCCTCGCCGTGGCCGGTGGCCGGGAGGCACTCACCCGCCTGCTCGTCATCGCCGCCGCCGTCGCGATCGGCAGCGGGCTGCTGCTGACCACCCTCGCCGGAGTCAACGCCGTCAACGCCCAGCTCACCCGGTACGCCTCGATGTATCCCAACGCCTCGGCCGGCGACGTCGACCCGCTGTGGTGGTCGACCCGTCAGGACTACTTCCGTGGCAAGCAGATCATCCGCATCGACGTCGCCGCGACCGGCTCGACGTCGCCCACCCCGGTCGGCATCCCGACCGTCCCCGGCTCCGGGGAGTTCTACGCCTCGCCCGCGTTCCGCGATCTGCTGGCCGCCCACCCGGCCGCCGAACTGGGCGACCGCTACCCGGGGCGTAACCTCGGCACGGTGGGTCCGGCCGCGCTGACCTCGCCGGACACCCTGCTCATCATCGTGGGCGGCACCCCCGACCAGGTCGCCGCTCTGCCCGCCGCCAAGCAGGTCACCAGCGTCGGCGACACCCCCGCCCTCCCCGAGACCACGGTGGACCTCATCCTGGGCGTGATCGCCGGCGGGTTGCTGTTCCCGGTGCTGATCTTCATCGGCACCGCCACCCGGCTCAGCGCCGCCCGCCGGGAGCAGCGCTTCGCCGCGATGCGCCTGGTCGGCGCGACGCCCCGGCAGATCTCGACGGTCGCCGCCGTGGAGGCGACCGCCGCCGCCCTCGCCGGCACCGCCGTCGGCTTCGGTCTGTTCTACGCCTTCCGCGACCCGCTCGCGGGCATCCCGTTCACCGGCATGCCGTTCTTCCCCAGCGACATGTCCCTGGGCGTGCTGAACATCCTGCTGGTGGCGCTCGGCGTCCCGGCCGGCGCGGCGCTGGCGGCCCAGATCTCGCTGCGCCGGGTCCGGATCTCGCCGCTGGGCGTCACCCGACGGGTCACTCCCCGCGCCCCACGCGCGTACCGGCTGATCCCGATGGTGCTCGGCGTCGCCGTGCTGCTCTTCGCCCTCGGCTTCAAGCCCGCGACGTCCGACGGCCAGACCGCGGTGTTCCTGCCCGGCCTGCTGCTCATCATGGCCGGCCTGGTCCTCGCCGGTCCCTGGCTGACGATGGTCGGCGCGCGGGTGATGGCCCGGTACGCCAACCGTCCCGCCACGCTCATCGCCGCGCGACGTCTCGCCGACAACCCGAAGGCCGGGTTCCGGGCGATCAGCGGCATCATGCTCGCGCTGTTCGTGACGAGCGTGGCCGTCGGCGTGATCACCACGATCGTCGCCAACCGTGGTCCGGCGCCGGTGGGCTCGACCGACGCGGGCACGGTGAACACCGTCTTCGACGAGAAGGCGCAGTCGGTGCCCGACACGCTCTTCGCCGACCTGCACGCGATCAGCGGTGTGCGGTCGGCGACCGCCATCCGGGAGAACCCGGCGCCCACCGGCTCCGGCGAGGTCGGGGTGATCGCGTGCGCCGACCTCCCGAGCGCGTACGGCCGGTGCGCCGAAGGCGCGAGCGTCATCGAGGTGCCGATGGGCCTCAGCCGCTGGCGGGAGTCGGCATCGCCCGCGACGGTCTGGCCCGCCGCCTCGCTCACCCTCGACGACCTCCAACGGCTACCGGTGTTGTCGGTGGTCGTCGGCACGGACGGGTCCGCCACCGCCATCGAGGGCGTCCGCACCGTGCTGGAGGTCGCCTTCCCGACCTTCTGGGTGGGGCCGAACGTGCCCGGCGACTTCGAGTCGGACTTCGCCGACACGCTGCGCGGCTGGGAACAACTGGCCAACGTGATCATCGTGGCCAGCCTCGCGCTCGGCGGGTGCAGCCTCGCGGTCAGTGTGATCGGCGGTCTCACCGAACGCCGTCGACCGTTCAGCCTGCTACGCCTCAGCGGCGCCCCGGTACGGGTCCTGCGCCGGGTGGTGGCGCTGGAGAGCGCCGTACCGATGCTCGCCGTCGCCGCCGTCGCCATCGGGATGGGACTGCTCGCCGGGCACCTGTTCCTGCGGGCGCAGATGCACTACACGCTCGTCGCGCCGCCGCCGCGCTTCGCTCTGATCGTCGTCGTCGGCCTGGCTGCCTGCCTGGGCGTCATCGCCTCGACCATGCCGCTGTTGGAACGCGTCACCGGCCCGGAGACGGCCCGCAGCGAGTGAGCGTCAGGACCCGGTGGCCACCGCGATCGCCCCGTGCCCGTGGTGGTGATGGTGGTGGCCAACCGGGTCGTCGGGGTGGTCGTGCGGTTGCTGCGGGCGGCCCACCTTGTCGGCGAAGCCGGGCATCAGGACCCGGTAGGCGCAGGTGTCGCAGTTCATCCGGATGTCCCCGCCCAGCGCCTCGTCGTAACGTTCGCGCACCAGGTCGGCGAGGGCGTCGCAGTCGCCGATCACGTCGGCGACGCGGACGTCCAGGTTGGGGTGGGCGGCGGCGAACTCGGCCGACTGGGCGACGATCCGGTCGGGCAGCACCCCGGCGAACAGGAAGTACGGTGCGACGACGATCCGCCGCGCGCCGAGCCGGCGCAGCCGTTCCAGCACCGCCGGCACGGACGGTTCGGCGAGGGAGATGAACCCGGGCTCGACGCCCGCGTACCCGCGCCCCTCCCAGAGCAGCCGGGCGACCTTGGCGACCTCGGCGTTGGCGTCCGGGTCGGTGGAGCCGCGCCCGATGAGCGCCACCCAGGTACCGGCCCGGTCGGCGTCCGCCGACGTGGTGCCAGCCCGGTCGGCGTCCGCCGACGTGGTGCCAGCCCGGTCGGCGTCCGCCGACGCGGTACCGGCCCGGTCGGCGTCCGCCGACGCGGTGCCAGCCCGGTCGGCGTCCGCCGACGTGGTGCCCGCCAAGGCGGCGTCGATGCGCTCCTCGATGGCCGTGTGCAGCAACGGGTGGGGGCCGAGCGGACGCCCGTAGCGGTACGTCAACCCGGGGTGCCGCTGCTGTTCACGGGCCATCGCGGCGGGGATATCGCCCTTGCCGTGCCCGGCGCCGGTGAGCACCAGCGGCAGCGCGACCAGGTTCCGGTGACCGCGCCCGACGAGCGCGCCGACCGCGTCGGTGAGCGGCGGACGGGACAGCTCGATGAAACCGCCCTCCACGTCGCCGATCTCACCCCGACGGCGGACCCGCTCGACGAGCGCGGCGAACTGGTCGACCCCGGCCGCGCTGCGCGTGCCGTGCCCGACGATGACCAACCCGGTCATGACCTCTCCTCGCTGTAGAGCAGGGCGTTGAGGGCGGCGGCGGCGACCGCCGAGCCGCCCTTCTCGCCCACGTTGGACACCCCGGGCAGGCCGCTGGCCCGCAGCGCCGCCTTCGATTCGGCCGCGCCCACGAAGCCGACCGGCAGGCCGACGACCAGCGCCGGGGCGGCGTCCAGGGTGAGTAGTTCGACGAGCGCGGTCGGCGCGCAGCCGACCACCCAGACCGCGCCGGGGCCGACCCGGTCCAAGGCGATCCGCACGGCCGCCGCCGAGCGGGTGATGCCGGCCGCGCGGCCCAGCTCGGCGGCGGCCGGCTCGGCGACCGGGCAGACCAGTTCCAGTCCGGCCCGGGTGATGCCGGCGGCGACCATCGCCACGTCCGTCACCACGGGTACGCCCGCGCGCAGCGCGGCCAGCCCCGCCGCCAGGGCCGCCTCGTCGCAGACCAGCTCGTCGACGTACGCGAGGTCGGCGCTGGCGTGCACCACCCGCTCGATGACCGCCCGGGTCAACGGTGGCAGGTGCGACAGGTCGACGCGCTCGCGCAGGATGCGGTACGACTCGACCTCGATGGGATGCACCATCCGGCTCATCGGACTCCTTCCCAGGGCTCGGTCACGCGGATCGCGTCGACCGGGCAGATCTCCAGGCACTCCAGGCAGCCGGTGCACCGGTCGGCGCGTACCGTGAGGCCGCCGGCGACCGGCCTGATCGCGTGCGTGGGGCAGGTCAGCAGGCACGCGCCGCAGCCCTGGCAGGCGTCGATGGTCACGAGCGCCACCGGTACCCCCGGGGTGTGACCATCCGCCCGGCGACCAGCCGGGTGTCGCTGTTGCCCACCACCACCACGCTGTACATGTCGACGACGGCCGGATCGAGCGTGGCCACCGTCGCCAGGTGCACCCGCTCGCCGGGCCGGCTGGCGTTGCGCACCACCCCGACCGGGGTGTCCGGCGGCCGGTGCGCGGCGAGGATGCCGAGCGCCTTGCCGAGCTGCCAGTCGCGGGCGCGGCTGCGCGGGTTGTAGAACACCGTCACGAAGTCACCCTCGGCGGCGGCGCTCACCCGCCGCTCGATGACCTCCCACGGAGTGTGCAGATCGGACAGACTGACGTAGGCGTGGTCGTGCCCGAGTGGCGCGCCGAGCAGCGCCCCGGCGGCGAGGGCGGCGGTCACCCCGGGCACGCCCACCACGTCGATCCGCTCGTCGGCGTACTCCAGGGCGGGGCTCGCCATCGCGTACACCCCGGCGTCGCCGGACCCGATGAGCGCGACCGCGCGGCCGGCGGCGGCCTCGGCCACGGCGGCCCTGGCCCGCGCCTCCTCCGCGCCGAGCGAGCTGGCGAGCACCCGGGTGCCCGGCCGCAGCACGTCGCGGACCTGGTCGACGTACTGGTCCAGGCCCACCACCACGGCCGCGCGGCGCAGCTCCGCCACCGCCCGGGGAGCGCGCAGGTCGGCCGCGCCCGGCCCGAGACCGACGACGGCGAGCCGGCCGCGCGGCGCGTGCCGCGCCACCGCCACGGTCGCCATCGCCGACGCGGTCTTGCCCACCAGCAGCGTCGCGTCGTCGGCCCGGCCGTCCGGGCCGAGCAGGGCCGCGGCCTCCGCGACGCTCGGCGTGCCGACCGCCGCCCGGACCACCTCGCTGGGGTGCGGCACGTCGACCGCGGCGAGGCGCGTCGCGGGCCAGGTCACCAGGGGTACGCCGAGCGCGTCGGCGGTGCTGCGGATGCCCGCCTCGTCAGCCTTGATGTCGGCGCTGGCCAGGCAGCTCAGGCTCGCCGGGTCGACGCCGGCCTCGGCCAGCACCCGGTGCAGCAGTTCGGCCACCTCGGCGGCCGGTACGCCCCGACTCGCCCCGACACCGGCGACCAGCGACGGCGGTCGCAGCACGGCGGTCCGCGCGTCGATCGGCACCACCCGATCGGTGACCAGCAGTCGGTAGTGACCGCCGGTCGCCTTCTCGTCGGCCGCGCTGCCGGTGACGCCCTCGTCGAACGCGCCTTCGACGAACGCGCCTTCGACGGCCGCGCCTTCAACGGCCACGCCTTCGACGGACGTGGCCCCGGGGTGGCCGGCATGGCCGGCGCCGGCCTCGGGCTGGACGACGCGCACGTTCGGTGGCAGGGCGGGTAGCGGCCAGGCGGCGTCGGCGACCAGCTCGACCGGCTCACCGTCCAGGATGGCCCGGGACACCGCGGCGACCGCGCCCCGCACGGGCCAGCCGAGGGTGTCCAGCCCGGGCAGCCCGACCGCGTCGGTGGCGGTGGTGACCACCGGTCGGGCGTCCAGCAGCGCGCCGACCCGCTCGGCGAGGTCGTTGCCGCCGCCGGCGTGACCGCCCAGCAGCGCCACCGCGTGCCGGGCCGCCTCGTCGACGACCACCACGGCCGGGTCGTTGCGCTTGTCGCCGAGCAGCGGCGCGAGGACGCGTACCACCGCGCCGGTGGCCAGGAACGCGACCACCGCGTCACATTCCGCCCAGGCGGCGCGTAGCGCGTCGGCGACGCCGTCGCCCTGGACCAGCCGGGCGTGCGGCCAGGCGGCGGCCAGGATGTCGGCGTGCCGCCGACCGGCGGCGGTGGCCGCCACCAGGCCGATCCGCGCCGGAGTGTTGTCGTTCACGGGCGCTCCCCGGTGAGGACGACCACCGGGTTGGTGGCCGCGAGACGGATCGACCCGCCGGGCAGGTCGGCGAGGCGGGCGGCGGCGAGCTGGCTGCCCTCGACCCGGTAGCCGGCGGCGCGCAGCAGCGCCACCGCCGGCGCGACGCGGTCCAGTGCGGCCAGGGTGAGCACGATCCGCTCGGGGCGGCGGGCCACCACGGCGGCGAGGACGTCGACGCCGCCGCCACCCACGAAGACCGCGTCCGGTTCGGGCAGACCATCAAGCGCCGTCGGGGCACGCCCGACGACGATCCGGACGTCGACGGCGTGCGTGGCGGCGTTCTCCCGGATCGTCGCGGCGGACGCCGGGTCCTGCTCGACGGCGAGCACGGCCGCGCCGAGCAGGGCGCACTCGATGCCGACCGAGCCGCTGCCCGCGCCGACGTCCCAGACGAGGCGACCCAGCCGGGGGCGCAGCCGCGCGACGACCAGGGCACGCACCTCCGACTTGGTGATCATCGAGTCGCGGTGGGCGTACCGGCTCTCCGGTAGCGCCCAGCCGCCGACCGGCGCGGCGGCCGGCTGGTTGTCGACGCGCATCCCACCGACCGCGACGGGTTCGGGAGCTGGCGCGGGCACGGGCACGGCGGGCACGGACACGGCGGGCACGGGCACGGCGGGCACGGGCACGGCGGGCACGGACACGGCGGGCACGGGCACGGCGGGCACGGGCACGGCGGGCACGGGCACGGCGGGCACGGGCACGGCGGGCTCGGACACGGCGACGCTGAGCAGGACGTGTGGGTCGGGCCAGGTGCCGGCGGCGGCCTGCGCGGGGCTCATCTCCCGCACCCGTTCGGCGTCGGTGCCGAGGTTCTCGGCGACCAGCAGGCGTCGGGACCAGCCGACGAGGCCGGCGCCCAGTTCGGCGGCCCCGGCCCCCGGCGCGGTGAGGACCGCGACCAGCGGCAGCGCCCGGCAGGCGTTCAGCGCCGGTCGGAGGTCGCGGCCGTGCGCGGTCACCACGGCCGCGCCGTCCCAGGACAGTCCGGCGCGGGCGAACGCGGCGGCCACACTGGACACCGCCGGCACCACCCGCAGCGGCAGCCCGGCCGCGCACAGCCGCCGGACGATCCCGAACAGGCCGGGATCGCCGCTGGCCAGCACGACGGCCGGCACCCGGGCGTCGACGGCGTCGGCCAGCCGGCGCAGGGCCGGGGCGAGCGGTCCGAGGACGACGGTCTGTGCGCTCCCCGGTACGGGCACCGCGGCCAGGTGCCGGGCCGCCCCGACCACCAGTCCCGCGCCGGCCAGCGCGGAGGCGAGGGCGGGATGCGGCGGCGCCCCGGCGGCGTCGAGCCCGACCACTGTCACCAGCGCGTCCGGGGATGCCACCGTCGCCGTCGCTTCGCTTGAGGTCACTCCGCCCTCCAGCGCGTCCGGGGCGCTCATCGCGGCCACCGGCCGGACGAGGCGACGACCCGCGCGCCGGCGAAGTCGACCATCGCCACGTCCACGGTGACCGTCGGCCCGGCGAAGCGTCGTAGCACCGCCTGGACCCGTTGGCAGAGCAGGTCCCCGGCCGCACCGAGCAGGCCGGCGGCCTCCCACAGCTCGTACGCGTGCCGCCCGGTGTTGGCCTCGGTCACGGCGGCGACGAGCGCCGGATCGCCACCGGCGTCGGCGGTCACCGCGCCGAGCAGGGACAGGTCCACCGTGGAGCGGGTGTAGTGGGTCATGAGGATGCCGGCGGCGAGCTTGGCGAGCTTGCCGGCCATGCCGACGAAGACCACGCCGGTCATCGCGTCCTCGACGGCGGCGGTGACCGCCGCGCCGGTGAAGTCGCCCACCTCGACGAAGCACACCTCGGGCAGGTCGGGCAGCAGCGCGCGGGCGGCCCGCTCGGTACGCCCACCGGTGCACAGCACCACGGTCCGCTCGCCCTGGGCGGCCATGACGTGCACGGCCTGCACCACGCTGGCCCGCCAGGAGGCGGTGGAGAAGGGCCGGACGATCCCGGTGGTGCCGAGGATCGAGATGCCGCCGAGGATGCCGAGCCGCCGGTTGGTGGTCTTGCGGGCCATGATCTCGCCCCGGGGCACGCTGATCACCACGCGCACGCCGACCTCGGTGAGGTCGACGACCTCGGCGACCGCCTCGCCGATCATCCGGCGGGGCGTGTCGTTGATGGCCGGGCCGCCGACGGCGAGCCCGAGGCCGGGTTTGGTGACGGTGCCGACGCCGGAGCCGCCGGCCAGGCGTAGCCCGGGAGTGTCGGTGAAGTCCACGGTGGCGGTCAGCTCGGCGCCGTGGGTGACGTCCGGGTCGTCGCCGGCGTCCTTCACGACCACCGCCTCGGCGCGTACCGGTGGGGCGCCGGTGACCTCGCAGCGTTCGACCGGGAAGCGCACCCGTCGCCCGGCGGGCAGGCCGATCTCCACCTCCGGCTGGATCTCGCCGGTGACCAGGGCGGTCACCGCCGCCTTGGCCGCCGCCGTCGCGCACGCGCCGGTGGTCCAGCCGGTCCGCAGCGCGGTGGGCCGGACCTTCGCCGTACGCGGCAGGTCCGGCTCGCGCAGCGGCGGCTCGGCGTACGTCATGGGGTTTCTGTTTCTCCGGCGCGGGCGCGGCGCAGCTCGGCGCGGGCGGCCGGTTCGGCACGACGGAAGGTGTGGAAGTGCCCCGGGTGGTAGAGGTGGGAGCGGGTGCCCGTCGCGGCGAGGGCCGGACCGACCAGGAACAAGGTGTGTTTCCACAGCTTGTGCTGCTTGACGGTGGCCTCCAGGGTGCCGACCGTGCAGCGCACGACCAGCTCGTCGGGCCAGGTGGCCTGGTACGCCACGACGGCCGGAGTGTCCGCCGGGTAGCCGCCGGCCAGCAGTTCGGCCTGCACCTGCCCGGAGCGGGCGGCGGAGAGGAACAGCGCCATCGTGGTGCCGTGTCGGGCGAAGTCGCGGACCCGCTCGCCCGGCGGCATGGGGGTCTTGCCGCCTTCGAGGCGGGTGAGGATCACCGACTGGGCGACCTCGGGCACGGTCAGTTCCCGCCCGACGATCGCGGCCACGGCGGTGAACGACGACACCCCGGGGATGATCTCGACGGCCAGGTCGAGCGCCCGGCACAGGTCCAGTTGCTCCTGCACCGCGCCCCACAACGCCGGGTCGCCGGAGTGGATGCGCGCCACGGTCAGCCCCTGCGCGGCGGCCCGCTCGTAGAGCGGCAGCACCCCCTCGATGGGCAGTTGCGACGAGTCGACGACCTCCGCGTCGGGGCGGGCGTGGTCGAGCACGTCGGCGTGCACCAGGCTGGCCGCCCAGATCACGACGTCCGCCGTGGCGATCACGCGGGCGGCCCGCAGGGTCAGCAGGTCCGCCGCGCCCGGGCCGGCGCCGACGAACCACACCTTGCCGTCGCTGGTCACAGTTTTCCTCCTCGGTACGCGCGCCGGGCGGGGACCAGCAGCGTGGACAGGTACGGCAGATCGGGCACGGCGTCGTCGACCGGGCCGATCCGTTCGCCGGGCAGGCCCAGTGCGCGCCCGAGCACGGCGTCGGAAAGGCGGCCCTGCCGGCGTAACTCGGCCAGCAGCTCGGGGTGCCGTCGCCAGCCCTTGTAGACGACCACGGTGCCCGGCCCGGCGAGGGCGTCGGCGAACGGCGCGAGGCCGGCGGTGGCCGGCAGCAGCGTGAGCGGTTCGCGTCCCTCCACGAGCGGGGTGCCGCTGCGCGCGGCCAGCTCCTGCATGGCGGTGACGCCGGGCACCGTCGCCACCCGCACGGCGGGGCGCAGGGCCCGCACGCTCTGCGCCAGGTAGCCGAAGGTGGAGTAGACGTTAGGGTCGCCGATGGTGGCGAAGGCCAGCGATCGCGCGCCCGCGTCGATCGCCTCGACGACCGTCCCGGCGGCCTCGTCCCAGGCCGCCGTGCGGCGGGCGGTCACCCCACCTCGATCGTCGAGGGCGAACGGCAGCCGGCGCAGCCGGTCCGCCGCGACGTAGGCCCGGACGGTCGCCTCGGCCCGTCCGGCGTCCGCGCCCGGCGGCGTCGGACCGGTCGTCGCGCTGGTCTCGGCCCGGTCCGCCATCACGGGTACGAAGACCACGTCGGCCTCGCGCAGGACCCGCACCGCCTTGACGGTGAGCAGTTCCGGGTCGCCCGGTCCGACGCCGACGCCGGTCAGCGTGGCGGTCATCGGGCCGCCTCGACCAGCCGGCGGGCCGCCGCGGGGTGCCCGGCCCAGTGGGTGTGCAGGTAGGAGGCGTGCACCCGACCGTCGACGAAGCCGTGCTCGGTGTCGTTCCAACGCCACGCCGGCGCCTTGCCGTGTCCGGGGTCGGTGGTGGTGCGATGGAACTCGTGGCCGCGTACCGGCTCGCCCGTCCGGGCCACCGGTGAGTCGGTGACGGCGACGGCCTCGCGGTAGCCGAGGGTGAGCCGGCCGGTCATCCGGGCGGTCAGGTCCAGCCGCCCGCACATGGGTACGCCGTCCAGGGACCGCCCGAGGTAGAGCAGCCCGGCGCACTCGGCCACGATCGGCCCGTCGAAGTCGGCCAGCTCGGCGCGGAGCGTGCCGTTGCCCGCGAGGGCCTCGGCGTACGCCTCGGGGAAGCCGCCGCCGATGACCACCGCCCGGGTGCCGCTGGGCAGCGCCGGGTCGCGCAGCGGGTCGACGGTGACGATGTCCGCGCCGGCAGCCGTGAGGAGTTCGGCGGTCTCGGCGTACGAGAAGGTGAAGGCCGGACCACCGGCGAGCGCGACCCGTGGCCGCCCGACGCCGGCCGGCCCGCCGACGGCCTGGACCGGGTCCCAGGCCGGGGCGGTCAGCGGCCCGGCGCTGCGGGCCAGGTCGAGGACGGCGTCGAGGTCGACGGTGGCCTCGACCAGTTCGGCGAGCGCGGTGACGATGGCGAGCGATTCGGGGGCCCGTTCGGCGACCGGCACCAGCCCGAGGTGCCGGGCCGGCGCGGCGACCTCGGCGGCGCGGGTGACGGCCCCGAGCACCGGTACGCCCACCTCGGCGAGGGCGTCGCGCAGCAGCGTCTCGTGGCGGGGCGAGCCGACCCGGTTGAGGATCACGCCGCCGACCCGCACGGCGGGGTCGAACGCGGCCATGCCGAGGGTCAGCGCCGCGGCGGAGCGGCCCTGCGCGGTGGTGTCCAGCACCAGCAGCACGGGCGCGTCGACGAGCCGGGCGACGTGTGCCGTGGAGGCGAAGTCGCGCCGGCCCACCGCGCCGTCGTGCAGGCCCATGACGCCCTCCACCACGGCGATGTCGGCGGGCGTGGGGACGCTCGCGCCGTGCCGCAGCAGGCCGGCGATCCGCTCGGCCCCGACCAGGAACGGGTCGAGGTTGCGACCGGGCCGGCCGGCGGCGAGGGCGTGGTAGCCGGGGTCGATGTAGTCCGGGCCGACCTTGTGCGGGCTGACCGTGAGGCCGCGTCGACGCAGCGCGGCGAGCAGCCCGGTGGCGACCGTCGTCTTGCCGTGGCCGCTGGCCGGCGCGGCGACCACCACCCGGGGCAGCGACAACGGTTCGGCGGGGGCGATCACCACTCGATGCCCTTCTGGCCCTTCTGACCGGCGTCCATCGGGTGCTTGACCTTGGTCAGCTCGGCGACCAGGTCGGCGGCGGCGACCAGGCGCGGGTCGGCGTCGCGACCGGTGATGACGACGTGTTGGAAGCCGGGCCGGTCGGCGAGGGTGGCGACCACCTCGTCGACGTCCACCCAGCCCCACTTCATCGGGTAGGTGAACTCGTCCAGCACGTACAGCCCGTAACGCTCGGCGGCCAGGTCCCGCTGGATCTGCCGCCACCCCTCCAGGGCGTCGGCGGCGTGGTCGGCCTCGCCGCCGCGCTGGATCCAGGACCAGCCCTCACCCATCTTGTGCCAGGCGACCGGCGCGCCCTGGCCGGTACGCTCGTGCACCTCGCCGAGCGCCCGGAAGGCGTTCTCCTCCCCGACCCGCCACTTGGCGCTCTTGACGAACTGGAAGACTCCGATCGGCAGGCCGGCCGTCCAGGCCCGCAGCGCCAGCCCGAAGGCGGCCGTCGACTTCCCCTTCATCTGTCCGGTGTGGACAACGAGCAGCGGCCGATTCCGCCGCTGCCGCGTCGTCAACCCGTCCGCGGGCACGTGACTCGGCTGTCCCTGCGGCATCAGAGTTCCCCCCTCATCGTCAAGCCCCGCGCGCCCTCCGCGCCCCGCGCGCCTTCCGCACCCCGCGCGCCTTCCGCACCCCGCGCGCCTTCCGCGATCTTGCAGTTTCTGTTGCTCATATGCGTATCTCGTCCTCTTATGTGGCGACAGAAACTGCAAGATCGCGGGGGGCGGGGTGGGTCAGGGCGTGCAGGGGGTGCAGGGGGGCGTTGAGTTGGGTGGCCAGGCGGCGGGCCAGGTGCAGGCGGATCGGGCCGGATTCGCAGTCGACGACCACGCAGGGGGCACCCGTCGCCGCGAGGATTGCCGCCGCTCCTGCCGCCCGGTCGAGCGGACGGGTTCCGGCGGTGGCGCGGCCGTCGGTGATTACCAGGACCAGGGGGCGGCGCTTCGGGTCGCGCAGGCGCTCCACCCGCAGCAGGTCCGCGGCGGCCAGCAGACCCTCGGCCAGTGGTGTCCGCCCGCCGGTGGGCAACTCGGCCAGACGGGTCGAGGCGGCCAGCACCGACGAGGTCGCCGGCAGCACGGTGCGCGCGCCGGCTCCCCGGAAGGCGATCACCGCGACCTTGTCCCGCCGCTGGTACGCGTCGGTGAGCAGGGCGAGCACCGCGTCCTTCACGGTGACCATCCGCTGCCGGGCGCCCATCGAACCGCTGGCGTCCACCACGAACAGCACCAGGTTGCCCTCGCGCCCCTCCCGGACCGCCTCGCGGACGTCGTCCGGACGCAGGCGCAGCGGGCCCGCCAGTCGCCCCCGAGTCGCCTGGTGGGGTGCGGCGGCGCGGATGGTGGCCGGCAGGTGCAGCGCGCCGACCCCACCGTTCGGCACCCGGGCCCCGGTGGTGCGGCCCCTCCCGGTCCGGGCCCGCGACCGCCGGCCCGGCACCCCGTCACCGACGCCGGGCGCGGTCAGCAGCCGGGCTCGCAGACCACCCCGGGGTACGGCCACCCGTCCGCCCTCGCGCTCCCGGTCGTTCCCGGTGGCGCTGGGCTCACCCTCCTCGGCCCGCCGACGGCGACCGCCCCGACCGTTCACCCCCGAGAAGTCCCCGTCCGCGCCGACGTCGGCGGCGTGCGGCTCCGGGCCGTCGGCCCTTCCGGACTCGCCGGCGCCGGAATCGTGCCCGCCGCTGCCCGACTCCCCACCGTCCACGTCGGCGGGATCGAGGGCGTCGCCGTCGGGGCCGTTCCCATCGTGACGATGTTCCCCGGTGTCGCCGTCCACGCCGGAGGAGCCGCCCAGGTCGCCGGCACTGCCGCCGGGGCCGCCCCCACCGCCACCATCGGGACCGTCGGGGCGCGGGCCGGCGGAGCCGCCGTCGTCCGGGCGGCCGTCGTCGTCCGGGTCGTCGGGGTGGTTGTCCTGGGCCCGTTGCAGCGCCTCGTCGAGGCGCTTCTCGTCCAGCCCCGGCGTGTCGAACGGGTCGCGGCGACGGCGGTGCGGCAGGGCGAGTCGGGCCGCCACCCGCACGTCGTCGCTGGTGACCCGGTCCCGGTCGTGCCAGGCGGCGTGGGCGAGGGCGGTACGCGCGGTGACGATGTCGGCGCGCATCCCGTCCACGTCGAACGCCGCGCACACCTCGGCGATCTGCCGCAGCGCGGCGTCCGGCAGGCGTACCCCGGGAAGCCGGCGGCGGGCGGCGGCCACCTGGGCGGCGATCTCGGCGTCGGCGTCGGCCCAGCGGGCGGCGAACCCGGCCGGGTCGGCGTCGGCGGCGAGCCGCCGGCGGACGACCTCCACCCGGATCTCCGGGTCCCGGCTGGCGTTCACCTCCACGGTCAGCCCGAACCGGTCGAGCAGCTGCGGGCGCAGCTCCCCCTCCTCCGGGTTCATGGTGCCGACCAGCAGGAACCGGGCCGCGTGGCTGACCGAGACGCCCTCGCGCTCGACGTGGCTGCGGCCCATCGCCGCCGCGTCCAGCAGCAGGTCGACGAGGTGGTCGTGCAGCAGGTTGACCTCGTCCACGTAGAGCACGCCCCGGTGGGCGGCGGCGAGCAGGCCCGGTTCGAAGGCGCGTACGCCCTCGCCGAGGGCCTTCTCCAGGTCCAGCGACCCGACCACCCGGTCCTCGGCCGCTCCGACGGGCAGTTCGACGAGGCGCGCCGGCCCGGTCTCGACGGCCGCCCCGACCGGGTGCGGCCCGTCCGGGCAGCCCGGGTCGGGTTCGGCCGGATCACACCCGAAGCGGCAGCCGGCGACCCGGCGCACCGGGGGCAGCAGCGCGGCGAGGGCGCGTACGGCGGTGGACTTGGCGGTGCCCTTCTCGCCCCGCACGAGGACCCCACCGATCGCCGGGGACACGGCGTTGAGCAGCAACGCCAGCCGCATGTCGGCCATGCCGAGCACGGCGCTGAACGGGTAGGTCGTGGTCATGCCCGGTCCTCCAGGTCGCCCTCGCTGGCCAGGTAGGTGTCGCGCAGGCGGTCCAGGGTGGCCGGCTCGGGCTTGGCCCACAGCCCCCGGTCGGCGGCCTCCAATAGCCGCTCGGTGATGCCGCGTAGCGCCCACGGGTTGGACTTCTCCAGGAACTCGCGGGTGGTGTCGTCGAACAGGTACGCGGCGGCCAGGTGCTCGTACATCCAGTCGTCCACCACACCGGCGGTGGCGTCGTAGCCGAACAGGTAGTCCACGGTGGCGGCCAGCTCGAACGCGCCCTTGTAGCCGTGCCGGCGCATCGCGGCGATCCACTTCGGGTTGACCACCCGGGCCCGGAACACCCGCCGGGTCTCCTCGCCCAGCGTGCGGGTCCGCACGTCGTGCGGCATCGCCGAGTCGCCCACGTACGCGGCCGGGGACGTGCCGGTGAGGTGGCGGACCATCGCCACCATCCCGCCGTGATACTGGAAGTAGTCGTCGGAGTCGACGATGTCGTGCTCGCGGGTGTCCTGGTTCTTCACCGCGACCGCGATCCGCGCGAAGGAGCGTTCCATGTCGGCGCGCGCCTCCCGACCGTCCAGGCCCCGGCCGTACGCGTAGCCACCCCACACCGCGTACACCTCGGCCAGGTCGGCGTCGCTGCGCCAGGTCCGGGCGTCGATCAGCGGCAGCAGGCCCGCGCCGTACGCCCCGGGTTTGGAGCCGAAGATCCGGGCGGTGGCCCGCCGCTCGTCACCGTGCTCGGCGAGGTCGGCGGCCACGTGGGCGCGCAGGTAGTTCTCCTCGGCCGGCTCGTTCAGGGCGGCGACCTGCCGGACGGCGTCGTCGAGCAGCGCCACCACGTGCGGGAACGCGTCGCGGAAGAACCCGGAGATCCGTACGGTGACGTCGACGCGGGGCCGACCCAGCTCGGCGGTCGGCACCACCTCGACGCCGGTGACCCGCCGGGACCGCTCGTCCCACACCGGCCGGCAGCCGATAAGCGCGAGCACCTCGGCGATGTCGTCGCCCTGCGTCCGCATGGCGCTGGTGCCCCACACGGTCAACCCCACCGAGCGGGGGTACGCGCCGGTGTCGGCGAGGTGCCGGGCCAGCAGCGAGTCGGCCAGGGCCACGCCGACGTCCCAGGCGTTGCGGCTGGGGATGGCCTTCGGGTCGACGGAGTAGAAGTTCCGGCCGGTGGGCAACACGTTGACCAGGCCCCGGGTGGGTGAGCCGGACGGGCCGGGCGGCACGAACCGGCCGTCGAGCGCACCGAGGGTGTTGGTCAGCTCGTCGGTGGTGCGAACCAGCCGGGGCACCAACTCGGTGGCGGCGAAGCGCAGCACCTCGGCGGCGTCCGGGATCGGCTGGCCGGTCACCTCGGCGACGACCGCCTCGGCCGTGTCGGCGGTCCAGCCCAGGGTCTCCATGCCGACGACCAGCCGCCGGGCGAGGGTTTCGATCAGGTCGATGGCATCGGCGGCGGTGCCGGCCGGCCCGTCCACCGCGTCGGTCAACGCGGCCGGCAGGGCGATCCGCCGGCCCGGCATGGCAAGCAGTTCCTGTTCGTCGAGGCCGTACGCGGTGGCGAGGGCCTGCCGCAGGCCGGGCAGGGCCTGGACGCCACCCCAGATCTGCGGGGCGCGCAGCACCGCGAGGACCAGGTTGACCCGCGGCTCGCCGGTGGGCGCGTCGGCGAGGATGTGCAGGCCGTCGCGGATCTGCACGTCCTTGACCTCGCACAGGTAGCCGTCGAGGTGCAGCACGAAGTCGTCGAAGTCGTCCGCGTCGGGCATCGCCTCGGTGTGCAGGTCGTGGTGCAGCTCGGCGGCGCGGACCAGGTCCCAGATCTGCGCCCGCACGGTCGGCACCTTCGCCGGGTCGAGCGCCTGCACGGTGGCGTACTCGTCCAGCAGTTGCTCCAGTTTGGCCAGGTCGCCGTAGGTCTCGGCGCGGGCCATCGGCGGCACCAGGTGGTCGATGACCACGGCGTGCGCCCGCCGCTTGGCCTGGGTGCCCTCGCCGGGGTCGTTGACGATGAACGGGTACACCAGCGGCAGGTCCGCGAGGACCGCGTCGGGCGCGCAGCCGGCGGCCAGGCCGAGGCCCTTGCCGGGCAGCCACTCCAGGGTGCCGTGCTTGCCCAGATGCACCACGGCGTCCGCGCCGAAGCCGCCGTCGGAGACCGGCGCGGCGAGCCAGCGGTACGCGGCCAGGTAGTGGTGGCTCGGCGGCAGGTCCGGGTCGTGGTAGATGGCGATCGGGTTCTCCCCGAAACCACGCGGCGGCTGGATCAGCAGCGCCACGTTGCCGAAGCGCAGCCCGGCCAGCACGACGTCCCCGCCGTCGGTGTACAGCTCGCCGGGCGGCTCGCCCCAGTGTTGCCGCATCCGCTCGCGCAGCTCGACCGGGACCGCCTCGAACCAGCGCCGGTACGTCTGCCCCGCTATCCGCGCCTCGGCGGCGGCCAACTGCTCCGGGGTGAGCCACTCCACGTCGTGCCCGCCGGCGGCGATCAGCGCGTGGATCAGCGCGTCACCGTCCGTGGGCGGCGGCGTGCCGCCGAGGTCGTAGCCCGCCTCGGCGAGCGCGGCGAACAGCCGGACCGCCGAGGCCGGGGTGTCCAGCCCGACGGCGTTACCGACCCGCGAGTGCTTGGTGGGGTACGAGCTGAGCACCACGGCGATCCGCTTGTCGGCGTTCGGCACGTACCGCAGCCGGGCGTGCCGCACCGCGATCCCGGCGACGCGGGCGGCCCGCTCGGGGTCGGCGGCGTACACCGAAAGACCGTCGGCGTCGACCTGCTTGAACGAGAACGGCACGGTGACGATCCGGCCGTCGAACTCGGGGATGGCCACCTGCATCGCCGCGTCCAACGGGGACAGTCCGGCGTCGCTGGCGGCCCACTGCTCGCGCGTGCTGGTGAGGCAGAGCGCCTGGATGACCGGCACGTCCAGGGCGGCGAGCGCGCCGACGTCCCAGGCGTCCTCGTCGCCGCCGGAGGAGGCGTCGGCGGCGACCGCGCCGCCGGCCGCGAGGACGGTGACCAGCAGCGCGTCGCAGCGGGCGAAGAGCCCGAGGGGGCCGGCGCCGGCCGTCAGCCCGCGCAGCGAGCCGCAGAAGATCGGCAGGGGGTTGCCGCCGGCCGCGCGGACCGCCTCGGCCAGCACGTCGACGAACGCGGTGTTGCCGGCCAGGGCGTGCGCCCGGTAGAAGACGATTCCGATGGTGGGCCGACCCGGTTCGGTGGGGTGCTCGCCGTGCACGCCGTACGCCGGGGTCGGCGCGGGCGGTGCGAACCCCTCCCCGGTGAGCAGGACCGTGTCGGAGAGGAACCGGGCCAACTCCCCCAGGTTGTCCGGGCCACCCTCGACCAGGTACGCGAGGCCCTGGGCGACCACCCCGGACGGCACCGTGGAGACCGCCATCAGCTCCGCGTCCGGCAGCGCCTCGCCGCCAAGGACGACCGTCGGCACGCCGCTGGCGAGCACGGCGGCGAGGCCGTCCGGCCACGCCTGCCGACCGCCGAGCAGGCGTACGACGGCGAGGTCGACCCCGTCGAGCAGGGCGGGCACCTCGTCGGCCGCCACCTGGGCAGGGTTGGCGAGCCGGTAGTCGGCGTCGCTGGCGCGGGCGGCCAGCAGGTCGGTGTCGGCGGTGGAGAGCAGCAGAATGCGCACGGCAGGCTCCGGACGGTAACGTCGGCGCGCTCGCGGAAGCGGTTCGGCGACGACGTGCGGGTGGGCGCGGGGTTCAGCGGGCACCGCGACCCGGACCGTTCACCGGCACGGGGCCGGCGGCGACGGGTGGCGTGGCGCGGAACTCAGCGGGAAACGACGCCCAAGCGAGCGGATGCCGGCGCGGTTGTGCGGCCGGGTCGGGGCGCGGCGGTGCGACCGCCGCTCGGGGTACGACGGTGCTCGTGGGTGCGCAAGACGCCATGCGTCATCGGGTCCTCCTCGGGTGTCCACGCCCTGGGGTACGTCCCGACGGCCGAAGTATCCTGGCTTCCGGATCGACGCTCACCCCCGGCCTTCCAACCGCAGACACACGGCCGTGACTCGCGAGGGGGGATCACTCCCCGGTGACAGTGGCGGGACCGCGTCGGATTCGCACCGACTTCCTTCACTGCCGTCAGGCCGCGAATGCTGCCACACCCTCGCGCCGCCGGTCAACGCGGACCCCGGAGCCGCCCGGTCACGAGCACCACATTGACCTGCGAAGATATCGGGGCGAGTCACTCATGGTTGAAGCGACGCGGCCGGCGAGTCAACGACAGCCAGCCGAGGAAACGCGCGTGCATCAGGGCAAGGTCGGGGCGACCGCCGAGACCGTACAAGTCGTGGATGGCCTCGTTCATGCAGGACGTAAGGTAGAGGGCCAGCGCCAGCGAGTGACCGTAGAACTCGGCGACGAGATCGAGTTGGGCGCGGGAGCATGGCCATGCTGCGGCACAGTTGCGGCACAACCAGGCGGGGCGCATGGGCAGGTGGGGGCGGGACCGCAGACTCACACCACGACCCTGCTCACCACAACCGCAGCGATCCATCACAGCGGGTGAATCCTCGATGGATAACTTTCATCCGCCCTCCGGATGTCCTCCCGGCATGCCATCCCACTACTGGATAAGCTGGCCCTCGGCCCTTGTAGCAGGAAGGAAGCCAGCCGTGAGCGTCCGCACAACTGCCACGCTTACCACTGACGACCTGCTGTGGGGCACCACTGACATGCTCGACGCCCTGGCCGCTCGTAACATCGCTCAGGTATTCCGCCTCGTCCAGCGAGCCACCCGCGCCAGCCAGACCACTCTCGGCGTCGCCACCGGCCTCAGCCAGGCTCAGATCAGCGAGATCACCAGCGGTGCCCGCCGGGTCAGCAGCATCGATGTCCTCACCCGCATCTGCACCGGCCTGTCCATGCCCCGCCACGCACGAATGACGCTTCTCCTCGGCGAACGCGAGCCGGCCCCGGACCTCGCCGGACACCAGCTCAGCACGGCCGTACGGAACCAATGCGCTGATGTCAGCGCGATCTATTCCAGCCGATCAGATTTTATGGCGGAGCTGCCCCCGCAAGCCCTTTTCGACCATGCCACGGACATCCGAGCGTCCGGGCTGTCACTGAACCTCATCTGTCAGCAGTACGGCGACAATCGCCTCCTGAGACTCCTCGCCGCCGGCACCCGCCTCCGCTGCCTGTTCCTTGACCCGGCCGGCGAGGCGATCAGGCGGCAGGAGCGGGAGGACGACTATCCAGATGGGCACCTCAGCGCGCTCACCGAACTCAACATCCAGAACCTGGCCCGTCGCATTCGTGACCGGCTCCCGGCGGATGCCCGGGACAACCTCACCATCGGCGTCTACGACGAATCCATCCGCGCCAACGTCCTTCTGATCGATGGTCGACTCTGCGTTGTCCAGCACTACCTACCGCAGATGCGCGGTGTCGACTGCCCGACGCTGGTCATCGAGCGCAGCGCCAGCCCCAGCCCTTCCGGCCTCTACCCGATATTCGACGAGATGTTCAACTCGCTGTGGGAGCGCAGCCGCCAGCTATGACCGGCTACGCGCACCTTCTCCCCCTCGCACAGGAGGCCGTCGACCTGGCCCACGACCTGATGCGCAGGCTCCAGCCCGGTGCGCTGACCTTCAAGGGTGACCGCGACATGGCCTCGGACGTGGATTACGCCATCGAGCGAGCGGTCCGCGAGCATCTGGCCGCCAAGGCGCCTGACATCGGTTTCCTCGGTGAGGAGTACGGCAGCAGCGGCGACACCAGCGCGCTGACCTGGGCGCTCGATCCAGTCGACGGCACCGTGAACTTCATCCACGGCTCGCCTCTGTGCGCGATCTCTCTCGGCCTCATCCACCGCACACACGCCGTCCTTGGTGTCATCGACCTTCCGTTCCTCGGCACCCGCTACCACGCCGTGCAGGGGCACGGCGCCTATGCCGACAACCGGCGCATCCGCGCCAGCCAGGTCACCGATCTGCGGGACGCCGTCGTCGCCATCGGCGACTATGCGGTCGGTGCCGAGGCCAGCCGGAAGAACACCGAGCGACTCGCCATCACCGAGCAGCTCACCCGGCACGTCCAACGGATACGCATGCACGGGTCAGCCGCAATCGACCTCGCCTGGTTGGCGCACGGCCGGATCGACGCGTTCGTCATGCTCAACAACAACCCGTGGGACACCGTCGCGGGCGTCGTCATCGCCAGGGAGGCTGGCGCGCTGGTGGTCGACATTGACGGCACGCCCCACCACGTGAACGCTGGCGCCACGATCGGCGGCGGTGAGCTGATCCTTCCACCCGTCCTCACGCTCATCCAGCGATCACTCGCGCAGGCGAAACCCGCTTGAGCCCGGTTACGGCCTGACCGGCTCAGCGGGCGTGGCGTTCCGGGTGGGCCCGATTCCACACCCGCATCCGCTCCGGGTAGCCGGTGCGGGCCGCCTCGTACAGCGGCACCGCGTGTTTGCGGGCGATGTCGCCCGCTGCCCGGGGTGTGCCGGTGCGGCGACGGATCCACTCACCGTCGTAGGCGATCGCGACCACGGTGGTGTCGGTGGCGGTCGTCTCCGGTTCCAGGTAGAACTCCACCCCTCGCCGGCTGGCGACGAACGCCTCCAGCGCGGCGAGGTCGTCCCGGGTGGCCTCACGGTCCAGCTTCGTCGGGGTCGCCTCGCCGCCGCGAGACCGCCGGTTGAACCAGCCCATGCCCAGCCCCTCTCCTTCGACGCCACTCCCAGTTCAGCACCGATTCCTGGCAATAGGCTGCACGGCGGGTGGGAAAAATCTGACTCCGCTGGGGCGGAACCCGACGGGCGCGGGCGGTGTCATCAGTGCGAGTCCGACCGGAGGTTCCCCTGGACGACGACGTGCTCGTCACCCGCGCCCGAGCCGGTGACCTGGAGGCGTACGACCTCCTGGTCGCCCGGCACACCGCGTCCGCGTACCGGACGGCGGTGCTGCTCGGCGCGGGTCCGGACTCCGAGGACGTCGTCCAGGAGGCGTTCGTGAAGGGCTACCGCAAGCTGTCCCGCTACCGGGGAGAGTCGTCCTTCCGCTCCTGGTTGCTCGCGATCGTCGCCAACGAGACCCGCAACCTGCACCGGTCCCGCACGCGCCGGGAGGGCCTGGTCCTGCGGGCGGCGGCGAACCCCCCGCCCGAGGTCGCCGAGGATGACGCCGTCGACGCCGTCCTGGCCGGCGAGCGGCGGGCCGCGCTGGTGGCGGCCCTGCGGCAACTGCCGGTACGCGACCGCGAGGTGATCGTCTGCCGGTTCTTCCTCGATCTCGGCGAGCAGGAGACGGGCGTCATGCTGGGCTGGCCCCGGGGAACGGTGAAGTCGCGCACCTCACGGGCACTGGCGAAGCTGCGCGCCCTGCTCGCCGACGAGGAGGTGCGTCATGGATGACCTCACCCGGGACGGCCTGGAGGCGGAGCTGCGTGACCTCGGCGTCTGGTTGGACACGCCCGTCACGCCGGACGTGACCGCACGGGTGCGCGACCGGCTCGTCGGGGACGTACGCGGGCGACGTCGGTGGCGCTCCCTGGCCGCGGCGGCGCTCGTTGCCCTGCTGGTCGCGGCGCTGCCGCCGACGCGTGCGGCCGTCGCCGACGCGGTCGGCGAGGTGCTGCGCTTCGCCGGCGTCGGCATCGTCACGTCGTCCACGCCGTCGCCGCCCGAGGACGAGCCGTCGCCCCTGCCGTCGCTGCGGATGGTGGGGCTCGACGAGGCGCGGCGGGCGGTCCGCTTCCCGATCCGGGTGCCGGCCGCGCTCGGGCCGCCGGAGCGGGTGTCGGTCGCCGACCCCGACGGCACCGGCGCGTACCGGGTCGCGACGCTGCTGTACGAGGGCGGCGCGGTGCGTCTCGACGCGTTCGACGGTCGTCTCGACCTGACCTTCCACAAGCGGACCAGCCGGCCGGGTGCGGAGTGGACGCAGGTCGACGGTGACTTCGCCGTCTGGGTCGACGGTCCGCACGTGCTGTCCTACGTCGACCGGTCGGGGCAGATCCGCCGGGAGACCGCACGACTCGCCGCGTCGACCCTGATCTGGGAGCAGGCCGGCGTGACCTACCGGCTGGAGGGCGCGCGCAGCATGGCCGAGGCGCTCGAGATCGCCGGCTCGCTCCCCTAGGAACCCGCCCGGCCCGACCGGTGTCTCTCTGGTACGGGACACGTCCTTGTGGGAGGGAGCAAGATGATCACTTGGGGCAGGTTTCTGCTGGGGTCGGTTCTGGTGCTGGCGGGCTGCGGCACGGCCGGCGACGGGCCGGCGACGACTGCCGGCGGTCCAACCACTGCGGCGGTCGGCTGCGCGTCGCGGGTCGAGACGGGGTCGCTGCCCGACTGGGCGGACGAGGGGTTCCACGGGGACACCCGCATGCCGCACGTCTTCGGCGCACGGGGTGAGATCGTGGCGGTGCTGTTCGGCCACCCGCTGGCGCAGGTCCGACCGGACGCGTCGAGCAACAAGATCCTCTGGGTGGCCCGGCCCGCCACGGCCTCGCCGCCCCCGGGCGCGTCGACCAGCCTGAAGATCATCGCCACGTTGGACGGCACCGACACGCGAGTGACCCACGAGGTCGCCGGCGGGCCGGCGCCGTCGATCATCGACATGCCCCGAGCGGGGTGCTGGCATCTCGACCTGAGCTGGGGCGGGCGCGCCGACACGATGGATCTCGTCTACGCCGAGCGGAAGCCGTGACGACGGGGAACAACCCCTCCCGCCATATCCAACATATACCGCATGGGGGGACTTGCGGCAAGGCCCCCGCTGTGCCGCAGAATGGCCCGTCCAAGGCCATGACCTGCGCAAACGGGAGCCATGAAGATGAACGTGTCGTCGGCGGCGGCCGGTGTGTTCGACCTCCCCGAGAACCTCGCCGCCAAGGCCGACCCGGCGCTCGTCGCCCGGGACGAGCAGCACTTCGCCGTGATCGCGGCGAGCCTTCAGCGGTCGATCGCCGACCTGTCCGACCGCCTGGACGCCGAGCGCCGGGCACCGGCGGGCAAGGGTCGGCAGGCGGTCGTCCGGGACGAGGAGGTCCGGCGGCTGACCGCCCGCCTGCGCGCGCTGCGCCGTTTCGGTCTGGATCTGTGTCTCGGTCGCATGGTCCACGCGGACGACCCCGAGCCCGTCTATATCGGACGGTTCGGCCTCAGCGACGGCGATGGCCGCCGGCTGCTGCTCGACTGGCGTTCACCGGCCGCCGCGCCGTTCTTCGGAGCGACCCACGCCAACCCGATGGGCCTCGCGAGCCGACGCCGGTACCGCTGGACCCTCGGCCGGATCAGCGACTACTGGGACGAGGTGTTCACCCCGGACGGGTTCGAGGGGCACGCCGCGCTGGACGACCAGTCGGCGTTCATCGCCAGCCTCGGCGGCAACCGCTCGGCCCGGATGCGCGACGTGCTCGGCACCATCCAGGCCGACCAGGACGCCATCATCCGGGCCGGATCACGCGGCGCGCTCGTCGTCGACGGCGGTCCGGGCACGGGCAAGACCGTCGTCGCCCTGCACCGCACCGCGTACCTGCTCTACTCCGACCCGCGCCTGCGGCAGGGGCGCGGCGGGGTGCTGTTCGTCGGGCCGCACCAGCCCTACCTGGCGTACGTCGCCGACGTCCTGCCCAGCCTCGGCGAGGAGGACGTGCAGACCTGCACCCTGCGGGACCTCGTACCGCAGGGCGCCTCGGCCACCGCCGAGAGCGACCCGGAGGTGGACCGCCTCAAGTCCTCGCTCGACCTGGTAAGGGCGATCGACGCGGCCGTCCGCTTCTACGAGGAGCCGCCGACGACGGCGCTGACCGTCGCGGCCGGCGACACCGACATCCGGCTGAGCGCCGACGACTGGGCCCAGGCGTTCGAGGCGCCCGGACCGGGCACCCCGCACAACGAGGCCCGCGACGAGATCTGGGACGAACTGCTGAGCATCCTGCTCGGCAGGTACGACGGCGACGAACCCGAGGACCTCGTCCGCGCGTCGCTGCGGCGCGACGCGGAACTCCGTACCACGGTCAACCGCGCCTGGCCGCTGCTCGACGCGGCCGACATCGTCGCGGACCTGTGGTCGGTACCCGCCTATCTGCGCAGGTGCGCCCCCTGGCTCGGTCCCGACGACGTCCGCCGGCTCCAGCGCGCCGACGCCCGCACGTGGACGGTGTCCGACCTGCCGCTGCTGGACGCGGCACGACAGCGGCTCGGCGATGCGGAGGCGTCAGGGCGTACCCGCCGCCGCGACGCCACGATCGCCGCCGAACGGGAACGCATGGCGACGGTGGTCGACGAGCTGATCGAGGCGCACGCCTACGACGACGGCGAGGGCGTGCTGTCGAGCCTGCGCCAACTGGACCTGCAGGACGCGCTTGTCGACGAGGCCGTGCTGCCGGGCGTCGCCGCGGATCTGCTGGCCGGCCCGTTCGCGCACATCGTGGTGGACGAGGCGCAGGAGCTGACCGACGCGCAGTGGCAGATGCTGCTGTCGCGGTGCCCGTCGCGCAGCTTCACGATCGTCGGGGACCGGGCCCAGGCCCGGCACGGATTCACCGGGTCGTGGCGGGAACGGCTCGCCCGCGTCGGGCTCAACGAGGTGACCCTGACCTCGTTGACCGTCAACTACCGGACGCCCCGGGAGGTCATGGCGCAGGCCGAACCGGTCATCCGGGCCGTACTCCCGGACGCGAACGTGCCGACCTCGATCCGCGGCAACGGGATCCCCGTCACCCACGGATCGGTGCGCGACCGGGACGCGATCGTCGACGGCTGGCTCGCCGAGCACGCCGAGGGAATCGCCTGCGTCATCGGCGACCCCACGTTCCGGCCGGCGACGAGTCGCGTCCGGTCGCTGAGTCCGGAACTGTCCAAGGGGCTGGAGTTCGACCTGGTCGTCCTCGTCGATCCGGAGGCGTTCGGTGAGGGCGTCCAGGGGGCGGTCGACAGGTACGTCGCGATGACGCGCGCGACCCAGCGGCTCGTCGTGCTCACCGATTAGGCTGCCGGACGTGCCAAACGACGTGCGGGAGGCGGCGGCGCACAACAACGCGCAATGGTGCGACGTGGTGTGCGCCAGCCACGGCCTGGTCGGCCGGATCGACGCCGACGCGTGGTCGGTGCCCCGCCGCTCCCCGCCCTGGTATCCGGACGCGGTCACCCTGCGCCCCGGCGTCGACCCCGAGGCGCTGCTCGCGCGGATCGACGCCGGGGCCGGCGCGTCGGTGAAGGACAGCTTCGCCGACCTCGACCTCGCGGCGTACGGGTTCCGGGTCCTCTTCGACGCGCAGTGGATCCACCGCCCGCCCACCGAGCCGCCGACCGGCGTGCCGCTCGACCGGGTCACCACGGCGCGAGGGCTCGCGGAGTGGGCGAGCGCGCACGGCGGCGGGGAGCTGTTCCGCCCGGCGCTGCTGGCCGACCCGGGCATCCGGGTGCTGGCCCGGCACGACGGGCGGGGCGCTGTCGTGGGCGGGGCGGTGGTCAGCGGCGACGATCCGTCGGGCGTCTCCAACCTGTTCAGCACCAGCGACGATCCGGACGAGATCTGGCTGGCGATCTCCGCCACCCTGCCCGACGTACCCCTGGTCGGCTACGAGTCCGCGCCCGACCTGCCCCCGGCCCGCCGAGCCGGCTTCCACCCCGCGGGCCTCCTGCGCATCTGGCTCCGTTGATCATGAAGTTATTGCCACGACACGTCGACATCGATGGCAACAACTTCATGATCAACGCCGGCGGGACGGGGGTGGGGGACGGCGTCAGCCCAGGCGGGTCAGGTCCTCCGGGGTCAGGTGGAGGGCGGCGGCGGCGATGTTCTCCTCGAGGTGCAGCGGGTCGCTGGTGCCGGGGATGGCGAGGACGTGCGGGCCCTGGTGCAGGGTCCAGGCCAGGCGTACCTGCGAAGGGGTGACGCCGTGGTCGCGGGCGACCGCCTCGACGGCCGCGCCCGGCGCGGCGGTCGCTCCCGCCTCCCGGGACGTTCCGGCCAGCGCGAAGAACGGCACGTAGGCGACTCCCCGCTCGCCGCAGGTCCGGACGAAGGCGTCCTGTTCACGGTAGGCGTCCACGCCGTAGTTGTTCTGCACGCAGACCACCGGCGCGATGCCGGCCACCTCATCCAGCTGCTCGGGCCGGACGTTGGACAGCCCGAGGTGCCGGATCAGCCCGGCGTCGCGCAGCTCGGCCAGGGCGCCGAACCGCTCGGCCAGCGGCACCGCCCCCGGCCCCCGGCCGAGCCGTAGGTTCACCACGTCGAGCTGGTCGCGGCCGAGACGACGCAGGTTCTCCTCGACCTGCGCGCGCAACTGCGCGGGGGTGAACGCCTCGGTGAACCCGTCCACAGGGTCGTAGCCGAAGCCGACCTTGGTGGCGATCACCAGATCCTCGGGGTACGGGGCGAGGGCCGCCCGGATCAGCTCGGTGGCGTACCGGGCGGGACCGGTGCCCACCCGCAGGGTTCCGCCGGGCGAGACGTAGAACGCGGCCGTGTCGAGGTGGTTGACGCCCAGCTCGACAGCGCGGCGCAGCAGCGCGATCGCGCGCTCGCGGTCGGGGTTCGCGGTGATCCGCATCGAGCCGAAGCCCATCCGGCGCACCGTGCGGTCGCCCAGGGTCCAGGTGCCCGCCGCGGCGGCGGTGATCTCGTCGATTGGCATCGGGCGACCGTAGCCAGCACGGGCGCGCGGCGCACTCGGCCACGCGCCCGATACCGGCACGCCCTGATCCGGGCTAGTTTTGTTGTGCTGCCGACGACTGCTCCCGGTCGGCGGCGCGCGGCGGACGCAGCGCCGGCACCAGCGCCAACGTCGGCAGGAGCAGCAACGGCACCACCAGCAGCGCCCGCAGGACGCCGACGTGGTCGCCGAGCAGCCCCAGCAGCGGCGGGCCACCCAGGAAGGCCGTGTAGCCGATCACGGCGACGACGCTGACCCGTACCGCCGCGTGCGCCTCCTCGTCGGCCGCCGCGCTCATGCCGACGGGGAAGCCGAGTGACGCGCCGATCCCCCACAGCGCGACACCGACGATGGCCACCGGTCCCGAGCCGGCCAACACGGCCAACGTCGCGCCGGCGGCGGCGAGCAGGACGGTGCCGGTGAGGACCGGCACCCGCCCCCAACGGTCCAGCGCGACCGTGCCGGCGGTGCGACCGAGGGTCATGCCGACGACGAACACGCCGAAGACCGCCGCGCCGGCCGCCTCGCTCAGGTCCCGGCCGTCCACGAACGCGACCGCCAGCCAGTCGTTGGCGCTGCCCTCGGTGAAGGCCGCCACCAGCACGAACAGCCCGATCAGCAGGGTGCGCGGCTCGCGCCAGGCGGCGAGCTGGGCCCGCCGACGACCGGCCGGGGTGGTGTCCGTCGGCCCGTTGGCCGCGTCCACGGCGGGCTGGGGCAGGTACGCCCGGGACGCGAAGACGGTGCCGACCAGGACCACCACGGCCACCACGGCGAGGTGCGCGCCCACCGGCACGTCCAGGCGGGCCGCGCCGGCGCCGACGCCCGCGCCGGCCACCGACCCGAGGCTCCAGGCCGCGTGGAAACGGGGCATGACGGTACGCCCCAACCGACGCTCCACCGCCGCGCCCTCGACGTTCATCGCCACGTCACACGCGCCGGAGCCGTAGCCGAAGGCGACCATCCCCAGCGCGACGACGGCGGCCGACCCGGCGACCGTCGCGCCCAACCCGGCCACGATCAGGCCCACCGCGACCAGCACGGTGGCGAGGGTCACCGTGCGGGCGGAGCCGAGGCGCTGGGCGAGCAGCCCGGACGTCGGCATGGCGAGCAGCGCGCCGACGCTCAACGCGAGCAACAGCAGCCCGAGGCGGCCGGCGGACAGATCCAGCGCCTCCCGGACGGCCGGCACCCGGGAGAACCAGCTACCGACGGCCAGGCCGTTCAGGGTGAAGGTCAGGGCGACACCGTTGCGGGCGAGCACGATGGCCCGCGTCGGCGCGGCGGCGTCCGGGGCGACGGCGGGACTGGTGGGGGCACTCAAGGGGGTGGTCCTCTTCCTGGGGGGTGATCTCCTGGCACGATCGCACACCTGAGAGCGCTACCACCACAAGCGGGCCCCGCCCCTTACCGCAGGCCCGCAGGTCGGGGGATGATGGCTGGCAGGCGCACGCCCGCCGGGGGCGGGCGTCGTCGGGGAGGACACGATGATGGCAGCGGCACCGCGCCCAGCCACCCTGGAGGACGTCGCTCGGGCCGCCGGAGTGTCCCGGTCCACCGCCTCGCGGGTGATCGCCGGCACCGGGTTCGCCTCGCCGGCCGCCCGGGCACGGGTGGTGACGGCCGCCGACCAGCTCGGCTACGTGCCCAACCCGGCCGCGCGCGCACTGGTCCGCGGCGGCGGCGTGCGGCTGGTGGTGGCCGCCCTGGGCACCAGCGCGGCCGTGCTGGACGACCCGTACGTGGACCGCGTGGTCGGCTCGGCCGCCCGGGTGTGCGCGCCGGCCGGCGTCGGGGTGGCCCTGCACTGGCTGCCGCTGGGTGACCCGCGCGGCCTCGACCAGCTCGCCGCCGACCGCAGCGTGTGCGGGGTCGTGCTGGTCAACACCACCGAGGACCTGCTGGCGGCCGTACCCCGGGCGCTGCACGGCCGGATCGCCTCGATCGGCATCGGCTCGGCCACGGTGCCGTCGTTCGACGTCGACAACACCACCGGCGCGGGCGCGGTGTTACGCCACCTGTACGGCACGGGCTGCCGCCGGATCGCCATGGTGACCGGTCCGCGGTGGCTGCCGTGCGCGCAGCGGCCGGTGCGGGCGTACCGCCACCTGATGCGCGAGGCCGGCCTGCCGGAGCGGGTTGTGCGGGGGGACTTCACGGCGGCGCGGGGCCGGGAGGCGGCCGGCGAGGCGCTGCGGCGCTGGCCGGACGTCGACGCGATCTACGCGATCAGCGACGAGACGGCCCTGGGCGTGATCGCGGAGCTGCGCGAGGACGGCGTCCGGGTGCCCGGTGACGTCGCGGTGGCCGGCTTCGACGACATCCCGCTGGCCGGCATGACCGCGCCGGCGCTGACCACCGCGAGCCACCCCGTGGGCCGGATCGCCGCCGCGGCGGCCGCCGCCGTGCTGGCCGGTCGCCCGGGAGCGCCGGTGACGCTCTTCCCGTCCGACCTGGTGGCCCGGGACAGCGCCTGAGCGGCCGCCCGGTTAACCGGCGGCCGGCCGGGTAACCGCCTCGCACCTCTCGTCGACCGCGAGGAGTTGGTGGCCCGTGTCCGACCCCGTGCCGCCGAGCCGGGCGCCCGCGCAGGGTCACCGGCACGGCCGGTTGACCACCCGCCCACACCCGCCGGTGGTGACCGGGCCGACCGGCATCGTGCCGCTGCCCGGCGGTGACGGTGGTCGGCCCGCGATGGCGTACGTGCCGGAGCCGGCCGCCGACGGGGCCGCGTACCGGCTGGTGGTGCTCCTGCACGGGGCGGGTGGTTCCGCGCGGCACGGACTGGACCTGCTGCTCGCGGAGGCGGACGCGCAGCACCTGCTGCTGATCGCCCCGCAGTCGTCGGCGACCAGTTGGGACCTGATCGCCGGTGGCCTCGGGGTGGACGTCGGGCACATCGACGCGTTGCTGGCCAGCGCGTTCGACGGCTACCCCGTACAGGGTGTGACGCTCGGCGGTTTCTCCGACGGAGCCTCGTACGCGCTCTCGCTGGGCCTGGCCAACGGCGACCTGGTCGACGCGGTGCTGGCCTTCTCCCCCGGCTTCGCCGCGCCGCCGGTCGTCCGTGGGCGACCACGGATCTTCGTCTCGCACGGGGTGGACGACCCGGTGCTGCCCGTCGACGTGTGCAGCCGCCGCTTCGTGCCGCACCTGCGCGGAATCGGCTACGACGTCACCTACGAGGAGTTCACCGGCGGCCATGAGCTGCCCGCGGAGATCCGGGCGAGGGCCACCGGGTGGCTCACCGGATGACCCTCGGTGTCGGTCAGACGGCGGGTAGGCCGAGGGCCGCGTCCACGCGGGCCAGGACGGCGACGTCGTCGTCGGGATGCACGCCCCGCAGCAGGTCGATCGCCGTCGCCCGGACCTGGCCGATGATCATGGCGAGGGGGAGGGTCTGGGTCGACCCGAAGAGCTGCCCCGCGGTACGGACGGCCGCCAGCGCCGCCTCGTCCGCCCGCAGGGCGTGCCGGTCGGCGACCTCCTCCTGCCCGTCCAGGTCGGCGGCGAGCGCCGCGCCGGCCTCCCGGACCGCCTCCACCAGGCAGCGCAGCGCGTCGCCCAGCTCGGCCGGGGTGGAGGTCCCGAGTCGACTGAGCGTCACGCCCGCGCGGGCCAGCACCCGGACGTTGCGGACCACGTAGTCGATCTGCCGGACCGACTCGTCCACCGACCGCAACCGGCCGATGTGTCGGCGTCGGCGCACGTTGAGCCGCAGCGCCTCGCCGGCGGCCAGCACGCCGTCCCGCAGCCCGTCGACCCGGGCGTCCATGCCCCGGGCGCGCGCCAGGGCGGCCACCGCCGCCGGCTCGTCGCGCCCGTCCAGCGCGTCGGCGATCCCGCCCAGCAGGCCGGCCAGCTCGTCGAACGTGCGCCGCACCTCGACGACGAGCGGCGCGAGCGGGTGCCGGGCGTCGACGAGCAGGCTGACGGCGAGCGCCACCGCGCCGCCGATCAGCGCGTCGACGAAGCGGAACGGCACCAGCGACCCGTCCGGCGGCGCGACCACCACCAGGTAGAGCGCGGAGACGGCGGCCTGTACGAGGGTGACGCCGGTGGCCCCGAAGGCGACCGCGAGCAGGACGGTGAGCAGGATGACCGTGCAGACCGTCCAGGTGCTGCCGGGGCCCAGCGCCTGCACGACCAGGTCCGCGACGAGCACCCCGGCGGCCACCCCGAGCACGACCTCGACGGCCCGCCGGATGCGCTGCCCACGGGCCTGACCGAGGACGATCAGCGCGGCGGCCGGCGCGAAGAACGGCTGCGGATGCCCGAGCAGGCGGGTGGCGAGCAGCCAGGCCACGGTCGCCGCGACGGTCGCCTCCAGCACCGGCCGCCACCCCTGCCGCAACCGGTGGCCGGCGACCCGCAGGCCCGCGAACCACGCCATCGGCACCTCCCACCGGTCGACCGACGCGTTGTGCGGCCGTCAGCGATCACCGGCGTCCGCCGGCTCGCTCTCCGCGATCGTCCACCATCGGCCGGCGGAGCCGCCGACCGGGCCGCCCGCCGGCCGCCGTCGCGTCCGGCGCGCGATCACCGGCTCCGGTCACCTCCCGGTCAGGGCGCGCAGCAGCGTACGGACGGCGTCCGCGAGATCGGCGCGGCTGTCCGGGGTGCCGGGGGTCGGGGCGGTGAGCGCTCCCGCGCCGACCAGCCGGTCGAAGAGGAGCCCGTCGACGTACGCGACGAACTGGTCGCCCTGCCGGTCCGGGTCGGTGGCGCCGGCGCGGGTCAGCAGATCGCGGGACTGGGCCCGGATGCCGATGCCGTGTCGCAGGATGCCGCGTAGTTCGGGGCGGTGCACCGCCTCCAGCAGGCAGGCGTAGCGGGTCAGGGTACGGCTGCGTCCGACGCCCAGCCAGCGGTCGAGCACCTCGGCCACCCCGGCGGCGAGCTGGTCGAGGTCGTCGCCGTCCAGGCGGGGGCCCGCCTGCGGGGCGGGCGGCTCGGTCGGCAGGTCGTACGCGGCCAGGTCGGCCCGGTCACGCTCGACGAGGCGCCGCACCACCGCCTCGATCAGCGCCTGGCGGGTGCGCAGGTACGCCGAGGTGGTGCCGGGCGGCAGCTCGGCGCGGGCGTCGACGGCCCGGTGGGTGAGCGCCCGCATGCCGCCGTCGGCGATCAGCTCGATGGCCGCGTCGGTCAACAGCGCGATCCGGTGGGCGCGGGCGTTCAACGGGGTTCCTCCTCTGCGCGGTGCGCAGGTAGTATCCCCTTCTACAGGTGTAGAAGGGTGGACGACATGGACGAGCCACACGCGGTGGTGGTCGGCGGCGGCATCGGGGGGCTGAGCGCGGCGCTCGCCCTGCACCGGCGTGGCTGGCGGGTCACCGTCCTGGAACGCGCCCCCGAACTGCGCGAGGTGGGCGCCGGGTTGAGCCTGATGGCCAACGCGCTACGCGCCCTGGACGCCCTCGGCCTCAGCTCTGCCCTGCGGTCCAACGCACACGCCGAGGCCCCCGGCGGGGTCCGCGACCGGCGGGGCCGGTGGCTGTCCCGCATGGACGCGGCAGAGATGGTCCGACAGCTTGGCACCAGCGCGCTCGGCGTCCACCGGGCCACCCTGCACCGCATCCTGCGCGAGGCGCTGCCCGCGTCGTCGCTGCACACCGGGACCGAGGTCGAGCACATCGACTCCGACTCCGACCACGCGACGGTGCGCTACCGCGGGCCCGACGGCCCGCGAACCCTCCACGCCGACCTGGTGGTCGGTGCCGACGGCCTGCGCAGCCGGCTGCGCGCCCAGCTCTGGCCGGAGATTCCCGCCCCGGTGTACGCGGGCTCGACGGCCTGGCGGGCCGCCATCGCGTTCCCGGAGCCGATCCCGACGGCGATCACCTGGGGCCCGGCCGCCGAGTTCGGCATGGTGCCGATCGGCGACGGCTGGCTCTACTGGTACGCGGCCCGCAACGCCCCGCCCGGCGGCCACGCCCCGGACGAGCTGGCGGCGGTTCGGGAGCACTTCGGCACGTGGCACGACCCCATCCCCGCGCTGCTGGCGGCCACCCCACCCAAAGTGGTTCTCCGCAACGACATCCACCACCTGGCCACGGCGCTGCCGTCCTACGTGCGGGGACGGGTGGCGCTGCTCGGCGACGCGGCCCACGCGATGACGCCGAACCTCGGGCAGGGCGCCGGCCAGGCCATCGAGGACGCGGTGGTGCTCGGCGCGGCCTGCGCCGGGGGCGCGCAGGGGTTGCCGGCCGCCCTGGCGGCGTACGACGAGCAGCGTCGCCCCCGCACCCAGGCCATCGCCCGCGCGTCCCTGCGCGCCGGGCGGTACGGCCAGCAACTGCGGAACCCTCTCGCCCTCGCGGCCCGTACCGCCGCGCTGCGCCTCGTCCCGGCCAGCGTCACGCTGCGGAGCATGACCTGGTGCGTCGACTGGCGGCCGCCGCAGGGCTGAGTCGCCCGTCATTCCGGCCGGCGGCGCAAAGCTTCAGTCTATTCTTCGGGGCCGCTCTCCGCTTCGGCCAAATACGACAGTGCGCCGGTACAATCGGCGACTACCTTGTGACCAATCGCTGACTGCTCGTGGTGAATTGGATCACACACACTGAGCGCATGAACAGGAGCGTCAACCGCGGTAGGGCACTCCGCGTCGCGGTGTGCCTCCTTCTTCTCGGCGCGTTGAGCGGCTGCATGCAACTCAACATGGGGCTCACCGTGAACGCCGACGACACGGTCGACGGGCAGTTGCTGCTGACCGCCCAGAAGTCGGTGCTGAGCTCCCAGAACAAGAACGTCCCGGCCGCGTTCGCCGAGCTGCGGAAGAACATTCCGGCGCTGCCTCCCGGCGAGGAGACGGGCTACGAGGACAGCAAGCTCTTCGGCGCACAGATCAATTATCGCAGGGCGCCGCTGGCCGGCTTCGACAGCGAGAGCGTCAAACTGGTCCGGGACGGCGAATTCTACCGTTTCACGTTACCGCTGGATCCGAAGAAATACGGCGGGAAAGCCGCCCAGCAGAATCCGCAACAGCAGCAGGCCTTCCTCAAGCTGATGTCGTTCGAGATCTCGGTGACCTTTCCCGGACGGGTGATCGACACCAATGGCACCGTCAACGGTCGATCGGTCACCTGGAAGGTCGACGCCAACCAGGACAAGCCGATGGAACTGCGCGCCGTCGCCGAGGCGCCGCCGCGCCCCTCGGCCTCGCCGGCAGCCGCCGACACCGACTCGGGTGGTTTCCCGTGGCTGCTGGTCGTCGGCGGCGTGCTCCTGCTGCTCGTCCTCACCGCTGTGGCCGTACTCCTGTTGCGTCGCCGTCGCTCGACGGCGCCGGCGGCAGCCGGTCCGACCGCGACCGACCCGACCGCGCCCGGCCCGACCCCGCCGGGGCCGCCCGCCGGCGCGCCCGGGCCCGGCTGACGCATCCGGTGGCCGGCCTCCGCCGGCCGCGTCCCCGCTCCGGCCGCCCCGCGACGGCGGCGACCGGCGTCGGCACTCCCCGCGCGGGAGCGCCGGCCTCACCACCACCACATCCCGGTCGCACCACTGCAGAAAAGGGGGGATCGCCGTGAACGATCTCTTCACCTGGGCAGCCCTGGGCAGTCTCGCCGGAGCGAGCGCCGCCACCCTGCTGGCCACCAACGTCATCGGCGGGTTGATCGGTCCGAGCGGCGACAAGCTGCGCAAGTGGATCGCCATCGCCATCGCCCTGCTGCTGTCCTACCTCTCGGCGGTGTTCGCCGACGAGGTCGGCGGCGAGAAGTGGGTCATCGCGTTCTTCAACGCGCTGGTCATCTTCTCCGCCGCGCTCGGCGTCAACCAGTTCCCGCCCGGCAACCGCCAGGCGACACCCACCCAACTCGCGAGCGGTCGCGAGCCCCGGGTCTTCCGCTCCTGGGTCTGAGGGGGTGTCGTCATGATCTTCGGAATCCTCAGCGCGGTGATCCAGATGGCTGCCGGCGCGGTCCTCGGCCTGCTGGCCGGCGGGCCGATCGGCCTGCTCGTCGGGGCCGTCGTGGGCCTGCTGGTCGGGGCCGTGTTCGGCTGGGCGGTCACCTCCGCCGGGGTGTACGCCCCGGACGCCCGCGGCATCGTCCTCTTCGTCGTCGACCACACGTGGAGCCTGCTCAACACGGTGGTCGGGGCCGTCTACCTGGTCGTGCATCTCGTCTTCGGGCACTCGTTGGACCGGCCCACGTCGGCCGCCAGCGGCCGGGTCTGCGTGGTGCAGGGGGTCTCCCCGCGCTACGCCACCACCATCGGCACCGTCTGCGCGGGCTCCAACTCCGGCATCCAACGCCACGAGGACGTGCACATCTTTCAGGCGCGACTGCTCGGACCGCTGTACATCCCGCTGGTGCTGGCGAACTACGCGCTCTTCACCATCGCGCCGATCTGGCTGATCTACCACGACCACACCAACGCGCCGATCAACCGGTTCACCCGCTACTTCGAGATCGGCGTCTACCCGCACGTGTGGAACGAGGCCATCGCGTACCGCATCCAGGGGACGCCGCCGCGATGACCGTTGACGGGCGCGGACCGATCGAGACGGCCACCGCCGAGCTGGTCGAATGGCTGACCGGCGCGGCGGGGGAACCCGTCCCGATCGGTCCACCCCGCGCGGGCGGCGACGCCGACGGGCTGACCCTGTGGCCCCTCGAACTGCGCCCGGCCCAGCAGACCCGCTCCAGCGGCGCGGTCCGCGAACCGTACCGGTTCACGGTCCGCTACCTGCTCAGCGTGGCCGGTCCGGCCGGGCTCGCCGTGCTGGACCGGGTGCTCGCCGCCACGACCCGGGACGGCCGCTACCCGGTGGTGCTGGAGGCCGGAGCGGCGGCGCTGTGGCACGCGCTGGACGCCGCGCCCCGCCCGGCGCTGCTGATCGACGTACCGGCTCAGGTGGACCACCCGACACCGGCCGCGCCCCCGGTCCTGCGGCCGCTGCGGCTGCGTCAGGTCGCGGTGCGCGCGCTCGCCGGCCGGGTCGTCGGCCCGCAGGACCAGCCCCTCGCCGCCATGCGCGTCGAGGTGCCCGGCACGGCGTCCGCGACCCGCACCGGGCCCGACGGCCGGTTCCTGATCGCCGGGGTCCCGCACGACCCCGAACACCCTCATCCGGTACGGCTGCGACTGAGCGGTCGCGGGCTCGTGCTCACCGCCGACGTGGACGCGGACGACGACGACATCGTCATCGTCTGCGCGCCACCGACCCACTGACGCCCGCCCCACACAGGAGGACCGATGCCCAGCTACTTCTCCCCCGGCATCTACGTCGAGGAGGTCCCCAGCGGCGCCCGACCGATCGGACCGGTGAGCACCAGCATCGCCGCGTTCGTCGGCGTCGCCCCGAACCGCGACGCCCACCTGGGCAAGGCCGTACCGGTCAACAACTGGACCGAGTTCCTACGGCTCTTCGCCGACGGCGACCAGGTCGAGAGCACCCCCCTCGCGCGGGCCGTCTTCGGTTTCCTGGACAACGGGGGCGCGCGCTGCTGGGTGGTCAACGTCGGCGACGGCGGCGCGATCACCGGCGCCGGCAAGCAACGCGGCGGCCTGCAACTGCTGGAGGCCGTCGACGAGATCTCCATCATCGCCGCTCCGGGCTTCTCCGACCCGGTGTCCCACGACGCGCTGATCAGCATGGCCGAGCGGACCCGCACCATGGTGGCGATCTGCGACCCGGCCCCGGACATCGACGACATCTCCGCGCTGACCCGGGTCGCCACCCCGTCCTCCGGCAAGCCGCCGAAACCCGCCGAGGGTGCGGGCCCTGCCGCTGGTCCGGGCGGCGGGGAGGGACCGCCGGCGTACCGGCCCCGGCAGTCCGAGTTCGCCGCGTTCTACTACCCGTACCTGCAGGTCCGTGACCCGATCACCGGCGAGCTGGAACTGACCCCGCCGAGCGGGCACCTGGCCGGCATCTGGGCCCGCACCGATGCCCTGCGCGGCGTGCACAAGGCGCCGGCCAACGAACCCGTCCGGGGCGCCGTCGACCTCGGCTACCGGGTCACCCGCCCCGAGCACGACGTGCTCAACCCCAAGGGCGTCAACGTGATCCGCTACTTCGCCGGCGAGGGCATCCGCGTCTGGGGCGCCCGTACGCTCGCCGCCGAGGCCAGCGAGTGGCGCTACCTCAACGTCCGGCGGCTCAGCATCGCCATCGAACAGGCCATCGCCAACGGCACCCGGTGGATGGTCTTCGAACCGAACGACTTCACCCTCTGGCGCTCGATCCGGCGCGACATCGGGGCGTTCCTCACCCGGGTGTGGCGCGACGGCGCGCTGCTGGGGCGCAGCCCCGAGGAGGCGTTCTTCGTCAAGTGCGACGAGGAGACCAACCCGCCGGACGTCCGCGACGCCGGCATGGTGATCGCCCACATCGGCATCGCCGTCGTCAAGCCCGCCGAATTCGTGGTGTTCAAGCTCAGCCAGTGGGCCGGCGGCACCGAGACCGAGACGATCGGAGGCTGACATGGCCACCCCCGCCACCCCACAGCCCGGCGCGCCCGTCGACCCGTACCGGGCCTACAACTTCCGGCTGCTCATCAACGGCGTCACCAACGGCCACTTCACCGAGATGAGCGGACTGGAGGTGAACATCCCCGGGCAGCCGTACCGGGAGCACGGCCCCGGACCGACGCGGATGGTCCCCGGCCAGGCCGAGTACGAGCCGGTGACACTGCACTTCGGCCTCACCGCGTCCCGTGAGCTGTGGGACTGGGTGAACGCCACCGCCAAGGGCACCCTCAACCGCCGCAACGTGTCGGTGGTGCTGCTCGACGCGGCGGGCACCGCCGAGGTGCTGCGCTGGAACCTGATCGACGCGTGGCCCACCCGGTGGCGCGGAGCGCACCTCAACACGGTGAGCCACGAGATCGCCATCGCGTCGCTGACGCTGCGCTACGAGGGCCTCGAACTGGAGGCCGGCGGTGCCGCCGCGCCGACGCCCGCGTAGCTGGCTGGCCGGTCGCCTCCGCTCGGTGGCCGGCGCGGTGCAGCGCCTCGCCGGACGCGTCGACACCCCGACCGCCGAGCCGGAACGTCCGGCGGACCCGCCGCGTCGTCTCGGCGAGCCGCCGCAGCACTGGGTGGACCTGGTCGCCGCGCACGCCCCCGGCCTGCTCCGTGAGCTGGACCTCGACGTCGACCAGGCCGCGCCGACGCGGGACGAGACCCCGCCATCACGGCGGCAGGACCGCTCGGGCGACCCGGTCGACTCGGCCTCCCCTCGGGTCGCCGGTCGGACCGGCCGGCCGGTCGCCGCCGCCCACGGCCGACCCGGCGACCCGCACCCGCGCGCCCGACCGGTTGGCGCTGGTGATCACGCCTACCCTGGCCCCGGGCCGGACGGTCCCGGACACCCGGACGGCGAATCCGAACGACGGCTCCCGAAGATTCGACCAGCGACCCCGGACGGCGCGACATCGTCGAGCGGGACGGCCCGGTCCGACGGCGCAGCGTCGGCGAACGGGCGGGACGGCGCGGCGAGCGTCGGCAGGCCGTTCCGAGCGCCCGGTGTCGCCCACCCCGGGCAGACGGTCGCCACCCCCGGCACCGCGACACAGCTACCCCCCACACCTGTGCCACCCGGCGAAGGTTTCGACACCTCCGCAAGGGCTTCCTCTCGACGACCCACTCTGGACGCCACGACGGCGCGGCACGGACGCGGCGGCGGGAGGGTGGACGGACCATCCTGGCCCGCTCTGCCGGGCGAGCCGGCCAGGCCGGCCCGGCTCGGAGAGCACCCCACCGAGCGGCACGCCCGGCCCCACGCCGGCCACCATCTCGAACAGCACCGCGACCGGCTCCCCGACCAACGGGCCGGGCGACTCGGAGAGCACCACCGCCGGGGACGCTCCAAGCCGTCGCCCGAGCAGCACGCGAACCGGCTTCCTGACCAGCAACCAACGGGCCGGCGCGGGGGGCCGGAGGGGCCCGACCAGCACGACACACCGCACCACGGCCAGCACACCCGGCCGGACCGCGACCAACGCGCCGACAACCCGTACGCCGATGGGCGGCGCGGCGGCGAGGTCGGGCGGTGGGACGCTCAACCGGGGTACCGGACGGGCACCGCCGAGGTCGACAGCGCCGGGCACTGGCCGGTGAGCGCGCCGTTCCCGTCGGCGGCCGTCGCGCCCGGCGTGGACCCGTGGCCGGCGCTACCGGATGACGGACCGCTGTGGACGGTGCCCGGCGCGACGCTCGACGCGGGCCACGAGCGCCGGCTCGACCGGGAGCAGGCGGGCGGCTGATGGAACGTGTGGCCTTCCTCATCGACTCCACCGGGGAGCGGGTGGACTGCCTGCTCAACCCGGAGACCGTGCAGGTGACCCGGCTCGCCGGCGTACGCCATCGGGGTGCGGGCGGCGCGCAGCTCACCGGTTCCGGTCTGGCCGACGACCCGCTGGTCTTCACCGGCGGTGGCCGTACGGAGTTGGTGCTGGATCTGCTCTTCGACGTCGACTTCGTCCAGGCGCAGGCGCGCCCCACCGACGTACGGATGCTGACCCGACCGTTGTGGATGCTGGCGGAGAACTCCGACGTCGAGCACGGCTGGCTGCGTCCGCCGCTGGTCCGGGTGGTCTGGGGCAAGACGTGGAACGTGCCGGGCGTGATCGTGGCGGTGGCCGAGCGGTTCGACGCGTTCACCGGTACCGGCTCGCCCCGGCGCTCCTGGCTGCGGCTGAAGCTGGTCCGGACCGCCGAGAGCGCCGACCAGGCGCAGGCCGGGTTCGCCGAGGAGCTCGCCGCGGCGAGTACGCCGGTGGCCGCGCCGGGCAGCGCCGTGGTCGCGGCCGGCGACGGGGCCACCGAGCCGGGCCACGCCGGGGTCCGTTTCGACCTGCTGGCCAACGACGCGCTCGGCTCGCCGCTGCGGTGGCGGCTGCTGGCCGAACACAACCGGATCACCGACCCGCTCGCGGTGCCGGCCGGTACGACCCTGGCGGTGCCCCCCGTCGGCTCGGGCGGCTCCGCGCCGGAGTCGACGCTCGGCGCGATGGCACGGGCCGGGGGGTCGTTCGTGGACGCCTCGATCGCCGCCGCCGCGAGTTGGGCCGCCTCGATCGCCGCCTCGACCGGGGCCGGCCCGACCGGAACGGCCGCCGCGAGCGGGACCGGCCCGACCGGCGGCGCACCAGTCGCGGGGGGTACGCCGTGACCAGCGTCGCGCCCCGGGCGCTGACCGTTCTGCTCGACGGCGTCGAGCTGAACGCCGTGGCCCGCCAGCGGATCCGCTCGCTGCGGGTGGCCGCCCGGCTCGACCAGCCGACCCAGGCCGAGCTGGTGCTCGCGACCGCGGCCGGCACCGCGGCGCTCGACCCGGCCGTGCGCACCGGAACGACCCTCGACGTACGGCTCGCCGACCACACCGACGCGCTGTTCGTCGGGGAGGTGACCTGCGTGGAGGTCGAGTACGCCGCTGATGGCGCGGTCGTGCTGCGGCTGCGGGCGTACGACGCGCTGCACCGGCTGCGCAAGCGGCAGGACCTGCGGGTCTTCACCTCGGTGACGGCGGCGGAGCTGGCCCGGGACCTGTGCGGCGGGGTGGGGCTGACCGTGACGGCCGAGGACGACGGCCCACGGCTGGAACGGTTGGTCCAGCACCGGCACAGTGACCTGGAGCTGCTCTGCGAGGTCGCCGGGCGGGCCGGGCTGCACCTGGCCGCCGACGGCGACGGCGTACGACTGGTGACCCTCGCCGGCTACGGTGAGCCGGTCCCGCTGACCCTCGGCGCGGGCGTGCACACCCTGCGGTTGTCCACGAACACGGACCAGGCCAGCGGCCCGAGCGTCGCATTGGGGTGGCACCCGCAGCGGGCCGAGCCGATCAGCCAGCGGGCCGACGAGGCGCGCTGCGGTCGGCCGTCCGGTGACCGTCCGGACCCGGCCGACGTGGGGGCCGACGGCGTCCGCACCAGCGTCGACCAGCCGGGACGCAGCGACGACGAGGTGGCCGCGCTGGCCCAGGCGCGACTGGACCTGCGCGCCGCCGCCCTGTCCACCGCCGAGGGGGTGGCCGAGGGTGACCCGGCGCTGCGGCCGGGCCGGCGGATCGACCTGGCCGGGGTTCCCGACCCCCTCGCGGGGGCGTACGTGCTGACCGAGGTGGTGCACACCGTGGACGGCGAGGGGTACCTCACCCGGTTCTCGACCGTGCCGCCGGCCGTGGCGCCGACGGCGGTCGCCGGCGCGGTCGTCACCCTCGGCACCGTGACCGACGTGGCCGACCCGGACGGGTTGGGCCGGGTACGGCTGACCCTGCCCGCGTACGGGGATCTGGACGCCGGTTGGCTCGGCGTGCTCTGCCCGGGTGCGGGACGCGGCAAGGGTCTGGTGGCGCTCCCCGATCCGGACGACACCGTGCTGGTGGTGCTGCCCGGCGGCGAGCCGGCCTCGGGCATCGTGCTGGGTTCGCTGTTCGGGGCCGTCGAGCCGTACGACGCGGGCATCGACGACGGTCGGGCCCGGCGCTGGACGCTGCGCACGGCCGGCGGACAGTCGATCGTCGTGGACGACGTCCAGCGCAGCCTGCGGCTCGGCACCGAGGGCGGCAGTTGGCTGGAGCTCACCCCCGAGCTGGCCACCCTGCACGCGGCGACCGACCTGGTGATCTCCGCACCGGGCCGGGCCATGGTGGTCCGCGCCCGGAGCGTGGACTTCCTGCACGCCGAGGCGACCGAGGACCCGACCACCGCGGCGCGGCAGGCCCGTTCGCTCGCCCGCGCCCACCACGAAGGAGGCGGCTGATGCGTTGGATCCACCGCGACTCGGTGATCGCCTGTGACCACGACGGCCGGGTCGAGAACCAACCGTCGCAGCGGTGGGTGACCGTCACCGCCGTGCCGGTGCTGGTGGACGACGACCCGGAGGGACGGAAGATCGTCGCCTGCCCGAACTACGGACCGACCATCAAACCGTGCGCGAAGACGCTGACCGTCCGCGTCGGCTACAGCGACTGGCTCCGCGTCGACGGACGCCGGGTGGTGCTCTCGCACCTGGAGGGGTTCACCGACGGCACACCGCCGGACGCGATCCACCACACCGTCCGCGACCCCCGACAGCGCTTCCTGGGGGCGGACCGGTGAGGGCGTTCCGCTTCGTCGGGGCCGGCTTCGACGCCGGCCGGGGCGGCGGGTTGGCCCTCACCGCGGCCGGCGGGCTGGCCATGACCGAGGGCGACGAGAGCGTACGCCAGGCGCTGTTCCTGCTCTTGTCGACGACGCCGGGCGAGCGGCTGATGCGGCCCGGGTACGGCTCCCGGCTGCACCGGCTGATCTTCGCGCCCAACGACGACACCACGGCCGGGCTGGCGATCCACTACGTGCGGCAGGCCATCGCCCGCTGGGAGCCCCGGGTCGAGGTCATCGACGTCGACGCCGGGCCCGACGTGGACGACGCGTGGCGGCTGGTGATCCGGCTGGACTACCGGGTGCGGGCCAGCCTGACGCCCGGTCAGTTGGTGTTCTCCGTGGATCTGCTCCCCGCCGACGACGAACCGGGAGAATCGTCATGACGCTGCCCGTGCCGCACCTGGACGACCGAGGTTTCCTCGACCTCGTCACCGAGGCCCGCGAGCGGATCCGCCAGTCCTGCCCCGGCTGGACCGACCTGTCGGCGCACGACCCCGGCATGGCGCTGGTGGAGGCGTTCGCGCACCTGACCGAGGTGATGATCTACCGGCTGAACCAGTTGCCGGAGAAGGCGTACGTGCAGTTCCTGAACCTGCTCGGGGTGGCGCGGCACGCGCCCACCGCGGCCTGGGCGGACGTGGTGTTCAGCCGGGCCGGCGCCGACACCTCGGCGGTGCGGATCCCGGCCGGGCTGCGGGTCGCGGCGGCGCGTGGCGCCGATCCCCGGCCCGTCGTGTTCGTCACGACCGAGCCGGCGACGCTGCCGGCCGGCGAGTCCTCGGTGACCGTCCGGATGCACCACTGCGAGCCGGTGGACGCGGAGCTGCTGGGTCTCGGCACCGGCCAGCCGGGGCAGGTGCTGCGCGCGGCCCGCGCTCCCCTGGCCCACACCGGCGAGCCGCTGGACCTGCTGCTCGGCGTGGAGGTGCCGACCGGCTCGGTGGAGCTGGGGGCGGCGGCCCGCGAGCACGAGGGCCACACGTTCGAGATCTGGCAACCGGTGGACAGCTTCGCCGGGCTCGGCCCGCAGGCCAAGGCGTACCTGGTGGACCGCTGCTCGGGCACCGTCACCTTCGCCCCGGCCCTGGACCTGCGGCCGTCCGCCGACGGCAGCGCCGGGCCGACGCCGGTGGCGGCCGTGCCCCCGGCCGGGCGGCAGGTCCGCCTCTGGTACCGGGCCGGCGGCGGTCCGGCCGGCAACGTCGCCGCCGGCACGCTGACCACCCTGCGCGATCCACTGCCCGGGGTACGCGTCGACAACCCCACCCGGGCGGCCGGCGGCCGGGAGATGGAGGCGTTGGAGTCGGTGCTGCTGCGCGGCCCGTACGAGTTCTTCGCCCAGCAGCGCGCGGTCACCGCCCGCGACTTCGAGGTCCTGGCCACCAGCTCGGGCGCGGTAGCGCGGGCCCGCGCGTTCACCCGCTCGGCCGTCTACAGCTTCGCCCGCCCGGGTGAGGTCGAGGTGGTGTTGGTGCCGTACGTGCCACCGGCGGCCCGACCGGGCGGCCGGCTGCCGGTGGCGGTGCTGCGCGAGTACGAGGTGCCCGAGGCCCGCCGCCGCGTCGAGGCGGACCTGGAACAGCGCCGGATGGTCGGTATCCGCTCGCGGGCGAGCTGGGCCCGGTTCAAGGCGGTGTCGGTGCGGGCCCGCGTGGTGGTGCGGCGGGAGGAGGACGTGGACGCGGTCCGGCGGCGCATCCACGACCGGCTGCACCAGACGCTCAGCCCGCTGCCCACCGCGCTCAACCCGAGCGGGTGGCCGTTCGGTGAGCCGCTGCGGGCGTCCAACGTGTACCGGCTGTTGGAGCAGGCCGAGCCGGGCGTGCGGTACGTCGAGTCGGTGCGGTTCGTGGTCGACGAGGCGCCCGACGCCAACGTCCGCGCCCTCGCCGTCGACGCGTACCAGCCGCGCACCTGGTACGCCGGGCGTGGCCCGGTGCTGTTCCGCTCCAGCAACGCGGGCTCGGGCTGGGAGCCGGCCGGCCGGTTCGACGACGACGAGACGGTGCTGCGGGTCGCGCCCGCCCCCGCCCCGGTGCGGCCCGGCATCGTGGCGCGTCCCGGCTCGGTGGCCGTGGTGACAGTGCGCGAGTCGGGCGGCTCCCGGGTACGACTGAGCACCGACCTGGGTGAGACGTGGTCGCTGCTGACCGACCTGGACTCGCGGATCTCCGACGTGGCGTGGCTGGACCGCGACGGCGCGGGAGCGCTGCTGGTCGCGACCGACACCGGGCTGTACGAGGTGTCGCTGCTGCCCGGCGCGGTGCCGTTGCAGATCCTCGTCGACCCTTCCGACGCCGACCGGGGCTTCTACGCGGTCCGCGCCTTCGTCTCCGAGCGCGGCGCGCCGGGCGTGGCGGTCGCGGCGCAGGCCAGCTTCGGGGTGTACCTGTCGACGGCCGGCGGCCGGCCGGGCAGCTTCACGCACGTCGGGCTCTCCAACGTGGACAACCGGGTCCTCGCGGTGCAGTACGACGGCCCGGCCACCCTGCTGTGGAGCGGCGCGGGCGAGCCGGACCCGAAGAAGCCCGGTCAGGGCTGTCACCGCACCCGGCTGTTCGAGTCCGACGTCAAATGGCAGTCGGTGCAGGCCGGCTGGATCGGCGGCACCTGCCGGGATCTGGCGTTCGCCGGCCAGCAGGCGGTGGCCGCCACGCAGAGCGGCGGGGTGCTGCGGCTGGACACCCTGGCCGCCCAGCCGCAGTGGCAACCGGTCTCGGTCAACTGCGGGCTGCCGTTGCGCGACCGGACCCGGTTCGTGCCGGTCGACGCCGTCGCCGTGAGCGGCCCTGCCGCGGCGGCCGTCGGCACGGGCGGTCCGGCGGCCTCCGGCGCGGGCGGTCCGGCGGCGGACCGGCTGGTGCTGGCCTGCGGCGAGCGCGGCGTCTACCGCAGCGCCGACACGGTCACCTGGACCGCCAGCGCCAACCAGGCCACCGCCGACGTGGTGACCGTCCCGGACACGTGGCTGCTCTGCTCCGGCGAGCACGACATCGAGGTGGTGCGCCAGGATGCGACGCTCGGCGATTGAGCGGCTGCTGCCCGCCGCGTACCAGCGGGCATGCGTGCCGGGCAGCGTGCTCTGGGCGCTGCTGGACGTGATGGAGGGACTGCACGCCCCGGACGAGGCGATCCTCGCCGAGGTGGACGCCCTGTTCGACCCGTACCGGGCCCCCGAGGACATGGTCGTACGCCTGACCCGCTGGGTGGCGATGGACCACGTGGTGGCGTCGCACCGACCGGACGCGCCGCTGCCCCTGCCGGTCGGGCGGCTACGGGACCTGGTGGCCCACGGCGCGCTGCTGGCGCGGTGGCGCGGCACCCCGTACGGGATGCGACGGGCCCTGGAGGTGGCGACCGGGGTGAGCGGCTTCGCCATCGACGAACCCGACGAGAGGCCCTTTCACATCGTGGTGCGGGTGCCGGCGGACGCCGCCGACCACCTCGCCGTGATCACCCGCATCGTCGAGGCGGAGAAGCCGGCGGCGACCACCGCCGAGGTCGTCCTCGCCGCCTCGCCACCATCGGATCAGCCGACCGCGGCACCGTCCGCTTAAGGAGCCTTCATGACCACCGAATGGGCCGTCGTCGGCGCCGCGTCGCAGTTCACCCTGGACGCCGCCAACCACGGCGAGCTGACGTTCACCGTCTCCAACCCGGGCCTCGCGCCGGACACCGTCGTCTTCGACGTGGCGCCCGGCGAGGGCAGCCAGCGGGCCTGGTTCACCGTCACCGAGCCGCAGCGGGTGGTGCCCGGTCAGGGTTCGGTCTCGTTCCTGGTCCGCCTCGCGGTGCCGGCCGGCACCGCGCCCCGCCGCTACGACATGACCGGGTTCGCGTACTCGGCGAACACCGCGCCGGAGGAGAGTTCGCGCTCCAGCGGCCGGGTGACGTACGAGGTCCGGGCGGTCGCCGCGCCGAAGCGGACGCCGTGGCCGTGGATCGCCGCCGCCGCGGCGCTGGTGCTCGTGGTCGCCGGGGTGGTCGGCTACCTGCTGACCCGCTCCGACGGCCCACCGACGCCGGGCACGCCACGGGTCGTGACGCTGGAGGCGGAGAGCCTGGTCGACGGGGCAAAGGTGGAGTCCCCGGCGAAGACCGCGGCGGGCATCGACGCGCAGCCGAACTGCTGCGACATCACCTGGTCGGACGACGCGCAACTGTTCTTCACGGGCCTGGCGCCCGGTGACCGGGTGAACGTCACCGTCGAACTGCCGGCCGACGCCCTCTGGCGTTTCTCCACCACGCGCACCACGAGCTTCGACTACGCCAACACCATCTGGCAGATCGACGGCGTGCAGCTCGGCAGCACCTTCTTCGGCTTCAGCCCGACGGTGATCCGGCAGGACTTCACCGACGTGGGCACCGTCCGGTTGGCGGCGGGCCGCCACACGCTCACCCTGGTCGCCGTCGGCAAGACGCAGGGCTTCGACAGGTACTTCGCGGGCGTGGACCAGATCCGCTTCACCGAGGTGCCCGGGGCGGTCGCGCGGCGATGAGCGGTCGGCAGAAGGTCGTCCTGGTGACGCTGGCGGTGCTGCTGGTGGCGTTCTTCGCGCTCGCCGTCGGCGTCGGCGGCGGCGAGCAGGGCCGCGCGAGCGATCGGCCGGGAATCGTGCAGCGGCTGGGCCGGCTGGCCGGGGCGAGCAGCACGATCGACCCGACGACCGTGCAGGCCGACTGCGACCGTACCGGCGACGTGCTCACCTTCGTCGGCGGCTGCGCGGTGCGGGTCGCCGACCCGGGCGAGTTGCGGACGTTGGTGCTGCGCAGTGGCCGCACGTTCGTGGTGAACGCCCCGGCGCCCGGGGACGCCGACCTCACCGTGCGGTCGGAGGTCGAACCGGACGACGGCGGCGAGGCGGTCGCCCGGATCGCCGTCGACAGCGCGACCACGGTGCTGCTGGGCTGCCCGGGAGGTGTGGGATGCACGGTCACCGTCGCCGCCGGGTGACAGGTCCACCCACCGGCCCGAGCCGCGCGCTCCTCGACCGTAAGGAGGCCCGCCATGGGTGACCTGCGTAAGCCGTTCCTGCTGCTCGCGCTGGTCGCGATCACGCTGGTGGTCCTCGTCGAGGTGGGATCGTCGCTGCTCACCGGTGGCGGCGACGCCACCGGCGCGCTGCTGGTCGGCGCGGCGGACCTCGGCGTGGAGGTGGACGCGGCCGGGGTCAGCGAACCGTCCGGACGGGGCACCAGCTACCTGGCGCTGATCGACGCGGTGGCGCTCTGGACCACTGGCCTGTTCTGCCTGAGCCTGGTGGTGCCGGAGCGGGTGCAGGGCCGGATCCAGGGCGTCGCGACGCTGATCTTCTCGATCCTGCTCATCCTGGGCTCGCTGATCCTGCTGATCATCGCGTTCGTGGAACTAATGATCATGGTGTCGCTGTTCCTGGCCGTGCCGTTCGGCACCCTGGCGTACCTGGCGCTGTGGGGCTTCTTCCCGGTCGGCGACGCGGCGGTGCTGCTCGGCCTGGCGCTGCTGCTCAAGCTGGTCTGGGCGGGGCTGTTGGTGCTGGCCCAGCCCCGGTTTCTGCAGAACAAGGGCCTCGTCCTGATAATCATCACCACCCTGCTGTGCACCGTCGTGCTGGAATTCCTGCACAATCTCGTGCCGGTGATCCTGGTGAGCATCCTCGACGACATCGGCGCGATCGTCTTCGCCATCATCGCCATCATCTGGGGGCTGGTGCTGCTGATCGGCTCGATCCCGGCGATAGTCAAGGCCATCCGCGTCACCGCCGCCGCCGTCCCCGCCGCCCTGCCCCGTCGATCATGAAGTTGTTGTCACCGCGCCCGGCGTGTCGGGACAACAACTTCATGATCGACGCGCGCTGGCGAGGGTGGCGCATTGGGCTGGAGACAGGGTGCCGTCGGCGATCCACACCTGGTAGCTGCCGTGGCGGGTGGTGGCGGCGGGGACCTCCGCCGGTTGGTCGAAGGCGAAGGCCACGCAGACGCCGGGATACATCGCGGTCCGCGCGAACCACCGGTCACCGAGGCCGAGGCCCGCGAAGACCAGGGTGTACGCGCCACCGCCCGGCCCGGTGCCGGCCAGCGCCAGCCACGGGGTGGCGCTGCCGTTGATCGCCTCCTCCCCCGTCGCCTCGGCGGTGAACACCGTCGCCTCGCCCCCGGCGGCGACCGCCCGCCAGAAGAAGCCGCCGTAGCCGGCCCCGCCGGGACGACCGTTGGTGGCCGGACTGCCCAGGCGCACGGACCTGTCGGGCGGCGCGGTGAGCGCGGAGTCCAGGTCGAGCCGCCAGACGTCCGGCGTCACCGCCGACGCGGCCAGCTGACGCCGCTCGGCGAGCAGCACCCGTCCGCGCGGGTCGCGCCACTGGAGCTGATGGGCCAGCCGGTCCGCCGAGCGCCGCGTCCAGCCGGTGTGGACGATCCGCCCGTGGTCCTCGCGCCACGTGTAGCCGACGTCGCGCACGTAGGTGCGCCCGCCCCACAGGTTGACGCCGTCGACGTCCTGCACCGCGAGGGAGGCTCCCAGGTGCCACACATGGTCGGCGGGGAGCGCGTCGGTGACCACCGTGCCGCCGAGGGTGCGCACGGGGTGCAGGTACGGCCGGGGGCCGTGCCGCGCGTCCAACGCGGGGTCGACGACGTACCGGGCCACCTCGGTCCCGCCGACCAGCAGCCGAGCCGGTTCCTCGGCGACCGGAGCGGCGTCGGGGCCGCCCGGGGCAGGATCGGTGGCGGGATCGGTGGTCACGGCAGCTCCGGCCGGACGGCGGCCGGCTCGCGGCTGCCGACCTCGGCGGCGAAGGCGCGGCCGACGTCCGTGGGGACCGGCATCCGGTTGGCGACGGCGTGCAGGGCCGCCAGGGTGTAGCCGGCGAGGATGGGCACGGCCACCGGTGTGACCAGGACGGCGAGCAGCCCCGCCAACGCCGTCACGCCCGTGAGGGCGGCCCACCGGGTGGGCGCGTCGAGGCAGGCGCGGGCGCTGGACCGGGCCGCGACCCGCCACCGCCCGCCCCCGTTCCGGCCCGCCTCGACGACGACCAGGCCGGCGTACCCGGCCAGAGCGGCCGCGACCAGAGCGGTCACCGCCAGCGCCGGTGGGCCACCGGGCACCCGCCCGGCGGTCAGCGCCGCCAGGTCGGCGGCGAGCAGCCCGAGCACGCAGAGCACGAGCAGGCTGACCGGCACGCCGGGCAGCACCGAGCGGCCGAACCGGCGCAGGGTCGTACGCGCCGACGGCCAACCGCCGGTACGCGTCCAGTCGCGCACTGCCGCGCTGGCCGTACCGGCCGCCCCGGCGGCGGTGAGCAGCGGCGCCGCCGCGAGGGTCAACAGGATGCCGAGCAGCGCCAGGTCCGCGGCGTCGCGGGCGACGTCCCGCCAGTCCCGCCGCTCGGCGTCGTCGACGGGTTCAGCCCTTGATGCCACTGGTGTTGATCCCCTCGACGAGCATCCGTTGGAACGCGACGAAGAACAGGAAGACCGGCAGCAGCGACAGCACCGACATGGCGAACATCGGCCCGACCGCGCTCTGACTCGTCGAGTCGATGAAGAGGGTCAGCGCCACCGGCACGGTGTAGTCCTTCAGTTGGGACAGGAAGACCAGTTGGCGGAAGAAGTCGTTCCAGGTCCAGATGAACGAGAAGATCGCGGTGGTGACCAGCGCGGGTCGGCTCAGCGGCAGGATGATGTGCCGGAAGATCCCGTACGGGCCGGCGCCGTCGATCCGCGCCGCCTCGTCCAGCTCGCGCGGGACGCCGCGCATGAACTGCACCATGAGGAAGACGAAGAACGCCTCGGTGGCCAGGAACTGCGGGATGAGCAGCGGCAGGTAGGGCCACTCGCCACCCACCAGACCGAGGGTGCGGAACAGGATGTACTGCGGCACGATCAGCACGTGCTGGGGCAGCAGCAGCGTACCGATCATGACGGCGAACCAGAGGCCACGCAGCCGGAACCTCAGGCGGGCGAAGGCGTACGCAGCCAGCAGGCAGGAGAGCCCGTTGCCGATGACGGTGAGCAGGCTGACCAGCGCGCTGTTGAGGAAGAACCGGCCGAATCCGACGTCGAAGTTGGACCAGCCGGCGGTGTAGTTGCCCGGGGTGAACCGCTCCGGCAGCAGCCCGACGTTGTTGACGATCTCCTCCTGGGACTTCACGGAGGTGCCGACCATCCAGATCAGCGGGTAGAGCACCACGGCCACGATCACCACCAGGATCAGCAGCCGCAGTACGGGCCGACCGCCGGGGCGTCGTCCCGCTCCGGGCAGCGCCGCCGCCGTCGGAGTCGCCATCACCGGTCCTCTCCGTCGGAGTAGTGCACCCAGAACCGCCCGGTGCTGAAGAAGATCGCGGTGAGCACCGCGATGGCGAGCAGGAACACCCAGGCCATCGCCGAGGCGTAGCCCATCTCCAGGTCGGTGAAGCCGGTGATGTAGAGGTTCAGCGTGTACATGAGGGTCGAGTCGACCGGACCGCCGGTGCCGTTGCTGAGCACGAACGCGGCGGTGAAGCCCTGGAAGCCGTTGATCGTCTCCAGCACCAGGTTGAAGAAGATGACCGGGGAGAGCATCGGCAGGGTGACGGCGCGGAACTGCCGGAACCGACCGGCGCCGTCGACGGACGCGGCCTCGTACAGCTCGGTGGGCACCTGCTTCAGCCCGGCCAGGAAGATCACCATCGGGGCGCCGAACTGCCAGATGGCCAGTACCATGAGCGTCTGCAGGGCCCAGTCCGGGTCGTTGACCCAGGGCCTGCCCTCGATGCCGAAGAGGCTCAGCAGCGAGTTGAACGCACCATCGCGGTTGAACATGTTGACCCAGACGATGGCCAGCGCCACGCTGCCGCCGAGCAGCGACGGCAGGTAGAACAGGCCGCGGAACAGGCCGACGCCGCGCCACGCGCGGTTGAGCAGCAGCGCCACGCCGAGGGCCGCGGCCAGTTTCAGGGGTACGGCGACCAGCGCGAAGGTCAGGGTGACCCGCACGGCGTGCCAGTACGACGGGTCGGCGGTGAACATCCGCTCGTAGTTGGCCAGCCCCACCCACCGGGCCTCGGAGAACGGGGTGAGGATGTCGTAGTTGGTGAAGCTCAGGTAGAGCGACAGCAGCATGGGGACCGCCGTGACACCCATCAGGCCGATGAGCCACGGCGACAGGAAGACGTACCCCGCCAGACCCTCGCGGTGCCGGATGCCGCCGGACCCACGCCGGGTGGGGTGGGTCCGGACGGATCCGGGGCCGGGTCGGGTCGGGTCGGGCGCCGTGGTCAACGCCACGATCGGCTCCTCTCCTCGCCTCGTGGGGCGGGTCAGGCGATGGCGCCCTTGCACGCCTCGATGAACTGGGCGGCGGCCTGCGCGGGGGTGGCCCGGCCGTACTGGGCGCTCTCGGCGGCCTTGACCAGCTCGGACTTGACCGTGCTGTGTCCCTTGATCGGCACCTGTGGCGACTCGCCGAACTTCTGGGTCAGCTCCGCCTCGACGGCGATCGACTGCTTCATCGCGGGGTCGGTGGTGCCGTCGCTGACGACCTGACGCAGGTCCAGGTTGGACGGCAGGCCCCGGTCGGTGCCGAGCAGGGTGACGGCCTCCCGGTCGTTGACCAGGAAGTTGATCACATCGACCGCGACGTCCCTGTTCTTGCTGCCCTTGAACACCGACCAGTACATCGAGGCCCGGGCCCACTGCGCGCTCGGATCGCCGGGGTAGGCGATCACTCCCAGCTCGTCCTTGGTGTTCTTCTTCAGGTCCGGCATCTGGTTGGCCCAGACCCAGGACGTCGCGGACTTGCCGGTGACCACCAACTGCTTGGTGACGTCGCTGGAGTTGCCCTCGTGGATGACGTCGGCGGTCGGGGTGGCCTTACGGTCCCGCGCGCCCTTCCAGAGGTCGAACCAGGCGGTCACGTCCTCGGCGGTGAAGCCCAGATCCTTGCCCTGGTAGAGGTCCTTGCCCTGCTGGCGCAGCCAGACCCAGAACGCCTTGTAGTCGGCGCTCGGATCCTGGGTGCCGGGAACCCCCGTCTTGGCGGACACTCCCTCGGCCCAGGCGATGTGCTGCTCCCAGCTCATCCCGGTGGTCGGTTCGGGCAGGTTGTGCTTCGCCAGCAGCGTCTTGTTGTAGACCAGACCCTGCGTGTTCTCCCCGGCGGCCAGGCCGGCGAGCTTGCCGTCGACGACGCCGTACTGCCACAGGCTCTTGGGGAACGTGGCGGTGTCCAGCTTGCCGGACTTCTGGTACGAGGTGAGGTCGAGCGTGGTGTTGCGAGCCGCGTACTCGGCGAGGTAGTTGTCGTCGATCTGGAACAGGTCGGGCGGGTTGCCACCGGCGGTGAGCGTGGCGAGCTTGTCGAAGTAGCCCTGGTTGGCCTGCCAGGTCTTCTCGAAGGTCACGTTGGGATGCTTCTTTGTGTAGAGGGCGAGGGCGTCCTCGGTCAGCTTGGCCCGGGCGTCACCGCCCCACCAGAAGATCGAGAGCTTGACGGGGGCGTTGGGGTCGGCGGCGTCGTCGTCGCCGCACGCGGCGGCGCCGAACAGCAGCGGCGCGGCGACCGTCGCGGCGAGCAGGCCGCGCAGCAGCCGCCGCCGGGGCAGCGGGGTGGCGGGCGGACGCCCGACGGGCGTGCCGGTGGTGGGGGACGTTGCGGGGTGCATGTGCGCTCACTCCTCGGCTTTAGGAGGCGACGGCATCACCCGAGGCCGCGGTCGGGATGCCCGGACCCGCAGGGCAGTGCGGGTCCGGGCCTTAGGGCGCGGCCAGGGGACGTGCCGGCCGGGCATGCGGACCCGGCCCGGTCGAGTCGCGGATGACCAGGTCGGTCTGGAGCATTACCTGTGCGGTGGTACGCCGGACGCCGACCGCCGTGCCGGTACCGGGCCCCCGCGCGCCGCGCGGTGACTCGATGTCCTGTTGCAGCAGCATGTCGACGGCCGTCCGGCCGGCGGCCCCGGTGGGTGTGGCCACCGTCGTCAGTTTGGGTCGGGTGAGCCGGCTCAGGGCGATGTCGTCGACCCCGACGACGCTCACCTGCTGCGGCACCCGGACCCCGAGCGCGTCCAGCCCTTCGATGAGGCCGATCGCCATCAGGTCGTTGTAGGCGAGCACGGCGGTGACGCCGCTGTGCCGCACCTGCTCGGCCACGGCGGAGCCGCCGGTCTCGGTGGGAGCGTTGGGGCCGAGCACGGTCAGTTCCCCGCCACCGGCCCGGACGGCCGTGGTGGCGGCACGCCGCATCTCCCGGTTGGTCCACGAGCTGCGCGGCCCGCCGAGCAGGGCGATGTCGCGGTGACCGAGACCGATCAGGTGCTCGACGGCTGCCCGGGCGCCCTGCCCGACGTCCATCAGCACGCAGGCCAGGCCGGTCACCTGACGGTTCACCACGACCAGCGGCACCTCGCGGCTGAGCTGTTCGATCAGGCTGTTGCTCATCCGGGGGCTGCACAGCAGCACCCCGTCGACCTGCTTCGCGAGGGCGTGGACCAACTCCTCCTCGGCGGTCGGGTCCTCGTTGGTGTCGGCCACGAAGACGTGGTAGTCGCGGTGGCGTGCCTGGCTCTCCGCCGCCTTGATCAGCGGTGGGAAGAACGGGTTCGCGATGTCGGCGATGATCAGCCCGATGTTGTGCGTACGCCCGGTGATGAGGGCGCGGGCGGCCCGGTTCGGCCGGTAGCCCAGGTCCTCCGCGCAGGCCAGCACCCGGACCCGGGTCTCGGGGTTGACGAGGTGCGGGGCGGAGAAGGTGCGGGACACGGTGGAGATGTGCACCCCGGAGGCGCGGGCGACGTCCCGGATGGTGACTGGCACGGCGGCCCCTTCGTCCGAGTGCGGCGGTGGTCACGCGGGTGCCGCCAATTAATGCAAACGGTTGCTCCACTGTCAACGGTCAATGTTTGCAGCTTTGTTGCATCGAGACGCCCAGTGGTGGCCTTCAACCCCGCAAAAACCCACAATTGCCGCCGGTTGTGCCGCTGTCGTTGACGCCATCACATTGATCGTGGTTACTTCACTGCAAACCTTTGCAGGGGTCATCCGGAGGGCGATCGCATGTCACCGAGATCCGGCGGGCGGGTCCGCTACGCCATCGTGGGCACCGGCGCGCGAGCGGAGATGTTCGTCCGGGCCCTGGTGCTCGACCACCCGGACTCCGCCGAGCTGGTCGCCTTCGCCGACGTCAACCAGACCCGGATGGACGCGCACAACCGCTGGCTGGGCGAGCTGGGACACCGGCCGGTGCCCACGTACCCCGCCGGCGGATTCGCCTCCATGCTGGACGCCGAACGCGTCGACGTCGTCCTGGTGACCAGCGTGGACGTCACCCACGACGAGTACGTGGTGGCCGCGCTGCGCGCCGGCCGGGACGTCGTCACCGAGAAGCCGATGACCGTGGACGCCGCCCGCTGCCGGCGCATCCTGGAGGCCGTGGCCGAGACCGGCGGCAGCGTTGCGGTCGCCTTCAACTACCGCTACAACCCGCTGCACGAGCAGGTCCGCCGGCTGCTCGCCGAGGGCGCGGTCGGCGAGATCGGCTCGGTGCACTTCGAGTGGCTGCTCGACGTGCGCCACGGGGCCGACTACTTCCGCCGCTGGCACCGCGACAAGGCCACCTCCGGCGGCCTGCTGGTGCACAAGGCCAGCCACCACTTCGACCTGGTCAACTGGTGGCTGGCCGCCACCCCGGTCGAGGTGTACGCGGCCGGTCGACTCTTCTTCTACGGCGAGAGCGGCCGCCGGCACGGCTACGCCCGCGACTACGACCGGGCGTACCGCTCCCCCGCCGCGGTTGACGACCCGTTCGCGCTGCGGCTCGACGCGCACCCCCGACTGCGCGAGCTGTACCTCGACGCCGAGGCCGAGGACGGCTACCAGCGCGACCGCAACGTCTTCGCCCCCGGAGTGAGCATCGAGGACGACATGGCGGTGCTGGCCCGCTACTCCACCGGCGCGACAATGACCTACCACCTCACCGCGTACGCCCCCTGGGAGGGCTACCGGGTGATGGTGAACGGCAGCCGGGGACGCCTCGAACTGGAGGTGACCGAGAACGACTACGTCGACCGGGGCACCGCCGGCGCCGTCAAGGGCGCGGCCCTGCACGGCGTCGAGGCGCCGGCCGAGGGGGGCGACGCGACGCTCACGGTGCGCCCGTTCTGGGAACCTCCCCGACGGATCCTCATCGAGGGTCGTACCCGCCAGGGGCACGGCGGCGCGGACGCCCGGATGACCGCGGTGCTCCTGGGCGGCCAGCCCGATCCGTTGGGCCGCGCCGCGACGGCCGAGGACGGCGCGCTGGCCCTGCTCACCGGCCTGGCCGCCAACCGGTCCCTGGAGACCGGGCGAGCCGTGCGCGTCGCCGACCTGCTCACCACCCGCTGAGAAGCAGAACGAGGAGCCCCGTGCCGACGTCCGACCACACCGACCTGCTCCTGCCGGCCGAGCCGGGCCAGCGCGCGCTGGCCCGGGAGCTGTACGCCCTCGCGGCGCGGCAACCGATCATCTCGCCGCACGGGCACGTCGACCCGGCCCTGCTCGCCGAGGACCAGCCCTTCCCCGACCCGGCGCGGCTGCTCATCGTGCCCGACCACTACCTGACGAGGATGCTGCTCAGTCAGGGCGTACCCCCGGGCGACCTGGGGGTCCCCACCCGCGACGGCAGCCCGGTCGAGGCCGACGGGCGGGTGATCTGGCGGCGCTTCGCCGCGCACTGGCACCTGTTCCGGGGCACCCCGTCGCGGCTCTGGCTGGAACAGACCCTCCGTACCGTCTTCGGGGCGCACACCCCGCTGCGTCCCGACACCGCCGACGCCCTCTACGACGAGATCGCCGCGCGGCTCGCCGAGCCGGAGTTCCGGCCCCGGGCGCTGTTCGAGCGCTTCGGGATCGAGGTCCTCGCCACCACCGAGTCACCGCTGGACGACCTCGCGGCGCACGCCAAGCTCGCCGCCGACGGCTGGGGTGGGCCGGGAGGTCGGGTGGTCACCACCTTCCGCCCGGACGACGTGGTGGACATGGAGTTCGACGGCTGGTCGGCCAACGTGGCGCGGCTCGGCGCGCTGGCCGGGGAGGACACCGGCACGTACCCCGGCTATCTGGCCGCGCTGCGGGCCCGCCGGGCCGCGTTCGTCGCGGCCGGGGCGACCTCGTCGGACCACGGGCACCCCACCGCGCGCACCCTGGACCTGACCCCGGCGCAGGCCGCCCGCCTCTACGACCGTGGGCTGCGCGGCGCGGCGGACGCCGCCGACGCGGAGGCGTTCCGGGCGCACATGCTGATGGAGTTCGCCCGGATGTCCCTCGACGACGGACTGGTGATGCAGCTGCACCCCGGCGCGGTGCGCAACCACAACCGCTGGCTGTACGAGCGGCACGGCCGGGACGTCGGCGGCGACGTGCCGCAGGCCACCGAGTACGTGCACGCGCTCGCCCCGCTGCTGTCCCGCTACGGCAACGACCCCCGGCTGACGGTGGTGCTCTACACCCTCGACGAGGACACCTTCACCCGCGAGCTGGCGCCCCTGGCCGGCGGGTACGCCGCGCTGCTGCTCGGAGCGCCCTGGTGGTTCCTGGACTCCCCCGAGGCGCTGCGGCGGTTCCGGGAGACGGTCACCGAGAGCGCCGGCTTCTACAACACGACCGGGTTCGTCGACGACACCCGGGCGTTCTGCTCCATCCCGGTACGCCACGACGTGGCCCGCCGGGTCGACGCCGGCTTCCTGGCCCGGCTGGTCGCCGAGCACCGGCTCGCGATGGACGAGGCCGCCGAGACGATCGTCGACCTGGCGTACCGGCTACCCAAACGGGTCTTCCACTTCGAAGGGTCGAGCCAGTGACCACCACCATCACCTCCGTCGAGGTGCACGACGTCCGCTTCCCCACCGCCGCCCGGGGCGACGGGTCCGACGCCATCAACCGGGGCGACTACTCGGCGACGTACGTCGAGCTGGGCACCGACTCCGGGCCGGTGGGCGCGGGATTCACCTTCACCAACGGCCGGGGCAACGAGATCACCTGCGCGGCGGTGCGGGCGCTGGCCCACCACGTCGAGGGTCGTACGGTCGAAGAGATCGCCGCCGAGCCGGTGGCGTTCTGGCGCTCGCTCAGCGCGGACGCGCAGTTGCGCTGGCTGGGCCCCGAGAAGGGCGTCATCCACATGGCGACCGGGGCGCTCGTCAACGCCGTGTGGGACCTGCGGGCCAGGATCGCCGGCAAGCCGATGTGGCGGTTCCTGGCCGAGCTGCCCACCGACGACCTCGTCGCCAGCGTCGACTTCCACCACATCAGCGACGCGCTGACGCCCGACGAGGCGGCGGCCATCCTCGACAAGGGACGCGACGGCCTGGCCGACCGGTTGGCGACGCTGGAACGGGACGGTTTTCCTTCGTACACCACCTCGGTCGGCTGGCTCGGCTACCCCGACGACAAGGTGCGGGCGCTGACCCGGCAGGCGTACGACGACGGCTGGCGGGCCATGAAGATGAAGGTTGGCGGCCCGCTCGCCGACGACCTGCGCCGGGCCCGGATCATCCGCGCCGAGATCGGCCCGGACGCGCTGTTGATGATGGACGCCAACCAGGTCTGGGACGTCGACGAGGCGATCACCGCGATGACCGCCCTCGCGGAGGTGGACCCGTACTGGATCGAGGAGCCGACGCACGCCGACGACATCCTCGGGCACGCCCGGATCAACCGCGCCGTCGCCGAGCTGACCGACGGCCGGTGCCGGGTGGCCACCGGTGAGGTCGCCGCCAACCGCGTCATCTTCAAGCAGTTGCTCCAGGCCGACGCGATCGGCGTGATGCAGGTCGACGCGTGCCGGGTCGGCGGCGTCGACGAGGTGCTGGCCGAGCTGCTGTTGGCGGCCAAGTTCGGGGTGCCGGTCTGCCCGCACGCGGGCGGCGTCGGCCTCTGCGAGTACGTCCAGCACCTGGCGATCTTCGACTATCTGCGGGTAGGCACGAGCCTCGACGGTCGGATGATCGAGTACGTCGACCACCTGCACGAACACTTCGTCGACCCGGTACGCACCCGCGGCGGCCGGTACCTGCTCCCGGAGCGCCCCGGTTACAGCGCCACCATGAGACAGTCGTCGATCGCGGAGTACCGGTTCCCGGACGGTCCGGCATGGCGGTGACCGTCGGCGCGTCCCGCCTCGGCCTGGGTGTGCTGCGCCACCTGCCCGTCGACTCCCGCCCCCTGGTGCGGCCGGGCACCGTGCCGACGGGCGTCGTACACCTGGGGTTGGGGGCCTTTCACCGCGCGCACCAGGCGGTCTACACCGAGGCGGCGGTCGGCGCGGCCGGCGGCGACTGGGGCATCGTGGCCGTCGCCCCGCGCAGCGCCGCCGTGGTCGACGCGCTCGCCGCCCAGGACAACCTGTTCAGCGTGAGCGCCCTGTCCGCCGCCGACGCCACCACCCGGGTGGTGGGCGCGCTGAGCGGCGTACGGCACGCGCCGAGCGATCCGGACGCCGTGGTGGCGTTGCTCGCCGACCCGGCGGTCCGCGTCGTGACGCTCACCGTCACCGAGAAGGCGTACCAGCTCGACCCGGTGACCGGCCGGTTGTCGCCGGACTCCGCGCTCGCCGCGGACCTCGCCGGTCATCGGCCCCCGGCCACCGTGCCGGGTCTGCTGCTGCGCGGGCTGGCGGCCCGCGCCGCCGCGGACGCCGGGCCGGTCGCCCTGGTGAGCTGCGACAACCTGCCGGCCAACGGCCGACGGCTGCGCGGCCTGGTCGACCAGGCGATCGCGCGGGCCGTCGGGACGCCGGCCGGGTTCGTCGACTGGGTGGCCGCCAACGTGACGTGCCCGGGGACCATGGTGGACCGCATCGTGCCGGCCAGCACCCCGGAGACCATCGACACGGCCCGTCGGGCGCTCGGCGTCACCGACCTGGCCGCGGTGGCCGCCGAGCCGTACGCGCAGTGGGTCATCGAGGACGACTTCCCCGGCGGGCGGCCGGGCTGGGAACACGCCGGGGCGGTGCTGACCGACGACGCCGGGCCGTGGGAGCGGTTGAAGCTGCGCGCCCTCAACGGTGTGCACTCGGCCGTGGCGTACCTCGGCGCGCTGGCCGGGCGGGAGACCATCGCGGACGCCCTGGAGATCCCGCACCTGGCCGACGTGCTGCGCCGGCTGATCGCCGAGGACGTCGCGGCCAGCTTCACACCGCCGGACGGGGTGCGGGTCGTCGACTACGGCGAACAGGTCCTGGCCCGGTTCGGCAACCCGGCGATCCGGCACCGCACCCTCCAGGTCGCCACCGACGGGTCGCAGAAGCTGCCGCAACGCATCCTGCAGACCATCGTCGACCTGCGCGCGTCCGGACGGTCCGCGCGCTGGGGCGCGCTGGTCGTGGCGTCCTGGTTGCGCTTCGCGCTGGGGTACGCCGACGACGGCCGCCCGTTGCCGTTGCAGGACCCGCTCGCGGGGCCGATCCGGGCCGCCCTGGACGCCGGCGCGCAGAGCCCGGCCGGCGCGGTGGACGCCGTCTTCGCGCTGCGCGAGGTGATCCCGGCCGAGGTCGCCGAGGACGACGAGGTACGCGCCCAGGTGACCGCCTGGCTCACCGCGCTCGGACGACACGGCGTCGAGGCGACCCTGGCCGGCGTCCGGTGAGCCGGGCGGCCCCGGCCGGGAGGGCGGCGCTACCGGCGGTGGCGCTATCGGTCGGTGTCGCGTGAACGGGTCGGTGCCGCCGACGACGGTGGCGGTGATCGGGGCGAACGGGCACGGTCACTGGCACCGGCGGGTGATCGCCCCGCTGCACGCCGACGGCCGCCTGCGACTCGTCGCCCTGGTCGACGTCGCACCGGTGCGCGACGAGCGGGAGGCGCCCGTGCCGCCCGGCGTCGGCGTGTTCACCGACCACCCGACGATGCTCGCCGCCACCCGCCCGGAGGTGGTGGTGATCTGCACTCCGCCGCACACCCACCTGCCGATCGCCCGCGACGCCGTCGCGGCCGGCGCGGACCTGCTGCTGGAGAAGCCGCCGGTGCTGTCGCTGGCCGAGCACCACGAGCTGACCGACGCGCTCGCGGCGGCCGGCCGGGTGGCGCAGGTCGGCTTTCAGGCGCTCGGTTCGGCGGCGCTGACCGCGCTGACCGACGCGGTGGCCGCAGGCCGGTTGGGCACGGTCACCGGCATCTCCGCCGTCGCCGCCTGGCAACGGCCGGACGCCTACTACGCCCGCTCCCCGTGGGCCGGTCGACGAAGCGTGGACGGCCGGCCGGTGCTGGACGGCGCGCTCGTCAACCCACTCGCGCACGCGGTAATGCAGTGCCTCGCGGTCGCCGAGGCGCTGGGAGGGGCGCCACCGTGGCCGGCGGCGATCGAGGTGGAGCGCTACCGGGTCCGGCCGATCGAGGTGGAGGACACGGCGGTGCTGCGCGTCCGTCTCCGCGCCGGCCCACCCGTGCTGGCGGCGGTCACGCTGGCCTCCGCCGAGTTCGTGGCCGGCGAGCTGGTGGTGACCGGCACGAGCGGGCCGGCGTCGCTGGAGTACCCGACCGACCGGCTGCGCCTGCCCGGCGACGCGGTGACCCGCCGCGTCCCCGGTCGACGGGGCCTGCTGGAGAACCTGCTCGCCCACCGGATCGACCCGGTCGGGGTGCCGCTGATCGCGCCGCTGGCCCGTACCGCGCCGTTCACCGCCCTGCTGGACGCGCTGCGGGCCGCCCCCGAGCCCCGACTGCTCGACGGGGAGCTGGTCGACGGGGTGGGCGACGGAGACCAGCGCGTCCGTCACCTGCGCGGCGTGGCCGACGTGCTGCGCGCCTCGGCCGAACGCGGGGCGCTGCCGAGCGAGTGGGGCGTGCCCTGGGCGACTGCCCCGTATCGCACCGAACTCGCGGAATAGCACCTCCGGACCCGACACGACGCCATCGGACACCTCAGCAGAACGGAGCGAAGCGATGCGCAAACCCCTCATCGGCGTACTGGTGGTCGCCCTGCTGCTCGTCGCCGCACCGGCCGCCGCCCACCCCGACGTTCCGCCCACCGACCGGCTGTCCTGGTCGGCCCGCCACCTCGGTCGGCAGGCCTTGCCCGAGCGCGACGGCTGGGCGGCCGAGGGCGACGGCACCACCGGCGGCTCGGCGGCCACCGCCGAACGGACCCGGGTGGTGCACAGCCGGGCCGAGCTGGTCGACGCGCTCGGCGGTGACAACGCCACCAACGCCACCGATGCCACGCCGAAGCTCATCTACGTGGACGGTGCCGTCGACGGCTTCGAAGCACCCGACGGTACGGCGCTGAGCTGCGCCGACCTGGCCGACCCGACGTACCGGCTGGACGCCTACCTGGCCGCGTACGACCCGGCGGTGTGGGGTCGGGTGGCCCCCGCTGGGCCGCTGGAGGAGGCCCGGGTGCGGTCGGTGGCGAACCAGACCCGCCAGACCCAGATCAACGTGGGCCCCAACACGACGATCGTCGGGCTGCGCGGGGCCCGGCTGACCGGCCTCACCCTCATGATCGACCGGGCGTCGAACGTCATCGTGCGAAACCTGACCTTCGTGGACGCCCGGGACTGCTTCCCCGCCTGGTCGCCGACCGACGGCGAGACCGGCAACTGGAACAGCCAGTACGACCAGATCTCGGTACGTCGCAGCGAGCACGTCTGGGTCGACCACGACACGTTCACCGACGGCGACAACCCGGACAGCGCCCAGCCCAGCTACTTCGGGCGGCCCTACCAGGTGCACGACGGGTCGTTGGACGTCACCCACACCGCCAGCGGAGTCACCGCCACCTGGAACCGGTTCACCGGGCGGGACAAGCTGATGCTGATCGGCTCGTCCAACACGGTCGGGCCGGACGTGGGCCGGCTCAAGGTCACCCTGCACCACAACCTCTTCGACGGCGTCCTGCAACGACTGCCCCGGGTGCGCTTCGGTCAGGTCGACGTCTACAACAACCACTACCGGCTCGGCGGGGACGGCTTCCAGTACGCCCTCGGCGTCGGGGTCCAGTCGGCGATGTACGCGGAGAACAACTTCTTCACCCTGGATCCGGCGGTCGACCCGGCCGACCTGCTCTACGACTGGGGTGGCACCGGGCTGACCGAGCGGGGCTCCTGGGTGCGCCAGGGCACCGGCCGGGCCCGGCCGGTCGACCTGCTGGCCGCGTACAACGCGGTCCACGATCCCGACCTGGCCGCCGACGCGGGCTGGACGCCCACCCTGCGTCGTGATCCCGTGCTACCGACGCCGCTGGTCCCTCTCGTGGTGAATCCCCTGGCCGGGGCCGACCGGTTGCCGATCTGACGGCTCGACCCGCCGGAGTTCGTGGTCGGGTCGACGACGTAAGGGCTCATCGATGTGGTGAAGATCGGCTATAAGTGACGCATGGACTTCCCGCCGCACCTGGGCAGCATGCCGATGCACGCGATCACCGAGATCCACGGCGAACCGGGCCTGCTGGAGCGCTTCCGGCTGGAGATCCAACAGTTCGACGACGCCGCCCGCGAGCGGTTGACGGCCGCGCTCGACCTGGCCGCCGAGTTGCACCGTGACGACCGGCGCGTCCGCGAGCCGTACCTGAACCACCTGCTGCGGGTGGCGATCCGACTGATGCACCACTACCAGGTGCGCGACGTGGACGTGATCGTCGCCGGCCTGCTGCACGACGCGGTCGAGGACCACCCGGTCGAGCTGGCCGGGGGCGGCGCCGCCGGCACCGACCCGACCGGGGCCGCGCTGGCCGCGCTCGCCGCGCGGTTCGGGACGCGTGTCGCGACGCTCGTCGCCGCCGTCACCAACCCGGTGTACGACCCCGAGCGGGACCGCAACACGCAGTACCGGGAGCACCTGGCGGTCAGCCTGGACCGCGAGCCCTGGGCCCGGGTGATCAAGGTGTCGGACTTCACCGACAACGGCGTCGGCGTGATCCATACGGTCGGGCCGAAGGTCGTCTCGTCGGCCCGCAAGTACCGGCCGCTGGTGCCGCTCTTCCGGGATCTGATCGGCCGGCCGGACACGCCGTTGTCGGCGGGGGTCAAGCGGCACATCTTCGGTCAGCTCGATCTTGCCGAGGAGCGGTTCAGCGCCATCCTGGACCAGCCCGCGCACGCCAACTGACCTGCCGTCGCGTCACCCGACCGGGTTCTGTGACAAGTTCTCGGATCTGCGCCGCAGCCTGCGGAATTACGGTGGTTTTGCGTCAGTTGAGAGGCAAAGGTCCTCTCGGTCGAATCTCTGACGCGACCCCCGTCGAGAGGATTCGGACCATGCGCGACCTTTCTCGTCGCGATCTGCTCAGGGCGACGGCCGTCGGCGCCGGAGCGATCGCCCTGCCCGGCGTGATGGCTGGCAGTTCGGCGGTGGCGGCGGACGGCCCACCCGTCGGCGACACCTACCCGCCCGCGACGTTGACCGGCCGGATCGTCCGCCCCCAGAGCCCCGACTACGCGGAGGCGAGCATCGGCTGGGACGAGCTGTTCGTGCGCTACCCGCTGGTCATCGTCTTCGCTCAGGAGACCCAGGACGTCGTCAACGCCCTCACCTGGGCTCGGCAGCACGACGTGGCGCTGCGGGTACGCAGCGGCCGGCACAGCCTGGAAGGTTGGTCGAACGTCGACAACGGCCTCGTCATCGACGTCAGCGAGCTGAAGGACGTCCACATCGACACCGCCACGCGCACGGCGAAGCTCGGCGCGGGGCTCAACCAGTCGGAAGCGATCACCGCGCTCGGGGAGTACGACTTCGCGGCGACGACCGGAACGGAGGGGACCGTCGGCCTGTCCGGCGCGACCCTCGGTGGCGGCTTCGGGTTCCTCACCCGCTACCTCGGCATGGCCTGCGACAACCTGATCGGGGCGGAGATCGTCGTCGCGGCGGGCGCCAACGGCGCCAGGGTGCTCGAGGTGGACCCGTGGAACCACGCGGACCTGCTCTGGGCGCTGCGCGGCGCCGGAAACGGCAACTTCGGGATCGTCACCTCCCTGACCTACCAGGTAGCCCCGCTGGAGAGCGTGGCGTACCTGCAGGCGACCTGGTCGGGCCTCGACGACCTGCACGACGTCTTCGACACCTGGCAGCGCGTCGCGCCGTTCGCCGACCCCCGCCTCGGCAGCCAGGTCGAGATCCACCCGACCGAGATCCTGGTGTTCGGGGTGCTCGCCGAGGGATCGGAGGCGGAGGTGAGAAGGCTGCTGGAACCGCTGCTCTCCATCGGCAACCCCGAGGTCAGCGTGCAGATCGGCGGTTGGAGCGAGACGTACGCCGGATTCCAGGTCCCGAACGACGAAGAGCCGGCGAAGTGGAAGTTCTTCTCCCAGTTCACCAGGGAACCCTTCCCGACAAGGGCGATCAGCATCGTCCGCGAGTTCATGGAGAAGGCTCCGTCGCCGGACAGCAACTTCTTCACCCAGGCGTTCGGCCGGGGCGCCCAACGGCAGGAGCCCTTCGGCGGCTCGGCGTTTCCGCACCGTGACGCGCTCTTCTACTCCGAGCCCGGCGCTGGTTGGGGCACCCGCGGCGAGCCGGACAGCGGCGACGCCATCACCCCGATCGCGCAGACCTGGATCGCCGAGTTCAGCCAGGCGCTGCGACCCTACGTGGACGGCGCGTACGTCAATGTGCCGAACATCGGCATGGCGGAGTGGGAGGAGGCCTACTGGGGGCGCAACTTCCCGCGACTGCGCAAAGTCAAGGCGAAGTACGACCCGCACAACGTCTTCCAGTACGAGCAGAGCATCCCGCCCGCGACCCACTGACCCGGCTGACCAGCGGCCCGCCCGCCCGCCAACCGACGCCCCTACCCCACCCCCTCGCGCGTCCCTTGCTCTGCTTCAACGGAGGCAACACTGACGGCGTCTCAGTGTTGCGCGGGTTGAAGCAGAGCAGAGGGCGCGCAGGAGACCCGTGGCCGCCGCCCGCGGGCGGCCGGGCGGACTGGGCGGACTGTTGGCGGGGGCAGACCGACGGCCGGGCAGGAGCCAGACAGGTAGCGGCCAGGCGAGACAGGTAGCGGCCAGGCGGGACACGCGGGGGCGCGTTGTCGGTATGGGTGGTGCGGTTGCTCAGGGATACGGGACCGCGGCGCCGGAGCGGCCAGCCTGCACCAGACGCTCCAGCCAGGGTGTCGGAGCGACGCCCAACTCCCGGCCCAGGTCGGCGCGGAACAGCTCGAACCGTCGCACCGCCTCGTTGATGTTGCTTTCGGCCAGGTGCACCGCGATCAGCGCGCGGGTGGCGCTCTCCCGCAGCGGCTCCAGGTGCACGGCGGTCAACGCCACCTGCACCGCCTCACTGAAGCGTCCCTGGGCGGTGAGGCGTTCGGCGAGAGCTTCCAGCGCGTACAGCCGGGTCTGGCGCAGCCGTTCCCGCTCCGTCAGAACCCAGTCGTCGTACCAGCCGGGCAACAGCTCGCCGGTCGCCAACGCCGGCACGGTGTCCACGGGTGCGCCGCCGGCCAGCAGGACGGCCGCCGCCGTGCTCAGGGCGGCCACGTCACTCGTGACGTCAGCGGCCAGGGCCAGCCCGTCGTCCTCCTCGACCAAGGGCTCGGGCGTCACCCGGTGCAGCCGCCACAGCATCGTGCGCAGGTTGGCCCGCGCCCGATCCTCGTGGGAGGCGGGCCAGAGCGTCCCAGCAGCCTCCGAGCGGGCACACCGCTGGCGTACGCCGAGGTAGGCGAGCAGCCGCCGGGCCCCCTGCGGCACCACCACGGACCGGCCGTCGCGTTCCAGCGCGAAGCCGCCGAGCAGCCGCAACGCGTACCGACTCGGTCGCACCGCCCCGGTCTCCGGCGCCCCGGAGCGCAGGTCGTACCTCGCCTCGTGAACTGCCATCCGCGCGCCCTTCGTGCCCGATCGCCCCGTGGGATTCTCACGGTCGGGTGTGGAGGGTCGGTACGCCAGCGCAGTGTCGTCACACCGACCCGGCGAACGGCGCGGATCAACCGTTCGCCGGAGTCGTCGCCGGCCGTTCAGCGCAGCTTGCTCAGCGTCTGGGCGTACCCGGTCCACTCGGCGGCGTCGCCGGCCTCGGCGCGTACCCCGGCCTCCTTCATGATGCCGAGCACCCGCTCGGCCGGCGCCTCGGCGAGCTTGCCGAGCGTGCTGATTCCGGCGCGGGCCAGCGCGGCGCGGGCCTTGGTCGGCACCCCGGCGAGCATCGCGATGTCGGCGTCCGCGACGTTCTCCAGCCCCGCGTCGACGCCGAGGGCCGCGGAGACCGCCGACTGGGCCCCGACGGTGGTCCGGACCATGACGGCCTCGCGCTCGCTGACCTCGGCGATCATCGCGTCCAGGCTCGGGTAGCTGCTGTCGGCCGGCAGCACCTTGAGCACGTCGCGGATGGTCCGGCCGTCGGCCACCTCGTCCTCGCCGAAGAAGCGGATGAACTCGACCACCTTCACCTCGCGCGGGAAGCGCTGCCGCACGTCACCGTGCTCGACGGCGTAGCGGGCGACCTGGGCGGCGCCGCGCACCTTCGGACCGACCACCACGTCCACGCCGAGGGTCTCCACGGCGGGCAGCACGATCGTGCCGGCTTTGGTCTGCCAGATGCTGACCTTCTTGTCCATGAACATCGTGGTGCCCATGTACTTGCCGAAGTCCAACGCGCCGATGTAGTTGGGGATCTGCTCGAAGGTGTACGGGCCGGGCACGATCTTGTTCTCGTGCACCGTCGAGTGCAGCCGGTTGATCTCGGCGCGGATCTCGTCGAGCAGCCGGCGCAGGCTGACCCGCATCGCCGCCATGCAGGTGAACGCCTTGGCCAGGTCGGTGCCGAGGTGGTCCAGGTCGTGCTCGATGCGGTGGAAGCGCTCGTTGAAGCCCTGCTCCCCCGGTGTCTGACCGGCCTGCACGACGTCCTCGCCGTCCACCCAGTCGGTGTGCGCGAACGTGCGGGCGAACGGTGGTGGGGCGCAGCCCGGCTCCACCGCCGGGAACGACTCGGCGTAGCTGAACACCCGCTTCGCGGTGCCGACGTTCTCGTAGATCCAGGAGGAGACCAGCACGCTGGCGTCCGAGGCCGGGATGCCGTTCCTGGTGAACGCCTCGTACAGCTCGGTGACGGTCACCCCGTCGTAGTTGATCTCGTTCGCCATCGTGGTGTCCCTCTCAGAGCTGGTCGTACACGCCGCGGTGCCGGCGCTGCTGGAAGGTGCGGAAGGTCCGGGCGACGGCCGGGCGCAGCGGCTCGGCCGTCCCGTCGTCGTCGAGGTCGACGTGGTCACGGCGAATGCCGAAGGTGTTGATCTCCACCCCGAGCGGGCAGATCCTCGTCAGGGTGTTCATCAGCCGCTCGTACTGCTCCAGGGTCAACGTCACCCCGTCGGGCAGCTCGACCCGGAACTCGTACGGATCGGTCCGGCCGGTCCGCACGTAGGAGAGCGCCACCACGGCGACCAGGCCGGCGTGGGTGGGGCGCAGCGCGGTCCGCGCGCCGACCGCCTTGATCTCCGCCGTGCCGCCGCCGAGTCCCACCGTGTACCAGCGGAACCCGGTGGCCCGGCGCTCGCTCAGGTTCACCCCGGCCTGCGGCAGGCCGATGACGCCGCACACCAGCAGCACCCGGTTGCCCGTCTCGACGAGCGGAAGCACGGCGGCGAGGTGCTGGTCGCGCAGCAGCCCCACCAGCCGGGCCAGCCGGTCGGCGGCGGCCGGTTGGCCGGCGATCAGCGCGGACGCCAGCGCGGCCGGCAGTTCGATGGTCTCCACCAGCTCGTCGGGGAGGCGGTTCAGCGCGGCCACCACGGGCACCGGGTCGCGTACCGCGGGTAGGCCGGCGGCGGCGAGGACCGCGTCGACCGGCTGCCCGGCCGGTCGGGTCGGCACGGCCGCCCACCGGGTGCGGGCCGCGGCGTCGGTCAACGGCGACCACGCCGTCTCCCCGGCAGCCACCCAGGCCGTGCGTGCCGCGGCCAGACCGGCCAGCAGCAGGGCGTTGCCACCCGGGTCGCCCGGCGCGTGGAACTGCGCCTCGACCGGCGCGTCGACGCCCACCGGGGCGGTCAGCGGCGCGGTCACCGCGAGCCCCCGGGTGGGCAGGTGCGACAGGTACATCACGGTGGTGCTGACCCGGTGCGTCGTCGGCAACCCGCAGACCCGCCACAGCCAGGCCAGCTCGCCGTCGGCCGAGACGGTGGGCACGCCGGCGGCGCGGGCGGCGACGATGAGCGCCTCGGCGGTCCGGTCGGCGGTCACCGTCCGGCCGGTGTCCAGCACCCGGTTACGCAGGTCGGTGGCCTGCGCCGGGGTCGGCCAGCTCACGTCGACGCCGAGACCCAACTCGTAGCGGCTCCCACCGGCGTCGTCCTGGGCGCGGCTGACCTGCCACACGATCGTCGAGCCGAGCGCCCGGCACACCCGCCCCGCACGGTCCAGGGCGGTCGCCAGCGGCGGCGCGATGCCGTGCGAGCTGTCGAAGGTGTACGACTGACGCAGGCTCGCCCGCAGCGCCGTGACCTCGGCGAGGCGGCTGGCCGGCAACGCCCGACCGGCGTGGACGGTGTTGTTCGGCGGGGTGTTGGCGGGCAACACCAGGCGGTCGCGGCGCAGTTGGGCGAGGAAGTTGCTGCGGTGCTGCGGGTCACCGACGGCGACCAGCCGGACCGCCACCGCGAACTGGTCGTCGTCCTCGCGCAGCGTGAAGCGCGCCCCGCCGGGCAGGTCGGCGAAGAGGCCCGTGTTCGGGTCGGTGTCCGCGCCGGGGCCGTTGAGCAGCCGGCGTACCGCGCCCGGGGTGGGCAGCAGGAACCGCCGGTACAGCCCGAGCCGGTGGGCGTACGCGTCGTCCGGCTCGCGGGCCGGTGGGGGCAGGCGTCGGGCGTACACCTCGCCGTTTGTCGGCTCGTGCACCAGCTCGTCGACGAAGCGGGCCACCCCGACGTCCGCGCCGATCCGGTCCAGCGCGTCGCGCCGGGCGTGCGCCAGGGTCCGGTACGCGTGCACCTCCCGGGCCGCCCGACGCAGCCGGTGCTTCTCGTACGACACCAGGTAGAGCAGGCGACCCAGGTTGCCCTCGACCACGGCCAGCTCGACGAGGGCGGGGAGCGCGGTGCCGGTGACCGCCGTGGCGGCCGTGCCCTCGACGGCCCGCTCGGCCGACACGGCGACCGCGAACGGCGCGACCAGCGGCTCGTCGGCGGTGTCCGGCACGTACGCCGGCACCGACGCGCCCTCCGCGGACCAGGGCGCGAACACCACCGGCGGCAGTACCCGCTGCCCCGCGCCGCCCGGGTCGACGGTGACCGTCACCCGGACGGTCTCCTCGGCCAGGTCGCGGCGCAGCACGACGGTGAGCAGCGGATGCCGACTGGTCCAGTCCACGGCGGCGGCACCGGTGGTGGCGAGCGGCACCACGACCCGCCGGACGGTTCCCGGGTAGGGGCCTTCCAACTGGTCGATCAGGTTGCGTTCGACGGACGGGTCGACGCCGTCCACGGGTACCCGGATGTCGGTCATCGCGCCCCCGCTCAGACGATCCGGAACGGCCGGGGGTCGTCCCGGTCGACGTAGACGGGCACCTGGTTGGCGGCGAGCACCGCGTTGTCGCCGACCGGCAGCCGCTGCACCCCGTCGCCGGTGGGCGCGCTGCCGGTCACCACCACCGCCGAGTCGGCCGGGAAGCGGACCAGCCGCAGGTTGCGCACGTCGGCGACGCCCGGCTCGTTCATCAGCGTCCAGATCACCTCGGCGGCCCGGACCGGCTCGCCGAAGGGCAGTTCGTCGACGTACCGGCGCAGCCGGGCGTGCAGCCGGGCGCGCAGCTCGGTGGCGGCCGTGGAGGCGTTGATCGTCTCCTTCGAGCCGGTGGGCAGCGGCAGGCCCCGGATCACCAGGTCCGCCTCGACGCCGATGCCGACCTCGTCGGCCCGGTCCACCGAGGCGAAGATGCCCACCGGGCGCAGGTCCTCGATGACCGACTCGACGGCGGCGTGCAGGCCGTCCGGCCCGTCCCAGATGGCGGCGGCGGTCGGCGCGACGAGCACCGTGACGTAGTACGGGTTGCCCAGGTCGCGTTCGGTGCTGAAGACCCGCTCGATGAAGTTGAAGTTGCCGAAGATGGACTGGTTGAGGTCCAGTCCGCCCCGGCCGTCGAAGACCTGCACCTGGCGTACGCCGGGCACGGTGGCCACCGCGAGGCCGATCGCCTCGGCCGTCCAGATGGAGCGGGGCGCGGCCAGCAGCAGTTGCCGGTAGCGGGCGTCGGAGACCTGCTGTTCGCCGCCGGTGAGCGCGACGGTGTGGGTGATCTCGACCAGCTCCTTGCCGGCGGCCTGCTCGGCGTCGTCCAGGTCGGCCAGCAGGGTGTCGGCGCGGTTCCAGCGGTCGATCTTCTGCTGCGGCTGGGTGGGGTCGAGGTTGTGCGCGGGGCCGGGATAGAAGGCGGCGACGGCCGGTTCGCGCTCACCGACGGCGGCGGAGAGCACCACTGTCTCGTCCAGGGCCACGTGGTGCCCGCCGGCTGTGGACAGTCGGGCGCCCCGGGGCAGCGTGAGCTGTGGGTGGCCGGTCGGCAGCGCGGCCTTGAGCTTGAGCTTCACCGTCCCCCGGGCCGGCAGGTACGGCCGGGGTATGCCGAGTTCCTCGCCGAGGCGGGTCAGCGCGTCGGCGGTCGCGGACACCACGAAGGAGTTGTCGTAGACCGCGCCGAGCGCGGCCCACATCCGGGCGTCCTCCAGGGCGGCGAGTTCGAGGACCTTGCGCAGCACCGCGCCGCTGGTCAGGTCGACGTCCTCGCCGAAGAGCAGCCGGGCGGTGGCCAGCTTCTCGGCGAGCAGCCGGGCGAAGGACTTGGGCACGAAGCCGGTCTCGACGATGCCGAAGCCCGTCGAGCCGGTGGCCCGCAGCGCGGCGGCGTCGACGGCGAGGACGTCGGCCAGCTCGGCCGGGAGGGTCGGGTCAGACACTTGGCAGCTCCCCGAGGCGCACCGAGAGCCGGTCGTCGGTGATGGTTTCGAACTGGACCTGGACCTGGAGGGTGCGCGAGGCGCGCAGCGCGGCGGCCGACGCGTCGTCGGCACGGCCCGCGCCGAGCCGGCCGTCGTCGAGGTTCACGTCGACGATCTTGCGGACCCGCGGATCGCGGTCGAGCAGGGTGATGATGCCGATGCGGACCTGCTCGCGGATGAGGTTCGGCTCGATCTGCTCGGCGAGGGCGTTGAGCCCGTCGAAGCCGAACGTCGCGTCGAAGACGTTCGAGCCGCGCAGCGTGGTCAGCGCCACCGCGAGGCTCTGCGCCACGTTGCCGGTGCCCTCGACCAGCGCCAACGTCCGGCCGTTCGGTCCGTCGTCGAAGACGATGTCCCGGGCCAGGTCGACGCCGGGCATGGTGGGTTCGAAGGCGAGGCCCCAGCCGAGGTAGCGGCGCTGGGCGGCCTGCCGTTCGCGCTCGGTGCGGTCCACCTCAGGCCGCCTTCAGCTTGCTCTGCCCGGCGCTGGCGGACAGTCCGGGGCTGGAGCCGTCGGTGGCGCCGCTGAGCGAGTCCAGCGCCACCCCGGCCCCGCCGACCGTGAGCTTGCCGGCCGCCCCGGTCGCGGACGTCACCGTGCTGCACTGCTTGGTGGAGTTGCTGGTGGTGATGGTGCAGCCGGCCACCGACTTGCCGTTGACGCCGTCGAGGCGGACCACCGGCTTGTGGTCGACGGTCAGCTTGCCCTGCCCGGTCGGAGAGACCTTCCCCTGGTTGGGGCAGTGCACGTCGCTCGACGTGGTGAGCACGAATACCATGTCGCTCTCCTCAGTGGACGTTCATCGCGTTGCTGACCTGGACGTCGACGTCGTCGGCGGCGATGCTGACCGTGCCGCCGCTGATGTTCACCGCGCCGTTGCCGGCGTCCAGGTCGATCTGGGTGGCGGTGATGGTGATCGAGCCGTCCTGCTTCATCACGATCGAGGACCCGCCGGCGGCGTGCTCGATGGTGATGCTGTCGGCCTCGTCGGCGCGCGCCGGGCGCTGGCCGCGACCCTTGAGCTGGGCCCGACCCACCCGCACGGTCAGCTCGCCCAGCTCGATGACCCGGTTGCCGTCGCCGTCGGTGAGGTCGTGCGCCACCTTGCCGTCGTGGTCGGCGGGGGTTGCCGTGTCGGCGATGGATGAGCGGCTGCTGTCGGCCACCCCGACCGGCAGGGACAGCCACCAGTCCCCCGGCTCGGAGACCGGGGCGTGCCCGGTGGGCCAGAGCGCGCCCACCTCGACCGGGTCGTCCGGTGCGCCGTTGCGGTAGGCCAGCGCCACCCGGGTGCCCGGGTAGCGGGGCAGGATCAGCCCGCACCCGCCCCAGGCGAATGGGGTCAGGTAGGTCACCCCGGGCAGCGGAGCGGGTTGCTGCCGGCGTACCGGCAGGCGGCGGGAGCCGTTGGGGCGGCCGTCCGGGCGAACGAGGCCCTCCCACACCGTCTCGGTCTGGGCGGGCGGCTCGACCGCGCCGCTGGCGTTGGTGGCGACCGCGCGTACCTCGCCGATCTCCAGGCCGCGCGTCTCACCCCGGGCCGCGCGGGCGGCCCGGCGCACCGCCTCGGCGGCGGCCACCCCGGGCGACGACGCCGGGCCGGCCGGCTCGGCGGTCCCCACACCGGACGCGTCGCTCCAGGTGTCCCACGCCTGGGCGCTCGACGCGACCTCCACGCCCTGCACCACCGTGACGAAACCGGCGGTACGCGACAGCGTGTGCCGGGCGGCGCTGAGGTAGAGCAGCTTCGACCCCGCGCCCAGTTCCCCGGTCGACGGGGCGAACGGCGCGGCGAACGAGCCGAGCAGCGCCGCGCCGACGCTGCCCAGCGTGGTGGCCTCGTCGGTGGGGGGCGGATCGAAGCGCACCAGGTCGCCGGGCTTCAGGTCGGGGCGGCCCTTGAGGGTCAGCGTCCACGCCCGGCGGCGCGGCGCGGCGGTGCCGCCGGTCTCGGTGGCCGCGTACGGGTCGGTGTCCTGGGTGCCGTTCTCGGTGCAGGCCAGCAGACCGGTGGCGAGGGTCAGCGGCTTCGGCTCGCCCTCCGGGTACGGGATGGGACGCTTGCCGACGTGCACGGTGCCGTCGCGGATCAGCAGCATCCCCCGCCCGTACGCGTTGAGGGACTGCTGCAAGGCGCCGCCGAGACGTTCCAGGGCGGCGCGGTAGAGCAGCCCCGCCCCGAAGGCGACCCGCTCGTCGCCGGCCGCCTCGGTCGCGCCGCGGGTCATCGTGCCGTCCGGGTTGGCGCCCCATCCGGTCACGTCCACCCGGGTCCGCTCGCCGATGGCGCGGATCGCGGCGGTGAACGTGGCCGCCTCGAACCGTTCGGCGACCCGCTGCCCGAGCCGGGCGTACGCCTGCTCGACGAGGGTCAGCTCGGTGTCGTACGTCCGCTCGCCGGTGAGCCGGCGCACCTTCGTGACCCGCAGGACGGCGACCAGCGCCTGGGTCAACTCGGCCGGGGTCGGGCCGGCGTTGACGCCGACCAGGTTGGTGAAGAACGCGCCGACGGAGGTGTTGGCGTCGCGCCAGTACAGGTGCAGCTTCGCCACCAGCGGCGGTTGCCCCTCGGCGGTGCGCAGCGCGGCGAAGTGTTCGTCGACGAGCCCCTGCACGGTGACCGTGTACGCGCCGGGGCCCAGCCCGTCGGGCAGCGCGGCGTCGATGGCCGCGTAGTAGTCGGCGCTGGACAGGGTGAGCGCGGCGTCCGGGCTGATGCCGGTCGGGGTCTCCCGGTGGAAGGTGATGGTCCAGCCGGCGTCGTTGCCGACGGCGCCCTGGCGTACCTGGCCGGTCTGGAACGGCGTGAGCGTCACCGCAGCACCCTCCGCATCTTCTTGTCGAGCAGGTAGCGGTAGCGCAGCCGGGCGGGACCGAGGTCGGACTCGACGCGCTGCGCGGGCGGCCGGCGACGCCAGACGAACTCGTTGATCGGTGGTGGCCCGAACTGGTCCACCGCCCGGTCGGCGGGCCGCCAGGCCATGGTCAGGTAGGAGCCGTAGTCGCCGGAGCCGCGGACCGTCCCGGCGTGCAGCAGCCAGGCCAGCACCAGCACCTCGACGACGACCGGGGTGACGCCGGGGGCGGTCGGTGTGCCCGCGTCCGGGCAGACCCGGCGCAGGCCGGTGGCGAGCGGCACGGAGCCGAGGATGCGGGTGCCCTGGCGGACGACGAGACGCAGCGGCACCCGACCGACCAGCGCCGGTGGCCGGGACGTGGCCGTCGGCGTGGGTCGGGGCGCGAGGTCGTCGGCGGAGCTGCTGACCACGGCGAGTGGGTCGGTGGACAGCCACTGTCGGGCCAGGCCGGTGGGCAGGATCAGCACCGCGTGCACGCCCGCGCCCAGCTCGACGCGGTGCGGGAGGCCGGCGGTCAGGCCCTGGCGCACCTCGGTGAACCCGTCGGGCACCTCGATCGGTGTCTCCGGCAGCAGGTAGCGGTCGATCGGGAATGGTGGCATCAGTTGCCCAACCCGTCGGCGAGCGCGCCGACTCCGATGCTGGCCACGTCGAGCAGCTTGCCGAGCAGGCTGGGACGGGGCACGTGGACGAGGGTGATGGTGGTGTCCAGGACGTCGCGACGGGCGGCCGAGGCGTTGAAGGTCAGCGACTGCACCTGCATGTCGGTGCGGATGGTCATGGAGGTGACCAGGATCAGCCCGCCGAACTTCCCACCGGAGTACGCGGCGAGGGCGGTGCCGCGTTTGCTCGCCTCGGCCATCGTCTCCAGGGCGAACTTCCAGGCGTAGCGTTCCGCGCCGACGAGCACCCCGGTGAGCGTGATGGTGTCGTCGTGGGTGGCCACGATGGCCTTGTGGGCGGTGGAGCCGATCGGCGGCAGGTGGTACGTCTGGGCCAGGGAGATGGCGGTGACCGCCCACAGTGGGATGGGCAGCACCCCGTCGCTGATGATCGCCGACGGCACCGTGCCGTACCGCATGAAGCTGCTGGTGATCGCCATGCTCAGCGTCCTCCGGTGGGTGGCAGCGGCACCGGCGTACCGGTGGGTTCGACGGCCAGGCCGAGGTCGCGCAGGGCCTGGGTGATCTCGCGGACCTCGCCCGCGGCGCTGGTGACGCGCAGCCGCAGCCGGCGCTCGGCCAGGGCCGCGCTGATCCGGGCGGGCCGGGTGGACGCGGACCCGCGCCGGTTGATCCGGTCGATCTCGGCGGCGGCGTCCTCCATCCGGGAGATCGCGTCGAGGATGCGCGGGTCGGGGGTGAACCCGGGGTCGTCGCGCTGGAGGCGGGCGATGGCGTCGCGGAAGTCGGCGGCGTCGCGGCGCAGGTTGGCCACGAGGTTGTCGGTGAGCGCGCTGACGCCGCTGACGCTGGCGGCCCGGTGCGACTTGTCGTCGAGGAGCCACACCCAGCCGTCGTGCCCGATGCCGACGAGGTCGGTGCCGGCGACCTTGACGTTGGCGTCCGGTCCCTTGAGGAACAGCTCGATGCTGCTCAGCGAGAACGCCGCGCTGTACTCGCCGAGGACGCCCCGGCCGTAGGTGACCATGTCGTGGCGCAGGTAGGCGCGGAAGCCGGGACCGTCGTCGGCGCGTCCGCCCCCGTCGCGGAAGCGCCGCCAGAGGGTGGCCAGCGCTTCCGGGTTGTGCACGGCGAGCTGCTGGGTGAGCCAGACGTCACCGCCGGCCACCACGGCCCGCAGGTCCGGATCGCCGATGCGGGCGAGGGCGTCGGCGAGCCGGGCGTCGCTCATCTGCAGGCCACGCGAGCGGGCCCGGCCGAGGTCGTCGACGGCGGTGCGCAGCCGGGCCAGCTCGTCGGGGGTGAGCCGGCCGCCGAGGCGGGTCTGCAGGTCGGCGACGGCGGACCGTTTGCCGGCCTCGCTCTCGGCGGCGACCGCGCGCCACAGCGCGGCCGGTTCCAGCTCGGCGGCCCGGCGCAGCGCCGCCTGCCGGTCCGCCGGCATGGCCCGGAACGCGTCACCGACGATCGCGGCCGGCTCGACGTGCCGGCCGGCCGCGCCGCCGCCGTCGAACTCCCGCAGCAGCGAGTCGGCGTACGCGCCCGCGTCGTCGGCAAGCCGCAGCGGCGCGTCACCGACGATGCCCTCGCGGGGTCGGCTCAGCTCGCGCATCTCGGTGCTGAGCTGGTCGAAGTACTCACCGAGGGTGGCCACCCGCACCCCCTCGGGCAGGGTGCCTCCCTCCAGCACGTGGTCGAGGATCGCGGCGATGTTGTCCCGCAGCACGGCGATGCGTTCCAGCCGGTTGAGCGCGTTGCCCAGGTGCAGGTCGCCGACGTCGTCGACGATGCGGCGGATGAGGTGTTCCAGTAGCCGCCGGGAGCGCACCTCACCGGCCTCGCTGTGCTCGGCGATGGTCCGCATGAAGCGCCGCAGCCGGGGGTTCGCGTCGGCGGCGGCGTGCACGGCGGCGGCGTCGAGGAACCGGCCGGCGCGGAACCGGCGGGGCCCGGTCACGGCCGCACCACCGGCACGCGCGGGCCGGCGGCGGCACCGCCGGGCTGCGAGTCGAGCACCATGAGGATGAACCGGGCGCCCTCCGGGCCGCCGACGGCGCCGCTGAGCATCGCCTCGCGCTCCACGTACGCGAGGATCGGCTCCATCAGCTTCTGCACGACGCGTTCCAGCACCTCGTTGAGCAGGATCTCGGTGAGGAACCCCTGGAGCAGGTCGCGGGACGCGGCCTCGACGATCTGTCGGGTGACCCGGCGTACCACGTACCCCCGGGCGGCACGCAGCCCCGCGCGGACGCCGAAGCGCAGCGCGACCCGGCCGCCGCGCACGGCCGCGCCACCGATGGTGCCGGCCTCCGGGATCAGCGACATCGCCAACCCGAGGTACGCGGCGAACAGCTCGACCTCGATCTCGGTGCGGGTGAGCACCAGCTCCGGGTCCAGCATCGAGGAGTAGAGGCGCTCGCGTTGGTGGGCGTGCGCCACGTCGACGGCGGCGACGGCGACCCCGACCACGAAGCCCAGCGGCGGGCAGAGCAGCGACAGCGCGATGATCCCCACCATGACGGCGAAGGCGCTCAGCGCCTCCCGGCCCAGCTCGGTGCTGAACAGGCTGTCGACGCCGCTGGCGTAGTAGGGGTTGCCGCCGAAGAACTCGCCGAGCTGCTGGTGGGTGACGAGGTGGATGCCCTGCAACGCGTAGCGTCCGCCGGCGATGGTGGCCGACGGGATGTGTTCGCTGATCCGGCTGGACCGGAAGGCGAAGTGCGCGTCGGTGCGGGCGCGGCCGAGCATCTCGGTGTTGTGGCGTCGCATGTCCTGCAACACCCGCCACAGCTCGTCGCGGATCGCCGACCGGTTACCGGCGAAGCGGGCCAGCACGTCGGGCAGGTCGCTGATCTGCTTGACCAGCGGGTCGACGCCCTCGGCCTCGCCGCGCTGGATAACCAGCGCCTGTTCGATCTCGGCCAGGGTCCAGAGCACCGCGTGCGAGTCGCGGATGCGGGTGACGCCGTCGCGTTCGACGATCTCGCCGGCCGCGCCGGGGCTGGTCAGGGCCGCCTCGGCGGCGAGGAACCCGCTGGAGATGGCGCGGGCGGCCCCGTACCAGGCGGTGGACGGGTTCAGCACGCTCAGCGTGGCGACGGCGCCGCCGCCGGCGTCGGTGTGCTCCTGCGTCCACCGGGCGGCCTCGTGGCGGCGCAGCCGCTCGCGCAGCCCCTGCAACTCGGCGTAGTCGGTGAGCTGGGAGACGATCAACCGCTCGAAGATCGGCGCGTACGCCTCGAAGCGGGCGATCCGCGCCTCGATACCGTTGCGCGAGCTGAGCAGGAGTTGCACCAGCATGGCCTGGCTGCCGACGACGAACAGCTCACCCACCGCGGCGTTCACGGCCGGGCTGAGCGCCTGCACGAAGTGCAGGTTCCAGGACGCGGACGTGTCGATCCAGCCGCCCTGGATCCGCGCGAAGTGCTCGGGCTGGCGGTAGCGGCGCATGACGAGTTGGGCGAGATGGTCGAGGCGGGGCACGACGCCGGCCAGGTGACGCAGGAACTGCACGGCCGGCGAGGCGACCGGTCGGAAGTCCAGCGGGCCGAGTCGCCCGCTGCCCTCGGGCACCGGCCGGGTGAACGCCTCCCGCTCGGCCGAGCCGACGAGCAGGCTGATCGCGGCGGCCCGGCCGCGCAGCACGGCGGCGGCCTGGAGGCAGAAGTTCGCCGGGTAACGGCACGGCTCGCCCATCTGCAACCGGAACGCGATGTCGTCCATCAGTCGGCGCAGCTCGTCGCCGTCCGGGCCGAGCGCGGCCAGCTCCGGCTCCCCGTTGAACGACGCGCAGGCGGGCATCGTGGAGTGCCCCGCCCCGACGGCGGGGAACCGCCGCCCCTCTACGCCCGGCGGTGCGCTGGGGCTGCTCGGGTCGAAGACGAAACCGCCCCGCCGGGCGGCGGTGCCACCGTCGCCGGTGCCACCGGCCCCGCCACCGGGACCGCTACCCGTGCCGAGGCCGCCCGAACCGGTTCCGCCCGGTCCACCGCCACCCGGGCCGCTGCCCGCTCCGCCGCCGGCTCCGTTCCCCGTGCCGACTCCGGTGCCCGTGCCGGCCCCGCCGCCGGACGGCGCGTTCGGATCGGGCGGGGCGGCCGGGCGCTGCTCGACGCTGATCGGCAACAGGTTGGCCGTGCCGGTGAAGTGCAGCGTGGCGTCGGTCTCCTCGGTGCTGACCAGCAACAGGGAGACGCCGCCGATGTCGACCACCACCAGGCTGGTCGGCGTGGCCCCGCCCACCGACGCGAGGATCGCGTCGACCCGCCGCGTCACCTCGGCGTCGACGGCCCGCTCGATCTGCGCCTGGTACTCCTCGACGCTGGTGGTCTCGCCGCGCGGCGAGGCGATCCGCAGCCGCCGCCGGATGTCGCCGCTCAACTCCTCGTCCACCATGGCGACCAGGGCGCTGCGGTCGGCGACCGGCCGCCGCTGCACCGTCCCGGGTTGCGGGCTGGGCACCCGCGCCTCGACCTCGAAGTGGGGTTGCGGGGTGGCCCGGAACACCGTCTCGCCGAACTGCTCGAAGGTCAGGACCGACAGTGGAGTGGTGGTCACCATGATCGCCCAGACCGGGCGGCCGTCCACGTCGATGACCCGGGCGATGATCCCCTGCGGGGCGCCCGACGGGAGGCCGCCGTGCTGGCGTACCGCCTCGCGGGCCAGCTCGGCGAAGTGACCGGCCAGGTAGGCGGCCGGGCGCAGCAGCCACTGGTAGGTCACCCGCGGCGGCTCGGGGCCGTCCACCGGCACCTCGGCGGCGTCCCCACCGGCGTCGTAGGACGGCACCCGGTACACGGCGAGCAGGTGGCGCATCCGCTGCGGGTCGAACAGCTCGGTGGCCGGTTCGCTCAGCGGCAGGGGCACCCCGGGCGGCAGGCCCGGGTCGAGCCGCGCGGCGGCGACGACCTCGTCGACGCGCCGGCGCAGCCGGGCCTCGAAGGCACGCCGCTCGTCCGGCGTCACGTGCTCCCGGGCCGCGCCGGTCCAGCGGAACTCCGGCGCGTCGGTGCGTACCTCCAGGTAGCCGCCGTGTGGCGCGACCGCCTCCTGGCGGGAGCGTTCCAGGGCGCGGGCCAGGGCGGCGGCGAGCGCGTCGGTGACGGCCTCCGGCCGCTCGGTCACCGACCGCGCGTCCAGCCGGATCCGCACCGGCACGTGCACCGAGATGGCCACCGTCAGAACCGCCCGTCCAGGTGCTCGGCGAGGCGGGCCAGCGCGAGGTCCGCGAGCGCGTCGGCGTCGAACGCGCCGCCGGCCGCGACCACCTCGATCTCCACCGGGAAGTGGTACGCGATGACGGCGCGATCGTCCTCGGCCACCTGCTCGGCCTCGGCCTCGCTGCCGGCCGCCGGCAACACCAGCTCACCCGCGTGCACCAGGGCCAGCCCGGTACGGGTGACCCGGGCGGCGCGGCCAGCTCCGGTCGCCATCTGTTACCTCCGGTTGATCCTGGTGGAATTACGGCAGGACGGACGGGTCGCCGGTCTTCGGGTCGACCGAGGCCGCCAGGCTGAAGCCGCTGAACGTCGCGGCCGGTGCGCCGGAGATGGTGGCGGTGGTCGGGGTGGCGCTGGTGATCAGGCAGTCCTGCAACACGAAGGACGAGAACGCCCAGTCGTCGCCGGTGTGCTCCAGCAGCGCGATGTCGAACAGCTCGCCGTCGAGGGCCAGTTTGGTGAGCCGGCCGGCGACGTCCCCGATCGCCTTGACGGTCATCGTGAAGTTCATCGACACGGGCGCGTGGATGGCGCCCATGTGGGTCACCTCGCACGAGTGCAGCGCCTCGACGTTGAGCGAGAAGGACGGGCTGAACGAGTCGATCGGGCTGATCAACACCGTCTCGGTGCCCTTGGTGTACTGCACCGCGAGGCGGGTCTTCCACTCCATGGTCTGGTTCCTCCGGTCAGAACTTGGCCACGAGCGTGACCAGCAGGCGGCTCACGGCCGGGCCGTAGGTGACGGTGACGACGAGGTCGACGGTGCGGTCGGCCCGGGCGGTGGTGACGATCGACGTGTCGGTGGCGGTACGGGCGACCTCGGGGATGGTGAGGATGTCCAGCACGGGGATCTCGATGCGGTAGTCGTCGATCACGGCCTGCCGCTTGAGCGGGCCGAGGATGCCGTCCACCTGGGTCTTGAGCAGGGTCATGCCCGGCTTGGTGATGCGGGCGTCGCCGACCAGGCCGATGAGTCCGGCGCGGAGCATGAACTCGATCTGATCGAGGGTGCGTACCAGGTCGACGTGCAGCAGGCTCGCGTCGGTGGTGAAGAGCCGCCCGTCGGCGAAGTGCAGGCTCTCGCCGGTGATCAACGTGGGGTCGATGATCGGGGTGAGGTTGGCCTCGGAGAGACCCTTGATCTCGGCCGGGCTGTACTGCTTGGCCACCGGGATGGCCACCCCGCGGATCTTCTTCAGCACGATGCTGTGGTGCACCGGCAGCCCGGCCACGGCGGCCATGGCGGCGGTGGCCGCGTCGCCGTCCGCGCCCCGGGCGGCGATCATCAGCATCCGGCTGGTGCTGCTCTTGAGCGGGTTCGCGGCGGTGGTGATGTCGGTGACGTAGGTGGGGCTCTTCTCCGTCGCCGGGTTGACCATGGCGAAGCCGATGCGGCGTTGGCCGGCAGCGGACATCGTCTCCACGTGCGCCTTGAGCGCGTGCAGCCCGGTGGGCGCGCCCGCGCCGGCAGGGTTGCCGACGGTCGACTCGTTGGCCAGCGACACCATGGTCACGTCGTCGGCGGCCTCCAGACCGCTGAGCGCGGCGGCGTAGTCGTCGCCGGCGACCTTGACGCCGTACACCTTGGCCGGGCGCGGGTCCTGCAGGAACGCCAGTTCGAGCGAGTTGTAGAGGGCGTTGCGGACCACGTTGCCGGCCTGTCGGCGGGCGAAGTTGGTCACCGCGTCGTCGAGGGTCTCGATCCGGACCGGTGTGTTGGCCGGGGCGGACCCACCGTCGGCCGTGGACGGCGTCTTGCCCACCACGGCGATGACGCCCGGCGAACGCTGGGCCAGCGGCGCCGGGGGCGGCACGATCCGGACCTCGATGAACGGGAATGCTGCTGTCGGTGCCACGGGTCCTCCCGGACGAAGTTGCTGCTGGTCTGATCTCAGGTCGGGACGGCGGCGAGCCCGATGCCGCTGCGGGCGAGCCACTGGCCGGCACGGGCGAACCGGTCGGCCCGCTTCTGCGCGGCGGTGCCGGTGTCACCGCCGGGCCAGCCGTCGTCGTCGAACGTCTCGACGGGCACCACCCACACGGCGACCACCCGGTGTCGCCGCCGGACGTCCTCCGGCGCGGGCACGTCCAGCCCCAGCTCCTCGGCGCGGGCACGGACCAGCCGCGTCTCGACGAGCAGGTCGGCCAGGGAGAAACCCTGGTCGCGGACCAGCACGGCGGCGGCGAACGGCAGCGGGCGGGGTGTGGGTGGGGTGGCCGGCGGCGCGGCGTAGCGCAGCCGCACGGTCGCGCCGGCGGCCTGCCCGCGCATCCGGTCCACCAGGTCACCGGCGTTCGCCGCGCCGACACCGGCGAGCAGCCGGTCCAGGTGCGCGTCGGTGAAGGCGGCGGGCTGGTGCAGGCCCGCCCGCAGCCGGGCCACCAGTCGGGTACGGCGCTCGGTCTCCAGCAGCGTCGGATCGGCCGGCAACGCGCCCAGGTCGGCGATGATCTGCGGGTCGACGTCGAAGGCCGGCGTCGCCACGTCGAGGTCCTCGACCCGGTCCCGGGCGGCGCTCGTGCGCACCACGAGGCTCCCCCGCCAGAGCGCGTCGATGCGCAGCGCCGACCCGCCGAGTCCGTGCAGACGCACGCGCAGCTCGGTACGGGCCGTGCCACCCTCGCCCAGCCACTCCCCCTCGGCGAGGGTCACCGGCGCGGCGGCGAAGCCGAGGGTCAGCTCGTCGAAGACGGCCGCGTACGGGGGCGCGACGGGCATCGCCTCGGTGTCGTACGCGGCCTCGACCAGGTGGGCCAGCGAGGCGTCGTCGAAGAGCGCGGCGCGGGTGCCCGGGTCGGCCAACCGCACCAGCACACCGTCGACGAAGTCCACCGCTGCGGCCTCCCCGCTGCCCACGCCGGCGCACACCGCCCGGTCCGGCACGAGGATCGCGAAAGGGCCGTCACCCGAGCGTCACCGCCACCGTCACCGCACCGGTCACCGGCCGAACTGTCGGCAGCCCGACCGGTGACCGATCGCGACCTCAGGGGCGCAGGACCACGCGCAGCGGGTGCGGGGCGGTGCTGGCGAGGTCGTCGAGCACGGCCCTCAGCAGCGCGTGCTGGCCGGGCGGCTCGTCGGCGAGGAGCTGACCGGCGTCGGTGACCAGCAGGGCCAGCGGGCCGGCGTCCAGCCGGTCCCGGAGCACGTCGGCGAGGGCGTCCCAGGTGTCGCCCAGGTACGCCGGCAGGGCCAGCGCCTCGGCCAGCGCGGCGAAGAGCGCGGGTCGGGTGCGGGCCGCCGCCCCGGCCAGTACCACCGCGCCAACCTGCTCAGCGTCGTCCATGCGGGTGCCTCCTGGACCGGCTGGCCACCGGGTCGGTCAGAGCCGGTAGAAGTCGGTGTAGTGGTTGGGCGAGAACCAGGTGACGCCCGTGCTGCGGTTCACCACGATCCGGTACGCGTCGCGGGCCGCGCCCTGGGTGCGGGGGTACACGTCGTACTCGTAGTAGGTGGCGTTCGTGGGCAGTTGACCCTCGTAGTTGTAGAACCGGCCACCGGCGAAGTTGGACAGCCCGCCACTCCAGGAGTACCAGCCGCGGCTGGTCGGGAAGCCCTTGGCGGACCAGCCGGAACGTGCGGTGCGCGCGTCCGCGCAGCGGCTGATGGTGCAGGAGCTGTAGACCGCCGCCGACGCGGAGTCCGTCAGCCGTGGGGTGAGCACGGACGGGCCGACCAGCGCGGCGGCGACCAGGGCGAGGAGCAGGGCGAGGGTGGTGGTACGCCGGCGGATCGCGCCGAGCGTGGCAAGCGGGGACACGAGGGTGGACACAGGCTGCCTCCAGACCATCCGATCCATCGATCAACGTGAGTGGCAGGTCGCGCTCAGTCTGGCCGTTGCCCGCGGTCGGCGACAGTCCCGCCGGCCCAACTGCTCCACAATGCCCGGTGAACCGCGGGCAACCGGCATTGTGTCGCACATCGGCGCGGCGGCGGGCATTTCGGTCATCCGTTGTTAACGTGAGCTGCGGGCGCGCGGACCCGTGACCGTGAAGGGGTGCCATGACGGACGCTCCCGAGCAGGAACCGAGGCCCGCGGATCTGTGGCGGCAGCGGGTCGTCCGCGCGCTGAGGATCACCCGGAACGGCAGCGTGCGCGGCTGGCGGTGGTGGGCGCGCACGTGGGACCGGCTGGTGGCCGCGCTCCAGGACGAGGCCCCCGTCGGCGCCGGCCCGTCTCCGCCCGGCCCGCTGGTCGAGCAGCGCGACGCGCCCCGGCTGATCGCGGTGCCCGCGCAGGGGTACGTCTACTCGTTCTACGTCCGCGCCACCTTCGCCTGGTCGTCACCGGCGAGCCTGCGGGCCGAGGTGCTGAACTGGTACGTGGGGTACTTCCAGCCGAACGCCGTCCAGCGACTGACCCGGCTCGCCGCCGATGCCGCCCGGGACCTGCCCCCGCACCGGGCCGCCGACCTGGAGGTGGCGTTGCAGCGGGCGCTCGCCGAGGACCCGGAGTGGTCCTACCGGCGCGGGGACGTCCTCGTGACCTGCCGACCCGACGCCGCCGTACGCCTCGACGAGCGGATGATGCCGGCGCTACGACCCCACGTCGACGCGATGGTGCGGATGGAGTACCAGTTCGACGAGCAGATGCGCCGGGCGACGTACGCCGAGGAGTTGAGCCGGCGGTGGGCGACGATCCTCGGCGACCGCCTTGACGAGGACGCGGACCAGGAGATGGCGGACGCCCGCGAGCACCTGCTCGCCGCCCAGCGGGAGGCCGCGCGCTGGATCGGCGACCTTCTTCACCACCGGGTCACCAAAACTTGATCGCGACTGGTTAGCATCCTCCCGTCCTTCCACCAGGGAAGGCACGGGGGAGGAACGCACGATGCAACTTGAACGCAACTGGAAGCCGTACGCGAAGGGCCCGGCGCTGCTGGTCCTCGCCGTCGTCCTGCTGTTCTCGCCGGAACTGCTGGCGATGATGAACCAGGAGTTCACCTTCGGCAACTGGGTCGGGTACGCGATGGCGGCGCTGGCCCTGATCGGCGGCCTCGGCGCGGTGCGGGAGAGCCGCGAGGCGTTCGCCGTCCGCATCGGTGAGCAGGGCATCACCTGGACCAAGGGACCGAACACCACCGAGTTCGGGTGGTCGGAGGTGACCCGGGTGGCGATCGAGAAGAAGCCGAACGCCGGCAAGCTGGAGAAGCCGAGCATGCTCACCGTCTGGGTGGCCGACCAGACGCAGCGCGCGGTGCCGCCCGACGTCGAGCTGACCGGCCTGCGCGGCTACCGCGTCGCCGACCTGCGGAACACCCGGCAGTCGCGCGACGAGGTCGCGGCCGCGCTGCGCCAGTACGGCGGGGACCGCTACCCCACGCCGGCCGCCTGAGTCTCGGAGCCATCAATGTCGACAATGCCCACTCCCGCGCCCGTGCCACCCCCTGCCCTGCGGCCACCCGCCGACGGGGAGTGCCAGTTCTGCGGCAGTCACCCCGCCGCGCGGGTCTCGTTCCAGTCGATGACGAGCATCGTGATCCTGTACGTCGTCTCCTCCCAACGCGGCTGGATGTGCCGCGCCTGCGGCCTCTCGCTGTACCGCCACCACACCAACAAGACCCTGCTGGCCGGCTGGTGGGGAATCGGCATCATCGGCATTCCGATCTTCCTCGGCTTCGACCGCTTCCGGTTGCGGCGCATCCTGCGGCTCGCCCCGCCCCAGCCGACGCCGGGCGTCGCGGCGCACCTGCCCGCGCCCCTCGACCCCGGCAAGCCGGTCATCCAACGCCCCGGCGCGATCGTGAGCCTCATCCTGCTGACCCTGTTCCTCCTGATCGCCGCCTGCGGCGCCCTAGCCTTCGCCACAACCCCCTGACGCGGCTTTTTCATGATCACTTGATGGTGACCAGTTGTCAGAGGTGCCGGAGAACTGGTCACCATCAAGTGATCGTCAGGATGGGCGGCGGCTGGCCAGGATCGCCAGGGTCTGCTGACGGACCTCGGCGGGGTTCGCCAGCAGGCGACGGTGGGTGAAGCGGACGACGAGGATTCCCGTGGTTGCCAGCAGGGCGTCGCGGCGGAGGTCGATCTCGCGTTCGGCCGGGTCACCGTGGCTGGTGGCACCGTCCAGCTCGACGTTGACCCGCTCGGCCTCGGCGAGCATGTCAAGGTAGATGGTCCGACCGCCGACTCGCACCGGTGCCTGGCGGACGAACGCCGGCATGCCCGCCCCCGTGAACACGTGATCGTGGCCCCAGATCTCCAGCGGGCTACGGCAGCCGGCGGCGAGCCGGTCCACCAGGCCACGCAGCGCCGCGCGGTCGGTCAACCGGGGCTCCTCGGCCAGGGCGGCGACGAGTCGCTGTGACGTGGTGATCCGGTCATTGACGGCGCGGATGACCGGCCCGGGGCGGTCGCCCGGTGGCAGCAGCGGCCAACAGTCCACCAGGGTCCGGTCGAGTCGCGTCACGGGGAACCCACCTCGTACCACCGCCTGCGGCGGTTCGGCCGCGAATCCCGTGCGGTGTCGGAGAATCAACCCGGGCCGGCCACGCAGACCCGAGCCGATCGGTACGTCGACGTACACCGGCTCGCCGGATGGCTGGCGGCGCAGGCCCCACACGTCGAGCGCGGTCAGCCGGCAGAGCGCACCCCGACCGTCGGCGTACGCGAGAGCCGCCCGCCGCGCCACTTCGGGTTCGACGCGGGCCAGGAGCGGTTCCGCGGTGCTCGTCCCGGAGAGCAGGGTGGCGTCCAAATAGACCCCGGGCAGCGCCCGGACCAGCCGACCAGCCCGGCACGCGGCCTGAACCGTCCACTCGGGTGCCGCCCGCACCATCTCCCGCCAGGTGCACACCCCACCCCCGGAAGCCACGAGCGCGCACAGCCGCGAGTCCATGGGACGAACCTGCCGTACCGCGCCCCGGCACACCGGCCACGCACGCGACCCTGTGGACAGCGCGCACTCCTGTGGACGACGTCCCAGACCGCGCCTCGATGTGGTAGGCGGGACCTGTCAAACGCGCTCGTCACCTGGCGAGTGCACGGGGAGACCGGCACGCCGGAAACCCAGCGCCCCTCGGGAGTCACGGTCCGCCTTGTACGCGGCGCCGAGCACGAGGTTGATCGCGACCCGGTTGGCAATGTCGTCAAAGTCATCGATACCGAAGGCCCGGAACAGCTGAATGCCGTCGGTGGGCCCGTTCCGGACCTCGATCCGCCCATCCACGTCGAAGTAACTGGACGCGGTGACGGACTCCTTGTCGAAGACGCCGTTCGGGCCGGCCACCACCGGCTTGTCCACGACATCGGTCAGCTCGTGCGGGGCCGCGATGAACTGCTCCAGCCGGGCCGAAGCTCGCCGCGCCCCCGCAGCATCATCCGGCTCGAACACCCACACCCAGATCTCACGTGGATGCGCGTTCCAGCAGATGAGTTCGGGCCCGGAGAAGTTTCCGTCAACGTCGCACGTCACGAGTGCGTCCGGAAAACGCTGCCGCAGGTCTGCCACACGGGTGGCGAGACCGCCCGCGTAGGCGGCGTGTTCCGAGATGTCCCACGCCACCTACGGCTCCCGCATCCAGGTCTTCGGGTCGGTCACGAAGACGCCCTTGCCCTGGTGCCGCCGGATGACCCGCAGCGCTTCCAAGCGGACGTAGACCATCTGAATGGTGGACGAGCTGACATCGAAGCGGTCGGACATGTCAGCGATCGAGGGCAACTTGTCCCCCGGCTTGACCTTCCCGCTGCGCAGGTCCCCGATGATCTCTTCCGAGATCCGGATGTAGTCCGGTGTCTGTGGCATGGCACTCCTCGCGTGGCACGCCAATTTGATCACGACACGCACTGGCCAGACAACTAAGCGTTGCGGCTGACCACTTAGGCATATATGTTTAAGTGCGAGCCGGTCCTCGCGTGGCAACGAGTGCGGCTCATCCCCTCGGTCGGGGCGGGTGCGTGCACCCGCCCCGACCCCGCCTGCCCGCAGAGAGGATCGCCGTGGCTCAGGTGTATCGAGGAAGCCAACCCCTGCCGGCCGGCTACCCCGCCCGGCTGACGCCGTACGAGGTGCGGACCCGCGAGTTCGCCGCCCGCCGGCCCGGCGTCGACCCCGATGAGGTACGCGAGTTCCAGGCCCGCGTGGCCGACGAGCTGAGCACGCTGAACGAGACGGTACGGCTGCTCAGTCAGGAGAACACCCGGCTCGGACGGGCACTGCGCGACTGGCAGACCATGCATGCTCGGGAGTGCCGGCCGCCGCACGAGCAGCACCCCGACGTCCGCGACTGGTGACCTCGCGCCCCTCCCCCGGCGACCTGCTCGTCATCGACGGGCGAGCCTCGATGCAGTTCGCCGGGGAACGCGCCCTGACCTTCCGCGTCGTCTCAGTCTGCACCCGGCCGACCTACCAGGGCTGGGCCTGGTTGATCGGCTACGTCATCGACCGCCGAGGCGTCGCGACCGCCAAACGGGAGATCTTCGTTCAACTCATCGGCCTGACAGCGGCCGAGTCATCGCATGAGACCGGAGGGCGCTCAGCGCAGGCAAGACCGGATCAAGCCGCCCTGTAGACGGTGTCGAGATGCCATTCGAGGAAGTCAGCGCGTGGCCGATCGCTGCGTCGTTCCGGCAACGCGATCTGTTCACCAGCCTTCGCATAGAACTGGTCGCCGTTGCCGAACTCGCTGCGAAGCCGGGGACTGACCAGTAGGCGATGCTTCGGATCGACACCGAGGTAGCCACGGTCGAAGAGGATGTGCACGTCGGACTTGAGCAATAGGCCATTGTCCAGCCGATGCTCGCCGCCGAGCGGGAGCGGACGGATGTGCGCAGCCTGCAACACGGGCTGGACTCTGTTGCCGGTGATCGCACAACGCCGGCCGTAGGCCCCCAGGACCACCGCCTTGAACGACTGTTGCCCGAGCCGTTGGGGCACCAGCCGCGGATCGCCGTAGACGGGACCGGGGCGGTGCCACGGACCACTCAGGTCGACCGCCGCCGTCGTCCCGATCAGACGATGGATCAGCAGATCGAAGTACGCCGCAGCATCAGCGTCGGCCAGGTTGTAGGTCTTGCCCTGCACGACGTTCGGCGCGAATCGTGGCGGTGGATCAGCGGTCGACTCGTCGGGGAAGAAGGTCACGTCGCGGACGAAGATACAGCCGATGATCGGGTCCTCCCCGGCACCGATCGCCTGCTTGCGGTAACGCCCGACACTGCGGCGCATCTCGTCGATACTCGAGGCGCCGTTGGCTTCGCCGAAAAGGTCCCAGGCCTCGGAGATCCGCAGCTGGGTGAAGCCGCTGAAGAAGCCGCCGCCCACCACCCGGTTCAGCGGAGAGTGTGCCTTGAACAAGAAGGGCTCACCGGGCGTGAGAGCGCGGAAGGTGCCACCGGAGGGCCGCCAGAAGTTGACCTCGTTCAGCGCGGGCCGCTCGGCCAGATAGCGGTACCACCTCTCGTCGGTCACACCCACGAACGCCTTCACATCGAACAGCGTGCGTCAAAGTGGATCTAAAGACCACCATCTGAACGGTCACCAGCGGGCGCGTCGCGACGGCCACTGTCCTCAGGAACATCGTGCACGGGCACTGAGAGCGCGGCAGCCGTACCCGCTGGCCGGCTGAGCAGCGCCTGCCGCAGCGCCGCCGACTGCTCCACCGACCCACCGCGGACACCGAGGCTCCGTCGAGCCGCCCGGTAGTAGTCATCGCGGGCCTCGTTGACCCGGGCCAGCATCTCGGAGATGTCAGACGATGGATCGACGATGGATCGGGCGAGCCGTTCCACCTGCCAGACCGCATCGCGCCAGTTGGCGGCGGCGGCGACCGTCGGCTCGTCGCCGAGCAGCAACAGGTTCTCCCAGACGATGGTCCTTCGCGCGTCGGACTCGGCCAGCCGGGCCAGACCGCCCTCCCGGTCGATCGGGTGGCTATGCGACTCCGGCCGCAGGTCAGCCGTCATCCGCAGCGCCACCGCGTAACTCTCCTTGAGGGCGTGCGCGTAGTCGACGTACGCATCGAGCCGCCGCTCGTCCCAGCGGGTGCTTTGGCTGCGCCGCCACCGTGCGCGATCGGTCAGGGTAGTGGCGAGGATCGTGCCCAGGGTGCCGACCAGCACACCGAGAAGTGCCGGAAGCTGCGTCACGAATGTACCCACGACGCCGAGGTTGTCAGCACCGGGCAACCCGCGCCAGCCCCGACCCGATGGTCCAGATCAGGCACGGTCCGACTCCGAGCGCCGCCGACGCGTCCGGGACTGATGATCTAGGCTGACGCCCGTCGAGATGCGGGGCAGGAACTGAGTGGCAGGTGGGGAGCAGTGGGCGTCTCAGTAGCTCGCTTTCACGTGGATTCCGGCCCGAGTCCCCTGTTCGCCCGTGTCCATCAGGTGCTCACCGGAGTTCGACCGCTTCGGCTGCACGGGGCGCATCTGCGTCAGCGGGTCGATGGGCACGACGCTCCCCTAGCCGATCTGGAGAAGTTCGATCCGGAGGCATGGGAGCTCATTCTCGTGGAAGCACGGACAGACACCGGGAAGTTCGTGTCGACAACCTGGCGACGCCGCTATCCCGACGGGACCTGGTGGGTCGTGGTCGGATTTGGCGACACGGTCCGAACGCTCTACCGCGCCTCACCCACGAAGCAAGGACGAGGCGAGGGCATCGTGACGCATGGCCCTCTCTGGGAACTCGCCGATCGCGTGAACGCGCAGCTGATCCTCGACAGTTGATATTGGCCAGTCCTGCACCCCCGCGTCAGCTCCGGCGAGTCGCCAGGATGGTGAGGGTTTCCCGGCGTACGGCGACGGCCTCGCCCTCCCGGCGACGGTGGGCGAAGGACGGGCCGAGCGCGCGACGTTCAGGCCGCCAGCGCGGCGTAGCGGCCGTTGCGGTCCAACAGGCTGCCGTGGGTGCCGGCCTCGACGATGCGGCCGTGGTCGAGGACGGCGATCTGGTCGGCGTCGCGGACGGTGGAGAGGCGGTGGGCGATGGTGATGGTGGTACGACCCTGGGCGAGCACGTCGAACGCCCTCTGCACGGCGCGTTCGGTCTCGGTGTCCAGGGCGCTGGTGGCCTCGTCGAGGACCAGGATGCGCGGGTCGCGCAGCAGCGTACGGGCGATGGCGAGCCGTTGCTTCTCACCGCCGGAGAACCGGTGCCCACGGGAGCCGACCTCGGTGTCGTACCCGTCGGGGAGCGCGACGATGAGGTCGTGGATCTGGGCGGCGCGGGCGGCGGCCTCGATCTCGGCGTCGGTGGCGTCCGGCCGGGCGTAGCGCAGGTTCTCCCGGACGGTGGTGTGCAGCAGGTACGTCTCCTGGCTGACCACGCCGACGATCGCGGCCAGGTCGGCCAGGCGCAGGTCGCGCAGGTCGACGCCGTCGATGGTGACGCGGCCGGCGGTCGGGTCGTGCAGGCGGCTGACCAGGCCCGCGAGGGTGCTCTTGCCGGATCCGGTCTCGCCGACGAGGGCGAGGCTGGTGCCGGCGGGCACGTCGAGGGTGATGCCGGCGAGGGCGGCGGTGTCGCTGCCCGGGTAGCCGAAGGTGACGTCTTCCAGGCGCAGGTGACCCTGGACCCGGGCCGGGTCGAGGCGGACCGGTTCGGCGGGGTCGTCCACGTCGACCGGCAGGTCGAGGTATTCGAAGATGCGGGCGAACAGGGCCAGCGACGCGGTCAGCGACACGCCCACGTTGAGCAGGCCCATCAGCGGCCGGAACAGGCCGCCCTGCAGGGCGGTGAAGGCGACCAGGGTGCCGATGCTCAGTGTCCCGGCGGCGCCGGGCAGGCCAGCGGCGAGGTAGATGACGGCCGGTACGGCGGCGAAGATGATGCTCATCGAGGCCATCCGCCAGCGTCCGGCCAGCTCGCTGCGCAGCTCCAGGTCGACGAGCCGCTCCGAGGAGGCGGTGAACCGGTCGACCAGCGCGGGGCCGGTGCCGAGGGTCTTGGCGAGCTGCACCCCGCTGATGGACAGCCCCTCCTCCACCGTGACGTTGAGGTCGGCGAGTTCGCGTTGGCGCTGGGCGGTGATCTCGCGGCGCATCCGGGCGACCCGACGGGTCAGCCAGATGGCCGGTGGCAGCACCACGAGCGAGACCAGGGAGAGCTGCCAGGAGAGCGCGACCATCGCGACGGCGGTGGCGACCACGGTGGTGAGGTTGGCCGCGACGGCGGTGGCGGTGGACGTGACCACCGACTGCATGCCGCCGATGTCGTTGGTGATGCGCGACTGCACCTCGCCGGTGCGGGTGCGGGTGAAGAAGCCCAGCGACTGCCGCTGGAGGTGACGGAACACGTCGGTGCGCAGCCGGTGCATGACCCGCTGCCCGACCTGGGTGGAGATCCAGGTCTGGACGACGCCGAGCGCGGCGGTCACGGCGGCGACGGCGACCATGCCGAGGACCAGCCAGACCAGCAGGGTCACGTCACCCTGCGGGAGGGCCTGGTCGATCACGGTACGGAGCAGGAACGGGCTCGCCATCGCGACGATCGAGGAGAGCACGATGATCGCGGTGACGACGGCCAGCGCGGGTCGGTGGGGGGTGAAGAGGCGGCCGATGCGGCGCAGGGACACCTGGCGGGCCTGCTCCTTCTCCTCGGCGCTGACGGTGCGGTGGCCGCGGTCGCGGCCCATCGGGGTGGGTTCCAAGGGGAACTCCTTCCGGAAGGATATGCTGAGGTTACCTCAACATGAGGGAACAACAGCATCGGCTGCTACCGTATTCCGGTGACCGAGGACACCACCGACAGCGGCGACGAGAGCCTGGCCGAGACGTTCTGGGCGGTCGCGTCCCGCCTGCGCCGGCAGACCCGCGAGTCACTGGCCCCGTGGGACGTCACCCCCAGCCAGGCCCGGGCGCTGGGCGTGCTCGGCCGGCACGGCGAGGTACGCCCCGGCACCCTCGCCGAGCACCTGCGCATCGCGCCCCGCTCGGCCACCGAGGTCGTCGACGACCTCCAGGCCCGGGGGCTCGTCGAGCGGCGACCCGACCCGGCCGACCGGCGGGCCACCCTGGTCGCGCCGACCGCCGAGGGCACCCGGGTCAGCGCCGCCATCCGGGCCGCCCGCCGCGCCGAGGCGGACCGCTTCTTCGGCCACCTCCCCGACACCGACCGGGCCGAGCTGGCCCGCATCCTGCGCACCCTGCGCACCTGACGTAAGGAAGGGCACCTTATTAACGCCTGGTGTATAGGAAGGGGCCCTTCCTTACATCAGGGCTCTGGTTTACCTGGCTTGTGGGCGGGTAGCCAGCCGCCCCGTTCGTCGCTGCGGCGGGACCGGCCGCCACCGCGCCGGGAAGCGCGACAGGAGACGCCCGATGTGCGGGATCAGCGGAGAGGCACGCTTCGACGGCCGACCGCCCGACGCGGCGGCGGTCACCCGGATGACCGAGGCGATGCGCTCCCGCGGACCGGACGCCGAGGGCCTGCTGACCGACGACTGGGTGACCCTCGGGCACCGCCGGTTGACCATCATCGACCTGTCCGACGCCGGCGCCCAGCCGATGGCGCGCGACGATCTGGGCCTGGCGCTGGTCTTCAACGGCTGCGTCTACAACTACCCGGAGCTGCGCGAGGAGCTACAGAACGCCGGGTACGCCTTCAGATCCACCAGCGACACCGAGGTGATCCTGGTGGCGTACGCGCACTGGGGCGAACGTTTCGTCGACCACCTGGTCGGCATGTTCGCGATCGGCCTGGTCGACCGGGTCCGGCGACGCCTCGTCCTGGCCCGCGACCGGCTCGGCATCAAACCGCTCTACCTCGCCGAGAGTCCCGGACGGCTCCGGTTCGCCTCCACCCTGCCCGCGCTACTGCGCGCCGGGGACGTCGACACCGGCATCGATCCGGTGGCGCTGCACCACTACCTGTCCTGGCACTCCATCGTGCCCGCGCCGCGGACCGTGCTGCGCGGCGTCCGCAAGCTGCCACCGGCCACCCTGCGGATCGTCGAGGCCGACGGGCGCAGCCGGGAGCAGGTGTACTGGCAACCCGACTACGTGCGGGAACCCGCCGACGCGCGGATGGACGCCGCCGACTGGCGGGCCGCCGTCGGGGACGCGCTGCGCACGGCGGTACGCCGCCGGCTCGTGGCCGACGTCCCGGTCGGTGTGCTGCTCTCCGGCGGTCTGGACTCCAGCCTCATCGTGGCGCTGCTCGCCGAGGCCGGTCAGGCGCACCTGCGCACGTTCAGCATCGGCTTCGACAGTCGGGGCGACGAGTCCGGCGACGAGTTCCACTACTCCGACCTGGTGGCCCGCGCGTACGACACCGACCACCAGCGGATCCGGCTCGCCGATGACGACCTGGCGCCCGCCGTTCGCAACGCCGTGCGGGCCATGACCGAGCCGATGGGCAGCCACGACGTGGTCGCCTTCCACCTGCTGTCGGAACAGGTGGGGAAGCACGTGAAGGTGGCCCAGTCCGGGCAGGGCGCGGACGAGGTGTTCGCCGGCTACGGCTACCACCAGCCGCTGGTCGACGCACCTCGGCACGGTGCCGCCGAGACGTTCGCGGCGGCGTTCTTCGACCGGGACCACGATGGGCTGCGTGCCGTCGTCGGCCCGGCGTACGCGCTGGACCACGACGCCAGCCGGGACCTGCTCGCCGGGCATCTCGACGCGCCCGGGGCGCAGACCGCGCTGGACGCGGTGCTGCGCCTGGACACCCACCTGATGCTGCCCGACGACCCGGTCAAGCGGGTGGACAGCATGAGCATGGCGTGGGGGTTGGAGGTGCGCACGCCGTTCCTCGACCAGGACCTGGTGGCCCTCGCCGCGCACTGCCCGCCGGAGCACAAGGTGGCGCAGGGCGGCAAGGGCGTGCTCAAGGAGGTGGCCCGGGAGGTGCTGCCGGCCGAGGTGATCGACCGGCCGAAGGGTTACTTTCCGGTGCCGGCGCTGCGCAACGTGGACGGACCGGTGCGCGAACTGGTCGCGGAGGCGTTGCAGGCCCCGGCGGCCCGCGAGCGAGGCCTCTTCCGCCCCGAGTACGTCTCGCGTCTGCTCGCCGAGCCGGACCGGGCCGAGGCGGCCGCCGGCAGCAACAAGCTGTGGCAGCTCGGCCTGCTGGAGCTGTGGCTACAGACCCACGGCATCACCTGAGCCACCGCCGACTCCTGCGGCCGAAACGGGAGCGGCCCGGCCCGTCAGGCGGCGGCGGTCTGGGCGGCGAGGTCGTCGATGACGGCACGCAGGTCGCCGGTGTCGTCGAGCACCCGGCGCTGTCGGGTCGCGCCGGTGCCGTCGCGGCGCAGCCGGGCCAGTTGGGCCAGGACGTAGCCGAGGTCGCCGTGCCGCAGCAGCGCCGGGGCGATCGTCGCCATCAGGTCGTCGACCAGGTCCCAGGCCGGGCGGGCGCCGCCGGCCCGCAGGTCGATCAGCTCGCCGTCGAGGCCGTCGTGGGCGGCCCGCCAGTGCGCCGCGGCGACGAGGCAGTCGCGCACTCCCGGGGCGGGCACACCGGCGCGTACGTCGTCGGCGAGCGTCGCGACCAGGCTGCGGACCAGGGCGGCGACCAGCACCGCGTCGTCCACCGTCGGGCAGACGTCGCCGACGCGCACCTCGACGGTCGGGTACGCCGACGACGGCCGGGCGTACCAGTACACCATCGCGGCGTCCAGCATGACGCCGGCGGCGATCAGCTCGTCGACCGTGCGGTCGTAGTCGGTGACCGACTCGAAGTACGGGGTGGGGCCGATGCTGGGCCAGCGTTCCAACTGCATCGACCGCCAACTGGCGTGGCCGGTGTCGTACCCGTCGTGCAGCGGCGAGTTGGTGGTGAGGGCCTGCACCACCGGCAGCCACACCCGCAGGTGGTTGCAGACCTGCACGGCCAGTTCCCGGTCTGGCAGCCCGACGTGCACGTGACACCCGCAGACGGCCGGATCGTGTGCCACCGGCCCGTACCGGCGCGACATGGCGTGGTAGCGCGGCTCGTCGGGCACCGTCCGGTGCGGCTCGGCCACCGGCGTCGCGCCGACGGCGACGAGCCGGGCCCCGGCCTGGGCGGCGGCCTCGACGGCCGATCGCCGCAGCCCCACCAGGTGGGTACGGAGTTCGTCGAGGTCGGCGCAGACCGGGGTGACCATCTCGACCATGCTGTGCCGGAACTCCTGGCGGCTCTGGTCGCGGGCCGGGCCGCGCAGGGCGGCCCGCACCTCGTCGGCGACCGCCAGGTTGCCGCCGCTGGCCGGGTCGAGCAGCAGGAACTCCTCCTCGACGCCGAGGGTGAGGGTGCCGAGGTCGGCAACGGCGTCGACGGTCGCCGGTCGGTACGCCATCTCCGCCTCCATCCACTGCTGCGGCCACGGGCGGGCAGCCGGGCCGACGGGCGGCTCGGTTTCCCGGCGCGGGCGGTCGGCAAACGCGCGGTCAGCCCGCGGCCAGCGCCGCCGCCCGTGCGGTGAGGAAGGCCCGTTCGGCCGCGTTGTCCGTGAACGCCACGGCCGTCCGGTACGCCTCGACAGCCTCGGCGTCGCGGCCGAGCCGGGCCAGCAGGTCGGCGCGGACCACGTGCCGCACGTGGTATCCGGGCAGGTCGAGCCGGTCCACCTCGTTCAGCGCCACGGCCGCGCCGGCGACCTCGGCGAGCGCGACGGCCCGGTTCAGCGCCACCACCGGGCCCGGGGCGACGACCGTGAGCTGGTCGTACAGCGTGAGGATCTGTCCCCAGTCGGTGTCGGCGGCGCGGGGCGCGACGCTGTGCACGGCGGCGATCGCGGCCTGGATCTGGTACGGCCCCGGCCGGCCGCGGCGCAGGCAGCGGCGCACCAGCGCCTGCCCCTCGGCGACGAACGCGGCGTCCCACCGGCTCCGGTCCTGCTCGGGCAGCGGCACGAGGTCACCGCCGGCGGTGGTGCGGGCGACTCGGCGGGATTCGGTGAGCAGCATCAGCGCGAGCAATCCCAGCGCCTCCGGCTCGTCCGGCATCAGCTCGACGAGCAGCCGGGCCAGCCGGATCGCCTCGGCGCACAGGTCGGCGCGGACCAGGTGCGGGCCGGTGCTGGCCGTGTAACCCTCGTTGAAGATCAGGTACAGCACCGCGAGGACGCCGTGCAGCCGGTCGGGCAGGTCGGCGTCGCTCGGCACCCGGTACGGGATGCGCGCGTGGCGGATCTTCGACTTGGCGCGGACCAACCGCTGCGCCATGGTCGCCTCCGGCACCAGGAACGCGCGGGCGATCTCGGCGGTCCGCAGGCCACCGAGCAGACGCAGGGTGAGCGCGACCCGGGTGGCCGGCGCGAGCGCCGGATGACAGCAGGTGAAGATCAGACGGAGCTGGTGGTCGCGCACGGGCCCCTCCTCGGCGGGTGGGTCGGGGGCGTACAGCAGGGCCGCCTGGGCGTGCCGGTCGGCGCGGGTCGCCTCCCGACGCAACCGGTCGATGGCCTGGTTACGGGCGGTGGTGATGACCCAACCGGCCGGGCTGGCTGGTGGGCCGCTGGTCGGCCACCGCCGCAGCGCGATCGTGAAGGCGTCCTGCACGGCCTCCTCGGCGAGGTCGATGTCGCCGAGGAGGCGCACCAGGACGGCGACCGCGCGGCCGTACTCGGCGCGGAACACCGCCTCCACGTCGGGCACGGTCACCCTCCGGCGGCGGACCGGAAGGGGCGGACCTCGATCGGCAGGGTGGTGGCCAGCGCGTAACGGCGGCCCCAGCGCAGGGCCGCGTCCAGGTCCGGAACGTCGATGATGGTGACCCCGCCGAGGTGCTCCTTGCCCTCCACGAACGGCCCGTCGGTGACCAGAACGTCGCCGTCGCGGGGACGCAGCACGGTGGCGGTCTCCGGCCCGTGCAGGCCCTGACCGAACACCCACGACCCGTCCGCGACGAGCTCGTCCCGCAGTTCACCGACCTCGCGCATGACCTGGGCCAGGAACTCCGGCTCCGGTGTCCCGCCGTTGGGCTGGTGCATGCTGAGCAGATAGAGCGCCATCGTTCCTCCTCGCGAGCGGTGGGTCGACGTGACGTCGACCCCTCATCTTCCACACGAACGGCGACCGCCCACATCGACAGGCCGATCGGCCCGGTATCGGCCCGCCGACGCCGACGGGCCGTGGCGGTACGCCAGGTAACGGCACGGTGGCCAGCGCGTACGGGGTACGGTGTCGCGCCCTCGCGGGTCGGCTGCGATGGTGTAGAAAGGCGGAGTGAGCGCAGCGGTGACTCAGGTGCCGGTCTTCGAGCGAAGGACGGTCCACCGTGGCTGACCACGACCAGCCGCCCATCCCGCACGCTGTCGGCACCGCGCTGGTGCAGCTCGGCGACGTACCCCTGGCGGACCTGTTGGCCGGTGCCGGTGACGGCGTCCTGGCGCACGTGCTGGGCGCGCTGGCCGCCGAGGGCGAGCCGGGTCGGCCCGGCGACGTGTCGGCCTTCGAGTCGAGCTTCTGACCGTGCCGGCCGACGCCCCGCCGTCGGCCACCCGAGACCGCCCTGCCGTGGCCACGCCGCACATCCGGCAGGTGGTGCTGAAGGTCCACTCGCGGTGCAACCTGGCCTGCGACTACTGCTACGTCTACCGCCACGCCGACCAGGACTGGCGGTCCCGGCCCCGGATCATGGCCCCCGGGACCGTGAGCCGGGTCGCCGACCGGCTCGCCGCCCATCTGGCCCGGCACGGCGCCGACCGCGTCCGGGTGGTGCTGCACGGCGGTGAGCCGCTGCTCGCCGGTCTCGCCGTGCTCGACCGGACGGTCCGCACGCTGCGGGCCGCGCTGCCCACCGGGGTCACGCTCGATGTCGCGATGCAGACCAACGGGCTGCTGCTCGACGAGGCGGCGCTCGACCTGTGCCACACGCACGGCATCGACGTCGGCGTGAGCGTGGACGGTGACCGTACGGCCAACGACCGTCACCGCCGTCACGCCGATGGGCGCGGCAGCTACGCCGAGGTGGCCAGGGCGCTGCGCCTGCTGGCCCGACCCGAACACCGCGCCCGCTACGCCGGTCTGCTGTGCACCGTGGACCTGGCCAACGATCCGGTCACCGTCTACGAGGGCCTGCGGGAGTTCGACCCGCCCCGGCTGGACCTGCTGCTCCCGCACGGCAACTGGAGCGCTCCCCCACCCGGGCGTCACCCCGACGACCCCGCCACCCCGTACGCGGACTGGCTGATCGCCGTCTTTGACCGCTGGTACGCCGAGCGGCCCCGGCGGACCGGCATCCGACTCTTCGAGTCGCTGATCGCGCTGCTGCTGGGCGGTCGCAGCGGCACGCAGGCGCTGGGCGTCACCGATCCGGATGTCATGACGATCGAGACCGACGGCACCATCGAGGGCACCGACACGCTCAAGACCACCAGCGCCGCGGCGATGCGGACCGGCTTCGACGTCTTCCGGCACAGCTTCGACGACGCGCTGCGGCACCCGTCGCTGGCGGGGCGTCCCACCGGGATCGCGGCGCTCGCCCCGGCCTGCCGGGCCTGCCCGGTCGTCGGCGTCTGCGGCGGCGGCCTGTACGCGCACCGGTTCCGCGACGGCGACGGCTTCACCCACCCCTCGGTCTACTGTGCCGACCTGTTCCGGCTGATCCGGCACGTGCAGGAGAGGGTGACCGCCGACCTGGCGGCGCTGCGCGATCGGAGCGTGCCGGCGGTACGCCCGTGACGGGCCCGTTGACGGCGAGACAACTCGCCGGGCTGGCCGCCGGCCACGGTGACGCCGACACCATCGCCGTGTTGCGCGGCGGGCAGCTCGGTCGCCGCCGGCTGCTGACCGTGGCCGCGGCCCGCGCCTGCCGCGACCAGCCGCTGGTGCGGCAGAGTCTGGAGCTGCTCACCCGGGCCGAGCACGCCGAACCGGCGACGGTCGCCGCGGTGCTGGCCCATCCACCGGTGACCGGTTGGGCCCGCGCCGCGCTCGACGGCGCGGCCGGCCCCACCTATCTGGCGACGCTCGCCACGGCGGCGGCGGTCCGCGCCGGCCTGACGTTCACGCTGACGCTGCCCCGCCCGGCCGACGGTGTGCTGCCGCTGCCGACCGTCGGGGCGGCGACGGGCCTGCGTGCCGATGGCGCGATCCGACTGCGCGGCGCGACCGGCACGCTGCGGATCGACGGCGGCGCGGACGACGGCGGAGTGTGCGTCGACGCCCGCGCCGGTCGGCTGCTGGACGCGGGCGACGGCGGGATCGAGTGGCAGCCGGCACGCCGGACCGTGCCGTTCGACGCGGCCGGGGTGCTCGTCGACGACCAGGACCCGTGGCGCGACTGCTACCACCGGCCGTCCGCGCCACGGCTGGACGACGCGGGGGCGGCCCGGCTGGACCGTCTCGCCGCCGGGGCCGGGCAGTGGCTGCGCGAGCACCTTCCGGCGCACGTCGACGCGCTGGCCGGGCTGCTGCGCTCGCTCGTGCCGCTGCGTCCGCCGCCCTCGGGCAACCCGGTGAGCGCCACCAGCAGGGACGCGCTGGGAGCCATCGCGCTCTCCGTGCCGGCCGACGCGCAGACCCTCGCGTTGCTGCTCGTGCACGAGGCGCAGCACACGAAACTCGGCGCGCTCCTCGACCTCGTCCCGCTGCACAGCGAGGGTGGGCCGGCGCGCTACCGGGCGCCGTGGCGGCTGGACCCGCGCCCGGTCGGCGCGCTGCTCCAGGGCGCGTACGCCCACCTCGGGGTGGCCGAGGTGTGGCGGCAGCGCCGGCACGAGGGCAGCGCCGCCGCGTTCGAGTACGCGTACTGGCGGGAGCAGACCGTCCGCGCGGTCCGGCAGCTCGCCGGGGCGACCGAGCTGACCGCGGTCGGCCGGTCGTTCGTGACCGACATGGCCCGCACGTTGCACGGCTGGCGTGACCCGCTCGACGGCCCGGTCGAGGCCGCCGCGCGGGACGTCGCGGACGCCGGCGCGGTGCGCTGGGGCCTGGCCAACCTGCGGCCCGACCCGGACGGGGTGGCCCGCCTGGCGCGCGCGTGGCGACACGGCGTGCCACCGGCTCTCGACGGCTCACCGTCGACGGTCGTCCCGGCCCCGGCCCGGCCCGCTCTCACCGTGGCCAGTGGCCCCGAGGCCGCCGTCCGCCACCGGCTCCTGGGCGGCGGCGGGCCGCACCGGTCGAGCCCGAGCGACCAGGCGTACGCGGCGGGCAACTGCGAGGACGCGTTGGCCGGGTACCGGCGACGGCTCGCGGCCGACTCCGGCGATGTCGACGCCTGGGTGGGACTCGCCCTGGCCGCCCACCGCACCGGGCAACCGGCGGCGGCACGGATGCTGACCCGCCGGCCCGAGGTGGTGCGGGCGCTCAGCCAGAGCCTCGTGGACGCCGACCCGCTCGCCCTCGCCGCGTGGCTGGCGGCGGCCACCTGACCGACCGCGCCTTGAAACAGGACCTAGAGCAGCGCCGGTTCGATGTAGGCGTTGGAGCGTTCCCGCTGGCGGGCCTGCACCACCCGGGGATTGTCGCCGCCGAAGAGCTGCACGAGTTGCCCGAACGCCTCGTCGTAGAGCGCCCGGCCGGCGTCCGCCTCGCTCTCGGTGCCCTGGCGGCTCAACGCGAGGTTGACCGACGCCGAGAGGGTGTCCGGGTGCTCGGCGCCGAACGCCCGGGTCAGCTCCACGTACGCGGTGGTGTCCAGCAGCAACGCGCTCTCCCGGTCACCGAGGGCGAACAGGTCGTTGGCCAGGTTGAGGGTGGCCAGCAGGGTGTGCGGGTGCCGCTCGCCGAGGTTGGCCAGCAACTGGTCGCGGACCCGCTGGGACAGCTCCCGGGCCTGGGCGTGGTCGCCCTGCTTGCGCAGCAGCACGCCGAGGTTGTTGAGGCAGGCCAGGCTGATGGCGTGCGAGTCGCCGAGCACAGCGTTGTAGCTGATGCTCAGGCGGCGTGCCAACCGTAGGGCGGTCTGGTTGTCACCCACCGCCGACCAGGTCGTGGCGAGGGCCATCTCGGCCGAGAGGGTGTCGGCGTGCTCGGCGCCGAGGGTGCGCTGGTAGCGGACCACCGTCCGCTCGATCAGCCGGTGCGCGTCGGTGAAGCGGCCGAGCTGACGCAGCGTGAGCGCCAACTCCTTGGCAGTCCGCAGGGTCTCCGGATGGTCCGGTCCGTTCACCTTCTGCTGGCTGGTGTACGCGCGTTGCAGGACGCTGTGCGACCGCCACAGCTCGCCGGTGTCGCGCAGGCCGCGCCCGTAGTTGCTGGCCGAGGCCAGGGTGGACGGGTCCTCCTCGCCGAAACGGTCCCGCCGTCGCTCGTGGATGTGCTGGTCGAGCGCGGCCGCGTTACGGAAGTCACCGACCAGCCGCAGCGACACGGCGAGGTTGTTCTCGGCGATCAGCGTACGGCCGCTGTCGTCGCCGAAGCTGCGCACGCTCAACTCCAGCGTGCGCCGGTCCTGCGCCTCGGCCTCGTGGTAGAGCCCCTGGGCGCGCAGGTCCGCGCCGACGCTGCGGGCCGTCATCAGGGTGTAGAGGTGATCCTCGCCGAAGATCCGCCGCTGCCGCTCGTAGACGTCCCGGTCGATCTCGTACGCCCCGTCGAAGTTGCTCTGCGCGCGCAGCACGTTCGCCAGGTGAAAGCGCATGCGCAGCCGGGTGGGGTCGTCCTCGTCGGTGTCGCGCCACCCGGTCAGCGCATCCTCGGCGAGGGTGCGGCTGCTGTCGTAGTCGCCCCGCCGGTAGAGGTAGCGCACGATGTCCACGACGAGCTGACGCGCCTCGTCCAGGGTGGACAGGTGCAGGCCGCTGGGGCGTACGTGCGGCCACAGCTCGGCGTACTCGGGCCAGTTGACCGGCTTGTCGGGGTCGCGGGGGTTGGCGGCGGCGAGCAGCAGTTGGGCCTGCCGGCGGGCCTCGTCGGGATCGCTGAGCTGGTCCTGGATGACCAACTGGACCAGCCGGTGGATCCGTACCGTGTTGTTCTCGGCGTCGACCTGGGCCAGGCCGTAGCGACCCAGCTCGGCGGTGACCAGGCCCTGCAGGATCGGGTCGGTGAGCGTCGGATCGATCGGCGCCATGAAGCTGGCGAAGCGGTCACCGGTGAGCATGGCGACCGGGATCGGCTCCGGCGCGTAGAACGAGCACAGCTCCAGCAGCCGGGCGGCGGCCGGCTTCTCCTCGCGCAACTGACCGAGGGTGAACAGCCAGGTGGCGGCGAGCGCCTTGGAGTAGCCGGCGGACTGCCGGCCGTCGAGGATGCGCAGCAGGCCGGGCGTGTCCAGCGAGTTCAGGTACTTCTCGACCTGCATGGCGCTGGCCCGCAGGTACGCGGCGCCCTGCTCGACCGCGAGCGGCAGGTCGCCGAGCTTCTCGGCCACCTGGGTGGCCTCGGCCTCACTGAGTCCGCGAACCCGGTCCCGCAGCAGTTGGACGCTCTCGGCGCGGTCGAAGACGGTCAGCTCGGTCGCGGTGGCGTACTCGCTCCAGCTCTGGTCGCGGGTCGTGAGCAGGACGTGGCCGGGGCCCTGCGGCAGTAGCGCGCGGGTGGCGTGGGTGGGCTTGTCGACGTTGTCCAGGATGATCAGCCAGCGCTGGTCGGGCCCGGCGCGGCGCAGCGCGTCGAGCACCCGTCGGGCCGCCTCGGCGCCACCGCCGGTGCCCAGCCCCATCGCCTGCCCGAGGTCGCCGAGGCCGCCGCGGATGCGGTCCTCGCTGTCCGCCGGGATCCACCAGACCAGGTCGTACCCGCGGCCGAAGCGCAGCGCGTACTCGGCGGCGAGCTGGGTCTTGCCCACACCGCCGAGGCCGTGCACGACCTGGATGGTCGAGTCCGGCGAGGTGGTGAGCCGGTCGCGTAGCGCTTCGAGTTGGGCGGCGCGACCGACGAACGGGGTGCCGTGCTGGCGGACGTTGGAGATCGCCGGGAACGGGCCGGGGAAACGGCCGACCGCGCGACCGCCGGCCATGGCGGTCGTCCCGCCGGCGGCATCCAGTAGGCGGGTTCGTGCGGTGGACGGGTCGACGTCGGTGAGGTCCACCGGGCTGTGGTCGCTGTACGGCATCGTCAGCCGCGACTCGTCGACGCGCAGCGGCACCAGCACGCCCGCGCCGCCGAGCTGGTCCCGGCCGGTGGCGTTCTTCCACACCTCGCCGGCGAGGGGCGTGCTGGCGTAGTGCCGGGTGAGGACGGCCAGCACCCGGCTCGCGCCGCTGACGGCCCGGTCGAACTCGGCCCGCCCGCCGGAGAGCACCGGCACGTCCAGCGCGCGACGATCCACCCGCAGCCCGGCGTCCTCCAACTGGTCGGTGATCCACTCGGCCCAGAGCCGGTCGGCCGAGGCGTAGCTGAGCAGCACGGCCTGCTCGGCGGTGAGCCTGCTGCGCTCGAATTCGGTCAGCGAGCGGCGTCGGTCCGCCTCGCCGATCGGGTGCAACTGGGTGACGCGCCCGTCGGTGATCACCGAGGCGAGTTGCTCGTACGCGGCCAGCAGGGTGCCGACCTGCTCGGGCCGGTCACCGAACGCGGCGAGGATCTCCTCGTAGGCGTAGAAGGTGCGGTAGGGCACCTCGATGGTGTTCCAGTAGCGGGCGGCCGCCGCCTCCGAGAGGTGGTCGAGGAACGGGGCGAACTCGGTCCGTACCAGGTCACGCCCGGTCTCCAGCTTGCGCAGCTCGGCGTCCTCGACGCGCATCGGCACCGGCAGCAGCAGCGGCGGGTCGTCCGGGCGCTGGCTGCGGATCGAGCGGGCCACCGCCGCCGCTCCCCGGATGCTCTGGGTGGACATGGTGAAGCAGTTGACCACCAGGTCGGGCAGTTGCACGGTGCAGATGCCGGCCACGTCACTGAGGCCGGTGCGGCTGTCGATCAGCACCACGTCGTACTCGGCGCGCATCTGCGCCCGGACCGCGTCGATGAACGACGCGCCGCCCTGGCGCTCGTAGAAGTTGGCCCAGTCGAAGGTGCTCACCAACCGGGAGTACGCCGAGTCCTGCTGGCCGGCGGCCACGAAGTCGATCACGCCGCCGTGGCTGAAGTCCCAGTTCAGCGAGACCGCACGACGTTGGATCTTGGCGTGGCCGGTGAGGAGTTCCTGGGAGTCCTCGTCCCGGTTGCGCTGCATCGTGGCGATCGAGTAATCCCAGATCATCTCGATGACGCCCGGGGTGGCCCGCAGCTCCTTGTCCCGCAGGAACGGGTGGAAGTAGCGGTGCAGACCCGGAGACTCCAGGTCCCAGTCGACGACCAGCACCTGCAGGCCCTGACTCGCGAGGATCCAGGCCACGTTGGCCAGCGCCATCGTGCGGCCGGTGCCACCCTTGTACGAGTAGAAGGTCACGATCTGGCCGCGTGCCGTCTCGTTCAGCGCCATGACGTGTCTCCCCTAGGGACCTTCGAGGATCGGGCGGGTACCGGGGCCGTCGGTGGGCGGCTCCTGGTAGACGGTGCCCGTACGGTAGATCCGGCCCTGTTCGACGACCAGCACGTCCTCCAACTCCTCCTGGAAGCGCGCGCAGGTCGCGATCTCGGTGCGCCACACGTCGCGGGTGCTGTGCAGCACGTGGTACGGGAGCACCCGGGCCAGGGTGTCCCACATCTTGCGGTTGCCACCGGCGGCGGCGTCGTCGGCCGCCGTCCACGGCACCAGCACCGGCGCACGCGGCCCGGTCACCTCGCGGTCGTGACGCATCAGGCTCTGCCGGTAGCGCGGCAGGTCGGCGGACCAGACGTCGACCACCAGCACGACGATCTGGTTGTGCGCCAGCGCCCACTCCCGCACCGCCGCCAACTCCTCGGCGTCCTCCACCGTCCAGCCGTAACTCTTGGTGGTGGCGATGGCCCCGGCCCAGCTGCCGATGGGCACCTCCAACTCGGGCTGGTACGGACGCCAGTCCCGGGAGATCGCGCCGTACCGGTCCTCGGCTCCGGGGCGACTGCCGGCGACCTCGGCGGAGCTGCCGGCGACCAGGACGATGTGCACGTGCCGTGCGCTGGTGGCCCGCTGCACCGCCGTCGTCACGGCGGCGCCGTGGTGCGCCTGCGGCCGTGGCAGCAGGTCGAAGGCGCTCGTCACCTTGGACAGCACCGGGCGCTGCGCGGGCCGCTGGAGCTGGTGGTCCCGGGCGGTCTGCACGATGTGCTTGGCGAGCGCGTCGACGAAGTCCTCGTAGTCGTCCTCGTGCCGTTTGCGCTGCTTGAGGGTGAGCAGGCCGTCCTGCGCGTACGCGGTGCCGGTCGGGAAGTTGCGGTACTGGTAGCCGGCGACCGCCGCGGGCAGCTTGTCGCACGGGATCCACTGGACCGGCACGATCGCGGGTGGACGGACCTTGAACAGCCGCTCGTGCTCGTCGATCCGGTCGGCGAAGACCCGGAACTCCCGACCGCAGTAGTCGCTGACGACGTACCGGGGCGAGGTGAGCGCGATCAGACAGGCGCTGGTGGACAACGCATCGGACAGCGTGTCCGTCCACGTGCTGCCGAGCAGGATCTGCCCGTCGATGAAGCCCGCCTCGTCCCAGCGGACGGCGGCCAGCCCGGCCACCGCGTCACTGAGATCGCCGAAGAACTTCTGGATCTGACCGTTGCGGTTGTCCTCTTGGGCGTAGCTCAGGAAGAAAAGTGGCACGCCCGCCTCCGCTTACGGGTTCCACGACCGGTAGGCACAGTATAAGACCGTCGATGCCAGCCCACCCGAGCCGCGATCATCAGCGCGGGCGCGCGGAGAGTCGTATGCCCGACGCTTTCGGGTGGCCGACGAAGTGGCGTACGCGGAGACGACCGTGGCCGGCCCGGTCTTCGGCGGGACCGGGCCGGCCTCGGCCCTGGGTACGACCCGCGCCGGCCCGGTCAGATGAGTCGACCGGGCCGGCGCGGGCGTCCCGGTCAGGGGTAGTTCGTCAGGTACACCGTCTGGTTGGCGGCGTTCGCGGTGCCACCGGCGTTGTTGATCACCCGGTTGATGGTGCCGACGCCACCGAGCGAGACGGTGACCATGTTGGTGAAGCGCACGTTCGAGTTGACCGGCACCTCGAAGGAGTGCTCCTCGACCACGGCGGGGTTGACGTTGAAGTAGCTGTAGCTGCCCAGCCCGAACGCCTGGTGGCTGGTCACCGAGTCGGCCACCTTGTACGCGGCGTAGCCCCGGGTGGACCCGTTCATCCAGGCCGCCTGGTTCGGCACGTCGTACGGCAGTTCGTTCTGGTAGAAGTACGTCCGCCCACCGTTGCCGTTCCAGATGGTCTGGTACTTCTGGTAGTGCTCGACGAAGAGGCCGTACATGGTGACGTCGTCGCCGTTGACGGTGAGCCCGGTGTCGGCGGTGTTCAGCGTCCACCCGGTGGGCACGCCCTGGGCGGCGTGGTCGGCCCGCCACAGCCACATGTGGTCACCGATCACATTGTCGCTGTTGACGGTCAGCGTGTTGGTGGCCTTGCCGACGAGCGGACCGCCGATGCGGAAGAACACGTCGTGCAGCGAGGTCGGGTTGCCGGCGTGGCTCGCCGACGAGCCCGACGGGCCGACCTCCATCAGCACCGGCGAGTTGGTGGTGCCGGCCTCGAACATGATGCCGGCGACCTTCACGCCGTCCACGTCGGCGACGCGCATTCCGACGCTGCCGTTGTCGGCCTGGATGGTGGCCAGGCCGAGGCCGAGGATGACCGTGTCGGCCCGGTTGACCTGGATCGGCTCGGTGACGTGGTGCACGCCCGGGGTGAAGAGCAGGTGCTTGCCCTGGGCGAGGGCGGCGTTGATGGTAGCCGCGCTGGTGCCGGGCTGGACGACGAAGAACTGCGACAGCGAGATCGACGAGCCGGCCGGGGTCTTGTTGTACCAGCTCGTACCGGTGGAGTTGGTGCGCACCGCGGGCACGAAGACCCGGTACTCGCCGCTGCCCGTCACGTAGAGGAACGGCTTCTCGCGGACCTGCGGGGTCTGCGCGATGACGGTGTGCGACGGGTTGGGGAAGCTCGGCGGCGGAGCGCCGTTGACGCCCTGGAAGACCATGTTCCACACCGAGCCGGTCCAGCCGTTGCCGAACTCGCTGTTACGCGAGTACCACTGCTGCTGCGATCCGGAGACGACCAGGCCGTCGATGCGGGTGTCGGCCAGCAGGCCGCCGCTGGACCAGCCGTCGCCGCCGTTCCAGAGCTGGATCTGGTTCTGCGCGCCGCGCAGGTGCATCCGCCGGTACGGCGCGGCCTGCGACACCGCCCACCGCTCCACGCTGACTCCGGACGGCAGGGTCACCGAGAGGTTCTCCGCGGACCGCCAGAAGTTCTGGGTGGCGTTGCCGCCGAACCAGGTCGCCTCGGCCCGGACGTGACCGTTGAGGTTGACGTCGTCGGGGCTCATGCCGAGGCCGGCGACCTGGGTGAAGAAGCCGAGGTTAACGTCGGCGGTGTAGGTGCCCGGCTTGAACAGCACGGCGTAGCGCTGCGCGCCGAACTGGTTGGTCTCCTGCTGGGTGAAGATGGTGTTCAGTCGACTCTGGATCGTCGACGTCGGGGTGCTCGGGTCGAAGACGTACGTGTTCGCGCCGAGGTTGGGGTTGTACGGGTCGGTCGTGCCGACCGGGGGTTCGGTGGTGCCGCCGCCGGTCGTGTTGACCGCCACCTCCCACAGCGAGTAGCCGTAGGCGGTGCCCCGGGCGGTGCCGTACACGCGCAGGTAGCGTCCGGTGCCGGTGACGGTGAGGCTCTGCGTGCCACCGGTTGCCGTGGTGGTGGAGTAGATCGTGGTCCAGGTGGACCCGTCCGCGGAGGTCTGGAGCTGGAAGGCCCGGGCGTACGCGGCCTCCCAGGTCAACGTGACCCGGCAGATGGTGCGGGTGCTGCCCAGGTCGACGCGCAGCCACTGCGGGTCGCTGGCGGCGCTGGCCCAGCGGGTGCCGGTGTTGCCGTCGACGGCGGCCGAGGCGGGGGTGCCGGCGTTCTCGGTGGACGAGGCGGTCACCGGGCTGCCCTGCGCCACGTTGGCGCTGCCGCAGGTGGACGTGTCGCCGCCGGTCTCGCCGTAGACCTGGAACTCCCACAGCGAGTAGCCGTAGGCGGTGCCCCGGGCGGTGCCGTACATCCGCACGTACCGGCCGGCGCCGGTCACGGTGAGGTTCTGCGTGCCGCCCGCGCCGGTGGTGGTCGAGTAGATCGTCGTCCAGGTGGCGGCATCGTCGGAGGTCTGGATCTGGAAGGCGCGGCCGTAGGCGCCCTCCCAGAGCAGGTTGACCTGGCTGATGGTGGCCCGCGCGCCGAGGTCGACCTGGAGCCACTGCGGGTCGCTGAAGGCGCTGGCCCAGCGGGTGCCGGTGTTGCCGTCGACCGCGGCCGAGGCGGGGGTGCCGGCGTTCTCGGTGGACGAGGCGGTCACCGGGCGGCCCTGCGAGAGCAGGGTGGGGGCGGCCTGCGCGGGCGCCGTGGCCACCGCCGGGGTCAGGGCTGCCACCAGGGCCACCGCGACTCCGGTGAGGAGGTGCCGAACGGTCCGCCGCCGGGGACGCGGGCGTACGGATGTAGCACGAGATGTCATGACATCGCCTGTCGATAGGGCGTTACGGACGCCGTGCGGGTGGGGTCGGTCTTCGCCCGTGGTGCCGTGGGTGGTGCCGCCGATGCGACGCCGCGGGGAGAGGAGAGCGCTCTCGTAGGAGTGTTGCGGCGAGATTGCGGCGGCGTCAAGACATCGATCTATAACTTCGTTATTTATCCCGAGAATCAGATTTTGTGTAATTCCACCCCGCCCCCACCCGTCCACCCCCGTCCCGCCGGCCCGAGCTGACTCCCGTTGATCAAGAGGTTGGCGTCAGAAACCGCGCCCGGGATGACGCGAACCTCTTGATCAACGGGCGAAGGGGGTCAGGTGGGAGGGACGCCGCCGGCGGTGAGGAAGCGGGCTATCGGGAGGGTGGCCGCGCCGAGGGCCACCGCGTCGACGCCGAGGCGGCACAGTTCGATGGACGCCTGCTCGTACGGCTGGCGCAGCGCCTGCCGGCCGGCGGCCTCGCGCACGGCCGGCAGCAGGTCGCCCAGCGCCATCGCCGCCCACCCGCCGAGGACCACCCGCTCCGGGTTGAACAGGTTGATCAGGTTGGCCACCCCCGCGCCCAGGTAGCCGGCGGTGTCGTCCAGCACCCGGCGGGCGGTGGCCGAGCTGTCGGCGGCGGCGACCAGCGCGGCGAGCTGGGACTCCTCGTCCTCGCCGGGAACGGCGCGTCCCCGACGGGCCTCCCGGTAACGGTCGATGATCGCCTCCGCGCCCACGTACGCCTCGAGGCAGCCGCGTGCGCCGCACCGGCAGGTCCGGCCGCCGTACACCAGGGTGGTGTGCCCCCACTCCCCCGCGCTGCTGGACGCGCCCCGATAGGTAGCGCCGTTGGTCACCACGGCGGCGCCCACGCCCGACCCGACCAGCGCGAAGACGGCGTGCCGGGCCCCACGCCCGGCGCCGAACCACATTTCGGCCTGCCCGAGGGTCTTCGCGCCGTTGTCGATGTGCAGCGGCAGGTCGGTGCCGGCGCCGATGAGGCGTTCCAGCGGCACCCGGTCCCAGCCGAGGGCCTGGGCGTGCACGACGGCCTCGTCGCCCTGCTCGACCACGCCGGAGACGCCGATGCCGACGCCGAGCACGTCGGCGGTGGCCACGCCGGCCCGGCCGGTCACCACCTCGATGCCGGCCAGCACGTGCCCGGCCACCAGGTCCGGCTCGGTACGCGCCGGGTCGAGCGGATACTCGACGCTGGCGAGCAGCGTCATCGCGAAGTCGAACAGCTCGACCCGGACCCGGGTCTCGCCGACGTCCACGCCGATCACGAAGGCGTACCGGGCGGCGACCCGCAGCAGCATGCTGGGTCGGCCGCCGTCGGACTCGGCGGCCCCGGCCTCGACGACGATGCCCTCGTCGATCAGGTCGGCCACCACGTTGCTCACCGCCGGCTGGCTCAGCCCGGTGCTGCGCACCAGGTCCTGCCGGGTGAGCGGGGCATCGAGGAAGAGCTTCGTCAGCAGAGCGGACCGGTTGCGCAGCCGGACGCTCCGGTTGGTGGCACGCGCCAGCTCCACTCGTCACCTCGTTCCCGTCGGCCGTAGGTGGCGACTGTAACCGCACCGTGCTTGACGACCCACCGGCCAACCACTTTAATGACGACATTCATTAAGCCGTGATGTAACTCCCGGGAAACGCCGAAGGACCTCCGACGGCGCGTCCGGAGAAACCCCGTCCGCAGCCGACCGCCGTCGCCTCACCCCTATCGACGACGACGGTCGGCGGACCCCCACCACGCACCGGAAGGGCTGACCGTGTCGAGACGACACCTCGGGATATTCGCTGCCGCCGTACTGGCCGCCGCATCGCTGACCGCCTGCGGCGGCTCCGGCGACGACTCCGCCTCCTCGCCCAAGACCCTCACCTATTGGGCCAGCAACCAGGGCGCCAGCCTGGAGGCCGACAAGACCACCCTCCAGCCCGAGCTGGACAAGTTCGAGAAGCAGACCGGCATCAAGGTCAACGTCGAGGTGGTCCCCTGGTCGGACCTGCTCAACCGGCTGCTCGCCGCCGCCACCTCGGGCAAGGGCCCGGACGTGGTGAACATCGGCAACACCTGGTCGGCGTCGCTGCAGGCCACCGGCGCGCTCGTCGAGTTCGACGACGCCGCGCTGCAGGCCGTCGGCGGCAAGGACCGGATCGTGCCCGCCGCGCTCGCCGCCGCCGGCGCGCCCGGCAAGCCGCCGGCCGCCGTCCCGCTCTACTCCATGGCGTACAGCCTGTACTACAACAAGAAGATGTTCGCCGACGCGGGCATCACCGCCCCGCCGACTACCTGGGAGCAGGTCGTCGAGTACGGCAAGAAGCTCAGCACCGGTGGCAAGTGGGGCCTCGCGATCGAGGGCGCCAACCCGTCGGAGAACGCCCACCACGCGTTCACCTTCAGCCAGCAGTACGGCGGCGAGTGGTTCGACTCGGCCGGCAAGCCGACCTTCGACACCCCGCAGAACGTCTCGGCCATCAAGCGCTACATCGACTTCATGGCCGCTGACAAGATCACCAACCCGAGCAACGCCGAGTACGCGCAGAACCAGTCGGTCTCGGACTTCGCCAACGGCAAGGCCGCCATGCTGCTGTGGCAGTCCGCCGGTTCGAACCTCAAGACGCAGAACATGGCCGCCGACGCGTACGGCGTGGCCCCGGTGCCGTTCCTGGCCAACCCGCCGGCCGGCGGCAAGAAGGTCAACAGCATGGTGGCCGGCATCAACATGGCCGTCTTCAAGCACACCAAGAACAAGGACGGCGCGCTGAGCTTCGTCAAGTTCATGACCAGCGACGAGGAGCAGACGATCCTCAACAAGACGTACGGCTCGCTGCCGGCCGTGAAGACCGCCGGCGCCGACCCGGCGTTCAGCGCTCCGGAGCAGAAGAGCATCCAGGAGACCCTGGTCACCACCGCGGCCCCGCTGCCGCAGGTGCCCGAGGAGAGCACCTTCGAGACCCTGGTCGGCACCGCGATGAAGGAGTTGTTCGCCGACGCGGCGAGCGGCAAGCCGGTCACCGAGGCATCGGTGAAGGCGAAGCTGACCGACGCGCAGCAGAAGATGCGCTGACCCACGCAGCGCCGGTGGCCGTGGTCGGGCTCGTCGCCTGACCACGGCCACCGCCTCCGAGAGGACCCCGATGGCAACCAGCACCACCGCGCCGGACGCCGACCGGCGCGCACCCCGGGCCGGGTCACCCGCCCGGGGGGCCGCCCGCCGGCCGCGCGGCCCCCGCCGTTCCCCCCTGCCGTACCTGCTGCTCGCGCCGGCCATCGTGCTGGAACTCGCCATCCACGTGATCCCCATGGTGGTCGGGGTCTGGATGAGCATGCTGGAGCTGACCCAGTTCCACATCCGCGACTGGTCCACCGCACCCTTCGTCGGCCTGGAGAACTACCGGGCCACCCTCGATTTCAACAGCGCCGCCGGCAAGGAACTGCTGCACTCGTTCTGGGTGACGCTGGCCTACAGCGTGCTCTCGGTCGGCTTCGCCTGGCTGCTCGGCATCGCGGCGGCCGTCGTGCTGCAGAAGCCGTTCCGTGGGCGGGCCATCCTGCGGGCGCTGTTCCTCACCCCGTACGCGCTGCCGGTCTACGCCGCCGTGATCACCTGGAGCTTCCTGCTGCAGCGCGACACCGGCCTGGTCAACCACGTGCTCGTCGACCAACTCGGGCTGCTGAACGAACGGCCGTTCTGGCTGATCGGCGACAACAGCTTCTGGTCGCTGCTGGTGGTGTCGGTCTGGCGCAACTGGCCGTTCGCCTTCCTCTGCCTGATGGCCGGTCTGCAGAACGTGCCTGGCGAGCTGTACGAGGCCGCCGCGATCGACGGCGCGGGGTTCTGGCGTCGGCTGCGCTCGGTCACCCTGCCCATGCTGCGGCCGGTGAACCTGGTGCTGCTGCTGGTGCTGTTCCTGTGGACGTTCAACGACTTCAACACGCCGTTCGTGCTCTTCGGCGGCTCCGCGCCCGCGCAGGCCGACCTGATCTCCATCCACATCTACCGCAGCTCCTTCAAGACCTGGGACTTCGGGTCGGGCTCGGCGATGTCGGTCGCGCTGCTGCTGTTCCTGCTGGTCGTCTCGGCCGCGTACCTGCTGATCACCAACCGCCGGAGGGACGATCATGCGTGAGACCGCCGGTGAGCGCTGGGGCCGGCGCATCGTGCTGACCCTGCTCACCCTCTTCGTCGTCATCCCGCTCTACGTGATGGTGACCTCCGCGGCGAAGCCGCTGCGGGACGTGCAGAACGGGTTCACCTGGTGGCCCAGCCGGCCCACCCTGCAACCGTTCGTCGACATGTGGAGCACCGTGCCGCTGGCGCGCTACCTGGTGAACAGCCTCGTGGTGTCGAGTCTCGCGGCGGTCTGCTCGGTCGCGATCGCCATCTTCGCCGCGTTCGCGGTCAGCCGGTACCGGTTCCGGGGCCGGGGCGTCTTCACCGTGACGGTGCTGTCCACGCAGATGTTCCCCGGCATCCTGTTCCTGCTGCCGCTGTTCCTCATCTACGTCAACCTGGGCAACGCCACCGGTATCGAGCTGTACGCCAGCCGGACCGGCCTGGTCATCACGTACCTGACCTTCTCGCTGCCGTTCTCGATCTGGATGCTGGTCGGCTACTTCGACTCGATCCCGCGCGGGCTGGACGAGGCGGCGCAGGTCGACGGGGCCGGGCCGTTGCGCACGCTGTTCCAGGTCATCCTGCCGGCCGCCGTGCCCGGCGTGGTCGCGGTGACCGTGTACGCGTTCATGACCGCCTGGGGTGAGGTGCTGTTCGCCTCGGTGATGACCGACGAGGGCAGCCGCACCCTGGCCGTCGGCCTGCAGGGCTACTCGACCCAGTTCAACGTCTACTGGAACCAGATCATGGCCGCGTCGCTGGTGGTCAGCATCCCGGTCGTCGCCGGGTTCCTGGCCCTGCAGCGGTACTTCGTCGCCGGCCTCACCGCCGGCGCCGTCAAGTGATCCACCCGAACCCAGAGGAGAGCCTTCCCGTGCCGGACCTGTCCAAGCTGCCACCCGACTTTCTCTGGGGCGTCGCCACGGCGGCGTACCAGATCGAGGGGGCCGTCGATGTCGACGGCCGGGAGCCGTCCATCTGGGACACCTTCTCGGCGACCCCGGGCAACGTCGACAACGGCGACACCGGGGCGGTGGCCTGCGACCACTACCACCGGTGGCCGGAGGACGTCGGGCTGCTGCGGCAGCTCGGCGTGGACGCGTACCGGTTCTCGGTGGCCTGGCCCCGGGTGATGCCCGCGGGTGTGGGCCGGGTCAACCCCGCCGGGCTGGACTTCTACGACCGGCTCGTCGACACGCTGCTCGCCGACGGGATCCGGCCGTTCGTCACGCTCTACCACTGGGATCTGCCGCAGGCCCTGCAGGACGCCGGCGGTTGGCCGGAGCGCGCCACGGCCGAGGCGTTCGCCGACTACGCGGCGGTTGTGGCCTCTCGCCTGGGCGACCGGGTGGCCGACTGGTGCACGGTCAACGAGCCGCTCTGCGTGTGCTGGATCGGGCATCTGGACGGGAACATGGCCCCCGGCGAGCGGGACCTGACCCGCGCGGTGCGCGCCTCGCACCACGTGCTGCTCGGGCACGGCCTCGCCACCCAGGCGATCCGGGCGAACGCCGCCCGGCCCGCCTCGGTGGGCCTGGTCGTCAACCTCAGCCCGATCGAGCCGGCGACCGACCGGCCCGAGGACGTCGCGGCGGCGCGGCGGGCGGACGGGCACGTCAACCGCTGGTGGCTGGACCCGATCCACGGGCGGGGCTACCCCGCCGACATGGTCGAGACGTACGGGGTCGAGCCGCCGGTACGCGGTGACGACCTCGCGGTGATCGCGACGCCCACCGACTTCCTCGGGGTGAACTACTACTTCCGGCAGTTGGTGGTCGACGACCCGACCGGCCCGGCGCCGTACGCGAAGCAGGTGCCCGTCCCCGGCTCGGTGGAGACCGCGATGGGCTGGGAGATGTACCCGGCAGGGCTGGAGCGGCTGCTCGTCGACGTGCACGAGCAGTACGGACCGGCCCGGATCATCGTCACCGAGAGCGGCTCGGCGTGGCACGACGAGATCACCCCCGACGGCACGGTCGAGGACAAGGAGCGCACCGACCACCTGGAGCAGCACCTGGCGGCGTGCGCGTCGGCGGTGGCCCGGGGCGTGCCGCTGGACGGCTACTTCGTGTGGTCGCTGCTGGACAACTTCGAGTGGGCGTACGGCTACGACAAGCGCTTCGGGCTGGTGCACGTCGACTACGCCACCCAGCGGCGGACGGTGAAGGCGAGCGGTCTGCGCTACGCGGAGTTGATCCGCGCGCATCGGAATCTTGCCCGGGCCACTCCGGTGGCCTGAGACGGGGGCGGGCGGACGGCCGCCCGGGTGGCGCTGCGGCGCGTACCCGGGCGGCCGTCGCCGTTCGCGGGGCGGACGCCCCACGGCGAAGCGCTCTTCGCGTTATTCGCCCGCATTTGTACCCGGGATGGCTAATCTGGGGCGGTGTCCGCAGCAGCAGAGAGACAGACGGTCGTCGACGCGCAGCACGCGTCCCGGGTGGGGTTCGACGTCAACGGCGCCCCACGCGAGGTGACGCTGGACAATCGCACCACCCTGCTCGACACGCTGCGCGAGCATCTCGGCCTCACCGGGGCCAAGAAGGGCTGCGACCACGGCCAGTGCGGCTCCTGCACGGTGCTGCTCGACGGTCGCCGGGTGAAGAGTTGCCTGCTGCTCGCGGTCACCCTGGACGGCCGCTCGGTGGTCACCGTGGAGGGGTTGGCCGACGGGGAGGAACTGTCGCCGTTGCAGGCGGCCTTCATCGCGCACGACGCCTTCCAGTGCGGCTACTGCACCCCCGGGCAGCTCTGCTCGGCGCGCGGGATGCTCGACGAGGTCGAACGGGGCTGGCCCAGCGCGGTCACCGAGGACCTCGCCGCCGCGCCCGACCTCACCGACGCCGAGATCCGCGAGCGGATGGCCGGCAACCTGTGCCGCTGCGCCGCGTACCCGCACATCGTGACGGCCGTCCGCGAGACGGCGGCGGCGCGATGAGGCCGTTCCGCTACCACCGGCCCACCGACGTGGCCGACGCCGTCGCCGTGCTGGCCGCCGAGCCGCAGGCGGCGTACCTCGCCGGCGGCACCAACCTGGTGGACCTCATGAAACTCGGGGTACAGCGCCCCGACGTGCTGGTGGACGTGAACCGGCTGCCCCTGGACACCGTCGAGGAACTGCCCGACGGCGGACTGCGGATCGGCGCGACGGTGCGCAACAGCGACCTGGCCGCGCACCCGGCGGTCCGCCGCGACTACCCGGTGCTGACCCGCGCCCTGCTCGCCGCCGCCTCCGGGCAACTGCGCAACATGGCCACCACGGGCGGCAACCTGTTGCAGCGCACCCGTTGCCCGTACTTCCAGGACACCGGCAAGGCGTGCAACAAGCGCGAGCCGGGCAGCGGATGCGCCGCCCTGCACGGCGAGAACCGCGACCTCGCGGTGCTGGACTGGTCCGAGCAGTGCGTGGCCACCCACCCGTCGGACCTGGCCGTCGCCCTCGCCGCGCTGGACGCCGTGGTGGAGGTGCACGACACCGACGGTGTCCGGGACGTCCCCATGGTCGACCTGCACCGCTCGCCCGGCGCCCATCCGGAACGGGAGACCACCCTGGCCCGGGGCGCGCTGATCACGGCCGTACGGCTGCCGGCGCTGCCGGCCGCGCGCCACTCGACGTACCTCAAGGCACGAGACCGGGCGTCGTTCGCCTTCGCGGCCGGCTCGGTGGCCGCGGTGCTGGACCTCGACGGCGGCGTCGTCCGCGACGTGCGGCTGGCCTACGGGGCGTTGGCCCACCGGCCGTGGCGCGCGTACCGGGCCGAGCAGGAGCTGCGCGGCCAGCCGTTCAGCCCGGAACTGGCGGCGCGGGCCGCCGACGCGGAGCTGGCCGAGGCCCGCCCGCTGAGCGACAACGGCTTCAAGCTGCCGCTGACCCGGTCCATCACCGTACGGGTGCTCAGCGAACTGGCGGCGTCGTGAGCACCGGGGCGATCGGTCAGGCGCACCCCCGGCTGGAGGGCCGGGAGAAGGTCACCGGCGCGGCGCGGTACGCGGTGGAGTACCCGGTCGACGGCGTAGCCTACGGCTGGGTGGTGCCCGCGACGGTGGTGCGCGGTCGGATCACCCGGATCGACACCACCGAGGCGCTGGCCTCGCCCGGCGTGCTGGCCGTCGTGCATCACGGCAACGCGCCGCGGCTGGCGACCATGGTGGAGCCGGACCTGTGGCTGCTTCAGGACCCGGCCGTGCACTACCGGGGGCAGTACGTCGCGGTGGTGGTGGCCTTGAGCCTGGAGGCGGCCCGCGAGGGCGCCCGGCTGGTGCGCGTCGAGTACGACACGGGCCCGCACAGCACGGTGCTCACCGACGACCACCCCGGTCTGTACAAGCCGGATGAGGTCAATCCCCACTACCCGACCGACACGGCCGAGGGGGACTTCGACGCGGGGTACGCGGCCGCGCCGGTCCGGGTGGACGCCACCTACCGGACCCCGGCCTACCACAACAACCCGATGGAGCCGCACGCCACCACGGCGCAGTGGACCGGCGGGCGGCTGCTCGTGCACGACTCCAACCAGGGCGCGTCATCGGTGCGGGCCACCCTCAGCGAGCTGTTCGACCTGCCCCGCGAGTCGGTCCGGGTGATCGCCGAGCACGTCGGCGGAGGCTTCGGCAGCAAGGGGTACGCCAAGGCCGCCGTGGTGTTGACCGCCCTGGCCGCCCGCCACGTGGACCGGCCGGTGAAACTGGCGCTGACCCGCCAGCAGATCTTCGGGCCGATCGGCTACCGCACGCCCACCATCCAGCGGGTCCGCCTCGCCGCCGACACGGATGGGCGACTGACCGCGATCAGCCACGACGCGATCAGCCAGACCTCGATGATCCGCGAGTTCGCCGAGCAGACCGCCGTCTACACGCGCAGCATGTACGCCGCGCCGCACCGCCGTACGACACATCGACTGACCCGCCTCGACGTGCCCACCCCGTTCTGGATGCGGGCGCCGGGCGAGTGCCCCGGCGCGTACGCCCTGGAGTCGGCGATGGACGAGCTGGCCGTGGCCGTCGGCATCGACCCGGTGGAGCTGCGCGTCCGCAACGACCCCGAGGTCGACCCCGACCAGGGGAAACCGTTCACCAGTCGGAATCTGGTGGCCTGCCTGCGCGAGGGCGCGCGGCGGTTCGGCTGGGCCGACCGGAATCCGACGCCCCGGTCCCGGCGCGAGGGACGCTTCCTGGTCGGCTCCGGCATGGCCGGCTCGGCCTACCCGACCCGGTCCCGCCCTTCCTCGGCGCGGGTCACCGCCCGTCCGGACGGCGGTTTCCTGGTCCAGATCAACGCCACCGACATCGGCACCGGGGCGCGTACGGCGCTCTGGCTGGTCGCCGCCGACGCCCTGGGGGTGCCACCCGAACGGATCGAGATCAGGATCGGTGACAGCGACCTGCCCACGGCCCCGCTGGCCGGTGGCTCGATGGGCACCTCCAGTTGGAGCTGGGCGGTGATCCGGGCCTGCGCGGCGCTGCGGGCCAAGCTGCCCGACGGCACACCGCCGGACGCCGAGGTGAGCGCCGAGGCGGACACCACCGACGAGATCGGCGAACAGGCCGCACTCCCCCGGTACGCCTACGGGGCGCAGTTCGTCGAGGTCCGGGTGGACACCACCACCGGCGAGATCCGGCTCAACCGGATGCTCGGCGTGTTCGCGGCCGGCCGGATCGTCAACCCGACGACGGCCCGCAGCCAACTCATCGGGGGCATGACGATGGGCCTGTCGATGGCGCTGCACGAGGGGGGCCTGCTCGACGAGCGGTACGGCGACTGGGTCAACCACGACCTGGCCACCTACCACATCACGGCCTGCCCGGACGTGGAGTCCATCGAGGCGTACTGGGTGGACGAGCACGACGACGAGCTGAACCTCGCCGGGGTGAAGGGCATCGGGGAGATCGGCATCGTGGGCGCGGCGGCGGCGGTCGCCAACGCGGTGTACCACGCCACCGGGGTGCGCATTCGTGACCTGCCGATCCAACTCGACAAACTCGTCGGAGTATCAGAGCTGGCTTAAATAAGTCAGGAGTGATACAACTGTCGCCGTGCACGCCTTCGACGTGCTGGGCGATCCGGTCCGGCGCCGCATCCTGGAACTGCTCGCCGACGGCGAGCAGAGCGCCGGCGCGGTGAACGCGGTCATCCGCGACGAGTTCGGCATCTCCCAGCCCGCCGTGTCCCAGCACCTCAAGGTGTTGCGGGACAACGGCTTCGCCACCGTGCGTCCGGACGGCGCCCGGCGGCTCTACGCGGTCGACCCGCGCCCGTTGCGCGAGGTGGACGGCTGGCTGGAGCACTTCCGCCGCTTCTGGGCGCCACCCCTGGCGGCGCTCGCCACCGAGCTGGCCCGGGGCCGACGCGAGCGGCGCCTACGCGGGCCCGCCGACCCACCCGACGAGAGGAACACCTGATGTTCGACGCCACCGAGCAGATCAACGCCGTCCAGCGACAGGTCGGCAGCCGCACGCTGGCCGCCGGCGAGGCCCGGGTGACCACGATCAGCCAGACCTACCAGGCGACGGCCGAGGACCTGTGGGACGCCTGCACCAACGCCGAGCGCATCCCCCGCTGGTTCCTGCCGATCAGCGGCGACCTGCGGCTGCACGGCACGTACCAGCTCGAGGGCAACGCGCACGGCACCGTCGAGACCTGCGAGCCCCCGCACCGCTTCACCGCCACCTGGGAGATGGGCGGCGAGGTGAGCTGGATCGAGGTGCGGGTCACGCCGGTGGGCGACGATCAGGCCCGCCTGGACCTGGACCACATCGCGCACGTCGACCAGGACCGGTGGGCCCAGTTCGGACCGGGGGCCGTCGGCGTCGGCTGGGACCTGGGCCTGCTCGGCCTCGCCACGTACCTCTCCGGCGGCGTCGGCGTGCGACCCGAGGACAGCGCCGAGTGGGTCGCCTCCGCCCAGGGTCGACGGGCCATGGAGCTGAGCAGCCACCTGTGGGGCGAGGCAAGCATCGCCGCCGGCACCGACCCCGACGAGGCCAAGGCCGCCGCCGAACGCACCACCGCCTTCTACACCGGCACGCCAATCGAATGAGCGCGGCCGGCGGGTAACGTGCTGCGGCATGACCGGTACGCCGTACTCGCACTGCTCCTACTGCGGCGCCGCCTACCCCGCGGCGGCCGGCTGGCCGCGGGTCTGCGCGGCCTGCGGCGAGACCGTCTGGCGCAACCCTTTGCCCGTCGCGGTGGCGGTGCTCCCGGTCCGCACGGCCGAGGGCCTCGGCGTGGTGGTCGTCCGCCGGGCCATCGAGCCGGCCCGCGGGCTGCTCGCGCTGCCCGGCGGTTTCATCGAGTACGGCGAGGAGTGGTCCGACGCGCTGGTGCGTGAGCTGTGGGAGGAGACCGGGCTGGTCGCGGACGCCGCCGACGCCCGGCTCCTCGCCGTACGGGGCGCACCACAGGGCGGCACCATGATGATCTTCGGGATGCTGCCGGAGCGGGACGCCGAGGATCTGCCGCCGTCGCGGCCCACCGAGGAGGCGACCGAGTGGTTGGTCCTCACCGACCCGGTCCAGTTGGCGTTCTCCACCCACACCCGCGTCCTGGCCGACGTCCTCACCAACCAGGCCTGACCACGACCCCCGGGCCCGGCCCCCGCCGCGATGATCCACTCGGGTTCGGTGATGTGGGGCCGTCCTCCGCGGCGAGACGCCCCGGGTTCCTTGAACCCGAGTGGATCAAGCCCGAGCCGAGGCTCACCCCGACCCCCGCCGCGCCGCGGCTCCCACAGAACCGCCAGCCCAGCCCACCCACCCCGCCGGCCGGCCGGCCGGCGATCTTGCACTTTATGCGGCGACATCGGGCGCATCCCCACCGAATTCGACAACCGAAAGTGCAAGATCGCGGGGGCGACGGGCGGGGCAGGGGCGACGGGCGGGGCGGGGGCGGCGGGCGGCGGGCGGCGGGCGGGGATCAGGGGCGGTGGGCTTCGCCGGTGTGGGCGCGGTAGCCGCTGGCCTGTAGCTCGAACAGCTCGCGGTAGAGGCCCCCGGCCGCCATCAGCTCGTCGTGGTTGCCCTGCTGTACGAGACGGCCCTGATCCATGACGAAGATCCGGTCGGCGTGCCGGACGTTGGCCAGCCGGTGGGTGATCAGGACGACCGCCCGGTCGGGCCGGCGACGCAGGTGCTGGAACAGGGCGTGTTCGGCGCGGGCGTCCAGAGCCGCCGACGGCTCGTCGCAGATCAGCAGGGCGGCGTCCCGGTAGAGGCCACGCGCGGCGACCAGCCGCTGCCACTGTCCGCCGGACAGCTCGTGGCCGTTCTTGAACTCCCGGTCGAGCAGGGTGTCGTAGCCGTGCGGCAGGCCCTCGATCATGTCGTGGGCGGCGGCCGCGTCGGCCGCCTCCCGCACGGTGGGGCCGGGCCGCTCGGGCGTACGGTCGTGCCGGCCCACCCTGATGTTCTGACCGGCCGTGAACGGGAACTTCCAGTACTCCTGCGTCATCACCGCGACCTGTGCGCCGAGCGCGCGCGGATCCAGCTCGGCGGCGTCGACGCCGTCCCAGCGGATCGTCCCGCCGGTCGGCTGGTAGAGACCGGCGATCAGCTTGGCGAGGGTGGTCTTGCCGGAGCCGTTCTCACCGACCAGCGCGATCACCTCGCCGCGCCGGATCGTCAGACTGACCCGGTCGACCGCAGGGGCGTCGGTGTCGGGGTAACGCAGGCTCACCTCGTGCAGGTCGATCGCCTCGACGCCGTCGGCCGTCCGGCTGCCGCCGACGGGCACCCGGCCCTGCGCCCGGGTGAGGAAGTCCCGGTAGTCCTGGTAGTAGAGGGCGTCCTCGTACAGCGAGTTGGTGGCGACGACCGCGACGCCCAGGCTGGTCCGGGCGGACTGGAGGGCGAGCAGGGCGGTGGCCGCGGCGGCGAGGGCGACCATGCCGGCGAGCAGCAGGCCACCGAGCACCGCGTACACGCCGAAGGTGGCCAGGCCCGCCACGGTGGCGCCGGCGACACGGGTGCCGGTCTGCGAGCGGACCAGCCGCAGTTGGGCGCGGGTCTCGACGGCCATCACACCCCGGTACTCGGCGAGCAGGAACTCGCGCATCTGATAGGCGCGCACCTCGGCGGCGGTGTGCCGGTTGGCCATCAGGTGGGCGAGCATCCACATCCGCCGCCGTCGGGTGATCCGGGCGAGCATCGCCAGGTACTCCCGGCGGGCCATCCGCACGGCCGTGATCGCCTGGGGCACCGCAGCGAGCAGCAGGCACGGCAGCAGCAGCGGCTGGATGACGGTCACCGCGACGGCGGTGGCGAGCATCCCGACGACGCCGGTGACCAGGTTGACGGTGTGGTCGACGATCCACGCCGCCTCGCCCATTCCCCGGTCGCGGACGCGGTCCATCTCCTCGGCGAACCCGGCGTCGTCGAACGCGGCCAGGTCCACCGCCGTGGTGGCCTCGAACAGCCGCAGCTCCACCTGGTAGTTGATCTGTGGGGTGAGCCGGGCCTGGGCCCAACCGGCGGCGATCGTCAGGCCGCCGCGCGCCGAGATCGCCGTCGCGGCCACGATCAGCGCCGGCAGGGCGGCGCGCACCCGGTCCGGGGTGGGCCCGGCGGCGAAGAGTTCCCGCAGTACGCCGGTCGTGGCGAGCAGGCCGAAGGTGGTCATCACCCCGGCGGCGACGTTCAGGCCGATGGAGGCGACCGTGTCCGTGCGGTTGGTGGCCCAGGCCAGGGCTACCGCCTCACGGACCAGCCTCGGCAGCCGGCGGGCCACCGCCCAGAAGCTGGTGTGCGCGAAGGTGTGCGCGTGGTGCATCCAGACGGCGTCCTCCAGCTCCGGCAGCACGGAGCTGTCGTCGGGGGGATCGATCGGCTGGTCATCGTGGGTCGCGGTACGCGGGCGGGCCATCGAGTCCACGGAAGCTCCTCGGGGGGCGGGAAGCACGGACGCCGCCCGAGACTACTGCCCGCAACCGCTCGATGTCTCTAGGTAGTCGGCGTGTCAGGGCAACGCGGCCACGTCCTCGGTGATCGGCAGCAGGACCCGGAAGGTGGTGTGCCCCGGCTCGGTCTCCACCCGGATGTCGCCGTGGTGCTTGTTGACCACGATCCGGTACGAGATGTCCAGTCCCAGTCCGGTGCCCGCCCCGACCGGCTTCGTGGTGAAGAACGGCTCGAAGATGCGCGGGCGCACCTCCGGCGGGATACCGGGACCGGTGTCGGTGATCTCCACCGCCAACAGGTCGCCGACCCGTCCGGTGCGGACGGTCAGCACGCCCTTCTCCCCCATCGCGCCCAGCGCGTTGTCGACGAGGTTGGTCCACACCTGGTTCAGCTCCGCCGCGTACGCCGGGATCGGCGGCAGGCTCCGGTCGTACTCGCGGACGAGTTTGACCTCCGCCGGGATCTTGCCCTTGAACATGACGAGCGTCGCGTCCAGCAGATCGTGCACGTCCACGACCCGGTGCGGCGCGCGATCGAGCTGGGAGTACTGCTTGGCCGCGCCCACCAGACCCGAGATCCGGGTCACCGCGTCGCCGATCTCGCGCATCAACAGTTCGGTGTCGACCGTGTACGACAGCCACCGCACCGCGGCCTCCAGGTCCGCCGGCCCGACGGCCGCCTTCACCTGGGCGAGCCACGCCGCGTCCAGGCCCCCGGCGACCAGGATCGGCGCCAGGTCCCACGCGCCACCCACACCGTGGTCCTCCAGCCAGTCGGTGAGGATGTCCTCGGCGTCGGCGGTGGCGACCGGGGTCAGCTTCGGCGCGGTCGCCACCCGGGCCACCGCCTCCTCCTGCAACGCGACCAGCCCGTGCAGCGCCCGCCCGTCGAGCCGCCCGTCGGCGATCATCGCGAGCTTGTGCCGCATCCCCGCGACCCGGTCCCGCAACACCGACGTGGCCCGCACCGCCGCGGCGGCCGGATTGTTCAGCTCGTGGGTCAGCCCCGCCGAGAGCGAGCCGAGCGCCAGCAGCCGCTCCCGCTCGCCCACGATGGTCTGGCTGTCCCGCATGCCGAAGAACAGCCCCTCCAACAGGTGCATCGGCATCGGGAACCAGGACCGCAGGGCGTGCGCGAAGTCCTCCGCCGGCAGCACGAAGAAGTCGGCGTCGACGAGCGCGCGCAGGCTGTTGCGGTACGTCTGCTCGACCTGGTCGCCCAGGTACGCCTGGGTGGCCCCGCCGTACACGCCGCGCTGGTCGGTGCGGCTGACCTCGACGTCGTCGCCACGGACCTGCCGGCTCAGCGCCACCGCACCGCGCAGCAGCACGAAGAAGCAGGTGGCGGCCTCGCCCTCGCCGTACACGAGGGTGCCGCCGGCGCGCTGCTCCACGCGGCCGTGCTCGCTCAGCCAGTCGAGCTGCGCGTCGTCGAGGGCCTCGAACAGGAACAGCTCACGTAGCTGTGCCGGGGTCAGCCGATCGGACTGGCTGGTCATTGGGCCTCCAGGTAGCGGTGCACGAGCGACACGGCCATCGCGCCCTCGCCGACTGCCGAGGCGACCCGCTTGACCGACTCGGCGCGGACGTCACCGGCGGCGAAGACCCCCGGCAGGCTGGTCTCCAGGTGGTACGGGTCGCGGGACAACGACCAGCCGGCCGGGCGTCGCCCACCGGCCAGCAGATCCGGGCCGGTGACGATGAAGCCCCGACCGTCCCGCACGAGCACGCCGTCCAGCCAGTCGGTGCGGGGTTCGGCGCCGATGAAGATGAACAACCAGGAGGTGTCGACCGTGCGACTCTCCCCGGTGCGGGTGTCGCAGAGGGTGAGCCGTTCCAGGTGGTCGTCGCCGGCCGCGCCGACCACGGCGGTGTGCGGGTGCACGGTGATCCGGTCGATGCGCGCCAACTGGTCGATGAGGTAGCTCGACATCGAGGCCGTCAGGTCCGCGCCGCGGATCAGCAGGTGGACGCGCGCGGCGTACCGGGAGAAGTGCACCGCCGCCTGGCCGGCCGAGTTGGCCCCGCCCACGATGTAGACGTCCTGGTCGACGCAGCTCGGCGCCTCGGTGGCGGCCGCGCCGTAGAACACCCCCCGACCGGTGAAGTCGGCCAGCCCGGGAGCGTCGAGCACCCGGTACGACACGCCGGTCGCCAACACCACCGTGTGCGCGGCGATCTCGCTGCCGTCGCCGAAGCGCAGCAGCCGCGCGCCGCCGGCCTCGCTCAGGCCGACCACCTCGCGGGCGCTGAGCAGCTCCGCGCCGAACTTCACCGCCTGCCGGCGGGCCCGGTCGGTCAACTGCGCGCCGGAGACGCCGTCCGGGAAGCCCAGGTAGTTCTCGATCCGGCTGCTCTGCCCGGCCTGCCCGCCGGTCGCCCGCCGCTCGACGAGCACGGTCCGCAGCCCCTCGGACGCGCCGTACACGGCCGAGCCCAGGCCCGCCGGGCCGCCGCCGATCACCACGAGGTCGTAGAAGTCGGACGCGGGCACCACGGTCAGCCCGGCCAACGCGGCCAGCTCGGCCTCGCTGGGGGCCACCAGCGCCTTGCCCTCGGCGGTCACCACCAGGGGTACGTCCGCCTCGGTGGCCCCGGCCGCGTCGAGCAGCCGGGCGCCCTCCGGGTCGTCCGAGAGCAACCAGCGGTACGGCACGAGGTTGCGGGCCAGGAAGTCACGGATCTTGAACGACGGCGCCGACCAGCGGTGCCCGACCACGCGGATCTCGGCGCTCGTGGCGTCCGGGGTCACCGACCAGGCCTCCAGGAGCCCGTCGACGACCGGGTACAGCTTCTCCTCCGGCGGGTGCCACGGCTTGAGCAGGTAGTGATCCAGGTCCACCACGTTGATCGCCTCGATCGCGGCGTCGGTGTCCGCGTACGCGGTGAGCAGCACCCGGCGGGCCGCCGGGAAGATGTCCATGGCGGCCTCGAGGAACTCGACGCCGGTCATCTCCGGCATCCGGTGGTCGGCCAGCAGCAGCGCCACCTGCTCGCCGCGTAACTTGACCTCCCGCAGCGCGTCCAACGCCTCCGGTCCGGAGGCGGCGCGCAGCACCCGGTAGCGGTCGCCGTAGCGGCGCCGGATGTCCCGGGCCACCGCCCGGGACACCGCGGGATCGTCGTCGACGGTCAGGATCACCGGGTTTGCCATGGCGCCAATAGAACCACCTCGCCGGGCCGCTCCGCACCACCGGTGGGCAGCGCCGCGAGGCGTGATCCGGCGCGGGGCGGGTAAGCGGCACCGCCGCGGGCGGCCGGCGCCGCGTCCCGCCGGCTGTCACACACCTCGGGGGGCCCATGGCGGATGCGTCGCCGACCGGACCGGAGACGGGTCGGATCGTGGAGCTGCGGGTGCACGGCGTCTCGGGGGCGGGCGCTGACCGGGTGCTCAACCGGCCGTTCGTGCACCAGGTGGCCGGCGACCGCAGCGGCGGGTTCTACCGCCCCCGTCCGGGCTACCCGGACTCGACCGGCACGGACGGGGTGACGCTGGAGGCGTACCGCTGGAACGACCTGCCCTCCGGCACGGCCGTACGGACGCTGTCGCTGGTGTTCCTGTTGCCGTTCATGCTCTGCAACGTGGCGCTCTGGATGCGCCCCGCCAACGATTCGGCGAAGCACGCCCTCGTCGCGTTGGGTCGGGTGCTCGCACTCACCCTCACGATGCTCTACGTGCTCACCATCGTCGGGGTGGCGGTGGACCTCGTCGCCTGGCGGTGCATGGGCACGCCGAGCTGCCTGGACGGACGCAACTGGCTGTCCTGGCTCGGCGGGCGTTCGCCCGGCGTACGCCTGGGCGTGCTGGCCCTGGTGCCGGTCGCCGCCATCGGGATCGTGTGGCGGCTGTCCGCTCGGCCGAGCCACTCGTTCGACGCCTTCCGCACCAGGGCGGTCCAGGAGACGTCCGTGTCGCAGTTGAGCGCGGTCGGCCAGTGGGACGGGACGCCGGTGGTGGGACGGCTGCGCTCCGTGCACGTCGCGGCCGCGTTCGCCACGCTGGACGGCAGCCTGCTGGCCGCCTGGGACAGCGAGAACTCCTCGTGGGTGCGGGTGGCGCTGGCGGTGGCTACGGGCGTCATGCTGCTCGCCTGCCTGGTCCTGCTGACCCAGGTGAGTGGCATGGACCGAACCAGCTTCGTGCCCGGGCTGGAGAGCGTCACGCGCGGGCTCCGTACGATCGCCTGCGGCCTGACGATCCTGGTGATCGCGTACACCCTGGCCAGTGGCGAGCCCTGGCCGCACAGCGAGATGCTGCCCGGGTACAGCGCCACCGTGGCCTGGTTGTTCGTCAGCCAGACCTTCCTGCTGGTCATCCTCGCGGCGACGGCGCTCTGGGCGCGCGGCGGCGGACGGCGTGCCGACGGACAACGGCTCCCGCGGCTGCGCGCGCTGGGCGCGCCGGTCTTCGTCACGGTCGCCGCCGGACTCGCGGTCGCGTTCTCCGCCGAGTTGGTCTACCGCGTGGCGGACGTGTTGGACCGCGACGGGCGGCACGTCAGCCGGTTCGCGTTCGGCCCGCCGCTGGCGTACAAATGGGCGATCTTCGGGTTTTTCCTGGCGGTGGCCGCGGCGGTGCTGGTGGGCGTGCTGGTCACGGTCGCGACCCGCGCCAGCCGGTGGCGGGCCGCGCGGGCGATCGTGGCCGCCGACTACCCGGACGCGCCGCCGGAGGCGGCGACGCGGCTGCGACGGGTCGAGCAGGCGGTCGCCCGGGCCCGGTTCACCGAACGCGTGGAACCCCTCGCCGTGGTCTACGCCGCATTCGCCGCGATTGGGCTGGCCACCAGCCTGCTCGGCCTGTTGCAGCTCTATCCCGGCGACCTGTTCCAGGCGTACCTCGGTGTGCCCGACAGCTTCGTCAACTTTTTCATCGGGGCGGGCAACTACGCGATCGCCGCGATCCTGATCGGGCTCGTGATCGGTGGGTTCTTCGCCTACCGGACGGCCGGGTTCCGCCGGTACGTGGGCGTCCTGTGGGACCTGGGCACCTTCTGGCCCCGGGGAGCGCATCCCTTCGCGCCACCCTGTTACGCGGAGCGGGCGGTGCCCGAGTTGGCCAAGCGGATCACCTACCTCGTGGACCAGGGCGAGGGCGTCCTGCTGGCGGGGCACAGTCACGGATCGGTGCTGCTCACGGCCACGCTGCTGCAACTGCCACGGCGGGTCACCGACCGGGTCGCCCTGCTGACCTACGGGTCACCGCTGAGTCGGCTGTACTCGCGGCTGTTCCCCGCCTACGTCAACCCGGGGTCGCTCCGGGACATCGGCGAGCGCATCGGCTGGCGCTGGGTCAACCTGTGGCGCGACACCGACCCGATCGGTGGGTGGATCTTCGCCCCGCACCGGTGCGGGGACACCGGGCCGTCGACCGGGCCGGAGGCGGCGGTGGACCGCCGGTTGACCGACCCGCAGGGGCTCGTGCCCCCGCCCAGCGACAGCGTGCCGCCACCCATCCTCGCTCACCTGCCGTGCGAGTCGCAGGAGGAGTTCGGGCAGGCGGTACGGGACCTGACCGCGCGGCTGCGTGCCGAGCGCCGGACGGGAGACTGAGGCGGCGGCCGGATATCGTCGCCGGGTGAGCCCGTCCCGCAAGCCCGAACGCCGACTCATCGCCTCGAACAAGAAGGCGCGACACGAGTACACCGTGCTGCGCACGTACGAGGCGGGCATCGTGCTGGTCGGCACCGAGGTGAAGTCGCTGCGCGAGGGGCGGGCATCGCTCGTGGACGCGTTCGCGCACGAGCGCGACGGCGAGATCATGCTGTACGGGCTGCACATCGCCGAGTACCGCTACGGCACCTGGACCAACCACGCGCCCCGCCGTAACCGCAAGCTGCTGCTGCACCGCTCCGAGATCGGCAAGATCCTGGAAAAGGTCCGCGAGGGCGGGGTGACGCTGGTGCCGCTGTCGATGTACTTCGACAACGGGTGGGCCAAGGTCGAACTGGCCCTGGCCAAGGGCAAGCGCACGTACGACAAGCGGCAGTCCCTCGCCGAGCGCGACGCCAACCGCGAGATCGCCCGGGAGCTGGGCAGACACCTCAAGGGCCATCCCCGCCCCAACTCCTGAGTCAGCGTCCGATCGTGTCCAGCTCGACGAGGTCGTCGTCGGACAGGACGAGGGCCGCGCCCGTGATGTTCTCGCGCAGGTGTGCCACGGACGACGTGCCGGGGATCAGCAGGATGTTCGGCGACCGCCGCAGCAGCCAGGCGAGGGCGACGGACATCGGTGTCGCCTTCAGCCGCGTGGCGACGGCCGAGAGGACGGCGGACTGCAACGGGCTGAAGCCGCCCAACGGAAAGAACGGCACGTAGGCGACGCCCTGGTCGGCGAGCGCGTCGATCATCTTGTCGTCCTGGCGGTGCGCGAGGTTGTACATGTTCTGCACGCACACGATCGGCGCGATCGACTGCGCCTCGGCGACCTGCTCCGGCGTCGCGTTGCTCACCCCGAGGTGCCGGATCAGGCCCTGCCGCTGAAGGTCCACGAGCGCGTCGAGCGCCTCCGCCACCGGCCCGGGTTCGGGGCCCTCGGCATTGCCGAGCCGCAGGTTCACCAGGTCGAGCAGTTCGAGGCCGAGCGTCTGGAGGTTCTCGTGGACAGCCCGGCGCAGGCTCTGCGGGTCGCGGGCAGTGGGCCAACCGCCCTGTTCGTCGCGGATCGCGCCGACCTTGGTCACGATGTGCAGCGACTCGGGGTACGGGTGCAGCGCCTCCCGGATCAGCTCGTTGGTGACGTGCGGCCCGTACGCCTCGGCGGTGTCGATGTGGGTGACGCCCAGTTCGACGGCCTCGCGAAGCACGGCGAGCGCGCCGTCCCGGTCGGCCGGCGGTCCCATGACCCAGGGGCCGGCGAGCTGCATCGCGCCGTAGCCGAACCGGGTGACGTCCAGGTCGCCCAGCCGGAAGGTGCCGCCGGGGAGAGAGTGGGAAGCCATCTTCGCTACCTCTGACTTTCGCATCGCACCGCGCGGGGCGCCGGTGCCGCACTGTTACCGGAACCAACTATCAGGGGGTAACTTCCTGATGGAAAGTAGGCACCTCGAAGTGCGTAACTCACCCCCAGGAAGGAGCAGGGCGATGGCGACGGCGACGGCGGCCCAGAAGAGGGCGCAGGCCAAGTCGGAGTACGACGCGTTCCTGGCGCAGTGCCCGAGCCGCAAGCTGCTCGACCGGATCGCGGACAAGTGGGTCACGTTGGTGCTGGCCGCGCTCCGCGGCGCAGGCTCGCCGCAGTCCGGTGCCGACTGTGCCGGCGAACCCCGGCCGATGCGCTACTCGGAACTGTCGCGCCAGCTCGCCGGTGTCAGCCAGAAGATGCTCACGCAGACACTGCGCTCGCTGGAGCGGGACGGTCTGATCACGCGCACCGTGGAGCCGACCGTGCCCGTCACGGTCACCTACGAGCTCACCGACCTGGGCCTCTCCCTGCACGAGGTGGTGCGGGGCCTGAAGGCCTGGGCCGAGACCCACATGGACGACGTGTTCGCCAACCGCGCGACGTACGACACCCGGGCCAGCTGAGCCCTATCGCAACTGCGACCGAGAACCGCGCACGCGTACGCAGAATCGGCCCTGTTTGGCTCTTCTTCCTCGCAGATGCGGCGGCTATGGTTTTCCGGTGACGACCTTCCGGATCGGCGCGGCGGCCGACCTTCTCGGCGTCAGCGCCGACACGATCCGCCGCTGGGTGGACGCCGGGCGGCTGCCCGCCGGGCGTGACGAGCACGGCCACCGGATCATCGACGGCGTCGACCTCGCGGCGTTCGCCCGGGCGCAGGCCGCCGACCCGGACGCGGGCGCCGAGTTCTCCTCGGCGCGCAACCGGCTGCGCGGCATCGTCGTCGACGTCCGCAAGGACACCGTGATGGCCCAGGTCGACATCCAGGCCGGCCCGTTCCGGGTGGTGTCGCTGATGAGCCGGGAGGCGGTCGACGAGCTCGACCTGCGGGTCGGCTCGGTCGCCGTCGCCGTGATCAAGTCGACCACCGTGGTGGTGGAGCGGGCCGCGCCCACCGCCCCGGCCGGAGCGAGGGGGAACGGATGAGGCCTCGGGCCAGATTCGTGGCGCTGGCGCTGGCGCTGGCGGTGGCCGTGCTGGCGACGGCCGGCTGCGACCGCGCCGGCGACCCGGCGACCGGGGGTGACACCCGGGACGGTCGGGTCAGCGGCACGGTGACCGTGTTCGCCGCCGCCTCGCTGACCGAGTCGTTCACCCGCATCGCGAAGGACTTCGAGGCCGCCAACCCGGGCGTCACCGTCACCCTCAACCTCGCCGGCAGCTCGGCCCTGGCCAACCAGATCACCCAGGGCGCTCCGGCGGACGTCTTCGCCTCGGCCGCGCCGAAGAACATGGCGACCGTGACGCAGGCCGGTGACGCCGACGGCACGCCGTTCGTCTTCGCCCGCAACCAACTGGTGGTCGCGGTGCCCAGCGGCAACCCGAAGGGCGTGACCGGTCTCGCCGACCTGGCCCGTCCGGGCGTGAAGGTCGCGCTCTGCGCCGAGCAGGTGCCCTGCGGCGCGGCGGCGCGTACCGCCCTGACCGCGGCCGGCGTCGCGCTGACGCCGGTCACCCTCGAACAGGACGTCAAGGGTGCGCTGGCCAAGGTCAAGCTCGGCGAGGTCGACGCGGCCCTCGTCTACCGCACGGACGCCCGTGCCGCGAGCGCCGACGTGACGGGTGTCGAGTTCCCCGAGTCCGCTCGGGCGATCAACGACTATCCGATCGTCGCGCTGAAGAACGCGCCCAATCGGGCGGGCGCGCGCGCCTTCGTCGCGTACGTCCGCTCGACGCCGGCACAGGCGGTCCTCGCCGAGGCGGGGTTCCAGGCGGCGTCGTGAGCCTGGTCCGCGAGCCCACCACCTCGCGACGTCGTTCGAGGGTGCCGGCGGCGTTGCTGATCCCGGCCGGGCTGGGCCTGCTCTTCCTGGTCCTGCCGCTGGCCGGGCTGGTGGTCCGGGCGCCATGGGCGACGCTGCCGCAGCGGCTCACCGCGCCGGGGGCGCTGACGGCGCTGCGCCTGTCGGTGCAGACCGCGACCCTGGCCACGTTGCTCTGCCTGCTGCTCGGGGTGCCCCTGGCGTGGTTGCTGGCCCGGGTCGACTTCCCCGGCCGCCGGCTGGCCCGCGCCCTGGTCACCGTGCCGCTGGTGCTGCCGCCGGTGGTCGGCGGCGTGGCGCTGCTGCTGGTCTTCGGCCGACGCGGGCTGCTCGGCGGCTGGCTCGACGCCACGTTCGGCGTCACCCTGCCGTTCACGACCGCCGGCGTGGTGCTGGCCGAGGCGTTCGTCGCCATGCCGTTCCTCGTCATCGCCGTCGAGGGCGCGCTCCGCGCGGCCGACCACCGCTACGAGGAGGCCGCCGCGACGCTGGGGGCCAGCCGGTGGACGACCTTCACGCACGTCACGTTGCCGCTGGTAGCACCCGGGATCGCCGCCGGCGCGGTGCTGTGCTGGGCGCGGGCACTCGGCGAGTTCGGCGCCACCATCACCTTCGCCGGCAACTATCCCGGGCGTACGCAGACCATGCCGTTGGCCGTCTACCTGGCGCTGGAGACCGACCTGGAGTCGGCCATCGTGCTCAGCCTGGTGCTGCTGATCGTCTCGGTGGGCATCCTGGCCGCGCTGCGCGACCGCTGGATGGCGGCCCCGTGACCACGCCGCCACCCAACCAGAGGCCCGTGACCGCGCCGCCGCCCAACGACCAGCCCGTGACCACGCCGCTGTTGGATGCCCGGCTGGTCGTCGACCGGGGCGCCTTCCGGTTGGACGTACCGCTGCGGGTCGCACCGGGTGAGGTCGTCGCGCTGCTCGGGCCCAACGGGGCCGGCAAGACCACCGCGCTGCGCGCCCTGGCCGGGCTGCACCCGCTCACCGCCGGGCACGTCACCCTCGACGGTGTCGACCTGGACCGGCCGGCGAGCCGGGGCTGGGTGCCCACCGAGCGCCGGCCGATCGGCGTGGTCTTCCAGGACTACCTGCTGTTTCCGCACCTCGACGCGTTGGACAACGTGGCGTTCGGGCCGCGCCGGCACGGCATTGACCGGCGGGCGGCACGGGCCACCGCGCGGAGCTGGCTCGACCGGGTGGGCCTCGCCGACCAGGCGCACCGGAAGCCCCGCCAGCTCTCCGGCGGGCAGGCGCAGCGGGTGGCGCTGGCCCGCGCGCTGGCCGTCGGACCGTCGCTGCTGCTGCTCGACGAGCCGCTGGCCGCCCTGGATGCCCGTACCCGCCTGGAGACCCGCGCGCAACTGCACCGCCACCTGGCCGCGCACCCGGGTGCGACGGTGCTGGTCACCCACGATCCGCTGGACGCGTTGGCGCTGGCCGACCGCCTGGTCATCGTCGAGGGCGGGCGCGTCGTCCAGGAGGGCGACGGCCCGAGCGTCACGGCCCGCCCGCGCACCGACTACGTGGCACGGCTGGTCGGGCTGAATCTCTACCGGGGTCGGGCCGAGGGCCACGGCGTACGTGTCGCGCCGGAGTTGACCCTGAGCGTGGCCGACCGGCTCGACGGCGACGCGTTCGTGGCGTTCCGCCCGGCGGCGGTGGCCCTGCACCCGTCGCGACCTGACGGCAGCCCCCGCAACACGTGGGCGGGCACGGTGAGCGGCGTCCAGCGCCACGGCGACAACGTGCGGGTGCAGGTGGACGGACCGGTCGGCGTGGCCGCCGACGTCACGCCGGCCGCGGCGGCCCAGCTCCGGCTGATCCCGGGCCAACGGATCTGGGTGGCGGTCAAGGCGACCGAGACCCACGCCTACCCGGCGACGAGCTGACCCCGCCGCACGACGAACGGACCGTGCCCGCTCTGCCGGCCTCGGGGTGTACAGGGCGAGGCCGGACCGTGTGCGGCCACCGCCGCACGGCGCCCAGGCCGACGCCGGACCGGGCGTGAGCCGCCGCCGGACCGGGCGCGAGCCGCCGCCGCACGGTGCGCAGGGCCAGGCCGGACCGGGCGCGAGTCGCCACCGGCCCCGGTAAGCGGAGGTCAGTCGGCCAGCAGGTCGGCGTGCGCGGCGCGCAGCCGGGCCAGCGTCGGGTCGCTGCCCGGGACGACCCGGCGGTCCAGCTCGGCCCACACCTCCGCCAGCACCGCGCGGACCGCGCCCAGCTCGGCGGCGTGCCGTTGGCTGCTGCGACGGTGCTGCTCGTCGAGGCGGCGGGCCCACCCGGCGGTGACCGCGGCGAGCCGGTCGGCGTCGGCGCGGGCCTGGGCGGCGCTGCGGGCCGCGGCGGCGGGAACGATCGCGGCGACCGGGCGGGGATCGCCGTCGCGGGTGACGACGGTGACCGCGTCGGTCAGCTCGGCCAACGCGACGAGCTGGCTGAACCGGGTGCGCGCCTCGCGCAGCGGCACGGAGCGCGGCGGGTCGGGATGCGGGGTGAGCGCGGGGATGGCCATGAATGCATGCTGCCGCCCGGGTACGACAGAAATCCGTCGTCGTCAGTGGACGGTGGGTGGTGGCACGGACGCGGCCCGCCACTCGTCGGCCAGCACCGACCAGATCTCCAGGTCGATGCGACCGTCCAGGCCCGGGTAGACCTGACGCAGGGTGCCGTCGTGGCGCAGGCCCAGCCGGCGGGCCAGGGCGATGCTGCGGACGTTTGCGGCGTTCGTCCGCCACTCGACGCGGTGGATGCCGCGCTCCCGCACCGCCCAGTCGACGACCCGCCGAATCGCGGGGGCGACGAAGCCCTGGCCCTGCGCCGCCGGCTCCACCCAGCAGCCGACCTCGCACAGGCCCACCGTGACGTCGAACGACACGAACATCACCCCGCCGACCAGCGTGCCGCGCCACCACAGGCCCCAGATGCCGCCGGCGTCGGCCGCCCAGCGGTCGGCGTAGCGCTGCAACACGGCCCGGGCCGACGGCAGGTCGGTGGCGACGAAGGACGGCGCCACCCAGGGACTTATGTGATCCCGCGCCCGGTCGAGATGGGCGAGGAACTCCTCGGCCCGCCAGGGGTCCAACGCGCGCAGCTCGACATCCTCGTTCAGCGCCAGGGCGAACACCGGGCCTCCCCCGAAGTTGGCGACGACGGGTACCAGGCTCGCACAGGGTCGCCGGTGCTAGACCGGCAGGTGCGTCCGCAGGGCGGCGAACTGGGCCACCGTCAGGTACGAGGGGTTGGCCGCCTGCGGCTGTCGGAGCACCTCCAGAGCGGCGAGCCGGTCGTCGGCGCGCAACACGCCTCGGGGCACCCGGTCCGGCTCGGCGAGGATGGGCAGCTCCACGGGCACCGACCAGGGTCGCCCCGGTGGCCCCGGCTCGGCCGGCCCGGTGACCCGGCCGACGCCCCACACCCCGTACGGCAGGCGGGCGCGGCTGCCACTGGCCCAGAACACCACGGGCTGCCCGGTCCGCATCAGCCGGGCGCGGTAGCCGGGGCGTACGCACCAGCTCGTCACCAGGGGTTCGCGGGCGAAGCGGGCGGCGAGGTCGACGGTGTCCGCGTTGCCCTTGATCAGCCAGGCGCCCAGGTCGTCGAGGCGTACCCGTGGCTCGGTCATCGCCTCATCCTGCCCCGACCGACGTCCGTCCAATCAGATGATCATGTGGGTCCAGTAGGTGAGCCAGAGCACGAACAGCGCGCCCTGCACGAGGGCGAGCGCCGCCGTCAGCCACCCGTCGACGCTCGCCCGGCGGGCCCAGCTGGCCAGCACGAGGGCCACCGGGAACGCGGCGAGCAGGTAGCGCAGCAGGCTCTTGTAGACGGCGGGGCCCAGCGACAGCGGCACCACCACCATCAGCACGCCGTAGACCAGGTAGGGCAGCTCCCGACGGCGGAACCCGGCGGCCAGGACGGCCAACACGACCAGGGCGAACAGGACCCGGGCGGCGTCGCGCGGCTCGCCGGTGAGCCCGCCCAGGACCACCGGAAGCGGGTTCTGCGTCTCGATCCCCCAGCCGGCCTTCTGGGCGTGCTGGTAGGCGAACCAGTCCCCGCCCCGCCATTTGCAGAACGCCATGAAGGTGAACCATCCGGCGGGCAGCAGCAGTAACGGCCAGCCGGTCCGCAGGTATCCGAGCAGGGCACGCGGACCGAGCCGCCAGTCGTGCTGGCGCAGCAGCACGAGCGCCAACGGCAGGACGACGAGCAGTCCGAGAGACCGGCTCATCGCCAGGAAGTAGCCGACCACGCCGACCACCAGCCACCGGCGACGCTCGGCGTAGTAGAAGGCGGCCAGCGCGAGGCAGACGAACAGCGACTCGGTCAGCGCGGCCTGGAACAGGAACGCCGTCGGCAGGAGCACCAGGTAGCGGGTGAATCGACGAGCCGCGTCGGCGTCGGCGAACAGCAGCTCGGCCAGCCGGTAGCCGTACCCGAGGACGCCCAGGAACGCGACATTGCTGATCAACAGCAGGGCCAGCGCGTTGTCGCCGCCCAGCAGCGCGCCGACCGGCCGGGCGAGGAAGGGGTAGAGCAGTGGAAAGCCGAAGTCCCCCCACGGTCGCCCGGTCAGCGGCAGCTCGCTCAGCCGCAGGTAGAGCAGCGCGTCCCAGGCGAACCAGAAGGAGATCCACCGGTGCCCGGAGATCTCCCGCTGCTGCGCCCACATCAGCGCATCGTCCGGCGGTGGCGCCCCGGGGATGCCGTCCCAGGCGTGCAGGACCAGGAGGCCGAGCAGGGTCAGCAGCAGCTTCGCGCCGAGAAAGAGCCCGATCAGGTACGGCCAGGGAGGCGGCACCCGGCGGACCAGTCGCGCGCCCGCCTGGACCAGCGCCGTCGCGCGCCGCCGGCCGCCCCGCCACCGGTGCATCCGCCCCGCTCCCCCGGTCCGCCGAACCGCCCGCCGCCCTCCCCGTTGTACGCCCCGGCAGACCTCGCCGGAGGAGAAACCCACCAGGACCAGAGGTGACATCCCGGTCATAACGGGTACGCGGGCCGCCTCGACCAGCAACAGGGAGTACGGCGGCATGAGCGAGCAACACGGCACGGTGGTCATCGGCGCGGGGCCGGCGGGGCTCACGGCGGCGTACGAGTTGCTCCGGCACGGGCGGCCGGTCCAGGTCTTCGAGGCCGATGAGGTGGTCGGCGGGATCAGCCGGACCGTGGAACGCGACGGGTGGCGCTTCGACATCGGCGGACACCGGTTCTTCACCAAGGTCCCCCGGGTGGAGGCGTTCTGGCACGAGATCCTGCCCGACGAGGACTTCCTGACCCGGCCCCGGATGAGTCGGATCTTCTACCGGGGCGCCCTGTTCAACTACCCGCTGAGCGCGTCGAACGCGCTGCGCAACCTGGGTCTGCCGGAGGCGGTGCGGTGCCTCGCCTCGTACGCCCGGGCGCGGGTTCGCCCACCTCGCGACCAGTCGCACTTCGAGGGCTGGGTGTCGGCCCGGTTCGGCTGGCGGCTGTACTCGATCTTCTTCAAGACGTACACCGAGAAGGTCTGGGGGATGCCCGCGGACCGGCTGCGGGCCGACTGGGCCGCGCAGCGGATCAAGAACCTGTCGCTGGCCACGGCGATCCGCAACGCGGTGCTGCCCGGACGCCGCCGCACCGACGTGACCAGCCTGATCGAGGAGTTCCAGTACCCGAAGTACGGGCCGGGGATGATGTGGGAACGCTGCGCCGACCAGGTACGCCAGCGCGGCGGGGAGGTGTCGACCGGTACCTGGGTGACCGCCGTGCACCGCGACCCGAAGCGACGCCGGGCGATCAGCGTGACGGTCAACGGCGCGGGCGGGCAGCGTACCGAGCCGGCCGACGACGTGATCTCGTCGATGCCGATCTCGGAGTTGGTCGCCGCGCTGCGCCCGCCGGCGCCCCCGCACGTGCTGGCCTGCGCCGCCGACCTGCGCTACCGCGACTTCCTGACCGTCGCCCTGGTGGTGCCGGCCGAGTTCTCGTTCCCCGACAACTGGATCTACGTGCACGATCCCGCGGTGCGGGTGGGCCGGATCCAGAACTTCGGCTCCTGGTCGCCGTACCTCGTCAAGGACGGGCGCACCTGCCTGGGCCTGGAGTACTTCGTCTTCGAGGACGACGAGATGTGGCGTACCGCCGATGCCGACCTGGTGGCCCTCGCGACCGCGGAGCTGCAGCGGTTGGGCCTGGTCCGCCCGGGGGTGGTCGAGGCCGGCTACGTCGTGCGCATGCCGAAGGCCTATCCGGTGTACGACGAGCGCTACCAGCACAACGTGGACGTGATCCGGGCGTGGCTGGCCGAGGCCGTGCCGAACGTGCACCCGGTGGGACGCAACGGCATGCACCGCTACAACAACCAGGACCACTCGATGCTCACCGCGATGTTGACCGTGGAGAACATCGTCACCGGCAGCGCCCACGACATCTGGTCGGTCAACGTGGAGCAGGACTACCACGAACAGTCGACCACCGGCGGCGCGCTCCGGGGCACGGGTCGGGACGCGCCGGTGCTGCCGAGCCGGATCATCACCGCCCCGATCACCGCTCCCGAGGGCGTCCGCGCGGCCGGCGACGGCGGCCGATCCGCGCAGGCGCCGCTGGTCTGACGGACCGGGGCTCGTTACGCGAACGCCGGCGTCAGATCGGGCCGCTGGTGTAGATCTCCGTGCTGCTCTCGTTGCCGATGAACGGGTTGTTGACCGCCCACAGCAGGCCCTCGTCGTACTCCGGCACGTCGAAGTTGCACATGACCCAGCCGGCGTCCGCGCCGCTGCTGTTGATGCACTGCCGGCTCCAGTCCGGTCCCTGGATCGTGCCGGCGGCGGGCGCGCCATTCGCCTTGGTGTCCTTCACCCAGACCCGGTCCCCGTACGCGGCGAAGCACGCCTTGGCGCCGGTCGTCGACACGCACCACACGTCGACATCGTTGGCCGCCGGCGGCGCACCGCTCGGCGTGCCCGTGGCCGCCGACGCCGCCGAGGCGGTGCCGACCAGAACGAGGGCCACTGTCGTCGGCACCATGACCAGGGCACCCGCCAACCGCGTGCTCGGCTTCCCACGCATCCCCGTCAACTCCCCACATCCACCATGATCGTCATTCCGGTGCTGGACGATAGCAGTCGGGCCGTCGTTGAAGCCGATGTGGACGGTGGCACATCATGAGGGCGGCCCACCCGCCAGCCGCGTCCCCAACCTCTCTGGACAGAACACCTAGGGCTCGAGTGTGGCGGGCATGCTGAAGGCGGCGACGTGACGGGCACCGATGAAGGCGTTGCTCTCTACGATCTTCCCGTTCTCGATCCGGAGTACGTCGACGACCAACGCCTCGTAGTGCGGGCTGCCGGGCCGGCGGAGATAGTTGATCAGCGCCGGGCGCCCGTTGGCCGAGGTGGGGAACGTACGCCAGTCGAGCGGTCGGCCGAGGAACTCGGCGGCCGCGTCGATCCCGACGACCGGCGGCTCGGGCGGCATCGTAATCCGTACGTCCTCGGCGAGCAGTGACCGGATCGTCTCCGGGTCCTTCGCGTTGGCGTAGCGGCGCAGGATCTCTTCGTCCTCGCTGGTGAGCTGCGGGCGGCGCCAGTCCTGTGGGTCCGACGGAGCGCGCCCGCGGAGGGTGTGGCGGGCCCGCTGGAGGAGGCTGTTGACGGCCGCCACGGCGGTGTCGAGCGCGGCGGCGATCTCCGGCGGCGTCCAGCCGTGGACGTCGCGCAGTACGAAGGCCGCCCGCTGCCGTGGCGGCAGGTACATGAGCGCGGCTATCAGGGCCAGCTCGACGGTCTCCCGGGCGGCGAGACCGGTCTGCGGATCGTCGGCCAGCAGGGCGTCCGGATAGGGACCGAGCTCGGTGGACCACTCCAGCGGATCCCCGGACGGTACCGTCCGGTGACCGGCCGCCTTGCGGCTGTCGAGGAAGACGTTCGTGGCGATCCGGTAGAACCAGGTGCGCGCCGACGCCCGACCCTCGAAGCGGTCGCGAGCCCGCCAGGCACGCAGGAATGTCTCCTGCACCAGGTCGTCCGCGTCGGTGACGTTCCCGGCGAGGCGGTAGCAGTGCACGTGTAGCTCGCGCCGGTGCTCGTCGAAGGCGCGCTGCAGCCAGACCGCCTGCTCGTCGGTCGAGTCGGACATCTGATTTCCCCGGGGCTGAATGATCCTCACCACTGTACTGACGACCGCAGACCCCATCCGTCATCGGTCGCCGATGACGATCGCCGACTCGGTCGTCTGTACCTGTAACCGATCCTCACCTACTAAGGAGAACGCCATGACGGCAACCCCCGCCTTCAGCGCCGCCGCGCCCCCGGTCGTCGACCGGGAGACCTGGCTGCGCGAGCGCGACGAACTGCTGGTCCGGGAGAAGGCCCATACCCGCGAAGGGGACGCGATCGCAGCCGCTCGCCGTCAGCTGCCGATGACCTTGATGCCGACGGTGACGGTCCAGGGTCCCGGCGGGGACACCCCGCTGGTGGAGGTCTTCGAGGGCCGCCGGATGCTCATCGCCTACTTCCACATGTGGCACGACGACAAGCCGTACGAGCACCAGTGTGAGGGGTGCACCTTCTCGACCTGTCACATGCAGACGCTGGACTACCTGCACGCTCGGGACGTCACCTACGCCGTGTTCTGCCAGGGCCCCTACGACGAAAGTGCCCCGTTCGCGGAGTTCATGGGCTACCCGTTCCCCTGGTATTCGGCGAGAGACTCCGACCCGGCTCTGGCCGACGGTCGTGACTTCGGGTTCATCGCCTGCTACCTGCGCGACGGCGACAACGTCTACGAGACCTACTGGACCACCGGGCGGGGCGTGGAGGCGTTGATGACCACCTACCACGCGCTGGACCTCACCGTGTACGGCCGGCAGGAGAACTGGGAGAACTCGCCGGAAGGCTGGCCGCGGGTCACCGGGCACCCGTGGCGTCTCAACGGCCGCCCCACCGCGCAATGGTCACGCCCCGGCGTTACGCCAGCGGTGACGACCTGATGATCGAGGTGATCATGCTCGGGTCGACCGCGGTGTCGACCTGCTGCTCGGGCATCCTGCCCATCGTGAGGAACACCTCGACGCCGCCGGGCGTCGTCCGGGCCCGCCGCAGGCCGACCAGTTCTTATGAAACAGGCCCTAGGCGTGATCCGGCCACCGCGCCGGCCCGATCAGCAAAGCGGTGGCTGTCATCTCAGGTAGGCAGCGAGTGGGATGTTCTGCGCCCGCAGGGCGGTGGCGACCAGGCCGGCGATCTGTCTGGCCCCGGCGGTCTCGAAGTGGGTGTGGTCGTTGCAGAAGAACGCGCCCACCGCGCCCGTCGAGTAGTCACCGTTGTTCGGGCACAACCGGAGCGAGTTGTAGAGCGCCACGCTCCTGGCGTGCAGGTCGATGACCGGTACACCGTTGGCGGCGGCCGCGGCCGTCGTCTCGGTGACGAAACCGCGATTGCCGACGGCGGTGTTGCCGCTGCAGGTGATCGCCGCGACCGGGGTGACGAAGATCGGCTTCACCCCTCTGGCCTTGGCGGCCGTCGCCATCACGCCGAGCAGTTCCTTGAAGCGGTTGGCGCCGACGTGTCGCGGGCAGGCCGAGTCACCGTCGTTGATGCCGAACTGGATGATCAGGTAGTCCCCGGCCTTGAAGCCACTGCCGCTGTCCAGCATCGCCGACCATCGCGCGCTGTAGGCGGTCGAGCTGAGCGCGCACTCGCCGGCCGAGTTCTTGGTGGAGGTCACATTGCCCTCGTACAGCCAGGTCTGGATGCTGCGACCGCCGACGGCGCTGTTCTGCACGGTGACGTTGGACGTGAGGTAGGACGCGAACTGGCTGCCCCAGCCGATCGGACAGGAACTGGCGTTCATCATCGTGGAGTCGCCCGCCATCCACACCTTGGTCGGCGCGGGCGTCGGTGACGTGGAGGGGCTGGCCGGCGGCGTGCTCGGGCCGGTGCAGGGTGTCGGCGCCGGGGATGGCGTCGATGTCGGCGACGGCGCGGTGGGCGACGGCGTCGGCGCGGTGGGCGTCACTGCCGGTGGACCGGCACAGGTGGTGCCGTTGAACGAGAACGACGACGGCACCGGGTTGCTGCCGCTCCACGAGCCGGTGAAGCCGAAGTTGACCGACGCGCCGGTGCCGACGGCACCGTTGTAGCTCACGTTGGTGGCGGTGGCCGCCGAGCCGGTGACCGTGAGGGTGGCGTTCCACGCCTGCGTCACGCCCTGCCCGGGAGCGAAGCTCCACGCCAGGCTCCAACTGGTCACCGCGTCACCGAGGTTGGTGACGACGACATCCGCGCCGAACCCGCCGGTCCACTGGCTGGTGACCCGGTAGTCGACAGCGCACGCCGGGGTGGCGGCCTGGGCGGTGGCGATGCCGAGCCCACCGGCCACGACGGTCAGGACCGTTGCCGCCAGAACCACGAGACGCGATCGGCGAACCGTCATCGGTTTACTCCTGCCTCGATCGGAGGCGCTCGCCATCACGTGACGGCGGCGCACGGGGAGCCGTTGAGGGCGAAGCCGGTCGCTCCGCCGAGCGGGCTGTCGGTGATGAATCCGAAGCTGGTCGAACCGGCGGCCGGGATCACCGTGTTCCAGGCGACGTTCACCGCCGTGGCCGCGGCGCCGGACTGGGTGACCGTGGCATTCCAGGACTGCGTGATCCGCTGACTGCCCGGCAGCGACCAGGTCAGTGTCCACCCGTTGATTCCGACGGTGGAGGTGTTGTTGAGCGTCACGTCGAACTGGGCGCCCGTACCCCAGTCACCGGTCTTGCGGTAGGTGACCGCGCAGGCCGCGCCCGCGGAAGGCGTCGGCGCGGGCGTCGTCGGCGGCGGCGTGGTCGGCGCGGGCGTCGTGGGGGGCGGCGTGGTCGGCGCGGGCGTCGTGGGGGGCGGCGTCGTCGGGGCCGGGGTCGTGTTCAGTCGTGCGCTGAGGATCGGGGCCAGCCGGTCGGTGATGGCCTGGTGGCCGGCGTCGTTCGGGTGCACCGAGTCGCTCAGGCCCCCCGACGGCAGCCAGCCGGTGGTGTCCAGGTAGAACACGTTGGCGTCGCCCGCGGCGTTGCGCGCCCGCACCGCCGCCTCCGTCTCCGTCGCGTACCGACCGATGAACGTCCGCATGGCGAAGAGCTTGGCGTTCGGGAACCTGGCCCGGATCCTTGTCAGGAAGGTGGTGTACGCCGTCTGGAAGGCGGCCGCGCTCACGCCGTGGCTCTTGTCGTTGGTCCCCAGGTTGATCACCACGCCGTCGGCGGTGTAGCGGGAGAAGTCCCACGGGTCGGTGCCGACCTGGCCACCGGAGGACATCCAGTAGCGCGTCTCCTGCGCCCAGCACCCATCGGTAGTCTCGGCCAGACACATGCCACCGATCGCGATCTGCGTGTGGTCGTAGCCGAGCCGCTCACCGACCTTGAAGCCGTAGTCCGTCACGGCGAGTTGACTGCTCGTGGCCCCGGCGGTGATCGAGTCGCCGACGAACTCGACCAGCTTGGGGCGGGTCGGTGGCGCGAAGGTGCGCGCGCCGGAGTCGAGGATCAACCCCTGGAAGACCGCGTCACCGGTGTAGGAGCCGGCCACCTGCCGGTAGCTGACGATCAGCGTGTGACTGCCGGCCGCCAGCGCGGTCGGCGTCAGGTTGATCGTGCCGGAGCCGGTGAAGGAGGTGAACGCCCCACCGTCGATGCTCGCCCAGAGTTGGATGGTGTTGCGCTGCCGGAGCTTCACCGTTCTGCCGGTGAACCCGACGCGCAGGTACGCGCCGGCCCAGTAGGGCACGTAGGCCGAGGCGTTCGTCCTGTTCCACCGGCCGACGAAGCTGATGTTCGAGTCGGCCGGCGTGCCGTCGCCGGCCGCGGCCTGGGCGCTGAGCACCGGCAGGCCGGCGGCGAGCACCCCGGCGGCGACCGCGATGAGGGCCGCGCTACGCAGGGAACGGATCGTCGTCATCGGATCGGGTTCCAGCCGTCGGTACCCGCCAGGTAGGCGGTGGGTGTGTACTGGGTGGCGGTGGAGGCGCTCATCTGCGGCCGGTTGGCGTTGATGACGGCCCCGGGCCCGGTGCTGCCGTACTCGGCGAACCGGGCGTTCCGCCACGAGAAGCCGGACATGTCGGTCCACGGGTCGGTGCGGATGTGCGCGCCCATCGTGACGCCCCGGTAGAGGACCTGACCGCGGGCGTTCACGTCGCCGCTGGGGTGCCAGGGCCGGCCCAGGTAGACGGTCCTGGCGGGAGCGTTGCTGGTCAGGGTGGTTCCCCAGAACAGGAAGCCGAACTTGTTGTTGATGTCGGTGGCCGCGGCGGTGAGGTAGCCGTTGTTCGACGACGAGCCCCGCGTCAGCGAGTGCACGGTGCCGTTCTGGAAGACCATGGTGCCCCGCCCGAAGATGAAGTCGACGTCACCCTCCACGTAGGAGTTTCGGACGTAGAGACGCCGGACCGAGCTGACACTGGGCGCGTTGACCAGCAGGGTGTCCTGGTTGCCGAGAACGCGGACGTTGTCGAACTGCACCCGGTCGCCCGAGGTGTTGACAGCGACGGCCTGCTCGGCGTCGAGAGTGTTGGCGGCCTCGTCGAAGTCGTTCGACATGGTCAGGTTCCTGATCGTGGTGTCGTTGGCGTTGACGAAGACCGAGGCGCTGCCGGACGTGCCGTACGTACCGCCACCGGGCTTGGTCTGGCCGGAGGCATGCCCGTCGACGATCACCACCTGGGCGGCGGAACTGCCGGCGCCGACCAGGGTGAGGTAGGGCTTGTTGGCGGGAATGGTGACCACGCCCCGGTAGGTGCCGGGTTTGATGGTGATGGTGACCGGCACGCCGTTGTTCGCCGCGACACTGTCGATCGCCGCCTGCACGGTCGTGTAGGTGCCGCTGCCGTCGGCGGCCACGGTGATGGTCGTCGCGGACGCGGACGCGGACGCGGCCACCGGGACCGCGGTGGCGAGGGCGCACCCCGTCAGCACCGCCACCGTGCGCAGCCCAAGCACCCTGCCGGACGTGGTCATAAGCGTTCTCCGATCCCCGGGTCACTGCCGACGACCATGTCGACTGGCAGACGACGACGTTAAGTGAACGTTAACATCGACGTTCGGGAATATAAAGCGGATGTCCGCGGAAGGTCACCCGACCCGGACGTCGCGCCCGGACGTACTGGCCTCGGGGGCCACCGACGGTGTCCGGCTGGGCAGCAACAGCGGGGTGGCAAGCAGCAGGACTCCGGAGAGCGTGATCGCGGCGAGCGGGCTGGTGAGCGTGGCGAGAAGACCCCAGCCCACCATCAGGGCAGCCTGCAGGAGCTTGCCGACGGCACTCCACGTGCTGAGCACCCGCGCGGCGTGACCCGCGGGGACCCGGCGCAGGCGTTCGGTCGCGTAGATCGGATTGAAGACTCCCATGCACGTGATCAGCAGTCCCTCGACGACGATCACGGTGACGAGTCCGGGCACACCCGGCTGGACGAGGGCGAGACCGAGTGGGAAGACCGAACGCAGCCAGCCAAAGACGATCATGACTCGGTGTCGGCCGTGGCGGCTCACCAGGCGCGCGGAGAGGCGGGCGCCCAGCAGCCCACCGAGCGCCGGGATGCCGAAGGCGAGGCCGTACTGCCACGCCGGCAGGTGGTACTGGCCCAGCAGGAGCACGGCCAGCAGCGGCGCGGTGGCCATGATGAGGCCACCGACCAGAATCGAGTTGAGGAACAGCCCGCGCAGGACGCCGTCGCCGAGGATGAGCCTGCCCCCGTGCAGCAGGTCCGCGGGCCGCAGCCCCGCAGCGCGGCCACGAGGTGTGGCGACGTCGCCGCCCCGCACACGCAGGATCGCGAACGCGGACAGCAGGTAGCTGACGGCGTCGGCCAGGACGGTCACGACCGGACCGAGCAGCCCGGCGAGCGCGCCACCCAGGGGCGGCCCGGCCGCGGTCGCCACCCAGGCCGTGCCCTCGAACCGCCCGTTGGCCGCCAGCAGGTCCGCGCCACGCACCAGATGTTTCAGGTACGCCCCGGACGCGGCGGAGAAGGCGATGCCCGCAGTCCCCGAGATGATCGACACAACCAGCAGTTGACCGTACGACAGAAGCCCGAGGCCGTACGCGGCCGGGACGCTGACCATCGCGACGAAGCGGACGAGGTCCATCGTGATCATCACCGGTCGCTTCGCGCGGTGCTCGACCCATGGCCCGAGGGCAAAGGCCACCACCGCCGCGACCGCGAGACCGGCCGCCTCCAGCACCGCCACGGCGACCGCCGAAGAGTCCAGAACACGGACCGCGATCAGCGGAAACGCACCGAAGGCGAGCCAGGTGCCATACGTGCTGGCGGCGTACGCCGACCACAGCCAACCGAAATCGCGCCCCAACCGCCCCCGCATGCGACCCTCCCGAATCCACCGACATCCGGGGGCAGCACAACTCTCGCGCCCGCGCGGAAGCAAACAACTGGGATCCCGCGAGCCACAACCAGCAGTTGTGGATGGGCATAATAAGCCGGTGGATACCGAGGCGGTGCGGTCGTTCGTGCGGGCGGCCGAGTTCGGGCAGTTGCAGCACGCGGCCGACGAGCTGGGGGTGACGCAGCAGGCGATCTCCAAGCGGATCGCGGCGCTCGAACGCGCCCTCGCGGTCCGGTTGTTCACGCGTACCCCCCGAGGGGTCGAGCTGACACTCGACGGCCAGGCGTTCCTCCCGCACGCCCGGGGCATCGTCGCCGGGGTGGACCGCGCGGTCGCCGCGATCAGGCCCGGCTCGCGGGCCCTGCGGATCGACGTGCTCGGCCTGCGCTCCGCGCAGGCCGTGGTCCTGCACGACTACTGGCGCTCCCATCCGCAGACCGACCTCGACGTCGTGACACTGCGGGTCAACGACCCGCGCGAGGCGGTCGCCGCCATCCAGGCGGGCGACGTCGACGCCTCGTTCCGGTCCGTCACCGATCCGACGACGCTGCCGCGCGACGTGCGGATGGTCCACGCCTTCGACTCGGCGCTGGAACTGCTCGTCGGCCCACGGCACCCGCTCGCCGCCGCGCGCACGCTGACGCCGGCCCAGCTTCGGGGGCACCGGATCTGGGTGCCGGGCATCGCGCCACGCAGCGAGTGGGCGGACTTCTACGACCAGCTCACCGAGGCCTTCGACCTACGGATCGACGCCGCCGGGCCGAACTTCGGCAACGAGGTGCTCCTCGACGTCCTCGCCGAATCCCCCGACGTGGCGACCCTGGTCGGCGCGCGCGACAGGTACCTCTGGCCGGCGACGCACGACCTGCGCCGCATCCCGATCGCGCGCCCGACGCTCGCGTACCCACTCTCGCTCCTCCTGCGCCGCGCGAACCCGCACCCGGGGCTACGCGCGGTGCTCGACCACTGCGCAGGGCTGACGCCGCTGCCCGCGCCGACCTGGCGTCCCTCCTGGGCGTGGGGTCCTGTTTCATAAGGGCGGTCGAGCCGAGCGGAGTCCGAGCGTCCATCCGGCGGCATTGCGGTGGCGTCCGGGGACGCCGCCGACGAGGTCGAGCAGGGTCGCCGTCCGCGTCGACCTGTGACGGCCCGCTTCGCGGCATCGGCGCGAGTCCGCGCCGCACCGTCGGAGAATTCTCTGCGACGGTGTCGATGCGCGGTCAGCTCGTTCGACGAAGAGGCGCGAGGGGCGAGCGGCGACCCCGCCGAAGGAGGAGAAGGCAATGGCGAAGTACATGCTGATCATGCGGGGCACCGACGAGTCGAACGCGGCCATGATGGCGTCGATCGACGAGGCGATGGCCGCGACCGGCCAGTTCATCGAGGAGATGCTGAAGGCCGGCGTCCTCCTCGCGGCCGAAGGACTGGACGATCCGGGCCAGGGCGTCGTGGTCGACTTCGGCGGCGACGCCCCGATGGTCACGGACGGCCCGTACGGCGAGACCAGGGAACTGTTCGGGGGCTACTTCCTGCTCGACGTCGACTCGAAGCGGGAGGCCGTCGAGTGGGCCACGCGCGTCCCGGCGGTCCGCGGGTCCAAGATCGAGGTCCGGCGGGTGGCGGAGGCCGACGAGGTCCCGCCGGGCAGCGGGAACGACGGCGAGATTTGATGGGTACGGCCGACGTCGAGGCCGTCTGGCGGGTCGAGTCGGCGCGGATCGTCGCCGCGCTGACCCGGTTCACCGGCGATCTCGGGCTGGCCGAGGACGCCGCCCAGGAGGCGGTGGCCGAGGCGCTGGTGTCGTGGCCGCGCGCGTCCCCGGCCAATCCGGCCGGCTGGCTGATGGCCACGGCCCGTCGACGGGCCATCGACACGATCCGCCGCCGGAGCGCGCTGCGCGAGCGGTACGCCCTCCTGGCGACCGACACGGCGGTCGGCTCGGCGCTGGACGAGGAGGTGGACCCCGACCGGATCGACGACGACATCCTCGCCCTGATGTTCGTCAGCTGCCACCCGGTGCTCTCCCCCGAGGCCCGGGTGGCGCTGACCCTGCGCGTGGTCGGTGGGCTGTCCAGCGAGGAGATCGCCCGCGCGTTCCTCGTGCCCGTGCCGACCGTGCAGGCCCGCATCACGCGCGCCAAGAAGACCATCGCGGCGGCCGGGGTGCCCTTCGAGCTGCCGCCGTCCGGCGAGCGCCGGGCACGGCTGGGCGGCGTGCTGCACGTCCTGTACGCGATCTTCACCGAGGGGTCGACGGCCACGTCGGGCGACCACCTGCTGCGCCCGGACGTCGCGTACGAGGCGATCCGACTGGCCCGTGCGCTGGCGGCGCTCCAGCCCGACGAGGCGGAGGTGCACGGCCTGCTCGCGCTGTGCGAGCTGACGGCCGCGCGTTTCCCGGCCCGGGTCGGCCCGGACGGCACGCCGGTCCTGCTCGAGGATCAGGACCGACGGCGGTGGGACGCCGCCGCGATCGGCCGGGGGCTGGCCGCGCTGGCCAGGGCATCGACCGGTCGCCTCGGCCCCTACGGTCTACAGGCCGCTATCGCCGCCACCCACGCGTCGGCGCCGTCGGTGGAGGCGACCGACTGGACCCGGATCGTGCGGCTCTACGACGCGCTCAGCCGGGTCGCGCCGTCACCGGTCGTCGAGCTCAACCGGGCCGTCGCCGTGGCCATGGCCTCCGGTCCGGCGCGGGCGCTGGCCATCGTGGACGAGCTGGTCACCGCCGGCCGACTCCCCGGATCACATCTGGTCCCGACCGTACGCGGCGAGTTGCTGGCCCGGCTCGGTCGGCGGGCGGAGGCCCGCGCCGAGCTGGAGGCGGCGGCCGGGCTCTGCGCCAACCAGCGCGAACGATCGGTGCTCCTGCGCAGGGCGGCCGCGCTGACCTGACGGGCTGCACACCGCCCGGTGCGGCAATCTGGTGAGGTGAACGGTGATGACGTGCGAGCTCCCCGAGCGCAGACCGGGTCCAGCCCGCAGCACCTGCTGGCGACGGTACTCGGCGAGTATCTCGACTCGGCGGACGCCGACCTGCCGTCGGCGGCGGTCATCGCGATCCTCGCGGAGTTCGGGGTCAGCCAGTCCAGTGCCCGTGCCGCCCTGTCCCGACTGGTCAAGCGGGGCCTGATCGCGATGAGGGCGAGCCGACGGCCCCCGGTCTACCACCTGACGCCCGAGGCGATCGCCCGGCATCGCGTGCGGATGCGGCACTTCCTGACGTTCGGCGCTCGGCCACCACACTGGACGGGCGACTGGGTGCTGGCCTCCTTCTCGATCCCGACTTCCGGGCAGGCGTCGCGGCACGCCGTACGCAAAACACTGGGCGCGCTACGTTTCGCGGGCCTGTACGACAGCGTGTGGATCCGGCCGGGATCGGACGCCGCGCCGGCGCAGGGGGCGCTGAGCGAGCTGCTGGACCAGGTCGAGGGCGCCCGGTGGTCGGTGATGCACGTCCGGTTCGACGAGGAGTCCGGACCACACGGTCCGGCCGGCGCGTACGACCTGGCCGCTCTCGCGTCGGAGTACTCGCGCTTCATCCGGCGGTACGCGCCGCTGCGGGCGGCCGTACGTGACAACGAGGTGGACGCGGCGCGGGCGCTGGTGGCCCGGACCTCGGCCATGGACTCCTGGCGGCGGTTCGCCGACATCGACCCGGACCTGCCCGACCACCTGCTGCCGAAGCCGTGGCCCCGCCAGGAGGCCAGGGACACCTTCCTGGAGATCCACTCCGCGCTCGGCGCGCTCGCGCAGGCGCGGCTGGTCGAGGTGGCGACACCGCACTGGCCGGACGCCGCCGCGTGGATCACCCACTTCGAGGCCTCGGAGGACCTCCCGACGGCCGGGTCGGGTGGCATCGGGCCGGCACGCCGAAGCCGGCGTTGAGACCTCTCCAGACATTGACACTTTTCGTTGCGGCAGTGATAGTAACTGCACACCGCTCCCATCGGATCGCCTGTGGGGACCCCGCCGGGTGGTCGACACGTACCTATCGACCTGGCCCGTGGCCTGCGCTCGCCGCGCGAACGTACCGCCGCCACCGCCGCCGCGGGGAGCCCCACCGTGACATCCGTTGGAGGCGCGCATGAGAAGAAGATCGAAGATCTACGCGGGGTTGGCGGCCGCCGTGGTGCCGATCGCCTCGATGATCATTACGCTCGGCGCGACGCCGGCCGATGCCGCCGTGGGCGGTTCCGGCCCCTACCCCGCCGACTACGAGACCTCGGCCAGCCTGACCAACCACACCATCTTCCGGCCGCAGACGCTTCCGTCCGAGCGCCTGCCCATCTTCGTCTGGGGCAACGGCGGCTGCTCGGCCAACGGCCTCTCGCAGGGTAACTTCCTGCGCGAGATCGCCTCGCACGGCTTCCTCGCCATCGCCAACGGGGCCCCGAACGGCTCCGGCTCCACCAACTCCCAGATGCTCACCCAGTCCATCGACTGGGCCATCGCGGAGAACTCCCGGCAGGGCAGCAAATACTTCAACAAGATCGACACGACGAAGGTCGCGGTCGCGGGCTTCTCCTGCGGCGGGCTGGAGGCGTACGCCGTCTCCAACGACCCGCGCGTCACCACCACCGGGATCTTCAGCAGCGGCCTGCTCAACGACGCCGACGACTACCAGCTCAGGAGACTGACCAAGCCGATCGCCTACATCATCGGCGGGCCCAGCGACATCGCCTACCCGAACGCCATCGACGACTGGGGCAAGCTGCCGTCCACGCTGCCCGCCTTCATGGGCAACCTCAACGTCGGGCACGGCGGCACGTACGACCAGACCAACGGCGGCGAGTTCGGCCGCGTCGCGGTGCTCTACCTCAAGTGGCGGCTCAAGGGCGACACCACCGCCGGCGCGAACTTCGTCGGGCCCAACTGCGGCCTGTGCCGTACCCAGTGGACGGTCCAGCAGAAGAACCTGACGCTGGACGGCGACACGCCGCCGACCACGCCGCCGCCCACAACTCCCCCGCCCACGACTCCGCCGCCGACCACGCCGCCGCCCACGACTCCCCCGCCGACCACGCCGCCGCCGACCACGCCGCCGCCGACGGGCGCCGCCTGCACCGCGACCTACGCCGTGCAGGACCAGTGGAACGGCGGCTTCGTCGCCAACGTCACCGTCACCGCCGGAAGCACCGCCCTCAGCGGCTGGCGGGTCACCCTCAACCTGCCCAGTGGCGCCTCAATCACCTCGCTGTGGAACGGTGTCGCGACCGGTAGCAGCGGGACCGTCACCGTCGCGAACCAGAGCTACAATGGACGACTCGCCGCAGGCCAGAGCACCAGCTTCGGATTCCAGGGCACCGGAAACGGCAGCGGCACCACCGCCACCTGCACCGGCAGCTGAGATCGGCGCAACCCGGCGGCCGGCGCGTCACGCGCCGGCCGTCGGCGCTTCCCACCGAACCGAGGAGACCACGATCGCCGGCAGCACCCTGGCCGACATCCTGCGAGCGGCAGCGAACGGGCACTTCCCGCCGGCCGACGGCGGGACCACCGTCGTACCGCAGCCGTGCCACCGCGACGCCGGCGTCATCGCGTTCACCGCGCACTCCGTGGTGTTCACCAACGAAGACCCCGAATGGGTACGCCACACGCTGGCGGCCATCGACTGCGACGGCCTGGCGGCCACGATGAATCCGCGTTTCCTCGTCGCGCTGCTCGACCGCACCGGGCGCCGCACCGACACCATCGACCTGCTGACCGTCGCGAGTCCGCTAACCGGCCCGCCCCCGCTGCGGCTGACCGAAGTCCCGGACGCCGGTCACGCCCGCGCGGGCCGGGCTCGTCGCCGTCGTGACGACGTCCGGGTCTGGGCCGCCGACGGCGGGGTGGTCGTGCTGGGCCGAGGCGTGGCGGGCCGCTGGGAGACGGCGATCGAGGTCGACGAGGACTGCCGCCACCGGGGCCTGGGGCGGGCGCTGGCCACGGCCGCCCGACATCTCGTACCCGATGGGCAACCGCTCTGGGCACAGCAGGCGGCCGGCAACGCCCGCAGCGTGCGCGCCTTCCAGGCGGCCGGGTTCCGCCCGGTCGGCGCGGAGGCGCTGCTGTTGGCGACGGCTGGGGCGTAGCTCAGGCCCAGAATGTGCTGGCGAGTTCAGGACGACCTCCACACCTGAAACGTCTGCTGGAGTCGCCACTCCCCGTCGGGCTGTCGCGCCTCGTTGCGCCAGCGGAACTCGTCGGCACCGATGTCGGAGAAGGTCCACCGCAGGTCACCGCCGTCGAGCACGATCTCGTCGCCGACCCGGGACGCCAGGAAGGTGTGTGTCCGCCGGCGGGCCGGGCCCACCCACGTCGAACGCCACACCCCCGCACCCGCCGACGGGTCGGGGAACCGCACGCTGACGCCGTGTTCGACGCCCGGCAGGATCCAGACGTCGGTGGTCGCCCGCCCGCCGAGCGCGTACCCGAAGTGCCACTCGCCACGACGGACGGTCGACGACCCGTCGGGTTCGTACTCGGTGCAGTCCAGCGTCCAGGAGCCCGCGAACTGCCCGAACAGGCTGAGGTCGACACCATCGGCCGGGCCGTCCGCGAGGAAGGCCGCGCCGACGACGCCGGAGAGATCGATCGCCATGCCGGAGACGATAGCCAAACGTCCGAGCTTCGCGTTCGCTTGGCGGTAGGTGGTGGTCACGCACGTGAGAAGGCATCGTGTTAGCCTCTTGATGCGCCCCAGATGGGCCTACCCCCGGAGGTTCTGGCTACTTCAGCCGCCATGCCGAGATCGACGCGTACGCGTCTCCCGCATGGGTCCGGAGCGTTCTCGCCTCCGGGGTCTGTCAATTCAGTACGGCTGCTGGACGCCGTGTGCTTCCGGTCGGGTCTTCGGATCGACCGAAAGACGGGTACTCGTGACGGTCACGTTCAACCACACCATCATCGCCTCGACGGACAAGCACGCGTCGGCGGCCTTCTACCGGGAACTGTTCGGACTCCCGGAGGCGCCCCCGTGGGGGCCGTTCGTCAATGTACTGCTGGACGAGGGGGTGCTGCTCCAGTTCGCCGAGCCGCCGGTGGACATCCAGATGCAGCACTACGCGTTCCTCGTCGACGACGAGCTCTTCGCGCGTGGCCTGGCGTACATCCAGGAACGAGGCGTCACGTACTGGGCCGACCCGCAGATGAAGCGGCCAGGTGAAACGAACACCGAGCACGGCGGCCGAGGGGTCTACTTCAAGGACCCGGCAGGACACGCGATCGAACTCATCACGCGCCCGTACCTCTAGCAGCCCCCCTGGTCGGACGCTGTGGCTCAGCGTCCGACCAGGGCGGGTGGGCGAGCCGCCCTACCGCGGCCGGACAGCGAGGTGGATGTGCACGACGTCGTCGAGGGCAATGCCCTCCTTGTTGCGCACCGAGTCCCGCAGCGGAAGGACGTAGCCCCCGTCCCTCGGGAACAGCGAGGTGCGCCACCGGCTTCGCCCAAGCCGGACCTCGACCGGGATCATGCCCCAGCCGTAGGTGACGGCGGATGCCACCTGACGCACCATGTCGACGCACTCGGGTGGAATCGTTACGAAGTGGTACGGCGATGGCCCGCGCCACTCCCACACGGCATCCTCGAACTCGTACTCCACCACGGCATCAGATCACGCCGAACCCGTTGCCGTAGGGGCACGGCAAGACGGCGTGCCTTTACTCCTCGCCAACGACGGACCGCCCTGTGCCGTCTTCCTGCTCTGGACCTTCCGCCTGGTCCAGTAGTGCGATCAGCGTCCGCACCGATTGTTCGTCGAGGGCAGCGATGACGGCGCCGCGAAAATCGTGCTCGCCGAGCATCCTGCGGAGCTCACGGAGCCGGGCGAAATTGAAGCCGGCTTGGGGAACGCCGATCCCGAGCCGTATCGCGAGGGCCTGGCAGTGGAAGGTCACCGCCTCGCCAAATTCCCCCATTTCGGTACGCAGAGTCCCGAGCTGGCTGATTGAGGTGGCCATATCGGCCTGGTTGCTCAGCCCTTCGTTGATCGCCCGAGACTGCTGGTAACGGCGTTCGGCCTCACGGTAGTCACCCCGAAGCTGAGCGAGCACGCCCATCTGGTGGTAACTGGCAGCCATACCAGACTGATTCCCCAGCTCCTCTTTGATCGCCAGGGACTGCTGGTAACGGTGTTCAGCCTCGCCGTAGTCACCCCGCTCCTGCGCGAGGATGCCCAGATGGTGGTAGTTGATAGCCATGCCGGACTGGTTGCCCAGCCCTTCGTTGATCGCCAGAGACTGCTGGTGACGGCGTTCGGCCTCCTCGTAGTCACCCCGAAGCTGGGCGAGGGTTCCGAGCTGACCGTAGCTGGCCGCCATGCCGGCCTGGTTTCCCAGCTCCTCCTCGATGGTCAGGGACTGCTGGTAACGACGCTCCGCCTCGGCATAGTCACCCCGATACTGAGCGAGGATGCCGAGCTGGTGGTAACCGGTAGCCATGCCAGACCGATTCCCCAGCTCCTCTTTGATCGCCAGGGACTGCTGGTAACGACGCTCCGCCTCGCCGTAGTCACCCCGCCCCTGCGCGAGGATACCCAGCTGGTGGTAATTGGCAGCCATGCCGGACCGGTTGCCCAGCCCCTCGCTGATCGCCAGAGACTGCTGGTAACGGCGTTCGGCCTCACCGTAGTCACCCCGAAGCTGGGCGAGGGTTCCGAGCTGACCGTAGCTGGCGGCCACGCCGGCCTGGTTTCCCAGCTCCTCCTCGATGGCCAGGGACTGCTGGTAACGACGCTCCGCCTCGGCATAGTCACCCCGATACTGAGCGAGGATGCCCATCTGGTGATAGCTGCTGGCCATGCCGGCCTGATTCCCCAGCGCCTCCTCAATGGCCAGGGACTGCTGGTAACGACGCTCCGCCTCGGCGTAGTCGCCGCGAAGCTGGGCGAGGATGCCGAGCTGCTGGTACCAGGCCGGCCGACGGGGTGAATTTTCAGGAAGCCAGCGCAGGGTGTCGTGGATGAGGCTGGCCTCTCGGTCCCAGGCCCCCCACTCGTCGAGTTGGCTGCAGATGTGCTCGGTGACGGTGCCGGCGGTTTCCAGATCGCCGGCGGCCAGCAGGTGGTGCCGGCTCTCGCCGAGATCGTGGAGGTCGTCGAGCCGATCTTGCGGCCATCTCCCCACGCGCCACTGCCAGTATGTCGCGGCGGCCCGGTGGGCGGCGGTGACCAGCCCGGGGCGGTGGTGCGGACCTTGGTCGCTGTTCCAGTGGCGATGCAGCTCGGCGGCGGTCCAGCGGTGCATCACGATCCGGCCGTCATCGACGATCGCTATCAGACTGGTAGTGGCGAGTTTCTGGGCCAGCCCGGCCATCCCCGGTGGTGCGGTGAACGGGGGCTGAGGCGGTCGGCGTGCCTGCTCAAGAAGCCGGACGAGACGTTCGGTGTCTACCGGGGTCAGCGGGCTGTCCTGCCCGATTGCCTCCGCCAGCCCGTTGAGATCGAGTGCATAACGCGACAGCAGGTCCGTGATCTCCGCGGCCGCCTCCGCCATGTCGCCGGGCTGCTGTTCGGCATCCGGCTTCGCGACACCGACCTGGAAGAGCAGCCCGTTGACGTCGACGGGTTCGCGGTAGACGCTGATCCCGGCCAGCAGCCGGACCGCGCCCTCGATGGCGCCGAGGCGGGTCAGGTGCTCGGTCAGCAGGACATCGTCGGCGGCCAGCGTGACCGTGTCAGCCAGCGCTGCGTCCAAAGTGCGCTGTTGGGCCAGCCAGGCGGCCGTGCCGGCAGTACCGAGCCGTGTTTCGACGGCGTGGTGGAGGCGTCGGGTGATGTCGGCGAAGCGGCCCCGTCCGGCCGGGTCGCCGCCGTTGCCGGGCAGCAGCGCGTCGAGGTACTCCAAGGCCCGAGGATGCCCACCGACGGTCTGCCAGATGCGCTGCACCGCGTCGATATCGGCGGCGTGCCGGTCCAGTCGGGGAAGCGACCACAGCAGCTTTCGGGTCTCGGCCAGGCTCAACGGCGGCACCTGGTAGGGATGCAGCCGTTCGGCGGCCGGAACGGGTAGCCCGAACCGGTAACGGCTGGTGATCAGCAGCCGGCTCCGGCCGGGGCTGGTCAGCCATGCGGCCAGCAGTCCCGCCAGCCCGGAATCCCCGACTGACCAGCCGCCGTCGATGCCGCCGTCACGGATCAGGTTGTCCTCGAAGTTGTCCAACACCACCAGGATCCTGACCCCGGCCAGAACCTGGTCGCGCAGCAGCGCGAACCGGTCCGACCAGGGCAGGTCGACCCGACCGGCCGTCTGCACCGCGACCATCGGCGGGCCGCTGAACTGTGTCCGCAGCACCAGTTCCCGGCGAGCCGCGTCGGCGAGCGCGGTCAACAGCCCGTCGACGGTGACCGGCCCGGTCACGGTGACCAGACGCCAGTCCGGCGAGGTGTCCAGCAGGCGGCGCACCACCTCGGCGGCCAGGGTGGTCTTCCCGACCCCACCGATGCCGTGCAGCAGCACCGCCGTACCGGTGCCGTCACTGAGGAGGCCGGGCAGAACGCGCTGGGCGGGTCGGCGACCGACGAACTGCCCGACGGGCCGGGCGAGGAGGCCGCCCAGGTCCGGCACGATCTCCGCGCGAGATTCGGCTGGTGCGGTGCCGTCCGCGACGGCCACCGAGGGTGTGGCGGCCAGCACGCTGACCACGCTCCACTCGTCCATGCCCCCGACCGCCTGGGTCAACGGGTCCGGACCGGTGGCCAGGTCTCGTTGCACGCGCCGACGGGCCTGCGCCACCGCCGCGACCACATCCGGCCGCGCCGATGCCGCCAGCTCGGCGTACACGGCGGCGAACAGCCTCGTGGCGTACACGTCGGTGACCGAGGTCTGCGTCGCGATCACCGCGCCCACGCCCCGCCGGGCCAGCCTGGCGGCGAACGACCCCGCGCCGTCCTCGCCGTCGACATCGGTGTAGCAGGCCGCCAGTGAGATCACCCGCGGCATCCGGCCCTCCGGGATCGCCTCCGCTATCAGGGTTTCCGGGTCCACCGACCGCGGACGCCCCTGCTCGTCCTCCAGGTGCAGGACGCCCGGCGCACCGTGTGCGGACAGGTGCAGCACATGCGTGGTGTCCTCGGCGAGGACCGCACGGATGGCCGCCGTCGTGGCGAACGGCACGATCCGCACCACCGCCCGGCTGCGGTGCGCACCGTGCACCGCGTCCAGGACACTGCTCAACTCCCGCTCGTAATCCAGCAGCGGACCGCTGCCGGCCTCCGGCGAGGCGATCGCCACCACGATCCGCAACGGCCCCGGCGCCGCAGCCGATCGGGAGCCGGCCGCATCCACCCTCCGATACACCGACACCAGCTCGTGCAGCACCACCGGACGGCCGGTCACCGGCTCCGGCAATGCCTCCCACGGCAGCCACCACCAGTCCGGCGCCTGCACCCCCACCCGCACCGGCACGTGCTCCCGCTGGGCACGGCGGATCACCCGGGCAAGCGCCTGCGCCACCGCGACCGGCAGAAATGATTCCGCCATCAGCTCGCCGGCGCGCCGCAACGACACCACGCCGGCGGCCTGGCCACCGGTCGCAAGGTCACGTACCACCGCACGTAGCCGAGCGCGTTCCCGGCGTACGTCGTGCAACGCGTTGGCCAGGCCAGCTGAGACACCACGATGCTCCGCGGTCACGTCCTGGCCACACCCCGACAGGCGCACCTCTGACTGCGACACCGTCAGCACCAGGTCCAGCAGACCATTGGCCGGCGTCGTCTCCTCGACGACGACCGACGCCACCCCTTCCAGCAGCGCGGACAGGTCTTCCACCCGCGACACCCACACGGCACCGGCCAGCCAGCCGTCCTGCGAGTTGTAGCGGCCGGAAACCACGCCGACCACCGCCCGGTCGGACGCCCGCAGCACCGGCGCACCACTCATGCCGGGCATCACCGCGTCCGCCTGTAGACGTGACCACAACACGCCGTCCCGCAGCGCCGGCCCGCGCCAGTGGCCTCCAGCGGTCAGCAGCTCGTACTCGTGCCCGTCGTCCTCGACCGTCGGGTAGCCGGCCGTCGTCACCGCCTCGTTGTCCCGCACCCCGTCCGAGACAACGAGGTGCGACGCCGACCCCGGAAGCGGCCGCTCGGCGCGCAGGACCGCCAGGTCGTGCACCTCGTCGAAGCGTTCGACCGTCGCGTCCCATCCCGCACCGACGCCGACGGGCCCGACCCGCACCATGGATCCCACCGCCGCCGCGCCGATATCCACGAGAACGTGGTGGGCTGTGACCAGCACACCCCCCTCGACCTGGAAACAGGTGCCGGCAGGCGACGCGCCATCAGCAGCAACCCAGCCGAGAAAGTCGTAGCCGGCCACCCGCGTCGTCATTACGCGCCGTCCTGCGGCGCCTCAGTTTCGGTGTCCGCGTCGTCCGGGGCCGCTTCGCCTGGCCCGCGATGCACAGGGTCGGCACTCGCGCCATAGGTGATCTTCACCTTCAGCGATGCCTCACCCGCGGCGCCCGCAACGATCACGTCACCCTTGGCCGACACCTTCAGACCGAACTCGACCTCGACCGACTCCGGGCTACCGACCCGGCGCGTAACCCGGCCGACCGTGCGCGCCGTCGACACGGCGATCTCCTCCACCGCCGACTGCGCCCGCTCGAACGCGCCTGCCGCGTAGTCCACCGCCCGATCGACGCGTCCCGGTGTCGACGTCTGCTGAGAACCAGCCGCAGGCACGACCTCGACCAGCACCTCGACCGCACCCACCCGCACAGGAACCGTCTGCGCCACGGAAGACTCCTTCGCCGAGAAATGGTAGAAACCGTCCGACCATCAAGTGGAGACACCAGACAAGATCGAGCAAGGCCCGGCAGGGGTCAAAATAAAGCACAAACGAAGTGCCACCCGCCAGGGCCACAGCACCGAAATGCCCCAAACGAACGGGCGAAGTCAGGGATCCGACAACAGTTTCGGTACGCAACAAGATGGGCTGACAACAGTTCCGAAGAATTGGACAGATCACGCTCAGGAGAAGGCCTTACGCGCTCTCATCGCAATCCGCAGGAGGCCACAGTGGCATCGTCCGGAACCAGGGCGTCGGGGTCGCCGCTCATCCGCGCCTCGAACGCACGGATACGCCGGATGACGCCGGACGGCCCGTCGGCGGCAAGTAGTTCCCGCACCCCCGGCCAGTCGGTCAGACCGTACGGGGTGACGATCCGGCTGGCACCGTTGCTGAGCACCGCGATGCCGTGCAACTCGTCGAGGGCGACGCTCCCGGTCACCGCCTCCCACGCCGCCCGCGGATCGTCCTTGGCGATCCAGTAACCGCCCGGCCGGTTCCGACGAGCGCGCAGTGCCAGGGCGCAGGAGGCGCGGATGTGGTCGTACTCCGGGGTTCCGGGTGTGACACCGGCCAGGGGCACCGAGCATTCCCGCCGGGCGGCCACCTCGCGCTCGTCGGTGACCACCCGCACGCCGCCGCCGACCTCATCGAGCATGAGGTACGAGTCAGCGAGCAGAAGGTGCTCCAGCCGTCCCCGGTGGACGCGGGCCATCAGAACGGTCGCCTGCGGGCTGCTGGGATCGGTGATGTCGCAGGTGGCGCGATGGGCGGCGGCCGTCTCAGCGATGGCGTCGGCGAGGATGGCCGCGAGGCCCCGCCCGTCGGCCCGCGACAGACCGCCGAGCAGCGTGCCGCCGAGACGATGGGTGTACCAGGCGACCCCGTGCGCGCAGAACGCCTCGGCCCCTGGAATGCCGGCGCCGTCCAGCAGTACGAGGGCGCCGGGCACCGCCCCCACGAAGTCCTCGTTCGGCCGGCCGGCCCTACCGGCGCTCGTCGCGAGACTGACGTGCATGGGCCGCTCCTTGCCACGAGAGATCAGCGTGCCGCGTTCAGATAGCGCAGTACGGCGAGAACTCGCCGGTGGTCGGTTCGCGCCTGGGGTAGGTCGAGTTTGGTGAAGATGGCCGTCACGTGCTTCTCCACGCTGCGCGGGGCGAGGTGGAGCGACTCGCAGATGGCGAGGTTGGACCGGCCCTCGGCCAGCATCCCCAGGACCTCGCGCTCCCGCTCGCTGAGCCGGGCGACGCCCGCGTCCACCGACGGCGCCGCCAACAACTGGCGCACCACCTCCGGATCCAGCGCCGTCCCGCCGGCGGCCACCCGGCGCAGCGCGTCGACGAAGTCCTCGGTGCTGACGATCCGGTCCTTCAGCAGGTAACCGACCCGACCCGGGTGCTCGGCGATCAGTTGCCGCGCGTACCGGGTCTCCACCCACTGCGAGAAGACCAGCACGCCGGTGTCCGGATGGCCCGCCCGGATGGCCAACGCCACCCGCAGGCCTTCGTCGGTGAAGGTCGGTGGCATCCGTACGTCGACCACCGCCGCGTCCGGTCGGTGTTCGTCGACCGCCGCGCGCAGGTCGTCACCGTTGTCCACCGCCGACACGACGGTGATCCCGTGATCGGTCAGCAGCAACGTGATCCCGTCGCGCAGCAACGGGTTGTCCTCGGCGATCACTACGCGCACGGCAGCTCCACGGTGATGGTCGTCGGTCCCCCGGGCGGACTGTCCAGCCAGAGCGCGCCGTCCAGCGATTCAGCTCGTCGGATCAGCCCCGCCAGACCCGTACCCCTGCCCCCGGATCGCGCCCCACCGCGCCCATCGTCGCTGACGGTCAGGCGCAGGACGCCATGCTGCGCGCGAAGGTCCAGCCGGATCCGGCTGGCCCCGGCGTGCTTCGCCACGTTGGTGAGGAGTTCGGCGGCGCTGAAGTACAGCGCCGATTCCAGGTCGGGTGTCGGGCGCTCAGGCAGGTCCACGTGTACCTCGACGGGCACCGCGCTGCGCGCGGCCAGGGTCTCGATCGCGGTGCTCAGGCCGGTGTCGAGCGCGGGCGGGTGGATGCCCCGCACGATGTCCCGCAGCTCGGTCAGCGTCTCCACCACCGCGCCCCGGGCCTGGGCCACCATCGCCTTGAGCTCCGGCTCACCGGCTCGCCCCTCGATACGCGACAGACCCACGCCGAGCGCGACCAGCCGGGCCTGCGTACCGTCGTGCAGATCCCGTTCCACCCGCCGCAGCAGCGCGGCCGCGTCGGCCCGCAGCGCGGCCCGGCTGGCCTCCAGAGCCGCTATCCGGACCCGCTCGGGTCCCGGCTCCAGCAGTGCCCGCACCAGCCACCGGTCCAGCGACACGATGAGTCGGAAGTACCACGGGAACACCAGCAGCGCGGTCAACCCCTGCGCGGCCAGTGCCCAGGAGCCGCCCCACGGCGGGTCTTGCGGAAAGCGGTGCACCCACACGGGGTAGGTGACGCCCACCAGACCTCCGACGACGAGGGCCCCGCCGAGGTACGCCCCCGCGGCCATCAGCGGCAGCCGGGCGAAGCAGTACGCGAGGGCCTTCCAGCCGCTGGCGTCCGTCAACACCGCGCGAGCCCAGCGCACCGGGCCCGTCCCCCGGCGGCTCACGGGCGGCGGGTTCGGCCAGCTCCAGCCGAGGAACAGCCGGGCCGGCCCCCGGAAGTACCGAACGGTCAGCCGCGCGAGCAGCAGCACACCGGTCAGCAGTGGTAGCCCGATCGTCAGCAGCGACAGCGCGGAGAACACCAGCCCCAGCAGCGCTATCGCGAACGTCGGCACGGCCAGCACGGTGCCGGTGACCGTGTATCCGACCTCACGCCAGGTACGGGCGGTCGTCGGAGCACGCAGGACCACGCCGACGACGGACCTCACGGGTCCACCGCCAGCGACTCCACCGCCGGGCGGCGCATCGCGACCAGCGCCGGCACGACGGTGCCCAGCAGCACCAGGCCGAGCACCACAGCCAGGCCGCCGGCCAGTTGCCCGGGTGGCAGGTAGGGCATCCACGTGCCCAGCATGCCGTGCAGCATCGGCACCATGGTGACCATCGCGACCACGGTACCGACCACCAGGGCGGTCACCGTCACCAGCAGGGCTTCGCAGACGACCACGGCCAGCGCGCGCATCCTGCTCGCGCCGACCAGCCGGGTCACCGCAAGCTCCCGACGTCGGGACAGGAGTACGGTCACCAGCGTATTCACCGCGGCGACGGCGGCGAAGGCGACGTAGACGGCGGTGCCGGAATACTCCGTCCACACCTGCGCCGCCGGGTCGGGAGCGCCGTGCACGTGCGCGGACGTGGTGTGCGTGACCACCTTCACCGTGGCGAACGCGATCGCCAGGACCAGTGGCACCAGCGCGCCGGACAGCGCCGTGGCGCGCACCGCGAGGTTGTCCGCCGCCAGCGCCCCGGTACCCCCGAACAGTCGCGTCAGCGGAGCGGCCAACCGCAGCAGGACCGGGCCGAGGAAGCCGGCTCCCACGCACATCGCCAGCATGGTGAAGAGACTCGACTCACCGGCCTTGGCCGGGTCACCCTTCGCGATCAGGATCGACAGCACGACGCCGCCGGTCAGGAGGACCACCCCGATCGCGGTACGCAGCAGGCTGATCCGACGCCGCGGGACGGCCGTCTCGGTCAGCGCGGCGGCGGGGCGTACCCGTGCTGGTCGCATCGCGGCGGTCAGCGCGCCAACCACCGACGCCCCGACGGTGATGCCCAGCGCCGCGGGCAGTGCCGCAGGCGACGGGTGGAACGTCACGCCGGGCGGGATCGCCTGGTGTCCGGTGAGCCCCGCCAGCCAGGCGTGGGCGAGCAGGGCACCGAGCGGTACGCCGAGCGCGGTCGCCGGCACCGCCACCACGGCGGCCTGGGCCGCCACCGCGCGGCGCACCCGGCCGGGAGTGGCACCCACCGCTCGCACCAGCGCGATGTCCCGCGCCTGCCGGGCGATCGACGACGTCATGGTCAGTCCGACGATCAACGCGGTCAGGTACACGGACACCACCACGAACAGCGTGGCAATCTCGGGGATCGAGCTCTCGGTCAGCACCTGCCGGGCGGCCGGGTCCAACCGCGCGCCGGACATCGAGGAGCTGGCGCCCAGCGCTCCGGACACCAGCGCGGCGGCCAGGCACTGCGTGACGAACGGACCGGCGAAGGCCCACGGCTGCTTGCGCAGCGCCTGCCGGGTCAGTCCCGCGCTCACCGGGCCACCGCTGGGTCACCCGTGGTGGCACGCAGCCGCTCCCCGATGTGTGCCGCATCGGGTGTCGGGCCGTCCGCCACCACCTCGCCGTCGCGCAGCAGGACGAGTCGGTCGCTCCAGGCCGCGGCCATCGGATCGTGGGTGACCATCACCACCGTCACCCCGGCCCGGTCCACCCCGCCACGCAGCAAGCGCAGCATCTGCTCACCGGTCGCCGGATCCAGCGCTCCGGTCGGCTCGTCCGCGAACACGACGGCGGGACGACTGGCCAGCGCGCGGGCGATGGCGACCCGTTGGCGTTGGCCGCCGGACAACTCGCCGACCGGCCGACCGGCCAACCCGGACAGACCCACCTCGGCCAGCACCTCGTCGAGTGGGCGCGGACGCGGTCCACCCAGCCGCCGGGGCAGCAGCACGTTCTGCCGCACCGTCAGCTCCGACAGCAGGTTGTACGACTGGAAGACGAAACCCACCCGGTCGCGGCGCAGCCGGGTCAGCGCGCCTTCGCGCATTCGGGTGACGTCCCGGCCGACCAGCCGGACCCGCCCCGACGTCGGCCGGTCCAACCCCGCCGCGCACTGCAGCAGGGTGCTCTTGCCCGAGCCGGTGGCTCCCATCACCGCCACGAACGTGCCGGCCGGCACCACGAGCGAGATGCCGCGAAGGGCGGCGAGCGGCCGTCTGCGCGAGCCGTAGGTGCGGGTCACGCCGTCGAGTTCCACCACGTTGTCCATGTGTTCCACCCTCGACGCCGACGGCGATCCGGACATCCGGGCGACCCGAACGATCCTGGTGCGGTTATCCGTACCCGCGTCGCGCTGCGGCAGCCCGCCAGGAAACCGCTTACCTCGTGTCTATTGACGCTCATAAGTGGCTGTCAGTACCGTGATGCGGGCATCGAGAAAGCGCTTTCCGACCCTCACCGTCCGACAGGGAGCGCCCCCATGCCCAAACACCTGCGCGCGATCTGCCTCGCCCTGCTCACCGTCGCCACCGTCCTGAGCACCACCACCGCCCTGCCCGCCGAGGCCGCCCCGCGCTTCCGGGTGCTGGTCTTCTCGAAGATCACCAACTTCTACCACGACTCGATCCCGGCCGGCGTGGCCGCGATCCAGCAGCTCGGCGCCACCCACAACTTCGAGGTCGTCGCCACCACCGACGCGGGCGCCTTCACCGACGCCAACCTCGCCACCTTCGACGCCCTGGTCTTCAACAACACCAACTCCACCCCCGCCTCGGGCGACCTGCTCAACGGCAGCCAGCGCGCGGCGTTGCAGACGTTCATCCGCAACGGCGGCGGCTGGGCCGGCCTGCACGCCGCCTCGGCCAGCGAACGGGACTGGTCCTGGTACGAGGGCCTGGTCGGCACCATCTTCGACTACCACCCGGACTTCTCGGCCACCGGCGGCACGTACCCCGGGCGGGTGAAGGTCCTCGACCGCGCCCACCCCTCCACCCGCAACCTGCCGGAGCTGTGGGAGCAGAGCGAGGAGTGGTACAACTGGCGGACCAACCCGACCGGCAACGTGCACACCCTCGCGCAGATCAAGGTGCGTGACGGGATCAGCGGCCTGGACGAGGGCGTCGACCACGCGTACTCCTGGTGTCAGCGCTACGACGGCGGCCGGTCCTGGTTCACCGCCGGTGGGCACGCCAGCTCCCAGTTCAGCAGCGCCACGTTCCTGGAGCACCTGCGCTACGGCATCGAGTGGGCCGCGGGCGCGGTCGCCGGCGACTGCTCGGCCAGCAGGACCGGCACGTTCGAACGCGTCGGGCTGGTCACCGAGAACCTGGCCGACCCGTTCGAGCTGGCCGTCGCTCCCGACCGCAGGGTCTACTACATCCAGCGCACCGGCGCGCTCAAGGTGGTCGACTCGGACACGCTCCAGGTCACCACGCTGCTCGACCTCGCGTACACCTCGGCGATGACCGACCAGTCCGACGGCCTGCTCGGGATGACCCTGGACCGCGACTTCGCCAGCAACGGCTGGGTCTACCTGCTCTGGTCGGACAAGACCCTCAAACAGCTCAACCTGTCCCGGTTCACGGTGGCGAACAACAGCGTCGCGCTCTCCTCGGAGAAGCGGCTGCTGACCGTCCCGACGTACCGGGGCGTGGGTCGGGCCAACTCGCACATGGGCGGATCGCTGGCCATGGACGCGGCCGGTCGCCTGTACGCCGCGATCGGCGACAACACCGACCCCTTCGCGTCCAGCGGTTACACCCCGATCGACGAGCAGTCCGGGCGGGCCGCCTGGGACGCCCAGGGCACCGCCGGCAACACCAACGACCTGCGCGGCAAGATCCTGCGGATCACCCCGCAGGCCGACGGTACGTACACCGTGCCCAGCGGCAACCTTTTCCCCGCCGGCACCGCGCGGACCCGACCGGAGATTTACGCGATGGGCATGCGCAACCCGTTCCGGATCACCATCGAGCCGGGAACGAACGCGGTGCTCGTCGGTGACTACGGCCCGGACGCCCGCGCCGCGGACGCGAACCGTGGACCGGAGGGGACCGTCGAGTTCAACCGCATCACCGCCGCCGGCAACTTCGGCTGGCCGTACTGCGTGGGCAACAACATCCCGTTCAACGACTACAACTTCGCCACCAGCACCTCCGGGGCGAAGTTCACCTGCGCCGCGCCGGTGAACAACTCCCCCAACAACACCGGCCTGACCACCCTGCCAGCGGCGAAGCCGGCGCTGGTCTGGTACGCGTACTCCGCCTCCGCCCAGTTCCCCGAGGTGGGCACCGGCGGTGGCGGCCCGATGAGCGGGCCGGTCTACGACTTCGACCCGGCGAACACCCGTACCACCAAGTTCCCGGAGTACTTCGACGGCAAGTGGATCACGTACGAGTTCACCCGCAGGTGGTTCAAGACGCTCTCGATCCACCGGACGGCGCAGACCTTCAGCAACTCACGTTTCGCCCCCACGGCCGTCGGTGACCTCCAGTCGATCAACGGGATCTTCGAGAACATGAGCTGGATCCAGCCCTTCGAGGCGGAGTTCGGCCCGGACGGCTCGCTCTACGTCATCGACTTCGGCGAGGGCACCGGCAGCGGTCGCGGCGGCAGCAACGCCGGCGCGGGCATCTACCGGATCGACTACGTGGCGAACGGCCGACCACCGACCGCGAAGATCACCGCCAGTCCGGACACCGGGCGTACGCCGCTCACGGTCAGCTTCTCCTCGGCCGGCGCGACGGCCGGCGACGGCACCGCCCTCAGCTACGCCTGGGACTTCACCAACGACGGCACCACCGACTCCACCGCCGCCAACCCGAGCTTCACCTACTCGGCTGCCGGGAAATTCACCGCCCGGCTGACCGTCCGCAACAGCGGCAACGGTCTGACCGCCACCGCCGTCACCGACGTGGTGGTCGGCAACACCCGGCCGACGGTCACCATCACCGTGCCCGACGGCGGCTTCTTCGACTTCGGCGACAAGATCCCGTACACGGTGACGGTCACCGACCCGGAGGACACCACCATCGACTGCGCGAAGGTGACCGTCCAGACGCAGCTCGGGCACGACACGCACGCCCACCCACTGGACGTCTACACCGGCTGCTCCGGGCTGCTGGCCACCGAGGCGGACGCCGGTGACGGGCACGGGCCGGGACAGAACCTCTACACCCTGATCACCGCGCAGTACACCGACGGTGGCGCGGCCGGCGTGCCGGCGCTGACCGGCTCGACCCGGATCCAGCTGCAGCCCAAGAGCAGGGAGGCCGAGCACTTCAGCGCCCAGTCCGGCCTGATCGTCAACGACCGGACCACCGCCCGCGCCGGCAAGCGGCTCGGCGACGTCGACCACAACGACTGGGCGGCGTACGGGCCGGTGGACCTGCGCAACATCGGCTCGGTCACGCTCGGGGTCACCAATGGCGGACTCGGCGGCACCATCGAGCTGCGAACCGGTTCACCCACCGGCACGCTGATCGGTACGGCCACCATCGGCTCCACCGGCGGATGGGACAACCTGGTGTCCCCCACGGTCACGCTCACCAACAAACCGGCCGGCACCACCACCCTGTACACGAAGTTCGTCAACACCGCGCAGGTCGGCGGCACGCCGGACCTGATGTCGCTGGACTGGATGCGGTTCAACGGCGCCGGCGTCAAGCAGGAGCCGGGCGGAAGCCTGACGATCGCGGCCAACCCGACCGGCGGCGCCGCGCCGTTGACCACCACGTTGACCGCCACCGCGACCGCGCCGTCCGGGCAGAGCATCACCGACTACGCGTGGGACTTCGGCGACAACAGCGCGGTGGCGCACGGCGCGACGCTGCGGTCGACAAGTCACAGCTATCCGCGAAAGGGCACCTTCACCGCCCGCGTGACGATCACCTACACCGGCGGGGAGACCCGCTCACTCAACCTGACCGTCACGGTCACCTGATGGGAATCGGTGGCGGGCGGGTCAACCCGCCCGCCACCGGCCACGTCCCGGACCGCCAGAGACCGCACGTCTAGCGGTCCTGCCTGACCTTGGCGATGTCGAGATCCAGCAAGGGGCCGAAGAACCTGGCGAAGTCGTCCAGGGAGTCCGACCGGAAGATCTCCCGCGCACCATCCAGGATGGCGACCGCACCCGAGGGAAGGTCGAAGAGGTAGCCGACAACCTTCTCATCCCTGATGAGAACGAAGACCTGCGGCACTTCCGCCACGACAACCGTCGGGCTTTCCAGCATCGGTGGACTGCTCGCGGGCGACGCTTCTGGATCGCCACAATTTCTCGTCATGGACATCCTCCTCCTGAGGGCTCCCCGCGCGCCGGTCGCGACGGCCGACCCGACCTCGGCCTCATCGAGACCAATTGTCTTGGGACAATCCCTGGGGATAGTCTGGGGACAATCTGACCCAGAGTCAAGGCTTGTCTATGGACAACCGGGAAGGGCGTTGACGTGCCGGTGCACTCGCGCTACCTGAACATCGCGTCCACGATCCGCGAACGGATCGAAGCCGGAGAATGGGCACCGGGTGCCCGGCTTCCGACCCTCAACGATCTCGCGGCCGAGTACGACGCCAACCGCGACACAGTCGGGAGGGCCATCGCCCTGCTGGAGACCGAAGGCTACGTGTGGGCCGTCCAGGGGCGGGGCATCGCCGTTCGATACGGCACGATACGTCCACGTCGACCCCGCGGCGATCTGGTCAAGCGCAACGAGCAGGCAACCGGATACTCATTCCCTTCGGCAAGCAGCCAGGAGGTGTGGGTCAGCCACGGCAAGGCCGTCAACCTGCCGGCCCGACTGGACGACCCCCGCGTCGCCAAGCTTCTGGGAGTGGAGCCCGGCACCGAAGTGCTGCGCCGGTTCCGGGTTACCGGGCCAGCGTCCGAGGCCCCGTTCCAAATCAACATCTCGTGGATTCACCCACGCGTCGCCGACATCGTGGCCAACCTGGACGCGAGCCCGGCGGCGGGCGAGTGGCTGCACCACATCGAAAAGGCCGGCCACTGGCCGATCAGTTGGATGGAGATTCACCGCGCCCGGATGCCCAGCAGAGACGAGGCAGCTCTTCTGGAGATCCCCACCAACCTGCCCGTACTGGAGATCGTGCGGGTCGGCACCTCCGGGGGCGACCAGAAGCCGGTCGAGGTGACCGAGTACGTCGTGGCGAGCGACCGAGTCGAGACGGTCCACGTCCTGCACCGCGACGCGAACGCAAAGGAGCCGTGGCCTGACGGCGAGCCGAGGAGCGGGTCATGACCGTGGCCCTCACTCTCGCGGCGGCCAGCCGGACGCACCAGGGCCTCGTCCGCAGACGAAACGAGGACTCCCACAGCCAAGGACAGTGGCTGTACGTGGTTGCAGACGGCCTCGGCGGCCATGTCGCCGGTGACATCGCGAGTAGCACAGTCATCGCTGCCGTGAAGGCGTACGACCGCCTGGTGGATCCTGAGGATCTTGCTCACTCCTTGGGACGGGCCATCAACGACGCGAGCGACGAGTTACGAAGGAAGGTCCGCGAGAACCCGAATCTGGCCGGGATGGGCACCACGTTCGTCGCTCTGCTGCATGCCGGCAGTGATGCGGTCGTGGCAAACGTTGGGGACTCTCGTGCCTACCTGATCCGACGCAAGCGCCCCCGCGACAACGCCCTGGTGCAGATCAGCGAGGATCACACCTACGAACACCTCGTCGCCGACGCCGAGGAGGTGCCCAACCTCCCCGGGAGGCTAGCCCGCTTCCTCGACGGACGGGCCGACGGCCGGTCGGCCGACCTGAGGCCTCTCCAGCTTCAGCCCGGCGACCGAGTCCTGTTGTGCTCTGATGGACTGAGTTCGTACGTGCCGTACGAACGGATACGGGCCGCGCTCGACTCCGACGCCGACCCCGGGGACATCGCCGAACAACTCGTGGCCCTGGCGATCGACGAGGGTGGACACGACAACATCACCGTGATCGTCATCGAAGCGATCCGGCCCTGACGAACCCGCGCGCTAGTTCGACAGGGACGCTGGCACGGGTAGCTCGAGATGTGCCAGGAGGGCGGCGACCTCGCGGTCGAGCTGCAGGCCGACCTCGTGGATCGCCTCCACGTCGAACGACCCGAACGTGCGACTGGGCTGCTCGATCACGAACCGCACCCCGCCGTCGGGCAGATCGCCGATCATCGTGCGCAACGGCGCGTACAGCATGGCGGTGGGGTCGTGCCGGTACATCTTCTCGGCGATGGTGTGGTTGCCCATCAGGTACTCGACAGCGTTGCCGGCGTCACCCGCGAGGCCCATCATCGGTCGCAGCTCGCCACTGCTCCAGTAGATGAGGAAGTCGTGGGGCGCACGCTCGCGCATCAGGGCGAGCACGTCGTCCCAGGGGGCGTCGCGGGCAACCAGGGCGTCGAACGCCGCGTCGTCGTAGCGCGGGACCGCCTGCTCGTACTGCCGCCGGAACTCCTCGAACGGTCGATCGACACCGACGTCCAGGCGTCGGGCCTGGTAGGTGCGTTCGGTGTAGCCCGGCTTCATCCCGCGTTCCCCGATCCCCGATCCCCGTCGAGCTATTTCACGAGCGTCACCACTTTAGTCCGAAATGCACCCTTAGGATCGGATCATTGTTGGTTCAGCCGTCGGTGAGGTGGTGGGTGTGAACGGCGCGGAAGCACTGCTGCGGACGCTGGCCGACGCCGGGGTGGAGGTGCTCTTCACGAACCCCGGCACCACCGAGCTGCACCTGGTCGGGGCGCTGGAGTCGGTTCCCGAACTGCGCGGAGTGCTCGCACTCTTCGAGGGCGTCGTCACCGGCGCGGCGGACGGCTACGCCCGTATCGCGGGCAAGCCGGCGGCGACCCTGCTGCATCTCGGGCCCGGACTCGCGTACGGGCTCACGAATCTGCACAACAGCCGACGCGCCAACTCGCCGGTGGTCAACATCGTCGGCGACCACGCGACGTTCCACACCGCCTTCGATCCTCCGTTGAACTCGGACATCGCCGCCCTGGGCGGATGGCTGCAAGGGCCGGTTCGCCGACCCGAGGACGCGGCCGGGGCCGGCCCCGACGGCGCGGCCACGCTCGCCGCCGTCCTGGAGCCACCCGGTCAGATCGCCACCGTCATCATGCCGGCGGACGTGTCGTGGTCGGACGGAGGCACGGCCGCACCGCCGATGCCGCCCCGCGCGACGCCGGCCGTCAGCCAGGACGTGCTCACGCGGATCGCGGAGGTCCTTCGCGCCGGGGAGTCCACCGCCCTGATCATCGGCGGGACCGTGCTGCGGGAGTCGGGTCTGTTGGCCGCCGGCCGTATCGCGGCGTCGACGGGCGCGCGGGTGTTCCAAGAGTTGTACTCCAACCGGGTCGAGCGTGGGGCCGGCCTGCCCATGTTTCCCCGGCTCGGCTTCTATCCGGATCAGGTGCTCGACCAACTGCACGGGATACGGCACGTCATCGTCGCGGGCACCAAGGCACCCGTCTCCTTCTTCGCCTACTCCGATCAACCGAGCCTGCTCGTACCCGAGGGAGCGCAGACGCACGTCCTGGCCGAGGTTGGCCAGGACGCCGTCGGCGCGCTCGACCGACTCGCCGACCTGGTGGCCCCGGACGCAACCACCCCGGTGACCGAACCGCGTCGACCGGCGCTGCCGACCGGGAACCTCACCCTGCGGAACTGGACGGACGTCGTCGCGGCGTTGCTGCCGGAACGCGCCATCGTCATCGACGAGAGTGTCAGCTCCGGCACCGCCCTGGCTGCCGCCACCGCTGGCGCTCCCCGCCACGACGTGCTGATGCAGACCGGCGGAGCGATGGGTGACGGCCTGCCCCTCGCCGTCGGCGCCGCGGTCGCGGCACCCGACCGGCCGGTACTGGCGCTGGTGGCGGACGGCTGCGTCATGTACACCGTCACCGCGCTGTGGACGCAGGTACGCGAGGGGTTGAACATCACCAACGTCGTCCTCAACAACCGCGCGTACGCGATTCTGCGCCAGGAGTGGGAGTACTTCAGCAATCGTCCGGGTCACACCAACCCGGACGGAAATCCGCTGTTCGACCTGGCCAACCCACAGATCGACTTCGTGGGTCTGGCGAACGCCTTCGGCATGCCGGCCAGTCGTGTCACCACCGCCGAGCAACTCGCGGAACAGCTTTCCCGAGCGCTGGCCCACGACGGACCGCACCTCATCGAGGCCGTCATCCCGGCCGCCGCGTAGACGCATCCGGTCCCGCGACGCGGCCGCTCGACCCCGGTCGCCACGGCGGCATTGATCGTTTCCGGTCGCCGCTGGCGGGGAACTGCTCAGGTCGACGTGAGGGGGGGAACCATGAGCCGATCCGCACTGCCGCCGACCGTCCGAGCGCCCCGGATGCTCGGGCTGATCCTGCCGTTGGTGGGCACCGTCGCGCTGAGCACCGCCTGCACGGCTGCCGAGGAGGGATCCGACGCGACACCGTCGAGCGCGTCGACGACGTCGGCCCCGGCGAGTCCGACCGACCCGCCGTCCGGGAGCGCCAGCGCGCCGACGACCATCCCGACGTCGGCCTTCGTGGAGCTACCGTCTGAGCTGCGGAAGTCACCCCGACGTTCGACGCCGGTCGCCGAGGCGCTGCCCAAGCTGTGCGGCAACGAGTTCGGCACCGGGGGCCGGCAGGTCACCGCGAGCGCGGCCATGACGGTGACGTACAAGAAGGCCGGCGAGCCCGACAGCAACACGCCGCAGGGCATGATCCACCAGACCATCTTCACCTTCGCGGGCGACGGCGCCACGGACTACCTGCGCCGTCTGAGCGATGCGGTGAAGGCCTGCCCATCCTTCGACCAGGGCGACGACCCGGTCACGGTCGAGAGCAGGGCAGTGCCCGGTGTCGGGGACGAGGCGTTGCTCGTGACCCGCGCCTGGGCCGCCACGAACCTGAACGGCGAGCGCACCGGCGGCGAGGGGTCCAGCCAGATCGCCGTGGCCCGGGTCGACGGGGTCGTGACGGTCTTCGACGACCAGGGCTGGGAGGGCAGCAGCGGCAATCCCGCCATCCTGGACCAGACCATGCGCAAGGGCGTGCGCACGATCGACGCCTGGCAGCGCTAGCGAGAACAGTGGGGCGGCGCACGACAGCGCCGCCCCACGATTCCGGTACGGCTACTCCTCCCAGGCGCTCTGCTGGGTGTAGACGAGGTTGCCGGGGACGACCGTGCCGTTGGTGCGGTACTCGGTGTACGCCCAGAAGTCGCCCTCGGGCAGCGGCCGGTTGGGCTTCAACGTGAAGTTGAGGCTCATGCCGCGCTCGGTCGTCGACGGCAACGTCAGCGTGGCCGGCGCGTAGGTGGCGTTGCGACCGATGATGGCGTGGCTCAACTGGAAGTCCACGACCGGGCCACCGGGCACCTGCGCGAACACGTAGGCCGTGTAGCGCCCCGGCTCGGGCAGGAACTTGTACGCCTGCTCCGCGCTGGTCCAGTACCTGTCACTGCTGTAGACGAGCTTGTCGCCCTTGTACAGGTACAGGTCGAGGTTCGTGTTCGGATCCTCGGTGTTGGCCTCGACGATGATGCCGGCGGTGTTCGCCGGCACCGTGAAGTCGACCTTCTTCACGCCGGACGCGCTCGGGTCGAACACGCCGCCGTACACGCCGGCCGGCATCGAGTACGAGTCCCGGCGCATCGGCGTGTAGCCGGTGCTGCGACCGGTGAGCGGGCCGGTGAAGCCCGGCTGGGCGTAGCCGAACGAGCCGCTGGTCATCCGGCCGAACTCCTCGCCGTCGTCAGCGTACGGCCGGGGGGTGATGCCCCACGGGCGGGCGGCGACGGGGATGCGGGCACTGTGGACCTTGCCGCGCCAGGTGATCGACCCGGTGACGTACCGGTCCCAGGGGGCGCTGCCCCGGCGCAGCGTGATGGACACCGTCGCGGACTTGCCGGGCGCGAGCGTCACCGACGCGGGCGACACCGTTACCGTCATGCTGGGCAGGCCGGACACCGACGACCGGTAGGTCTCCCGCGTCGTACCCACGTTGGTCAGGGTGCGCTTGATGGTCACCGGGTGGGTGCCGTCGTACTCGCGCAGCGAGATGGCCGGCAGGTTGAGTTCCTTGCCGTCGGGCTGGGCCGTCTCGCTGAACTCGACCAGGTCGGCCGCGGTCGGCTCGATGACCAGGCCCGGGTCCTTGGCTCCGGTCAGGTTGATGAAACCGCTGCCCTGGTCCAGCGGGTTGCTGGTGCCCCGGGTGTCGGTGGCGGTGGTCCGCAGGGCCGAGGCGACGGTCCCCGGCGACCAGGTCGGGTGCGTGGCGCGCAGGATCGCCGCCGCGCCGGCCACGTACGGCGAGGCCATCGAGGTTCCGGAGTACGCGTCGTAGTCCCGACCGAAGTTACCCGCCGGTGAGACCGCGGCGATGATGTCCGTCCCCGGCGCGACCAGGTCCGGCTTGAAGACGCCGAGGGTCACCTTGTCCGGGCCGGTGGAGGAGAAGTCCGCCACGCTCGGGATCCCCGGGACGCTGGAGCCGTCGCCACCGTTGCGCAGCGACACCCTGGCGTCGGTGGGGTGGCGCATCAGGTAGTTGAACAGCGTGCCGGCCTGCTTCTCGGTGTTCAGGTAGACCACCGGGAAGTTGTAGACGGAGTTGACCCGGTAGTTGCCTTCCGGGACGAACACGACCATCCCGGCCCCGCCCTTCTCCTTCACCTCCAGCGCGGAGTAGAAGGGGGACGACAGCGCGCAGGCGACCACCTTGCCCTTGATCTTGGCCGCGTCCAGGCTGCCGGGTTCGCAGTACGCCGAACCCTGCTCCAGTGAGCCGGCCTGGTCGCCGAAGACCATCGGCCGCGAGGCATCGCCGGGCAGGGCGTCCAGTGAGCCGCCGACCAGCTTGGTGCCGTCGCCCAGCTTGACCGTCGCCTCGTTGGCGTTGGTCACCGCCGCGCCCACCGTGGTGACCCAGGGCGCCGCGTTGCTGATGGCCCCGCTCACGATGCCGGTGTTGCCCGCCGACGCCGCCACGAAGACGCCGGACAGCGTGGCGTTGAGGAAGGCGACACCGATGGGGGTGTTGGCCTCCCAGTCGCCGAGGTCGCTGCCGATGGAGAAGTTCAGGACCTGCACACCGTCGGAGACGGCCGCGTCGATGCCGGCGATGATGTCGGCGTCGTAGCCCATCCCGCCCCAGAGCACCTTGTAGACAGCGATCTGGGCGTCCGGCGCGACACCGGAGACGGCACCGAAGGAGCGGCCGTCGATGGTGACGTCCCGCACCGGCAGACCGGCGGCCGTGGACGCGGTGTGGGTGCCGTGCCCGGCCGCGTCGCGGGGCGACAGGAACTCACCCTCGGGTACGGAGCCACCGCCGGCGAGCCAGGTGTCGGCGAAGTACCGGGCACCGACGATCTTGCCGTTGCAGTGCTCGGCCACGAAGGCCACGCCGGTCTGGCAGGTGCCGTGCCAGGTCTTGGGCGCCGGCATCTTCTTGGCGAACGACGCGCTCTCCGGCCAGATGCCGGTGTCCAGGACGCCGACGACCATGCCCGCTCCGGTGGCCGGGCCGGGCTTGACCGGCTTGGCCGGCTTGACCGGCTTCGCGGCGGCGTCCGTCGTGGACGCGGCGGCCGCGGAGGAGGTCGGCGTACCGGCGGCGGGGGCGCTCGGGGCGGCCGCGAGCGGCATCGCCGATCGGGTGCCCAGCGCCCGCGCGGCGGTGACGGCGCGGACGCGCTTGTCGGCCCGCAGCGCGGTCGCCTGCTTGGCGGTCAGCGTCGCCGAGAACCCGTTGAAGGCGGCGGTGTAGGCGGCCTTGACCTGGACGCCGGCCGCGCCCGCGACGGCGGATCGCTGCGCGTCGAGGTGCCGGCGGTACGCCTGCGACGGCGCCGACGTCACGTCCAGTCGGGCGCCCGGCGTGGGGCGGGTCCGCGCGAGCCCGGACGTCCCACCGACGTACGTGGTCAGCGGCGCCTCGGCCAGCTCGACGACGTAGACGCCCGAGCCGTTGGCGTCCACGGCGGTCTTCGGGCTGGTCCCGTCGGCGTCGGCGCGACGATCGGCGCCGTCGGTCAGCGTGGTGCGCCGGTCCGATCCCTTGGTGAAGTAGCCGGCGCCGCCGCTGGCCGACCGGTCGCCCGGCGCTGCCGACGCTGATCCCGCGACGCCGGTTGTGCCGGCGAGCATCGCTGCGACCAGCGTCGGTATCGCCAGTCTTCGCAGATTTTTCCCGCTCGTGCGTGTGGACACGAGACTCCCTTCGATTGCTCCTGTGTGGAGCTTCTTCAGTGACCGCGACCCGCATGGGAGCGCTCCCCCACCTAAGCCCTCGACGGTTAATCGAGGATTCGAGCGGTGTTACGGATCATGATGCAGATAAGATCATGATGTTTCACCCGTGCCTAGATCATGTTTTTTCGGCGCGGCTGCGGGACAATCACCGGCTACGGCCAGAGCCGCACCACGGCGAAGACGGCGGCTATGACGATCGCGGGAAGCACCACGTAGATCACCAGGAGCACCCAGGGCAGCAACCGGAACGCCCTGCCCAGAGTGCTCTCCGGCGGGGTGTAGCGGACCGGCGACCCCAGACCCGTTCGCTGCCACACCAGCCCGGCCGCGTCGGTGAAGCGGATCCTCGCCTGCCCCAGGTACGCGGCAGTGCCGGTCAACTCGAAGCGCACCGCCTCGGACTTCTCCACCACGGCGAAGCGTCTGCCCCCGTTCGCGATCACGGTGCCCTGCATCTCTCGGCGACGTCCGGGCCAGCGGAACGACTCCTGCCAGGCGACGTCGACATGGACATCGAAGATGGGCGCGGCGCTGTGGTTGACGAGGGTCACCGTCGCCTCGGTCGGGTCGCGCCGGACCACGACGCCGTCGCTCTCATCGTCATCGCGGGTCAGTACCGGGATGACCAGGCGCGCCTGCGCCGCCTCGCGGCTCTCCTGCTCGTCCCGACGGACCCGGGTCTCGTGACGGAACAGCAGACCGGTGAAGACGACGGCGAAGGTCGACATGACCAACCCGGCCAGGCTCCCCCACGCCTGCATCCAGTCCGTGATCTTCGGGGCTTCGGCGGCTAGCACCGGATCAGGGTAGGTACGGCCGATGCGTCGCGTCGATCGGGAAGCGGCCCTGACGCCACTGCCAGTGCCGGCCAGCCGACAGGTGGTCGACGATCGCCCGTTGCAGGGCGGTGCGGCGCGGCAACTCGTCCAGCGGTGTGGTCAGCGTCCGGAAGACGAATCGCAGCACCTCGACGTCCGCGTCCAAGCCCTCCGGCTCCTCGTAGGACTCCAGCTCGAACCGTCGCTGGAACCGGATGATGTTCGAGTCGTCGGGCAGGTACTCCCGCAACTGGGGGTCGAGCAGCCACGAGCCGCAGGAGAACGCCGTGTAGTGCTCGTCGGGGAAGTGACGCGGGAAGAAGACCCGGGCCTCGTCGAGCGACGCCGAGACCGCCTCCGGGGTCAGCGGCCCCGCGTCGGGGATGTGCAGGCCGATGGCGCCGTCGCCGCGATGGTGCTGCAACCGGCCCAACTCGTAGACGGCGCCGCGCACGTGCAGCGTCAACCAGCTCTGCATGACCGGCCAGCCCTCGCCGCGCATCCGCCGGTCGACGGCGAGGTTACGACCCAGGTCGGCGAGCGTCGCCCAGGAGACGGCGTCGGGAACGCCGTGGTCGCGGTGGTAGCCCCGCACGATCTCGACCAGCGCGAGGTACGCGTACACGTAGAGATGCCGCCAGGCGGGGCCACGGTCGAGCGGCAGCTCCGGCCCGGGTGGCAGCCAGCCGTACCCGCCGAGATCCGCGCGGACCAGCGCGATCGAACGGTCGAGCAGCCAGCGCAGCTCCGGCGTCCACAGTGGTAAGTCGCGTTCCGGCCACCCCGCCATGATCTCGACGGCGTCGTCCGGCGGCACCGCGAGCCGGTCGAGGATCGCCGGCGCGTCGGCCTTGGCGGGCAGCGGGGCCGAGGGCCGGTCGCCGGCCAGCCGGTGCACCCGCTCGACAGCCTCGACGGGCACCCCGAGCAGGGCTGCGGTCTTCTCCAGATCCACGCCGACGACCCTACCGCCGGTCGGCGTACCCCTGCGCCCCGCGCCGGTCAGACGACGTGGCGCAGATAGCCGGCGATCGCCGCGTCCAGCACCTGCGCGCCCGGCCGCGCCCAGACCTCGGCGGAGAAGACCTCCACCTCGATCGGACCGCGGTAGCCGGCCGCGTCCACCGCCTCGCGCAGCCGCCGCAGCTCGATGCACCCGTCGCCGGGCAACGCCCGGCCGAGCAGCACCCCCTCCGGCAGCGGTGTCACCCAGTCGCAGACCTGGAACGCGGCGATCCGCGCGCCGGCCCGGACGATCTGCGCGTACACGGTGTCGTCCCACCACACGTGGTACGCGTCGATCACCACCCCGACCACCTCCGGATCGAACCGCTCGGCGATGTCGAGCGCCTGACCGAGGGTGGCGATCACGCAGCGGTCGGCGGCGAACATCGGGTGCAGCGGTTCGATCGCCAGCCGGACGCCGGCCGCCGCCGCGTGCGGCGCCAGCTCGCCGATCGCGTCGGCGACCCGGCGGCGGGCGCCGTCGACGTCGCGACTGCCCGCCGGCAGTCCGCCGGAGACGAGCACCAGCTCGGGTGCGCCCAGCGCGGCGGCCTCCTCGATGGCCCGCAGGTTCTGCGCACGCCAGTCGTCGGCGGTGAAGAATCCGCCCCGGCACAGCGACGTGACGGTGAGGCCCGCGTCGCGGACCAGCTTCGCCGCGCGGGCCAACCCGTACTCGGCCACCGGCTCCCGCCACAGTCCGATGCCCGGCACACCGGCCGCCACACAGCCGGCGACCACGTCGGGCAGCGCCCAGCGCTGCGCGGTGGCCTGGTTGAACGAGAACCGCGCGAGACTCACTGGACAACCCCCGCGACGGTGAAGAACGCCCGCGCGCGGGCGGCGGCCAGCTCCGCGTCGGGCAGCAGCCCGGCGGCGTCGGCGAGGGTGAGCAGGGTCGCCAGGTGCGCCGGGGACCGGCCGGACTGCGCGCCGCCGACCATCGTGAAGTGGTCCTGGTGCCCGGCCAGCCACGCCAGGAACACGATGCCCGTCTTGTAGTGCCAGGTCGGCGCCGCGAACAGGTGCCGGGCCAGCGGCACGGTCGGAGCGAAGATCTCGTCGTACGACGTCAGGTCGCCCCGGTCGAGAGCATCCAGCGCGGCGGCGGCGGCCGGCGCGATGGCCGCGAACACGCCGAGCAGCGCGTCGGAGTGGCCCACCTCGTCGCCCCGGATCAGCTCCGGGTAGTGGAAGTCGTCGCCGGTGTAGAGGCGTACCCCGGCCGGCAGTCGACGCCGTAACGCCACCTCCCGGTCGGCGTCGAGCAGCGACACCTTGATGCCGTCCACCGTCGACTGGTGGGCCTTGACCAGCTCGACCACCGTGTCGGCGGCCAGGTCCAGGTCGGCGGACCCCCAGTAGCCGGTCAGCGCCGGGTCGAACATCGGACCCAGCCAGTGCAGCACGACCGGCTCGCCGGCGGCGGTCAGCAGCTCGTCGTACACCCGTAGGTAGTCCTCGGCGTCGCGGGCGGTGGCGGCCAGGTGCCGGCTGCACATCAGCACCGGCCGCGCGCCGGCGGCGCGGACGTCGTCGAGCTGCTCGCGGTACGCGGCGGTGACCCCGGCCAGGCTGGCCGGGCCGGCCGGGAGCTGGTCGGTGCCGACACCGGCGACGATCCGCCCGCCCACGGCACGGGCCTCGGCGGCACTGCGTCGGACCAGCTCCCGGGTCGCCGGATAGTCCAGCCCCATTCCCCGCTGGGCGGTGTCCATCGCCTCGGCGACACCCAGCCCGTACGACCACAGGTGCCGCCGGAACACGAGGGTGGCGTCCCAGTCCACCGTCGCCGGGGCGCCCGGTACGTTCTCCGCGCCCGGATCGGCGACCACGTGCGCGGCGGCGTACGCGATCCGGCTGGTCGCCGGTGCGGCCGGGCGGGTGAATCCGTCGGCCCCGGTGAGCCGGTGTCGCCGCCCGCCCGGCAGCGCCACTTCGACGGCGCTCACGGGTGCAGCTCCGGAACCTCGACGCGGACGCCCTCGCGGGCCGCGCGGAGCCCCAGCTCGGCGAGCTGCACGCCGCGCGCGCCGGCCAGGAAGTCCCACGGGAACGGCTCGCCGGCCACGACGTGCCGCAGGAATGCCTCCCACTGCATCTTGAAGCCGTTGTCGAACTCCTCGTTGTCGGGCACCTCGGTCCACTGCGCGCGGAAGTCCTCGGTGACCGGCAGGTCCGGGTTCCACACCGGTTTCGGGGTGACCGCCCGGTGCTGTGCCCGGCAGCGGCGCAGCCCGGCGACGGCGCTGCCCTCGGTGCCGTCGACCTGGAACTCCACCAGCTCGTCGCGGTACACCCGCACACCCCACGACGAGTTGATCTGCGCGATCACGCCGCCGTCGAGTTCGAAGATGGCGTACGCGGCGTCGTCAGCGGTGGCGGCGTAGGCGCGGCCGTCCTCGTCGAACCGCTCGGGCACGTGGGTGGCGGTCACACAGGTGACCGCGGTGACCCGGCCGAACAGCTCCTGGAGCACGTAGTGCCAGTGCGGGAACATGTCCGAGGTGATGCCGCCGCCGGCCTCGGCGCGGTAGTTCCACGAGGGACGCTGGGCCGGCTGCCAGTCGCCCTCGAAGACCCAGTAGCCGAACTCGCCGCGCACCGAGAGGATCCGACCGAAGAAGCCGCCGTCGACGAGCCGCTTGAGTTTGCGCAGGCCGGGCAGGAACAGCTTGTCCTGCACGACGCCGGTGCGGACACCGGCCGCGTCGGCGGCGCGGGCCAGGTCGAGCGCGGCGGCGGTGTCCTCGGCGAGCGGCTTCTCCGTGTAGATGTGCTTGCCGGCCTCGATCGCCTGGCGGATCGCCTTCTCCCGCTGCTGGGTGACCAGGGCGTCGAAGTAGATCTCGACGTCGTCGCGGGCCAGCGCGGCGGTCAGGTCGGTGGTCCAGTCGGTGAGGCCGTGCCGCCCGGCGAGCTCGCGGAGCTTGGTCTCGTTGCGCCCCACCAGGACCGGTTCTGGCCAGATGGTCGTGCCGTCGGCCAACGTCACGCCGCCGGACTCGCGGATGGCCAGCAGGGACCGGACGAGGTGCTGGCGGTAGCCCATCCGTCCGGTCACGCCGTTGACGATGATGCCGATCGACCTGCGGGTCATGGTGGTCCCCTTCGTCGTGCTGGTCGTTCAGTGGTTGGCGGCCGCGCTGCCGAGCAGTCCGCGCAGTTCGGTGGCGAGCCGGTCGAAGCGGGAGTCCGACATCACCTGCGCGTAGTCGCGGTGCGCGGGCAGCTCGACGTCGAAGGCGCGGATGATCCGGCCGGGCCGGGCGCTCATCACCACGACCCGGGTGCCGAGGAAGACCGCCTCGGCGATGGAGTGGGTGACCAGCACCACCGTGGTGCCGGTCTCCCGCCAGATGCGGTGCAGCTCGGCGTTCATCTGCTCGCGGGTCAGCGCGTCCAGGGCGCCGAACGGCTCGTCCATGAGCAGCACCGGTGGGGCGTGCAGCAGCGCGCGGCAGAGCGCCACCCGCTGCTGCATACCGCCGGACAGCTCGTGCGGCAGCGCCTTCTCGAAGCCGGTCAGCCCGGTCATCTCAATCAGCTCGTCCGCCCGACGGGCCGCCCGCGCCCGGTCCATCCCGCGCATCTCGGCCTGCAGCAGGATGTTGGCCCGCGCGCCACGCCACTGGAGCAGCGCGGCCTTCTGGAAGACGAAGCCGATCTCCTGCTGCGGGCCGCGCACCGGCTGTCGCAGCAGCGAGACCTCGCCGCTGGTGGGCTTCACCAGTCCGGCGACGATCTTCAGCAGGGTGGACTTGCCGCAGCCGGACGGGCCGACGATGGTGACGAACTCGCCCGGCTCGATGTGCAGGGACACGTCGTCGAGGGCGGTGGTCCGCGAACGTCGGGTGGTGAACCGGACGGTCACCCCGGACATCCCGATGGCGGTGCCGGTGGTCGCCGGCGCGGCGCTCACCTCGTCAGCCCTTGGCCGCGTACGACGAGTCCCAGTACGCGTCCGGCGCGCCCGGATCCTTCAGCTCCGCGTGGCGGGCCATCAGGTCGATGGTCTCGGACCACTGGGCTTCGGTGTTCACCCCGGCCGGACCGTCGCCGCCGAGCAGCGGCAGGTTGAGGGTGAGCTGCTTGGTGAGCACCTCGGGGGCCGGCTCGTTCTCGGCGAGCGCGACCATGGCGCTCACCGCGCCGGCCGGGTCGCGCGCCGCGTCGGCCCAGGACTTCTGGGTGGCCCGGACGAACCTGCGGGCCAGCTCCGGGTCCTTCTGCAGGGTCTGGGTGTTGGCGATCAGTCCGGTGCCGAGCAGGTTCATCCCGTAGTCGGCGAAGAGCAGCACGTCGACCTTCTTGCCGGTCTTGCTCTCGATGGTGGGCGCCTGGTCGTGGAAGAAGCCCATGATGGCGTCGACCCTGCCCTCGGCCAGGGCGGCGATCTTGCCGGCGGCGTCCACGTTGACGACCTTGACGTCGTCCTTCTTCAGGCCGTTCTTCTCTAACCAGGCCGGGAAGGTCGCGTAGAGGGCGTCGCCGGGTGTGCCGCCGACGGTCTTGCCCTTGAGGTCGGCCGGTGTCCTGATGTTCTTCTCGGTGAAGAACTCCACCGAGGACGGGCCCTTCTCCAGGTACGCGCCGAGGCTGCGCACCGGCATCCCGCTGGCCACCGACTTGAGCAGGACGGGACTGTCGGCCCAGCCGAAGTCGGTCTGTTTCTGGGCGACCTGCTTGACGGTGTTGCCGGAGCCGTTGCCGGGCAGGATCTTCAGGTCGATGCCCTCGGCGGAGTAGTAGCCCTGCTGCAGACCGTAGTAGAAGGGCGCGTGCTCGCCGTACGGCACCCAGTTGAGGGTGAGGGTGACCTGTTTCCTGCCGTCGGCGCCGGTCCTGCCGGCGGAGTCCGAGCCGCCGCAGCCGGCGGCGGCGAGCAACAGGGCGGCGGTGGCCAGGATGGTGGTGGCGGTGCGCTTCATCGGTGCCTCCGTGATGGGGTCGGTCAGGAGGTGGTGAGGGACACGCCGGCGCGACGGCTGGCGTGCCACGGGATGAGCATCGCCTCGGCGATCTCGACCAGAACGAACAGGACGATGCCGATGGCGGACATCAGGATCAGGTCGGCGAACAACAGCGGGGCGTCGAGGTTGCCGTTGGCCAGCAACAGGACGTAGCCGAGCCCCTCGCTGGCGCCGACGAACTCGCCGACCACGGCGCCGACCACCGCGAGGGTGACCGCCACCTTCAGGCCGGCCATGAGGTGCGGCAACGCGTTCGGGAAGCGGATCTTGCGGAAGGTCCGCCAGGGCCCGGCGCCCATCGTGGCGGAGAGGTCGAGCAGTTCCGGGTCGGTCGAGCGCAGGCCGGCGACGCCGGAGATGACCACCGGGAAGAACGCGATGAGCACCGCCAGGATGATCTTCGGAGTGAGGCCGAGACCGAACCAGACGACCAGCAGCGGCGCGATGGCGATCTTCGGGATGACCTGTGCGAACAGGACGATCGGATAGAGCGCCTTGTCCAGGGTGCGCGAGTAGGCGATGGCGACCGCGGTGGCCAGCCCCAGCGCGGCGGCCAGGACGAAGCCGAGCACGGTCTCGTAGAGGGTGACCAGGGTGTGCCGGGCCAGCTCGGACCACTGGTCGGTCGTCGTGGTCCAGACCTGACCGGGGGTGGGCACGAGGTAGTTCGGCACGTACTCCCGGGCGGCGACGAACCACCAGGCGAGGACAAAGGCCGCCAGCACGAGCGCCGGCCGCCAGAGCGAGTCGGCGACCGCCGCCGCGCGACGGCCGAGCGTGCGTCGGGGTGACCGGTCATCATCGTCCGGCGACGGACCGGCCGCTCCGGATCCGAGCCCGCTCCCGACGCGAGCGTCGGCCGATCCGGGCGAGGAGTCCGCCGGGGCGGCTGAATCCGTTTCCCGCCCACCAGTCGCCTGGTCGGCGGCGGCGCGCCGGCCTGCCGTGTCCAAAGAGTTCTCGGTCACGCGAACCTCCTCGGGGCCCGGCGCGGCACCCGGGGGCCGGGTCGGTCGGCGGGTCAGGCAAACGCTTTCCTGGGAGCGTAGGCGGCGTCCAGACCGCAGGCAAGGCCTTTCCTCGATCTATTCGACGCCCGTCGGGCCGCCCGGTGAAGGCGTCGCCCACGGTCGACTCGGCTTGCTGGAAACCGGGCCTTCCCTCCCTCTCGGACACCGCGACTGCCCTGAAACCGAGTGGATCATCGCCCTCGCGGTCCGAACTGGACCGCGCGGCACCGGCGGCGTCAGCCGGCAGCCGGATAGGTGTCGAGCAGGCCGCACATCCCCAACCGGCCACGCTCGACGGGCGCGTCCACCGCGTACACGCCGGCCCCGCCCAGATAACGCCACTCGCCCCGCTCCAGGGCGTCCAACTGGGCGCCGGTGCCGGCGGCGGCCGCACCCGCGCCGTCCGCCCACCGCTGCCGCCAGGCCGCCAGCAGCGGCCGGCGCAGCACCGCCGCCGCCGCGTAAAAGGCGGCCAGCGCCGTCGGCCCACCGGACCGCAGCGCCGCGAAGCCGGCCACCGCCAGATCCCGCCGACGGTACGCGCCCCGCACGTCCGCCCCCGGCGCTCCCCCGTCCGGCAGCGCCGCGGCCTCGGCGTACGCCTCGGGGTCGGCCAGCACCTCGGGCGGGAAGGTCAGGACCGCGTCGCCGGCCTCGGGCAGGCCGCTGTTCTGCATGAGCACCACGATGGACAGATCGCCGCCGTTCACCAGGCGGTGCACGGTGCCCGGTTCGAACCACACCACCGTGCCCGCCCGCAGCGGGGTCTCCCGGAAGCCCTCGCCGCCGAGGGTCTGCACCGCGCCCTCGCCGCCGGTCACCACGTACCCCTCGGTGCAGCACAGGTGCACGTGCGGGGTGCCGCCGACCACGCCGTCCGGCGCCGCCGTGTCGTAGACGCGCAGCCGGGACACTCCGACGCCGCCGGGCAGTGCCGCGAAGCGTTCCGACATGGCCGGGCCTCCCTGCGGGAAAGGGCTTTCTCTGCGGTACGGTGACGCTAGCCGGCGCGGCGAAACGCCGTCAACAGACCGAGGGGGCGGGCCATGGCGACCCTGTCCGACGTGGCGCGGCGCGCGGGCGTCTCACCCGCCACGGCCTCGCGCGTCATCAACGGCAGCAGCAAACCGGTCACCGACGAGCTGCGCGAACGGGTGCTCGCGGCCGTCGCCGAGTTGCAGTACGTGCCGAACGCGCACGCCCAACTGCTGGCCCGCTCGCACCGCAGCGCGGTCGGCGTGATCGTGCACGACGTCTCCGACCCGTACTTCGCCGAGATCACCCGCGGCCTGCAACGCGTCGCCACCGACCAGGGCCGGCTGCTGATGATCTGCAACAGCTACCGCGACCCGGACCGCGAGCTGGAGTACGTGGAGCTGCTGCGCGGCCACCAGGTGGCTGCGCTGATCCTGGCCGGGTCCGGCTACCACGACGAGGCCTTCACCCGACAGCTCAACGAGAAGCTCGCCGCGTACGAGGCGACCGGCGGGCGGGTCGCGGTCATCGGCCGCCACGAGCACTCCGGCGACGCCGTCATGCCGGACAACCAGGCCGGCGGTCACCTCGCCGGCCGCGAACTCTGCGCGCTGGGCCACCGGGCGATCGGCGTGGTCGCCGGCCCGCGCATCCTCACCACCACCACCGACCGGCTGGCCGGGCTCCGGCAGGCCCTGGCCGAGCACGGCCTCGACCTGCCCGAGCGGCGCATCCGGTACGCCGAGTTCGACCGGGACGGCGGCGCGGAGGCCACCGCCCGGCTGCTCGACTCCGATCCGGAGCTGACCGCCATCGTGGCGCTCAACGACTCGATGGCCATCGGCGCCCTCGCCACCCTGCGGGCCCGCTCGCTCGCCGTACCGGGACGGATCTCCGTCGTCGGCTTCGACGACATGCCGATCGCCCGCGACGTCACACCCGCGTTGACCACGGTGCGGCTCCCCCTCGTCGACATGGGGGTCCGGGCCATGTCGCTGGTGCTCGGCGCGGCGGCGCCGACCCCCCGGGTCGAGGTGCTGCCCGCCGAACTGGTCCGCCGGGACACCGCCGGGCCGGCGCCGGGTCGAGCACGCGCCACGACGACGCCGCGCGCCCGGCGCGCCGACGCCGCCTCCTGACGGGCCCGCAAAACCCGTTGTCCCCCCCGGCGCGTCCTGCGTAGCCTGCGCCCGTGTTGATCCGTACGTTCACCGACCAGGACTGGTCGCAGGTGTGGCCGATCATCGAGGACGTGATCCGGGCACCGGAGACCTTCGCCTACGACCCGGGGATGACCGCGCAGGAGGCGTACGCCCTCTGGGTGGAGGCCGCGCCCGGACGGACCGTCGTCGCGACCGACGGTGATCGGGTGCTGGGCAGCGCGAAGATGGGGGCCAACCGTCCCGGACCGGGCGCGCACGTCAGCACCGCCAGCTTCCTGGTGGCCGCCGACGCCCGCGGCCGGGGCGTCGGCACCGCGCTGTGCCGCGACGCTCTGACCTGGGCCCGCCTCGCGGGGTACGCCGGGATGCAGTTCAACGCCGTGGTGGAGACGAACCGGACGGCGGTCGAGCTGTACCGGCGGGAGGGCTTCGAGGTGGTCGGCACGGTGCCGGGCGCGTTCCGCCACCGAACCCTCGGGCGGGTCGGCCTGCACGTCATGTACCGGGAGTTCTGAGTCCCCCGCCGTGCGGTGCCTCAGCCGCCGGTCGTGCCGACGGCCGGCGCCGGCCCGAGTCCCGGTGCGGTGGACGCCGGTTCGGCGCCCGCGCGGCGGACCGGGGTGAACAGCCCGCCGACCGCCACCAGCAGGCAACCCGCTCCGGCGACGAGCGCCACCGCCGGTACGCCGTACCGGCTGGCCGTCCACGTCAGAATCACCGCGCCGGCCGGGCCGAGGGCGTAGTGCGTGCTCCAGAACGCCGAGGTGACCCGACCGAGCAGATGGTCGGGAGTGATCTCCTGGCGCAGTGACATCGAGCAGATTCCGCCGACGCTGAGACAGCACAGGTACACGGCGGTCAGGGCGGTGACCGTCGGCACGGTCGTCGCGACGCCGACGCCCGCCACCGCGAACCCGCAGATCGCGTGCGCGCCGATCCAGGTGGCGCCGAATCCGCGTCGCCGGCGCAGCGGAGCCACCAGCAGCGCCCCGGCGACCGTGCCCAGGGCCGCCAGGCCGAGTACGGTGCCGACCGTCCCCTCGGTGCCGCCGAGGTCGTGGGTCACGTGGTAGATCAGCACGTCGGTGAAGCCGTAGGTGAGGAAGATGAACACCGACAGCAGGACGGTCAGCGCGCGGAGCACGGGCTGGCGCCACAGGAACCGCGCGCCGGCCAGGAACTCGACCAGCGGGCGTTCCCGGGCCATCGGCGCGGTGTCGGCGGGCTGGGCGGTGCGCAACCGGATCAGCCGCAGGCCAACGGCCGAGAGGGCGAAGCTGGCGGCGTTGACGGCGATGGCGACCGCCGGGCCGAAGCGGGCCGACACCACACCGGCGAGCAGCGGCCCGAGGACGGCGGTCGCCGCGAACGTCGCCTGGAGCCGGCCGTTGGCCTCGGTGATCCGGTCGGCGTCGACGAGGTTGCGGACGGCGGTCACCGCGGCGACCTGGAACAGCATGCCGGCCGCCTCGCAGACCGGCAGCACGACGAAGAGCAGCCAGACGCGCGGGCCAGCGAGCCAGACCAGCGGCACGAGACCGTAGAGGACCAGCCGGACCAGGTCCGCGACGATCATCAGCCGACGCCTGTCGTACCTGTCGACCAGCACCCCGCCGAAGATGCCGGCGGCCACGGACGCCGCGCCCGCGACGGCGGTGAGCAGGCCCATCTGGGCCACCGATCCGGTCGCCTGCAACACCAGCAGCGGTACCGCGAGGTAGGCGAACGCGTCGCCGGCCGCGGAGAGCGACTGCGCGATCCAGTACGTGCCGAAGGCACGGTCCCGCCACAGCGGAGCCCGCGCGGGGCTGGCGGCTCGGCTCATCACGCCGAGGGTAGCGGCCCGCCTCGCGCCGCGCCGACCGTCACACCGGGCCGATGTTCACGAACCCGCCGGGACACCCATGCACCGAGACGGCCGTGGGAGGGACTCCCGCGGCCGTCTCGAGGCGTACCGATAAAGGTCAGCCCTGGCGCAGCGGCGCGAGCGCGGTGCTCCAGGCCACGACCTGGTCGAGGGTGGTGGTCAGCGCCGGCAGGTGCTGGTCGCCGGGCTTGAAGGTGCTGAAGTTCTCGAAGTCGGTGTAGAGCGAGAGCGCGACCTGCGAGCGCACGTCGGCCATCTGCAGCTCACCGGCGATCAGGCGCAGGTGCTCCACGGCCCGGGCGCCACCGAGGGAGCCGTAGCTGACGAACCCGACGGCCTTGTTGTTCCACTCGTTGTAGAGGAAGTCGATGGCGTTCTTCAGCGCGCCGGAGGTCGAGTGGTTGTACTCGGGCGTCACCATCACGAAGCCGTCGAACGACGCGATGGTCTCGGCCCAGCGCAGCGTGTGGGGCTGGCTGTACTGGCCCATCGCCGGCGGCATCGCCTCGTCGAGGTGCGGCAGCTTGTAGTCGAGCAGGTCGATCAGCTCGAACTGCGCGTCGGTGCGCTGCTGGGCGATCTCGTGGACCCAGCGGGCGACGGCTTCGCCGTTGCGCCCCGGGCGGGTGCTTCCGAGGATGATCCCGATCCTGGTCATGGCTGCGCCTTTCAGTAGTCCGAACCTGACCGCCGGAACGCTAGCCGCTCCTTGCTTCGTCAAGCAAATGACCGTGGTATGAGCACCCTCACACCCACAGTAAGCAATTGCTCAATCAAGCAACTATGCTTGCGGGATGGCCGATCCCCACCCCGAGGCGCCGCGACCCCTCGAACCCGACGAGGAGGCGCTGGTTCGCGCCCTGGGCCAGGTGATGTACGTGGTGCCACGCGCGATCGACGCCGACATGGTGGGCGACCGGCAGCTACCGCTGACCGAGTACACCGCCCTGATGAACCTCTCCGAGGCGCCGGAGCGGCGAATGCGGATGCACGAACTCGCTACGGCCTGTTACCTCTCGTTGAGCGGCATGACCCGGACGATCATCCGACTGGAGAGCCAGGGACTGGTCAAGCGGGAACGGTGCGAGGAGGACGCCCGCGGCTGGAACGCGGTGCTCACCGACGCGGGCTTCGCCCGCCTCCAGGAGTCCTGGCCCAGCCATCTCGCTGCCGTACGGCAGCGGTTCCTGCGCCACTTCGAAGGGCTCGACCTGGCCGAGCTGGCCCGCGCGTTCCGGCGCGCGGGAACGGCCGACTGAGGTTCAGGTCACCGGGTCACCGGTCGGCGGCGGCCCGGTCTGCTCGACCTGCTGGATGAGTTGCTTGAGGTGGGCGATCTCGTCGCGCAGGGCGGCCTGACCGGCAGCGGTGAGAGTCACCCAGGTACGCGGGCGCTTGCCCTCGTAGCCCTTCTCGATCTGGATCAGCTCGGCCTTCTCCAGGACGGTCAGGTGCTGCCCGAGATTGCCCGCGGTCAGCTGCAGGGTGGTGCGCAGGAAGCCGAACTCGACCTGGCGAGCCTGGTGCGCGATGGCCAGGATGCCCAGTCGGACGCGCTGGTGGACCACGTCGTCAAGGCCGTTGGTGGGATGGTCGGTCATCGCCTCGGAACCTCGGTGCTCGGCCGGAACAGGGCGAAGGCCGCGCTGCCGAGCAGCAGTAGCGCCGCAGCGAGGAGCAGGTGCGGCAGGAAGAACCACGACGAGGTCGAGTGGATGACCTGGCCGCCCTGCACCATCACGATCACCAGGTAGACGAGGCTGTACGCAAGCAGCGCCCAGTTGCGTTCGACCCACGCGAGCACCATCAGCGCCAGCGCGATGACCGCGACGGGACTGGCCAGTCCGTTGACGAGCCACGTCGCCGGCCCGACCTCGATCTTGACCGGGTCGGTGGAGAAGGGGTCGGCGGGGACGGGGAGGAGCGGGTGGAACGTCAGCCAGATCGACACGGCGGCCATCAGCACGGCCAACGCGACGCCGACGACGACGTAGGGGCGGATCGGGGTGCCCACGCCACGGCGTCGGGACTGCCGTACGTAGAAGCCGGCGATCGCCACGTACGCGAGCACCAGCGCGACGGTCCAGTACCCGAGCTCCGCCGGATTGGGCGCCATGCAGACCGTGTGCCCCGGGCGGGATCGGCAGGTGTCGAACACATCGAGGTAGGGGGCGTACCGGTAGACGGGGATCGCGGCCAGGGTGACCACCGCGAGGACCAGCAGCGGAAACCAGGTGCCGCGCTGGGCGACCTGGACCTGGCGGGTCAGGTCGCGCACAGCGGCCAACAGCTCCCGAGGGCCGTCCGCCTGCGGAGCGGATTCGTGTGTCATGAAGTTAGCTTTGCATTACAGACCTATCCGCGCAAGAGAGTTCGGCAAGATCTCGCGGGTCGGGCCGAGACAGCACGAGGGGCGTGTGCCGAAGCCCCCGATTCGAGGGTTTCGACACACGCCCCGGCCAGGCCGAGCCTCGACGGTCTAGGCGTTGGCCACCAGCCGCCAGCGGTTGTCCGCGCTGCCGTTGTCCGAATCCTGCACCGCCTGCGCGCCCCGGGCGGTGGAGTTGTTCAGGATGCCGAGCAGCTTGCCGCTGTTGACGTTGCGGATCTTGTAGGTGCCGTCGCCGTTGTCGACGAGCGTCCACCGGTGGTCGGCGGTGCCGTTGTCCGACCACTGCAGGACGCGGGCGTTGTCGGCGGTGGACATGTTCTCCACACCGAGGACCTTGCCGCTGTTGACGTTGCGGAACCGGACGGCGTTGCCATCGGTGATCATGACCCAGTTGTGGTCGGCCGTGCCGCTGTCGTCCCACTGCAGGGCCAGCCCGCCGTCGGCGGTGGACATGTTCTGGATGCCGAGGACCATCCCGCTGCCCACGTTGACCAGCCGGTAACTGCCTCCGCCGCTGCTGCCGCTGGTGTTCCAGTACACCGTGTAGTTGAACCCGTGGGCGTCCTGGAACGGCCCGAGGTTGACGGTGGACCCGTTCGCGGTGGCCGTGAACGCGAGCGAGCTGGTGCTGGTCCGGGCGACCGACGAGACCACGAGCGACGGCAGCGAGTTGAGCGTGGTGTTGCCGTAGTTGCCGCAGAGCACGCTCGGGCCGTACGTGACGGCGGCGACGCTGGGATTGTCGTTGGCCGCCCGCAGGACGACCCGCATGGGCAGTCGTACGGTGATGGTGTCGCCGGCGGCCCAGGTGCGGGTGACGGTGGCGTAGCTGCCCGGCGTCGTGGTGACCGACTCGGCCACCCCGTTGACGCTGATGGTCGCGCCGCTCGTCCACGCCGGGATGCGCACCCGGATGCTCCACGAGCCACTCATCGTGCCGGAGAGCGTGAGCGTGCTGGTGTCGCTCACCGGGTACGTGGTGCTCTGGGTGACCGTGATCCCCCGCTGCGACCAGTTCAGCTCGGACGGCACGAAGAGGTTCACCGTGAGCGTCGTGCCGCTGTAGAAGTAGACGGAGTCCATCAACTTCGTGTTGATCTCCAGGCCGGTGCCCTGGCAGCACCAGAACGAGTTGTAGTCGGTGCTCCAGGTGCCGCCACCCCACGCCGGGCCGACGCCCCGCCGCCCACCGGGCTTGAGCGGGGTGAAGTAGGTGATGTGGCCACGGCTGTCGGCCGGGTTCTGCGCGCCGAGCAGGTGGTTGATCATCGCGCGCTCGTAGAAGTCGAAGTAGTCGGTCCGGTTCGGATCGAGCAGCCACAGCTCCCGCGTCAGCTTGAGCATGTTGTAGGTATTGCACTGCTCGCAGGTGTCGTTGCTCAGGTAACCGGCGATGGCGTTCGGCGCGCGGAAGTGCTCGGCCTGGCTGTTGCCGCCGATGACGTAGGAGTGCGCGCCCACGGTGATGTTCCACGCGTTGCTGGCGATGTCCCGGTAGCGGGTGGTCCCGGTGGCCTTGAACTCGCGGGCCGCGCCGATCCACTTGGGCACCTGCGTGTTGGCGTGCAGACCGTTGAGCTGGTCCTGGTTGCTGGCCAGGGGGTTGAACACCGAGGCGTGGTCGAACCGCTGGGCCGTGGTGAGCCACCGGCTGTCACCGGTCATCTGGTAGATGTCCGTCAGCACGTCGTTCATGCCACCGAACTCGGTGCCGAGCATCGACTGCATCTGGCTGGAGCTGAGCCGGGACGTGCGGGTGTCGACCCAGCCGGCGAGGGCCAGCAGCACCGTACGGGCCTGGGTGTTGCCGGTGTAGCGCCAGACGTCGAGCAGGCCGGCGAGCGTCTTGTGGATGCAGTAGTACGGGACGTTTCCGTTGGACAGGGTCCGCGCCTCGAGCGCGGAGAAGTCCGACTCCGGGAAGCCGGAGAGGTAGCCCGCGCCGAACCCGGCCGCGCCGTTGTTCGCCTGGCACTTGGCCATCTCGGCGACCATGTAGTTCGCCTTGTCCCGGCAGGTGGTGTCGCCCAGCACCGCGTAGGCATAGGACCACGCGGTCAGGAAGTGCCCCTGCATGTGCGTACGGAACGGGAAGTTCGGCGCGTCCCACCCACCGTTGGTGGCGGCGCCGTTGGTGGACAGCCGGTGGTTGGCGCGGAAGTTGTAGAGCATCCGGTCAACGTCGACGAAGCGCAGATAGTTCAGGGTGCGGTTCTGGTTGTCCAGCCAACGGCCGCTGGTCAGTCGTACCTGACCGGGGTCGAAGGCGTAGGCCGCGACGCCGATGTCCGCGCGCGCTGGCGGGACCACCGCGGCGGCGGCGGGGCCGGCGCCCAGCGTCGCGGCGCCGGTCGCGGAGACCACGGCGGTGGCGCCGGCGGCCTGCAGAACGCGGCGTCGGCTGAGGGGCAGGGACGACATGGGACCTCCAAATGAGCGCTACCGGCGATGGGACGGCAACCGGGCGGGACGGGCTCGGCGGGATGCAGGGGTCCGAACGTTAGCGTTCACATCCGTGTTCGGCATGTTACGGCCGGACTACGCACAAATTCAAGGTTCTAACTATTACGGCTCCCTGTGCACCACGCCTGAGCTGGCAGATCAGGAGCGGCGACACGGGTGCGGTAGGGGTCTTCACCTCGTGTTATCGATAACACCGGTGGATCTCTGCACGGTGCGGCCACCGTCGGCGCGCACCGAAACGGGGTGCGCGGCGACCGGTGCCGCTGGTGGAATCTCGGAATGAAGCACGATCTTGTACGTCCACCGAAGGCACGCCCGGGTGACCGGATCGCGGTCCTGTCGCCGTCCTTCGCCGCCGCGGGCGCCTTTCCCGAGATCCACGAGCAGGCCATGCGCCGGCTCGCCGACGTGACCGGCCTCGTCCCGGTCGAGTACCCCACCACCCGCACGGTCGGCGCGAGCGCACAGGCCCGCGCGGCGGACGTCAACGCCGCCTTCGCCGATCCTCGGGTACGCGCGATCCTGGCCGTCGTCGGCGGCGACGACCAGATCACCGTCGTCCCCCACCTGGACGCCGACCTGGCCCGCGCCGACCCGAAGCCGTTCCTGGGCACCAGCGACAACACCAACCTGCACCAGTGGCTCTGGGGGCTCGGCATCGCGAGCTTCTACGGCGGGTCGTCCCAGGTGCACCTCGGACCCGGTCCCGCCGTGGACGACATCCACGCCCGCTCGCTGCGCGCCGCGCTGCTCACCGGCGAGCGGTTGGAGATCACCGACCCGGGCGAGTCCGAGGATGTCGGGGTTCCCTGGGACGATTCGCGGGCGTTGCAGTCGTTCGGGGAACGCGAGCCGACCGAGCCGTGGACCTGGCACGGGCCGCGCCGCACCGTCACCGGCCCCACCTGGGGTGGCTGCCTGGAGGTCCTGCAGTGGCTCCTCACGGCGGGGCGTTTCCCGTTCGGACCGGAGGTGCTGCGCGGCGGCGTGCTGATCATCGAGACGTCGGAGGAGCTGCTCCCCGCGCGCGAGGTCGGTTGGATCGTCCGCTCGCTGGGGGAACGCGGTCTCCTGGCCGCCGCCGACGCGGTCCTGGTCGCCCGTCCCCCGGTCTCCGACCTGGACCGCCGGCCCGACGCGCAGGAGCGGGCACGGCTACGCGAGCAGCAGCGCGACACGGTCGTGGACCAGATACACCGCTACAACCCCGAGGCGGTGGTCTGCGTCGGCGTGCCGTTCGGCCACACCAGACCGCAGTGGATCCTCCCGCACGGCGGCCCGGTAACCGTCGACGGTGCGCAACGCCGGATCTACGCCGACTACCGGTAGGCGAGGGGTCAGCCGATCCGGAGACCGTCACGTACGGGTACGACGCGTGGTTGCCGTGCCCGGCGGGGAATGATCACTTGATGCTGACCAGTTCCAGGAGGGGCCGGACAACTGGTCAGCATCAAGTGATCGCGATGAAGACGGAGTGGCGTCAGCGGGCCGGGGCGTGGGCGGCCAGTGGATTGGTGAGGGTGCCGACGAACTGCAGGGCGGCCGACGGATCGGCCAGGTCGATCATCTGCTGGTTGTCGCGGAGCTGAAGGCGGTTGAGGCAGGACAGCGCGAACTCGGGAGCGAACAGGTCGTAGTGGCGGACCCGCTCGGCCAGGTGCGGCACCCGCGCGAAGTAGTCGGCGGCGCAGGCCGCGACCGTGCCCCAGAAGGCGTCCTCGGTGAGCACCCCGGCCTCGACGAGGACGGCGTTGAGGTGGCGCAGGAAGCAGTCGACCACGTCGGTGAAGATGGTCAGCAACTTGGTGTCGTCGGGCACCTCGACCCGGATGCGCTCCACCTCGGCCGGCAGCTCGACGTCGGCGCTCAGCACCGCGATCTCCTCGGCGATGTCCTTGAAGATCACCCGCTGGACGGTGTGCCGCTCGTCGAGGACCAGGATGACGTTCTCGCCGTGCGGCATGAAGGCCAGGTCGTGGGCGTAGAAGCTGTGCAGCAGCGGGGTCAGGTAGGCGTCCAGGTAGCGGCGTAGCCACACCTCGGGCGCGAGGCCGGACCGGTCGATCAGCGCCGCCGCCAGCGAGCCGCCGCCGTCGTCGACGTGCAGCAGCGCGGCCATCGTGGACAGTCGCTCCCCCGGGGCCAGACCCGGCACCGGGCTCTCCCGCCACAGGGCGGCGAGCATCTTGCGGTACGGGGAGGTCCGTTCGGTGGCCGCCTCGTACTGCCGGTGGCGGTAGCCGACCGCCGCCCGCTCCCGGATGACCGTCAGGCCCGTGCCGGCCAACACCTCGTCGGCGGCGATCAGATCGGCCAGCCAGTCGTTGATGGCCGGCGTGGCGGCCATGTACGCGGCCGACAGCCCGCGCATGAAGCCCATGTTCAGCACCGACAGCGCCGTCTTGACGTAGTGCCGGCCCGGATCGGTGACGTTGAAGAAGGTACGGATGGACTGCTGCGCGAGGTACGAGTCGGGGCCGGGGCCGAGGTGCACGAGCCGGCGTTCAGCCAACTCCCCCGCGAACGTCACCGCCAGCTTGTTCCACCACTGCCAGGGGTGCGCCGGAATGAGGTGGTAGTCGGCGAGGTCGAGCCCGAGGTCAGCCATCGTGGCGGCGAACCGCGCCCGGGTCGCAGCGTCCAACTCGCCCTCGACGAGCGCGTCGTAGTCGAGGTCGGCGGCGCTGCTGAACGTCGAGTGGTCCCGGTGCGCGGCCAGCCACTCCAGGCGTACCGGCGTGCCGGCTTCCGGGGCGTAGCGGTGGTACTCGTCGACGCCGAAGCCGAGCCGGCCGTTGTTGGCCACGAAGCAGGGGTGACCCTCGGTCATGGACGTCTCGATGGTCTGGAAGTCCGCGCCGGCCAGCTCGGCGGCGCCCGGCGCACCCTGGGCCAGCTTGTACGCCGTACCGGCCAGGGTGGAGGTGATCTCTTCCAGGTAGACGGGCAGCACCCGAGCGGAGAGCCCGAGAGTGCCGCGCAGCTCGACGATCAGGTCCACCGCGTCGGGTGGCAGCGACGTGCCGTCGCGGTGCCGGGTGATGCTGTCCGCGTCGATCTGCCAGTGGGCCAGGGCGAGCACCCGGGCGGCGAACCGGTAGGTGACGGACTCGTCGTCGCTGCGGACCTCGTACCACTGCCGGTCGTCGGGGCCCGGCACGGGCGTCGGGGTGAGCAGCCGCTCGTGGGTGAACTCGGCGAGCGCCTTGCGGACCAGCATCCGATTGGCCCGCGCCCAGCGCTGCGGGGTGAGGTGCGCGACCGGGTCGCCCGGGGTGGCCGGGCCGGTGACGGTCGGCGAGGTGGGGACGGCGGTGGTGGTCACGCCGGGGCTCCTTCTGCTGGGGTGGCGGTAGCCCGCTCGGTGGCGGCCTGGAACTGGGCGCGGGTGCAGACGCTGAGCAGCGCCTCTTTCTCCGGCTTGGTGATCGGGCCGACGACCTCGAACCCGACGGCGGCGTTCAGCGCGTGCACGGCCGTGTTGCGCACGTCCGGCTCGACCACCACGCGCACGGTCGCCGGGTCGGCGAAGAGCCAGGCCAGGACGGTACGGATCACCGCGCGGGTGAAGCCGTGCACCGGCGTGCCGGCGGGCGCGCACAGGAAGTGCATGCCCACGTCGCCGGGTTGGTGGTCGTACCGGCCGACCAGCTCCACGTGCGCCGGGTCGTAGCGTTCGGCCAGGAACGCCGGACTCCCTCGCCACAGGCCCAGGTACGCGTCGTGGTGCGGGTGGGCGGCGATGCGCCGGTACTCCTCGACGACCTGGGCCTCGTCGGTGTCCTGCATCAACCAGAACGCCGACTTCGGGTGGGTCACCCAGCCGTGCAGGACCCCGGCGTCGCCCTCTGGGTCGAGGCGACGCAGGGCGAAGTTCCCGAGCCGCTCGTCGGCGCGGCTGAAGACCACGCTCACGACACCACCCCGAACTCCTGGAAGGTGATGCTCTTCTCGATCGGGTAGTGCTCGCGGCCGAGCAGCTCGCGGATGATCCAGGAGTTGCGGTACGCGCCCATGCCCAGGTCGGGTGAGGTGATGCTGTGCGTGTGGGTGCCCGCGTTCTGCAGGAAGATGCCCCGCCCGTCGTGGTCGATGCTGTAGTTGCGGGCCACGTCGAAGCGGCCGTGCGCGTCCCAGCGGATGCGCTCGCGCACCGGTTCGAGGAACGTCGGCACCCGGTAGTGGTAGCCGGTGGCCAGGACCAGACCCTCGGTCCGCAGGGTGAAGTCCCGCTCCTGCTCCACGTGCCGCAATCCGAGCGTGTACTCCCCGTCGTGGTGGGTGGCGTCGACCAGCTCGGTGTTGGTGATCAGCCGGGTGTTCACCGGACCGGCGACGCTGTGCGCGTAGAGCAGGTCGAAGATGTCGTTGATCAGGTCGGCGTTGATTCCCTTGAACAGCCCCTTCTGCGCCGATTCCAGCCGGTAGCGGGTCTCCTCGGGCAGCGCGTGGAAGTAGTCCACGTAGTCCGGTGAGGTCATCTCCAACGTCAGCTTGGTGTATTCGAGGGGGAAGAACCGCGGCGAGCGGGTGACCCAGTTGAGCTGGTAGCCGTACCGGCCGATGTCGCCGAGGAGGTCGTGGTAGATCTCGGCGGCGCTCTGCCCGCTGCCCACCACGGTGATGCTGCGCCTGGTCCGCAGCGCGTCCCGATGCTCCAGGTAGCGCGAGTTGTGCACGGCGTCCCCGGGCAGCCCGGCGACGGCCGCCGGCAGGTGCGGCGGCGTGCCGGTGCCGAGCACCAGGTGCCGCGCCCGGTACTCGACGCTCTCGGACCCGCCGGTGGTGGCCCGCACCACGTACCTCCCGTCGGCGCTGTCGTACTCCACGGTGGTCACCGTCTGACCGAAGCGCAGGTTCGGCAGTTTCGCGGCCGCCCACCGGCAGTACGCGTCGTACTCGCTGCGCAGCGGGTAGAAGCTCTCCCGGATGTAGAACGGGTAGAGCCGGCCGATCTCCTTGAGGTAGTTGAGGAACGAGTACGGGGAGGTCGGATCGGCGAGGCTGACCAGGTCGGCGATGAACGGGGTCTGCAACCGGGCCGACTCCAGCAGCATGCCGGGGTGCCAGGCGAGGCTCGGTCGAGCCTCCAGGAACACCCCGTCCAGCTCGTCGATCGGCGCGGTGAGACAGGCCAGGCCCAGGTTGTACGGGCCCAGCCCGATGGCGACGAAGTCGTGGGTGGACATCTTCTTCTCCAGGCGGGGTTCGGGGTCAGCCGACGGGGCAGGTCAGGTCGGCGGCGACGGTGTCGCGCACGTACCGCCCGGCGTGGCCGGCGATCAGTTCGAGCACCTGGCCGACGTCGTCGACGGTCGTGGCCGGGTTCAGCAGCGTGAACTTGAGAAAGTGCCGGCCGTCCACCCGGGTGCCGGCGACCACGGCGAGGCCGGAGGCGGCCAGCGCCTCCCGGGCGTACAGGTTGGCGGCGTCGGCCAGCTCCCGGCCCGGACCGGTGGGCAGGTAACGGAAGACCACGGTGCTCAACTGCGAGCGGGTCACCACCTCGAAGCGGGGGTCCTCGCTGACGAGCTGCCAGGCGTCGGCCGCGGCGTCGACCACCTCGTCGAAGAGTTCGCCGAGCGCGTCCGGGCCCATCACCCGCAGGGTCAGCCACAGCTTCAGCGCGTCGAAGCGGCGGGTGGTCTGCAGGCTCTTGTCGACCTGGTTCGGAATCCGCTGCTCCACCATGCGCGCCGGGTTGAGGTAGTCGGCGTGGTAGGTGGCGTGCCCCAGCGCCCGCCGGTCCCGGACCAGCAGCGCGCTGGAGCTGACCGGCTGGAAGAACGACTTGTGGTAGTCGACGGTCACCGAGTCGGCGCGTTCGATGCCGTCGAGCAGGTGCCGGCGCGTCGGCGAGACGAGCAGACCGCAGCCGTACGCGGCGTCGACGTGCAGCCAGACGCCGGTCTCCGCGCAGACCTCCGCCAGGTCCGCGAGCGGGTCGATGGAGCCGAAGTCGGTGGTGCCGGCGGTCCCGACGACGGCCATCGGGACCAGTCCGGCCGCCCGGCACCGGGCGATCTCCTCGCGGACGGCGGCGGGCCGGACGCGTCGCCGCGCGTCGGTGGGCACCGCGATCACCGCGTCCGGGGCGAGGCCGAGGAGCTTGGCGGACTTCTGGACGCTGAAGTGCCCGGCGACCGAGGTGAGCACGCGCAGGCGGGGCAGCAGGTCCAGGCGTGCCGCCGGGGTGGTCGCGGCGAGGCACGCCTCCTCCCGGGCCAGCAGCAGCGCCTGGAGGTTGGACTGGCTGCCTCCGCTGGTGAACACTCCGTCGGCGTCCGGACCGAGACCGATCCGGGCGGCGGTCCAGTCGATCAACCGTCGCTCGATGAGCGTCGCGCCGGCGCTCTGGTCCCAGGTGTCCAGGGAGGAGTTGACGGCGCTGAGCACCGCCTCGCCGAGCAGCGCCGGGATGACCACCGGGCAGTTGAGGTGGGCCAGGTAGCGCGGGTGGTGGAACCAGACGGCGTCGCGCAGGTAGACGTCCTCCAGCTCGTCCAGCGCCGCGCCGGCGTCGCCCAGGGGCCGGTCCAGGTCGACGCTGTCGACGAGGGGCGCCAGCTCGCCCGGAGCGATTCCGGTGGTGGGCCGGTCCACCGTGGCGACCCGCCGGGCGACCCGGTCGACGCCGTCGGCGATCGCGCGCCGGTACTGCTCGACCGACCCGTCGTGCAACAGGTGGGCGCGGGCCCCGGCGGGCGCTGTGGCCGGTGGTAGAGCGGCCGGTGCGCTGCGCGGGTCGGTCTCGCCGGGGTACGTCGGCACGGTCACGGGATGTCCTTCCACGTTCTGACGATGGGCAGCCGGAACCCTCCCCCGGCGCGTGCGCGCGCCGGGGGCCGTGCTGCGTTCTGGTGGGATCGCCGGTCAGGCGGTGGCGCCGGCCAGCGCCTCGGCGCGCAGGTCCTCCTCGGAGAGGCCGCGCCGCCAGTAGCCGGCGAAGGTCACCCGTCGACGGTCGAAACCGCGCTCGCCGACCAGGTGCCGCCGCAGCGCCCGTACCACGCCGGACTCGCCGGCGATCCAGGCGTACGGCGCGACGGCCGGAAGTCGGGTGACGCGCAGCGCGCTGACCAGCAGATCGCTCCCGGGTGCGGTGCTGCCGCGCACGATCCAGCGGATCTCGGCGTCGGCGTCGGTGGGCAGCTCGGTGATGTCCGCCGCGTCCGGGACCTCGATCCAGGCGCGGACCCGGGTGCCGGCGGGCAGCCACGCCAGGATCCCGGCGGTGGCCGGCAGCGCGGTCTCGTCGGCAGCCAGCACCACGAGGTCGGTGTCGTCCGGTGGCCGGAAGCAGACGCTGCGGTTGTCGTACACCGCGGGGCCGAGCAGCAGCACCCGGTCACCGGCCACCGCCAGGCTGGCCCACCGCGAGGCGGGACCGGTGCCGCCGTGACCGACGAAGTCGATGTCCACCTCGCCGACCGCCGGGCGGTGCTCCCGGATGGTGTACGAACGCATGACCGCGCGGACGTCCGGCGGGAGGGCCCGCCAGGCGCCGAACCAGTCCTCGCCGCGCTCGACCGGGACGACCGGGGCGTCCTGACCCGGGTGCGGCAGGAACAGCGAGACGCTCTGGTCCCGGCCGCCGCCGGCGAAGTCGACCAGCTCCGCGCCGCCGAAGGTGACCCGGATCAGCGAGGCCCCCACCTGACGGGCCCGCACGACGTGCGCGGCGAAGAAGCGGTACTGCAGGGCGACGGGTGCGACGGTGCTCGTGCTCATGGCGTCAGCCGACCTTCTTCGCGTTCCGGATGGCGGTGGCGAGGTTCTCCAGCAGCGGCGCTGCGCCGGCGTACGAGAAGCGGGGGACCGCGTCCCACGGCGTCACCTGGTTGGCCCGCACGGCGGGCAGCTGTGTCCAGGTCGGCTTGGCGGCGAGGTCCTTGGGCTGCAACGCGGTGCTGCGGTTGTCGAGCAGAATCAGGTCGGCCGGGAACTTGCCGGCGTTCTCCCAGCTCAGCGCCTCGAAGTAGTCGCCGGCTTCGAGCTTGGTCGGCACCACGATGTCGACGCCCAGCTCGGCGAAGTACATGAGGTCGGTGCTGACCTTGGGGTTGGAGACGTAGAACAGGTCGGGGCTGCCCGAGCAGGCCATCACCCGGATGCCCGGGTTGGCCTTGACCGCCTGGCGGACGGCGGCGGCGGCGTCGTCGAAGCGGGCCTTCGCGTCGGTGACCTTCTTGGCGGACAGGTCGGCGCCGAGCGACTCTGCCAACGCGGCGTACCGCTCGATCGGCTTGGTCATCGGCACCCGCGCGGTGGTGATCGCCACGCTCGGCGCGAGCGGGAGAATCTTGTCCTTGCTCTCGTCCGGCACGTACCAGAGGGCGTCGGGGTCGTACATGTGCGTGACCAGCAGCTCGGGGCGCAGGGCCGCGTACTTCTCCAGGCTGAACTCGCCCCAGGTGTTGCCCAGGATCTCCACGGCCTCGACGTTCAGGTCACCGGCCTGGGGGTCCTTCGTGCCGTCGGCGCGCTTGGTCTCGCCGAACACGCCGACGAGCTGCTTGTCGAGACCGAAATCGACCAGGGCTGCCGCCACGCCGGTGAAGGCCACCACGCGCGCCGGACGGGCCGCCGCCTCGACCTTCTTTGTGCGGTCGTCGGTGAACGACCAGGGGCCGGCGGTGTTGTCGCTGCCCGCAGGCTTGGCGGAATCGTCCTTGCCACAGCCGGCGAGCAGCGCGGCCAGCGTGGCGGCGCCGCCAGCGGCCAGCAGGCCACGACGGGAGAGGCGACGGGCGGACAGTGCATCGGGCATGGTGTCGTCTTTCGATCAAAGGATGGCCGGGGTCGACCGGGACAGCGGGGTTAGGTTAGCCTAACCTCGCTTGTTGTCAACAGCGGTTCGCCGTGTCGCCACACCCCGGAGCCCACACTGGACGCCACACCCCCCGTCACCAGCCCGACACCATCAGTGCCGGACGTGTCGACGGCCCCCGCACCGAAGCGACGCCGGGCGACCCGCGCCGCCGGCCTGCTCGCCGCCGTGGCACTGCTCGGCGTGATCCTGGTGCTCAGCATCGCGGTCGGCGCGAAGTCGCTGCCGCTCGCCGACGTCTGGTCCGGGCTGCTGCACCGCGACGCCACCGAGTACGCCGTGGTGCACCGGATGCGCCTGCCCCGCACCCTGCTCGGACTGCTCGCCGGCACGGCGCTCGGCGTGGCCGGCGCCGTGATGCAGGCGCTCACCCGCAACCCCCTCGCCGACCCAGGGCTGCTCGGCATCAACGCCGGAGCGTCCGCCGCCGTGGCCACCGCCGCCGCCTTCCTGGGCGTCACGGCGATCGGCGGGTACGTCTGGTTCGCGCTGCTCGGCGCGGCCCTGGTCACCGCGCTGGTCTACGCCGTCGGCGGCGGACGGGGCGCCACCCCGGCCCGGCTCGCGCTGGCCGGCGCGGCGCTCAACGCCACCCTCTACTCGTTCGTGAGCGCGGTCATGCTGCTGGACACCGCCTCGCTGGACCGGCTGCGGTTCTGGACGGTCGGCTCGCTGGCCAGCGCCGATGCCGCGACGGTGGCCCGGGTGACGCCGTTCATCCTGGTCGGCCTGCTGGTCGCCCTCGGGGCTGCCCGTCCGCTGAACGCCCTCGCGCTCGGCGACGACGCGGCCCGGGCGCTGGGCGCCCGACCGGCCGTGATCCGGGCCGCCGTGATCGTCGCGGTCACCCTGCTCTGCGGCGCGGCGACCGCCGCCTGCGGTCCCATCGTCTTCGTCGGCCTGCTCGTGCCGCACCTGGTACGCGCGCTGACCGGGCCCGACCTGCGCTGGCTGCTGCCGTACTGCGCGGTGCTCGCGCCGGTCCTGCTGCTCGGCGCCGACGTGCTGGGCCGGGTGCTCGGCCGCCCCGGTGAACTCCAGGTCGGCATGGTCACCGCCGTGCTGGGCGGCCCGCTGTTCCTCTGGCTGGTCACCCGCTCACGGGTGGCGCACCCGTGAGCGCGCGCAGCGGGCTCAGCACCACGACCATCCGTACACCCGGGGGGTTGTCGGTGCGCTTTCGCCCCCGCGCCCTGGCCGTCGGCCTCGGCGCGGCGGTGCTCGCCGCCGGCCTCGGCCTGATCGCGATGGGCAGCGGCGACTACCCGATGGGCCCGACCGACGTGCTGCGCACCCTCACCGGTGGCGGCAGCGCGGCGGAGCAGTTCATCGTGACCGAGCTGCGACTGCCCCGACTGGTCACCGCGGTGCTGGTCGGCGCCGCGTTGGCGCTGGGCGGCACGCTGTTCCAGTCGCTGGTCCGCAACCCGCTGGGCAGCCCGGACATCCTGGGCTTCACCCAGGGCGCGTCGACCGGCGCGCTGGTGGTGGTCGTCCTGGGCGGCGGCAGCCTGGCCCTGGCCGGGGCGGCGGCCGGCGGCGGGCTCGCCACCGGCCTGCTGATCTACGCGCTCGCGTGGCGGCGGGGCGTGCACGGCTACCGCCTCGTCCTGGTCGGCATCGGCGTCGCGGCGATCCTCACCGGCGTCAACGGCTACCTGCTGACCCGGGCCCCGCTGATGGACGCCGCCCGCGCGGTGCTGTGGCTCACCGGCAGCCTGGACGGGCGGGGTTGGGCCAACGCCGGGCCGCTGTTGGCCGTCACCGCCGTGCTCACGCCGCTGGTGCTCGTCGGTTGCGCGCCGGCGCTGCGGATGATGGAACTCGGCGACGACACGGCCAGCGCGCTCGGCGTGCCGGTACGCCGGACGCGCCTGATGCTGCTCACCGCGGCGGTGCTGCTCGTGTCGTTCGCGGCGGCGGCGGCCGGCCCGGTGTCGTTCGTGGCGCTCGTCGCGCCACACGTCGCCAAGCGGCTGACCCGCGCGCCCGGGCCGAACCTGCTGCCCTCGATGGCGGTCGGCGCGGCCCTGCTGGTCGGCGCCGACCTGGTGGCCCAGCGGGCGTTCGCCGGGCATCAGCTTCCGGTCGGCGTGGTGACCGGCGTGCTCGGCGGCGGCTACCTGGTCTGGCTGCTGGCCGTCGAACGCCGGGCGGGTCGACTGTGAACACCCCTTCCGAAGGAGCCCCCATGACGTCCCGCCTTGGCGGCAGCGCGCTGACCCTCGCCTACGACCGGCGCACCATCTCCGAGAACCTCACCGTGGCGGTGCCCGACGGGTCGTTCACGGTGATCATCGGGCCGAACGCGTGCGGCAAGTCGACGCTGCTGCGCGCGCTGTCGCGGATGCTGCGCCCGAGCGCGGGCACGGTGCTGCTGGACGGTCGGGACATCCACGACCAGCCCGCCCGCAAGGTCGCCCGGACCCTCGGCCTGCTGCCACAGACGTCGATCGCGCCGGACGGGATCGGCGTCGCCGAACTGGTCGCCCGGGGGCGCTACCCGCACCAGGGGCTGCTGCGGCAGTGGTCGCGTGAGGACGAGCGGATCGTCGACGAGTCGATGGCCGCGACCGGGGTCGCCGACCTCGCCGACCGGCCGGTGGACGAGCTGTCCGGCGGCCAACGGCAGCGCGTCTGGATCGCGATGGCGCTGGCGCAGCAGACGCCGCTGCTGCTGCTCGACGAGCCGACGACCTACCTCGACATCGCCCACCAGATCGACATCCTGGACCTGTGCGCCCGGCTGCACGAGGAGCAGGGCCGTACGCTGGTCGCGGTGCTACACGACCTCAACCACGCCGCCCGGTACGCCACCCACCTCATCGCCATGCGCGACGGTCGGGTGGTGGCCGCCGGAGACCCGCGCGAGGTGGTGACCGCCGACCTGGTGGCCGAGGTGTTCGGGCTGCCCTGCCGGGTGATCGACGACCCGGAGACCGGCACCCCGCTGGTCGTACCGGCCGCCCGCCGACGCACGGCCGAACCGGCATGACGGCACGACGGTTCCGCGACCCGTGGGGCGTGCCGCACGTCCGCGCCGACGACCCGCTCGCTCTCGCGGCGGCGCAGGGTCGGGTGACCGCGTACGACCGGGCGTGGCAGATCGAGGTCGAGCGGCACCGGTCGCAGGGCACCAGCGCCGCCTTCCTCGGCGTCGACGCGCTCGGTTGGGACCGGTTCGCCCGGCAGGTCCGGCTGGACGACACCGCCCGCCGTTGTCACGCCAACCTGGACGCGGCGACCGCCGAGTGGGTGGGCGCGTACGTGGCCGGGGTGAACGCCGGCCTCGCCGCCGGGGCGGCCCGCGCGCCGGAGTTCGCCGCCGTCGGGCTCGCCCCGGGCCGGTGGGAGCCGTGGACGCCGCTCGCGGTGTGGCTGGGGCATCACATCCTGTTCGCCGGGTTCCCGGGCAAGCTCTGGCGCGAGCACGTCGCGCGGTGTCTCGGCCCGGCGGCGGCCGAGGCGTTCGCCACCGACGGGCCGGCCGTCGCCGGCAGCAACGGATGGTTGCTCGCCGGTTCCCGCACGGCCAGCGGCGCGGCGCTGCTGGCCGGCGACCCGCACCGGATCCTCGAGGACCCGGGCGTCTACCAGCAGATCCGGCTGGCCTGCCCGGAGTACGACGTGGTCGGCCTGGCCGTGCCCGGTGTGCCGGGCATCGCACACTTCGGCCACGCCGGCCCGGTGGCCTGGGCCATCACCAACGCGATGGCCGACTACCAGGACGTCTACGTCGAGCGGCTGCGCCGGCACGACACGGGTGTACGGGCGCTCGGCCCGGACGGCTGGCGGGAGGCGTCCGTCCACGTCGAGACGATCGAGGTGGCCGGCGCGGACCCGGTCGACGTGGAGGTGGTGGAGACCGACCGGGGCCCGGTGATCGCCGGCGGACCGGACGACGACACGGCGCTGAGCCTGCGCTATCCGCCCCGGGTCAGCGGCGAGCTGGGCTTCGCGGCGATACCGGAGCTGCTGCGGGCCCGTAGCGTGTCCGACGTGGACACCGCCCTGCGGCACTGGGTGGAGCCGGTCAACGTGGTGCAGGCGGCCGACACCGCCGGTGGCCTGCTGCACCGGGTCGCCGGTGCGGTGCCCGTGCGGCACCCGGACAACGGCCGCCGGCCGGTCCCGGCGTGGGAGACGGCGTACGCCTGGCAGGGCTGGTACGCGCCGATGCCTCGGGCCGAGGTGGCCGACCGGGCGGTGATGGCCAACGAACGCGGGCTGTCCGCGCCGCTCGGCGTCGAGTTCGCCGCACCGCACCGCGCGCGCCGGATCGCCGACCTGCTCGACGCCGGCCGCGACTTTACCGCCGTAGACATGACGGCGATCCACACCGACACGTACCTCGGTTCCGCCGGGGCGCTGCTGGGGGTGCTCGACGCTCTGACCGGGCTCGGTCCGGCCGCCGCCGCCCTGCGCGATCGGCTGCTGCGCTGGGACCGGCGGATGCACGCCGACAGCGTCGACGCCGCCGACTTCGCTCTCCTGCGCGCCGCCGTCGTACGCCGGATCGCCGACCACCCGGCGCTGGCCGCGCTGGCCGAGCCGCCCGCGTACCCCGAGGTGTTCGCGCCCTGGTTGGCGCTGAGGGCGCGGGTCGGTTACGCGCTGGAGCACCTGCTCGGCGCGGCCCCGCTGCCCGGCCTCGACGTCGCGGCGGTGGTGCGCGCGGCGGCCGAGGAGGTCGCGGCCGCGACGGACGGCACGGTGCGCTGGGGTGACCTGCACCGGCTGACGGCCTGGCGGGCGCTGCCCGACCCGGACGCCGCGCCCGGCCCCCGCCTCGACGGCGACCACGACTGCGTGCTGGCCACGTCGAGCGTGCCCGGGGTCACCCACGGATGCTTCCGGGGGCCGGCCGCGCGGTACGTCTGGGACCTGGCCCGGCGCCAGGACAGCCGGTGGGTGGTCCCGTCCGGCGTCAGCGGAGTGCCGGGCGACGAGCACCACCACGACCAGCGGTCCGCGTGGCTGGCCGGTGAGCTGCTGCCGGTGACGACCGACTGGGACCGCCTCACCGAGGAGCCGGATGAGCACTGACCGACAGCACCACCGACGCGACGTCCCCGGATTCGGTGTGGTCACCATCCGGCCGGTACGCCCCGACGACGACGCCGACCTGCTGCACGGTTGGGTCACGATGGACCGGGCCCGGTTCTGGGGGATGCGCGACGCCAGCCGCGAGCGGGTGCGCGAGATCTACGCGTACCTGGATTCGCTGACCACCCACCACGCGTACCTGGTGCACCGCGACGGCGTGCCGGCGGCGCTGGCGCAGACGTACGAGCCCGGGGCCGACCCGGTCGGCGACTGCTACGAGGTACGTCCCGGCGACGTGGGCGTCCACCTGCTCATCGGGCCCCCGGTGAGCGCCGAGCCCGGTTTCACCGGCGCGCTGTTCGGGACGATCCTGAACTTCGTTTTCGCCGACCCGGGGCGGCTGCGGGTCGTCATGGAGCCGGACGTGCGCAACGACCGGATGCTCCGGCGGCTGCGGCGCAGCGGGTTCCGCGCCGGCCCGGTGATCGAGCTGCCGGAGAAGCAGGCGCGGCTGCACTTCCTCGACCGGCCCGAGCGCGTCGGCCTCGCCAACGGCCGAGCCCACGACGACGCCGGCTGAGCCCACCACGGCGACGGCCGCCGGTCGGGATGCGCGCGCACCCCGACCGGCGGCCGGTCCGGCACTACCGCAGGCCGAACGCCCGCGTGATGCTCTGGCTCACGGTGTTGCCGGCCGTGTCCCGTGCGGTCGTCCGCAGGCTCACGAAACTGGCCTTCGCCGGCGCGTCGAGCGCGGCGCTCCAGCCGTCACCGTGCCGGGTGAGACGCGGCTTCTGCCACGTCCTGCCGTCGTCGTAGGACACCTCGACGGTGACCGGACCCACCGTCGCCGAGACGCCGGCCAGGTGGGAAGCGACCACGGTGAGCGGCGCCCGCCGGGACGCCGTGCCGTCGCGGTCGATGGCCACCTGGTAGTCGAGCTGGATCATCGGCAGCACCTCGGCCGACTCCGCGCCGGTGGCCGCCGAGCTGAAGCCCCACTCGGTGCGGGTCTGCCGGGAGTACGGGTTGGTCCAGGCCGCCCGGTCGTTCTCCACCACCAGGCGGTACGGCAGCCGCTGCGCAGACAGGCCGCCCACCTGGAGGTACTCGGCGTTACCCCAGTTCAGCTCCTTGTCCCCCTGGTAGAGGGTGGTCCGGTTGACCATGTCGAAGTTGGCGTACGCCTCACCGACGTGCCCGCCGCCGTCGCCCCACCCGGGCGCGGGCAGGTAGACGGTGTCCAGGTAGCGCACGGGAACGTAGCTCCCACCCATGCGGGGGCGCTGGATGGGCCCGAACCAGGTGACCGTGCTCGGCTTGTTCGCCGCGTAGGTGGCCACCGCCATCGGGTGCTGCCCGGTCTCCCCGGGGATGAACGCGTCGTCGAGCCAGCGCTGGTCGGCGCTCACCCAGTCGGTGCGTCGGCCCTGCGCCGGTGCGATCTCCTGGTTGCCGGACGCGAAGCCCTTCCAGATGTCGTTGCGGAACTCCAGCGCCCGGCCCTGCCGGTAGTTGCGGAACTCCACGTCCACCCGGGCCAGTTGCCGCTTCGTGAACCGGTAGGTCGGGTCGACCGGCACCGCGCCGCTCCAGTGGTGGACCACGTCGTACAGGTAGGTCGTCTCCGGGTGCGACTCGACGGTCAGCCGCACCGGGCCGCGCTCCAACGCCGCGACGAGTTGGTCACCCTCGTCGGCGGTGAGGGTCGCCACGGTCAGCGGGGCCGGGATCTCCGGGCTCCACAACGACTCGTCCCACGGCTGGAGCCGGCCGACGCCGTCGTTGACCACCAGCAGCAACTTCGCCCCGGCCGCCGCGGCGGCCTGCGCCTGGGTGGCGACGTCCACGGTGTCACTGCGCCGGACCACCACCGCCCGGTCCCGGACCGGCCGCTTCGCCAGCCCGGCCGCCGACGCGTCGGCGACGTAGACCGCGTCGAGCTGGCGCCGACCCGCCGGCAACGCCGGGGTCGAGCGCTTCACCAGCAGATCGTCGTACGACCGGCCGCCGGCCGCCACGGTCAGCGCCGGCTGTTCCAGCCGCCACCGCGCGCCGAACTCGAACTCGCCGTCGGTGACCGCCCGGCCCGTCGGCAACGCCCACATGCTGTCGTACGAGTCGTCGGGCAGCACCTGACTCTCGGTGAGGCTGTTGCCGGTGGACCGGTGGATGTCCATCCGCAGCGAGGTGGCGGTGGCCTCCTGCGGCACCTCGGCCCGCACCTGCCGGGCCTTGCGCGCGTCGAGGACGACGGTGCGGTCGGCGCTCAGGTCGACGTCGACGAAGCTGAGCATCGCCATGCCCTTGGAGCGCGGCCCGTGCACACCGCGCACGTCGGCGGTGATCCAACCGGACCAGCTCGCCACCGGCAGCCGCAGCGTCGCGGTGCCGCTCTCGGGCAGGTCGACGGCGGTGAACAGGCCATCGGTGGTGAGCAGGACCTTGCCGGCGAGCGGCTTGCCGTCCCGGCCCTTCGCGACCAGCGTCAGGTTCTGCCGCTGACCCTCCCGGCTCGCCCCGATCAGGGTGCGACCGCGGACCGTACCGGCGGCGTCGGTGGCGATGATCATGCCGCTGACCTGCTTCTCGACCGGAAGCTTGTCGTACGCGGCGGTGAGGGTGACGGTGGCGGTGCCGTTCGCGGGCACGGTCACCGTGTCGGCGGCGAGGGCGAAGAGACCGGCCGGGGCGCTCGGCGCGTCGAGGGCGAGCTTCAGGGTGACCGGCGCGGCGCCGACGTTGGTGTAGGTGACCGTCCGGTCGACCGTCGCACCCGGCTGCTGCGGCCAGGCCTGGAAGCCGGAGTAGGCGCTCGGGGTGGCGAAGACGGTGGCGTGTACGGCGGCGACCGCGTCCACCCGCCCGGCACCGGCCTGGTACGGGGTGTAGTCCGGGGTGGCCTTGACGGTGCTGACCAGCGCCTCCTTGATGCGCTGCCCGGTCCAGTCGGGGTGCGCGGCGGCGACCAGCGCGGCCGTGCCGGCCACGTGCGGAGTCGCCATCGAGGTGCCGCTCATCAGCGTGTAGTCCCCGGAGCCGCCGCGCACCAGGTGCGAGCGCGCGGCCAGGATGTCCACGCCGGGTGCGGTGATCTCGGGTTTGAGGCCACCGTCGCCGGCGCGCGGGCCCTGGCTGGAGAAGTCGGCGAGGTGGTCGGTCGAGTCGACGGCGCCCACGGTGAGCGCGGAGTTCGCCGCGCCGGGGCTGCCGATGCTCGCCGGGCCGCTGTTGCCGGCGGCGACCACGAAGAGCGCGCCGGTCTCGGCGCTGAGCCGGTCGACGGCCTGGCTCAGCGGGTCGCTGCCGTCGGTGGACTCACCACCCAGGCTCATGCTGATGATCCGGGCCTTCTGCTCCCGGGCCGCCCACTCCATGCCGGCGATGATCCACGAGTCCTGCCCGCCGCCCTCGCTGTTGAGCACCTTGCCGACGTGCAGCCGCGCGCCGGGGGCGACACCCCGCTCGACGCCCCCGGACGCGGCGCCGGTGCCGGCGATCGTCGAGGCGGTGTGCGTGCCGTGTCCCTGGTAGTCGAGGATGTCGGGCTCGTCCGGCACGAAACTGCTGGACGCGGCGATCTGGCCGGCGAGGTCCGGGTGCTCGGCGTCCGCCCCCGTGTCGAGGACGGCGACGTCCACACCGGCGGCGGTGTTGCCCTCGGCCCACAGCTTCGGCGCGCCGATCTGCGCGGTCGACTCGGCGAGGTCTCCCCGGACCCGGCCGTCCAGCCAGACCTTGGCGATGCCGCTCGCGAGCGTCGGGGTTCCGCCGGTCCGGCGGGCCGGGTCGGCGGTCAGCGCGCCCCAGAACTTCTCGGCGCTCTCGCGCGGGCGGGTCAGTGCCGCGCCCCGCACGCTGTCCAGGGGCCGCACCAGCCCGGAGCCGTCCACAGTGGGGCGGGTACGGGCGCGGGCCGCGGCGTCGGTCAGGGTGACGATCAGCGGCAGCGCGTTCGTGTGCGCGTCGTCGTACCCGTCGGCGATCAGATCCGTGACGTTGAACAGCCGCTTGTCGACCAGGCCGCTCGTGACGTACGGCAGCGCGGCGTCCGGGTAGACGTAGGTGTCGCCGTCCAGCACGGTGCGGTGGAAGGTCGGCGTGCTGCCGTCGGGCCGGCGAACGGCCGTGACGGTGCTGCCGTCGGCCGCCGTGGTGACCGTGACGAGGTCCCCGGTGATCAGGGTGACGGTGGACGCCCGACCCGGGGCCGCGGGCGGTTGGCCGGTCGGGCGGGTGGGATTGCCGGGCGGGGCGGCGGACGCCCCCGTGCCGGGTGGGGTGAACCCGGCGGTCAGAGCGAGGGCGGTACCGAGGGCGATCAGCCCGGATCGGCGACGCCTGGGAGACAGAGCCACGATGACCTCTTTGTGTCGAGGAGCGGTACGCAGCACAGCATCAAGGCAACGCCCCGCTGTCCCACCCCGCCGACCCCCGGCGCGTTCACGCCATGGCACAAACCCGCCACCCCCCCACCCCACCCGCCCCCCGCCCCCGCTCCCGCCCCGCTCCCGCCCCGCTCCCGCCCCCGCTCCCGTCGATCAAGGAGTTGTGGTGCCCGATGTCGAGTGAAAGGCGGCTTTCGCGCCCCCACCACAAGTCCATGATCGACGGCGCAGACCGGCGGGCGGGGCGGGGGCGGGGCGGGTCAGGCTTGGGTGGTTAGTTTGGCTAGGTGGTCTAGCTGGGTGGGGTCGGTTAGGGCTGAGCCGACTGCTACCACGCGTACGCCGGCGTCCAGGAACGCGGCGGCGTTTGTGGCGTCCAGGCCGCCTGTCGCGACGAAGCGGAGCTGCGGGAAGGGGCCGGCGATGGCCTTGAACCAGGCTGGGCCGAGGGAGATGGCGGGGAACGCCTTGAGCCAGGTGAGGCCGTGCCGCAGCGCCGCCTGCGCCTCGGTGGGGGTGGCCACGCCGGGCAGGTGCGGCAGACCGCGCGCGGCGGCGGCGTCGGCCACCGCGAGGTCCAGGCCGGGCGCGACGGTGAACGCGGCGCCCGCGTCGGCGGCGGCCGCGACCGTCTCGTCGTCGAGCACCGTGCCGGCCCCGACGATCCGGCCCCGCGCCGCGCCCGCCTTGATGGCGGCGCGCAGGGCGGGCACCGCGTCGGCGGTGGCGACCGGCACCTCCACCACCTCGATGCCGAGGTCCCAGGCGCGCTCGGCGAGCCGGACCGTCTCGGCGACCGGCAGGCCGCGCAGGATCGCCATCACCCGGGCGCCGCCGAAGAGGTGCGCGAAGTCCGTTGTGGTCATGGTCCACTCCATCCGAGGTCGCGGGAGATCTGCTGGGTGGTGGCCAGCAGTCGGGGTAGTAGGGCGCGCAGGTCGGCGAGGGTGGCCACCACCGTCGGCGCGGTCACCGACACCGCGGCCGTGACCGCGCCGTCGGCCTGTCGGACCGGTGCCGCCACACAGTTGATCAGCGGCTCGAACTCGCCGTCGTCGGCGGCCCAGCCCTGCGCGGCGACGGCCGCCAGCTCCGTGCGCAGCTCCGCCGGGTCGCAGATGGTGCCCGGGGTGTACGCCGGCAGCGTGCCGCCGTCGACCAGCTGGGACACCCGGGACGTCGGACCGTACGCGAGCACCACCTTGCCCACCCCGCTGGCGTGCAGCGGCGCGGTGCGGCCGATCCGGGAGTACATGCGGACCTGACCCCGGGCCTCGATCTTGTCGACGTAGACGAGGTCGTCGTCGACCACCTGCGCGAGGTGGATGGTGTGCCCGCAGTCGCGGCCCAGCGCCGCCAGGTGGGGGCGGGCCACCGCGCGGACGTCCAGCGAGTCCAGGGCCTGCTGGGCGAGGTCGATCAGCCGCAGACCCACCGTCCAGCCGCCGTCGGCGCGGCGCGCGAAGCCACCCGCCTCGAGCGACTGCAGCAGGCGCAGCGCGGTGGACTTGTGCACGCCCAGGTGGGTGGCCACGCCGCCGAGCTGCGCCGGCTCGCGGGCCAGGAGTTCGAGCGCGCGCATCGCCCGGTCGACGCCCTCGGACACCCCTCAGCCCTCTGCTCGGGCGGCGGTCAGGTCGGGTGGCGACCAGGGACCGTCGATCAGCCGTTCGAACCACGACCAGGGCGGCAGCGGCGCGTCGTCACCGGTGCTGCCCAGCGCCTGCGCGGCGACGAGGTGACCGAGGCGCAGCCGTCGCGTCGGGTCGAGGTCGCGCAGCAGTCCGGCCAGGTAGCCGGCGGCGAAGGCGTCACCCGCGCCCACCGGTTCCACCACCGACACGCGGGGGGCCGGGACGACGACCGGCTCGGCGTCGCGGAACAGGACGGTGGCACAGACCGCACCGTCCTTGACGACCACCGCCTGGGGGCCGGGCAGCAGTCGGCGTACGGCGGCCGGATCGCTCGTGCCCCAGAGGGCGTACGCCTCGTCCTGCCCGACGAAGACCAGGTCGCTGCGGTCGGCGAGGTCGCGCAGCACGGGCGCGGCCCGTTCGGCGGGCCAGAGCCGGGCCCGGTGGTTGACGTCGAAGCTGACCAGCGCGCCCGGTAGTGGCCGGTCGGTCACCGCGCGCTCGACCAGCGCCCGGCAGGAGGCCGAGAGCGCCGGGGTGATCCCGGACAGGTGCAGCACCCGTGCGCCGGCCAGCCGTGGGTCGGCCAGCGTGTCGCCGTCCATTCGGGACGCGGCCGAGCCGGCTCGGTAGTAGTGCACGGCGGTGGCCGTGGGGCCGGGGTCCTTGGCGTAGAGGCCGGTGGGTGCGGCCGGGTCCACCGCCACCAGGTCGACGTCGACGCCGGTGTCGGCGACGTGCCGCACGACGAGCCGGCCGAAGGGGTCGTCGCCGACCCGGCCCACCCAGGTCGCCCGGTGGCCGAGCCGGGCCAGGTAGCCGGCCACGTTGGACTCCGCGCCGCCGACCGAGACGGTGACGCGTTCGGCGCGCTCCAGCGGCTCGCCCGCGGGCGGGCACAGCATCACCATGGTCTCGCCCACCGTGACCACCTCGGCCGGCGGCGGGCCGGTCGAGGTGGCCGTGCGGTCGGGTCGGGGCTCGCTCGGCATCGCGGCGCACGTCCTCGTGGAGGGGTCCGGGGTCCCGCCGAGCCTAGGCGCGTTGTGCCACGTGAGCAACCCGTTGCGCTGAGCGCAACAGCGATCAGGGCAGGGTCAGTCCGTACGCCGCCAGCACCTCCGCGATGGGCTGGTAGTAGGTCGTTCCACCGGACGTGCAGTTGCCGCTGCCCCCGGACAGGATGCCGATGATGGTGCCGGTGGACGCCACGTACAGCGGCCCGCCGCTGTCCCCCGGCTCGGCGCAGATGTTGGTGCGGATCAGGCCGTAGACCACGCCGGTGGCGTAGTTGACGGTCTGGTTGAGCCCGGTGACCGTGCCGCAGCGCACGCCGGTGGTGACGCCGCTGCGGCACACCGCCTGACCCACGTACGCGGTGCCGGGTCCGTTGATGGTCAGCAGCCCGGGATAGGTGTAGACGGCGCTCGGATGCGCGATCCGGCCCGTGTAGCGGATCAGCCCGTAGTCGTTGCCCGGGTAGCTGGTGCCGGTGCGGGTGCCCAGGACGGTGGTCTGCGCGCTGTCGGCGTACCAGGTGCTGACGGTCCCGGTGCAGTGCCCGGCGGTGACCACGTAGTAGGTACTGCCACTGCGCACGTTCGCGCCCAGCGAGCAACGACTACCGCCGCCGTAGATGCCCTGGCCGGCGGCGATCAGGGTGCGCAGCGTGCCGGGCTCCCGGCGCAGCAGCGCGCCGGCGCGATCGGCCACCGCCCGCAGCCTCGCCAGGTCGGCGGGCGTCACCGTGTCGTCGACGGTGACGGTCATCCGGCCGGTGGCCGGGTCGGCGCCCCAGGCGACGCCCGGCGTGCGTACCCCGGACAGGGCACCGGCCGCGTCGGGCGCGGCATGAGCGGGGAGGGCGGCCTGTGCCGCGCCCGGCGCGACGAGCAGCAGGGCGGTCAGGACGAGGGCGGCGAGCGGCGAACGACGCATCCGAACCTCCGACGGAGATCGAGATCGATGGATGCCGACAAGCGTCACCCGGGGGGCCCGCCGTGGCAACCTCCGGTCGCCCTCTTCCCCGCTCAGCGGGAATCGCCGAACCGGGGACGTGCCGCGCCCCCGCCGCCGATAATCCTCGAAGACACGGCGGGAGGCCGGGCATGACCACCGGAGGCACCGCGGCGCTGGTACGCCGGCCGGACGGGTCGACCCGGGCGACGCTGCTCGAACTGCTCTTCGACGTGGTCTTCGTGGCCGCGCTCGCGCAGACCTCGACGCTGCTCGCCGACGAGCATTCCTGGCGCCGCAGCACGGCGGTGGCGCTGATGCTGACCGCGATCTGGTGGACGTGGTCGGTCACCACGACCACCACCGAGTTCTACGATCCGCAGCAGCGCCCGATCCAGCTCATCCTCATGGTGGCCATGGTCGGGTCGGTCGGGATGGCGGCGGCGCTGCCGATGATCACCAGAGGGCAGGCCACGGTCTTCGCGCTCGCCTACGTCGGCACCCACGTGGTGCGCGGCATTGTCCTGGTCAGCACGTTGTACCGGCAGCGGCACCGAGCGGCCATGGCGCGAGCCACCCGGTTCCTGTTCTGGTTTCTGGTCTCCGGTGTCCTCTGGATCATCGGCGTGCTGGTCGACTCGGGGCGGTTGTGGATCTGGACCACCGCGATCGCGATCGACGTGCTCGCCGCGGCGGCGCGCTACCCCACCCCGTGGCTCGGCCGGGTGCCTCTCGACCAGTACGACCGGACCACCGCGCACCTGGGCGAGCGGTACCAGCAGTTCGTCATCCTGGCCCTCGGCGACATCATCCTGATACCCACCCTGGAGCTCAGCCGCAGCGAATTCGACCGCCTCCGGATCGCTGCCCTGCTCTGCGCGTTCGCCATCATGCTGCTGCTCTGGCAGATCTACGTGTTTCGCGCCGGCGAGTTGCTCGAGACCGCGGCGGCCTCCGCGCCCGGCCGGTCCACCCGGATCGCCCCGTACACCCACCTCGTGCTGCTGGGCGGCGTGACCATCACGGCGGCCTCCGTCGACCTGGTCGTCAACCGTCCGAGCGGCACGACCCCGGCCTGGTGGCTGATGCTGATCATCGGCGGGCCGCTGGTGTTCGTGCTCGGCCGGGCGCTGTTCACCTACCTGCTGTCCACCCGCGTGCCGTGGCGGCGGGTGGCGACGCAACTGCTCCCGTTACTGGTGCTGCCCTGGGCCGGCGGTTGGCCACCGGTGCTGGTCACCGCGATCGTGGCGCTCGCACTGGCCGGGCACGTCCTGATCCCCGGCTCCGGCGACCGGGAGACCACGCGCGGACTCCGACCGCGCGGGCCCGCCGGGTGACCCAGCGCGGTCAGCCGAGGTGGCGCCCGACCCACTCGGCGAGATCGCGGGCGCAGGCGTCCACCGACTCCCGCCAGGTCCGGGCCGCGCCCTCCCCCGCCTCGTCACTGACCTGCTTGACCAGCCGACACGGCACCCCGGCCTGCGCGGCGGCCCAGGCCACCGCGTACCCCTCCATGTCCACCAGGTCGGCGCGCTGCGCCAGCCGGTCCCGCGCGTCGTCGTCGGCCACGAAGGTGTCACCGGTGGCCAGCACCGCGCCCTCGGCGGCCAGCGCGAGCGGCGCGCCGTAGGTCTGACCGGTGAGGGTACGCAGCAGAGCCGTGTCCAGGTCGTGCTGGAGCACGGTGGCGACCTCGTGGATACCCGTCCAGCCGGGGCGCAGCGCGCCGGCCGTACCCAGGTTGAGCAGCAGGCTGGGACGCGGGCCGGCCGCCAGCACCGCCGCGACCGCGCTGGCGGCGTTGACCTTGCCCATGCCGGTGAGCAGCACCGGCAGCTCGGCCGGCAGGTAGCGGGCCTCCTCCCCCACGGCGAGCACCACCAGCGGACGATCGGCGCGGACCGTACCCCGAAGATTCACCGGAGCATCCTACGGGCCGCCCGCCACGGATCCGTCGCGCACTCCACCGGCATCTGTCCGGCCGGCGGTCAGTCGTCGGCGAACCGGTACAGCACGAAGTCCTTGTCTGCGCCGCACGCGATCACCCGCGTGTTCCACGAGCAGGACGCGCTGCGCACGTCGACGAGCTGGCCCAACTCGTCGACGTCGCCCGACTCGGCCCACACGCCGGCCACGCTCCGGTTGTCCGCCACCGTGCTGGTCGGCTCGGCGAAGACGAGCAGGTTGCCGGCGTCCAGTCGGGCCGCCACGCCGGGGCGGTCGGCCAGCAACGCCTTGCCGGCCGTGTCGAAGAGGGTGACCGTCGCCTTCGGGTACTCCCGTTGGGTGAGCACCTGCTCGCCGACCGGCACCAGGCCGGTCGCGCCCGGCGCCGACCAGGAGATCGCCGACTTCCCCTCGGTCGCCGCCACCACCTCGGTGTGCTCGGCGTCGCTGTTGCGTACCTGCACCAGACAGGCCCGCCGCTCGCCGCAGGCCACCAGCGCCTTCGGCCGGTACTCCGCGTTCTCGGCCCGGTAGACGACCACCGGCGCCGCGTCGGAACCCAGGTCGTACGCCAGCACCTGGTACCCGCCGTCGGTGGGGGCCACGAAGAGGCGGTCCTCGTGCGCCACCACCAGGTCGTCGAGGTCGGCCACGTTGCCCCACTCGCGCAGCACCGAGCCGGAGGACATGTCGACTAGCCGCGCCGAGCGGTCCGCCCCGATCTGCACGAGTCGTCGCCCCTTGCCCGTCCACGGGTCGCGGGCAGCGCCGCCGAGGAAGGCCGGCCCGCCCGCCGCCGCGTCGGTGCCCACCGGCTCGACGACGGTACGCGCCCCGCCGTACTGGTCACGCGGGTTGGGCCTGCTCCACTTGTCGGTGCCGTCGCCCAGCTTCAGGCCGACCAGCCGCCCGGCGGCCCGGTCCACCAGCACGGCGGTGTCGTCGGAGAAGTAGACGTCGTCGTCGCCGCGGACCGTCCGGTGCCAGCGCTGGGCGCCGGACCGGGCGTCCAGGACGGCCAGTTCGCGCGGAGTGCTGTCGCCCGGCGCGTCCGCGAGGACGGCAACCGCCCCCGGCACGGCGACGAGGCCGGTCCAGTCGTCGGCGGTGACGCCGGTCTGCCTGCGCCACAGCTCGTCGCCGGTGCCGGTGTCGACGGCGACCACCTCCAGCCGGTCGTCCGGCAGCGGGTACCCGAGATAGGCCCGGTCGCCGAGCACCGCGGTCCACATGCCGCTGGGCCGCTCGGCGCCGGCCGATGGCCTCGACAGCTCGCGCAGCGGCCCGAACTCCAGGTCCGGATAGCGGTCCCGCAGCAGGTAGAGCGTCGCCGCGGTGGCCACCCCGGCCAGGGCGAGCACGGCCCCGAGCACCACCCACCGGGCCCGCCGCCAGGTCGTACCGCCGCTCGGGATGGGCGGGGTGGGCGTCGGGGTGGCTCCCGCCCCGCCGACCAGGGTGCCCGCGACGCCCGGCGGCGCCGGCTGCCAACCCGAGCCGTCCGCCCCGGCCGATCCGCTCGGCCTGGCCGACGCCGGCCCGGGTTGCGACGGCACGGTCGGCGCGTTCTCCGCCGCAGCCGGAACGCCCGGCGGACCGGCCGGGGCCGGCACGGTCGACGCCGCAACCGGCGCGGGCGGGCCGGCCGGTGAAGCCTGCGGGACGGCCTGCGGTCCCGCGTACGCCGGCAGCGCTCGGCGCAGCGGAAGGTCCGTCAGCGCGCCCTCGGCCACCGGCAGCTCCGGCTGGTCCAGCACCGTCGGGGCCACGCCCAGCTCGGCGTGCAGCATTCGTGCCACCAGCGGAATCCGCGAGGAGCCGCCCACCAGGAACAGCCCGGCGAGCTGGTCGGGGCGCAGGCCGGCCGCGGCGATCACCTCCCGGGCGCGCTCCACGGCACGACGCAACAGCGGCGCCGCCACCCGCTCGACGTCGTCGCGCGTCAACCGCACCGCCTCGGCCACCCCGGGCACCGCGACCGGCGCCACAGCGGAACGGGACAGCGTCTCCTTCGCGCCGCGTACCTCGTCCCACAGTCGGACCTGGTCGCGGCGCTGCGCCGGGTCTGACGGGCGGACCAGGCGCGCCCACCGTCGGGCGTGCCGCTCGCCCAGCAGCTCGCCGACCCGCTGCACCAGCGCCGCGTCCAGGTCGAGGCCGCCCAGGTCGGGCAGACCGCCGTCGGCGACCACCAGGAACCCGGAGTCACCCCACGGGTCGGCGCCCTCGTTGCGCAACACCGCGACGTCGAGCGTCCCGCCACCGAAGTCGAACACCGCGATCGCGCCACCGACCGGCACCGGCCGGTGCAGGACCTGGGTGTAGTAGCGGGCAGCGGCCACCGGCTCACGCAGCAGACGTGTGCCCGGTGGCGTCGGCCCGGCGAGCGTGTGCTCGGCGGCCTGCGGCCATCCGGCCCGCAACAGCGCGTCGGCGAGCACCTGCCGCCGTGACTCGTCCCAGGCCGCCGGACAGGTGAGCACGGCCGGAGGCAGGAAGCCGACCGCACCCACCGCGGCCCGCGCGACCGCCGCCAGCACCGCGGCGAGCAACTCCGCCGGCGGGTACGACCGGTCACCGAGCAGCACGGTCGGCTCGTCCACCCGACGCTTCGGGTTCGCCTCGAACCGGGCCGGATCGGCCTGCGCCAGCCGCCGGGCGTCCCAGCCGACGTGCAGCGTGCCGTCCGGGTCGGCGTACACGGCCGACGGGCTGACCGGCTGACCGTCCATCAGCACCGGCCGGGTCCGACCGTCCGGCCAGCGCAGCACGGCCACCGTGTTGGACGTACCGAGGTCGACGCCGAGGGCGAAACCCTCGTGCTGGCCTGCCATCTGCCCGATACCTCCGCCGCGACGAGGGAACTCAGCCCCGCATCGTACGCAGCCCACTGCGCACCACAGGCCTCGCCGTCACCAGGCGGACCGGCCAGTCGGTGCGTCGGGACGACTGGGGTACGGAACGTAAGGAGACCACAAGGTCTGCGAAATCGCCGGCCGCATCGGTGCTGGCTAGGCTGGCCGCGGGGAGGTGACCGGTGGCGCAGCGGGTGCTCGTGGTCGACGACGACCGGACGGTCAGCGACGTGGTCTGCCGCTACCTGGAACACGCCGGGTACGAGGTGAGTCACGTCGCGGACGGGCTGGCCGCCCTGGAGGCCGTCCAGGACCGGCCGCCGCACCTGGTCGTGCTGGACCTGATGCTTCCCGGGCTGGACGGGTTGCAGGTGTGCCGGCGACTGCGGGAGCGGCCGGACGGCGTACCCATCATCATGCTGACGGCGCGCGGCGACGAGGCGGACCGGGTGCTCGGGCTGCAACTCGGCGCCGACGACTACCTGAGTAAGCCCTTCTCGCCGCGGGAGCTGGTGCTGCGGGTCGGTTCGGTGCTGCGCCGGGCCGGTGAGCCGGCCGCGCCGGCGGCCGAACTGCTGGCCGACGCGGGGCTGGAGGTGGCCACCGGGCCACGGATCGCCCGCCTGCACGGCCGCGAGCTGGCCCTGACGCTGCGCGAGTTCGATCTGCTGGCGCACCTGATGCGACACCCGACACGGGCGTTCAAGCGCACCGAGCTGCTGGAACGCGTGTGGGGGTGGAACTTCGGCGACCAGTCCACGGTGACGGTGCACGTCCGCCGGTTGCGGGAGAAGATCGAGGACGACCCGGCCGAGCCACGACGCATCGTCACGGTCTGGGGCGTCGGCTACCGGTACGAGCCGGCCGATGCGTGACCTGGCGCTGATCTTCGGGGCGGCGCTCGCGGCCGCGCTCGGCGTGGGTCTGCTGGGCGCGCTGACCCTGCGGCTGCTGCGGCACCGGTCGATCACCGTGCACGTGTGCGTCCTGCTCACCATCGCCGTGGTCGCCGTGGTGGCCGGAGTGGTGGTGGTCGCCCAGGCGATGTTCCTGTCCCCGCACGACCTCCAGGTCGTCCTGCTCACGGTCGCCGCGGCGGCGGTGGTGAGCCTCGGCGTGGGCTGGTACTTCGGGCGTCGACTGGCCGTGGCGGCGGTCTGGGCGGCCCAGGCCCGGGAGCGGGAACGGCGGGTCGAGAAGGGCCGCCGGGACCTGGTCGCCTGGGTGTCGCACGACCTGCGGACGCCGCTGGCCGGCCTGCGGGCGATGGCCGAGGCGCTGGAGGACCGGGTGGTCGACGACCCGGCGACGGTCGCCGAGTATCACCGGCGGATCCGTGTGCAGACCGATCGGATGACCCGACTCGTCGACGACCTGTTCGAGCTGTCCCGGATCAACGCCGGCGCGCTGCGACTGACCCTGTCGGCGGTGCCGCTGGGTGAGGTCGTCTCCGACGCCCTCGCCGGCACCGCGCCCCTGGCGAAGGCCCGGCGCATCCGACTGGAGGCCGCCGAGTCGGGCTGGCCCACCGTGCTGGCCAGTGAACCCGAGCTGGCCCGGGTGGTGGGCAACCTGCTGCTCAACGCGGTGCACTACACGCCGAGCGACGGCACGGTGCGGGTGGACGCCGGATCTGAACGCGACGCCGCCTGGCTGGCGATCGCCGACACCTGCGGCGGCATCCCCGAGGACGACCTGCCCCGACTGTTCGACGTCGCGTTCCGGGGCGAGCCGGCCCGTACGCCCCGCCCCGGTGGCGAGGGTTCCGGCGGGCTGGGGCTGGCGATCGTACGCGGACTGGTCGAGGCGCACGGCGGTCGGGTGGACGTGCAGAACGTCGGCGGTGGGTGCCGGTTCGTGGTGCGCCTGCCGGCGGCCTGACGCCCGCCCTCTCAGCGGTTCGCCCGCAGCTCACCGAACCAGCGCCGCCCCTGCCGGAACACGTCCTGGACCGCCAGGCCGGCGGCGTCGGCGACCGCGGGCACCGCACGCGCGTCAACCCGGGCCCAGCGGAACACCGGGCCCAGCAGCACCCGTCCGGTCCGCTGCTCGGCGGCCACCCGGGCCTGGCCCTGCCACGACCCCGCGCCGGGCCGCTCCAGCTCGACCAGGACCGTGCCACCCGGCGCGAGCAGGTCCCGGCAACGGCGCAGCAGCGCCACCGGCTCGCCGCCGATGCCGATGTTCCCGTCGATCAGCACCGCGTGCGCCCACCGCCCCTCGGCGGGTAGCGGCCCGAACAGGTCGCCGTGCACCGCGACCGCGCCACGGGCGCGGGTGAGCCGCACCGCCGTCGGCGAGACGTCCACGCCGACCGCGGTCCGGCCGGCCCGGGTCAGCGCCACGGTGAGCCGGCCCGGCCCGCACCCGAGGTCGAGCGTCGGGCCACCACAGCGGGCGACGAGGCCGGTGACCGCCGACTCGGCCGTGCCGTGCCAGCGGTCCACCGGGAGCCGGCTACGGACCCCGTCGCCGTGCACCAGCCACCGCCGCAGGGCCACCCGGTCGGCGGCGAGCGCGGCGGCGAAGGGGTCGCCGGATCCGTCGTACCCCCGGCGCGGCGTCGGCCCGGACGGCGACCGTACCGGCGGCGCGGCCTCGACCGGGGCGGTGTCGACGGGGTTCACCGCCGGCCCTCCGGCAGCAGGGTGAGGCGGACCGCCGCGACCTGGCGGGCGAAGCGTCCGCCGGGAACCTCGACGGCCACCGCGAGGGCGTCGGACCACTTGTCGACGTCCCGCAGGACCGGCAGCGGCGCGGTCCGCAGGCCACGCCCGGTCAGGGCCGCCCACGTGTCGCGACCGGTGTCGGGCGTCGACATGGGAACGTCCCGCAACACCCGGGCGTGCCGGGGGTCGCGCAGCCCCAACGACCACCAGCCGCCGTCGTGCGCCCGACCGAGCACCGCGTCGGAGGCGCGCAGCCCCGCCACCGCCGCGGCCAGCCGGCCCGGCGTCACCTGCGGCGTGTCCATCCCGATCTGCACCACCGGCCGCCCGGGGTACGCGGCACCGACCTCGGCGTACGCGTTGGCGAGCCGCTCGCCGAGCCCGGTGCCGCGCTGCTCCAGCACCGACCAGCCGTCCAGCGCGGCGGTCAACGCGTCGGCGTCCTCCGCCTCGGCCAGCCGACCCGACCAGGCCAGCACGGGCGTGACACCGGGGGTGGCGCGGACGGCGTCGAGGGTGTCGCGCAGCGCGGCGGCGGCGATCCGGGCCGCCTGGGCCGGCGTGACCGGTGGGCAGAGCCGCGTCTTCACCGCCCCGGCGACCGGCGCCTTGGCGACCACCAGCAGGACGGTCACCGAGGGCCGTCCACGGTCCGCAGCACACCGGCGAAGTCGCGGGTGGCACGCAGGGTGCCCCGCACCGAACCGGAAACCTTGGACCGCGTGCCGGCGGCCCGCGGCGCGTAGGTGACGTCCGTCTCGTGGATGCGCCAGCCGGCGGCGGCGGCCCGGATCAGCAGTTCGAGGGGGTAGCCGAAGGCCCGGTCGGTGACACCGAGGTCGAGCAGCGCCTGGCGGCGGGCCACCCGGATCGGGCTGAGGTCCCGCAGCGGTACGCCCCGACGGCGCAGCAACGCGGCGACCAGCGCCGTGCCGGCACGGGCGTGCCACGGCCACACTCCCGCCCCGACCGGCCGACGCCGACCCACGCTGAGGTCGGCCGTACCGGCGGACACGGGTGCCACCAGGGCCGGCAGCTCGGCGGGGTCGAACGACCCGTCGGCGTCGAGGACGCACACCAGCTCGGCGTCGGCGGCCTCCAGGCCGGCGTGCACCGCCGCGCCGTACCCGCGTCGGGGTTCGTGCACCACCCGGGCGCCGTGCCGGACGGCCACCTCGGGCGAGCCGTCCCGGGAGCCGTTGTCCACCACGATGGCCCGGTAGCCGGGCGGCAGCGCGGTGAGCACACCCGGCAGGGCGGCTGCCTCGTCCAGGCAGGGCAGCACCACGTCGATCTCAGTCGCCATACCGCCGACGCTAGGGCGACGCGCGCGCGGCGGAGGCCGAAATGTGCTTACCGAACCCTTACCGCCCGGGCATTTCTTACCGTCCGGTGACGGGCCGCCGATTGGCGAGCGCGAGGGTGGGCTGTCGCCGTACCGTCCGGTGGTCATGGCCTCGACCACCGCTTACGCCACCGCCCCCGGGCGGACCCCGCCTCGCCGCCCCGGCGGAGACCTCCTCGTGCTGGGGCTGGAAGCGGCGCTGCTCGGCGTCGCCGTGCTGGTCGGGGCCCTGCTCAACGCGCGCGGCGGCGGCCTGCACGCGGACGCCGCTCCGCTGTACGCGACGTGGCGGCCACACGTCGGCTGGGGCAGCCCGGCCGCGCTGGTGGTGGCGGTCGCGGTGGTGGGCTGGGGCGCCCGGTGGGCCCGCACCGCCCGGTGGGGCCGCCTGTTGGCTGCCGCGTGGCTGACGGCGGTGGCCTGGACCATGTCGTTGGCCCTGGTCGACGGCGCGTCGGCGGGGCTGACCCGACGGCTCACCCCGCAGGCCGAGTACCTGCACGAGGTTCCCGGCGTGACCGACATCCCGACGATGCTGGCCGGATTCACCAGCCGGATCGTTGACTTCCAACCCGACTCCTGGTCCACCCACACCGCCGGCCATCCGCCGGGCGCGCTGCTCATCTTCGTCTGGCTGGACCGCGTCGGCCTCGGCGGAGGCACCGCAGCCGCGCTGGCCTGCGTCCTGCTCGGCGCCACGATCGCGGTGTCGGTGCCGGTGACGCTGCGCGCGCTCGGCGCGCCCGACGCGGCCCGCGCGGTCGTGCCCTTCCTGGTGCTGCTGCCCGGGGCCGTCTGGGTGGGCGCCTCGGCCGACGGCATCTTCGCCGCCGTGGTCGCGGCCGGTCTGGCGCTGCTGGCGGTCCGGGGCCGCGTGGCCGCCCTGGCCGGTGGGGCGGTGCTCGGCTTCGCGCTGCACCTGTCGTACGGGTTCCTGCTGGTGGGTGTGCTCGCGCTGGCCGTGGTCGCGCTGCGCCGTACCCACCGACTGGGCGCGCTGCTCGCCGCCGCCGTCGGCGTCGCCGCCGTGACGGCGGTGTTCGTCGCGGCGGGGTTTCACTGGTGGGACGGCTACCACCTCGTCGTCCAGCGGTACTACCAGGGCTGGGCCGCCGACCGCCCGTACGCCTACTGGGTGTGGGCCAACCTGGCCGCGCTGCTGCTCAGCGCCGGTCCGGTCCTGGGGCCGGCCCTGCGCCGCGCGCTGGCGGCCGCGCCCGGCTGGCGGGCCGCCGGGCGGTTGGCCCTGCCTACGGCAGCAGGAGTACGCGCAGCCGGCCCCACGGTGCTGCTACCGCTGGCGGCCCTGGTGGCGGTCCTCGGCGCGGACCTGTCCGGGCTGAGCAAGGCCGAGGTAGAGCGGATCTGGCTGCCGTTCGTCGGCTGGCTGCTGGTCGCCACCGCCCATCTCCCGGCGACCTCGCGACGCTGGTGGCTGGCCGCGCAGGCGCTCACCGCGCTGGCCGTCAACCACCTGCTCTGGACGGTCTCCTGACCACCCCCGCCGCACGCCACACCGGGCCCGCGGCTTGCCCGGCGCATGCGCACGCCAGCCGTAGGCGGGCGGTCATCCGGCGCGCCGGGCCACGGCCAACGCGGGACCGGCCACTCCGGTGGGCGTGATGACTGTGAGGCATCAAGATGCCCCACAGTCATCACGCCCATAGGAGTGACAACGCGCTCCCCGCCCCCTTGACGCGTCGATCTTGCGGTTTCGGTTGTCGATATGGACTATGTGCCCACATCTGTCGCAGCAGAAAGTGCAAGATCGGCGCACGCCGGGCGGGGCGGGGGTGGGGGTTAGGGGCGGGGTCAGCCTGCTATGGCGGCTGGTTCGCGGAGCGGGTCGGTGGCGAAGCCGGCCACGCCGTCGGCGAAGCCGACCCGGGCGGTGTAGCCGAGCAGTTCCGCGGCACGGCGCGGGTCGGCGACCACGTGCCGCACGTCGGCCGCGCGTGCCCCGCCCACGACCTGCGGGGCCGGTCCGCCCATCGCCTCGGCCAGGGCGACCGCCAGCTCCCCAACGGTGTGCGGCTCGCCCGAGCACACGTTCACCGGTACGAGGGTGGCCGGTGGCAGGTCGCGGGTGAGCGCCAGCAGGTTGGCCCGCGCCACGTCGGTGACGTGCACGAAGTCCCGCCGTTGCCGGCCGTCCTCCAGCACGCGCGGGGCCATGCCGGCCGCCAGCGCCGACCGGAAGATGGACGCTACTCCGGCGTACGGGGTGTCGCGGGGCATCCGAGGGCCGTAGACGTTGTGGTAGCGCAGCGCCCACACCGTCCCACCGGTCTGTCGGGCCCAGGCGGCGGCCAGGTGTTCCTGCGCGAGCTTGCTGGCGGCGTACGTGCTGCGCGGCTCCAGCGGCGCGTCCTCGGGCACGAGCACCGGGTCGAGGCCCCGACCACAGCGGGGGCAGGTCGGGTCGTACCGGCCGGCCGCCACGTCCTCGGGTCGCCGTGGCGCGGGGCGCACCGTGGCGTGCTCGGGGCAGGCGTAGCGCCCCTCGCCGTACACCACCATCGAGCTGGCCAGCACCAGCCGGCCGATTCCCGCCCGGTGCAGGGCGGCCAGCAGCACGGCCGTGCCGTAGTCGTTGTGCGTGACGTAGTCGGGGCCGTCCGACGGGTCCAGGCCGTGGCCGACCATCGCCGCCTGGTGACAGACCACGTCCACACCGGGCAGCAGGCGATCCAGCAGGGCGCCATCCCGGACGTCGCCGCGCACCACCTGGTGCTCACGTGACCAGGCAGGCAGCTCCCCGCCGTGCGCCTGGGGCAGCAGCGCGTCCAGCGCCACCACCTCGTGGCCCTGCTCGACGAGCAGGTCGACGACCTGCGACCCGATGAACCCGGCCGCGCCGGTGACCAGTACGCGCATGTCGGACACGGTAGGGCCGGTCGGGCGTCCGACGGGCCGGTTCGGCGCAGCCGTAAGGAGTTCGCAACAGCTCGGCCGGCCACGATGGCCCGGTAAGCGTTCGGTAATGCGGTAAACCCCGCTGCGTCGTACCCCTGCGGTCTAACCTGCCGGCAGTGCCCGCCACCGGCGCTCGCGCCCGGCGGGCCGACGACGGCGGGATGTGAGGACCAGGAGGGAACAGCGAGTGCCAGGAGCAAGGCCCGGCCCGGGCGACAGCGGGGCCCCGGTGTCGGACGCGGACGGCTACGGCGCGCCGCGCGGGCTCTGGCGGGGACTGGCCCGGCATCGTCCGCCGGGTGTGGACGCGGCCGAACGCGCCTGGCGCAGTCCGTTGCGCGGTCCCTGGCTCACCGCCGTCTACGGTTCGGCGCTGCTGGTGGCGCTACCACTGGTGATCATCACGGGGCTGCTCGACTACGCCGCCTACGGCCCCCGCTTCGACCAGGCGTTCCCGCAGGACGTCGGCTGGCTGCGGCTGCCGGTCTTCGACTGGCCCACGCGGCCGTCCTGGCTGTTCCGGGTCACCCAGGGCCTGCACGTGACGCTCGGGATCGTGCTCGTCCCGGTGGTGCTGGGCAAGCTGTGGTCGGTGCTGCCGAAGCTGTTCGCCTGGCCGCCGGCCCGCTCGGTGGCGCAGGTGCTGGAACGGCTCACCCTGCTGCTGCTGGTCGGCGGGATCCTGTTCCAGATCGCCACCGGCCTGCTCAACATCCAGTACTCGTACGTGTTCGGCTTCGACTTCTACACCGCCCACTACTTCGGCGCGTGGATCTTCACGGCGGCCTTCGTGGCGCACGTGATCATCAAGTTTCCCCGGTTGGTGACCGCGCTACGGTCCCGCCCGCCGGGCACCGAGCTGCGGACCACGCGCGCCGACACGCGACCCGAACCACCCGACCCGGACGGCCTGGTCGCGACCGAACCGGGCCCGGCCACGGTCAGCCGGCGTGGGGCGGTGGCCCTGGTGGGCGGCGGCGCGCTGCTGCTGGCCGTACTGACCATCGGGGAGAGCCTGGACGGTCCACTGCGGCGTACCGCGCTGCTGCTGCCTCGGGGACGACAGCCCGGCACCGGGCCGAACGGCTTCCCGGTCAACCGCACCGTCGCCGCCGCCGGCGTACGTCCCGAGCAGACCGACGCGAGCTGGCGACTGACGCTGCGCGGCGGTGGGCGAACGGTGACCCTGGACCGGCCCGGCCTGCTGGCCCTGACCCAGCACACGGCCGCGCTGCCCATCGCCTGCGTGGAGGGCTGGTCGACCCGGCAGAGGTGGACCGGCGTACGTCTTCGTGACCTGGCCGCGCTCGCCGGCGTTCCCGACCCGGTCTCGGCGCGGGTGTCGTCGCTGGAGCAGGCCGGGCTGTTCCGCACGGCGGTGCTCGCGGCCAACCAGGTCCTCGATCCCGACTCGCTGCTGGCGTTGCGGGTCAACGACGTCGACCTCTCCCCCGACCACGGCTATCCGGCCCGGGTCATCGTGCCCGCCCTGCCCGGCGTGCACTGCACCAAGTGGGTCGCCGAGATCGACTTCCGGGAGCGGACCGATGACTGAGCGCACCGCTCGGCCGCGGGCGGCCTACGGCGCGGCGCCCTGGCATCTCGCCCTGGTGACGGCGGTGATCGTGCTCGCCGGCTGGGTGGCGCTACGCCTCGCCGACGAGGCGACGTTCGGTCGGATGCTGCTCTGGTTCGTCGGCGCGGTCGTCGCGCACGACCTGGTGCTGTTCCCGGTGTACGCGAGCGTCGACCGCGTGCTGCGCGCGGCGGCACGCGGTCGCGTCGTGCTGCTCAACCACCTGCGGGTGCCGGCGCTCGGCACGGCGCTGCTGTTCCTGGTCTACGCACCCGGCATCCTGCGCTGGGGCGAGACGACCCACGAGGCGGCCACCGGCCAGACGCAGCGGCCGTACCTGCTGCGCTGGCTGGCGCTCAGCGGGGCGCTCTTCCTGCTCAGCGCGCTCGCGTACGCGCTGCGGCGTCGCCGTCAGTTGTCGGGGCAGCGCTCGGAGAGCGCGTAGCGCAGCAACACCACGTCGCCGATCTGGCGCGTCTCGGCCAGTCGGGCCCGGCGGCCCGGATGCCAGGGGAAGCGGCCCTCGTCGACGAAGCGTGGCGCCCGACGGTCGCCGACGAAGAACGGGGCGACGACCAGGTGCAGCTCGTCGGCGAGGCCGGCGGTGAGGAACTGGGCGTGGACCGTCCCGCCACCCTCGACCATCAGGCGGCGCACCCCCCGCGCCGCCAGGTCGGCCAGGACCCAGCCGAGGTCGACCGGCTCTCCCCCGTCGATGACGGTGGCCAGCTCGCCGACCCGCTCCCGGGTCTTGTCCAGGGCGCCGCTGGCGCAGTAGACCAGCCGGGTGGAGTCGCCCGCGGTGAAGAACCGCGCGGTCGGGTCGAGGTCCCCGCGCGCCGTCAGCGTCACCTTGACCGGCGAGGCGGGCTGGCCGCACGCCACCCGTTCGGTCCGCCGCGCCGCCGATCGCACCAGCAGGCGGGGGTCGTCACGGCGGACGGTGGCGGCACCGACCAGGATCGCGTCACAGCCGGCCCGGACCGCGTCGACGCGGTCGAGGTCGTCCTCGTTGGACAGCAACAGACGCTGGTCGGAGGCGTCGTCGATGTACCCGTCGATGGAGGTGGCGCAGCTCAGCAGCACGTAGGGCCGTGGCGACGCCGGCCGGCAGCTCACCGGGAGACGGGCCGGTCAGGGGTGCGGCCCGCCCGCTCCTCGGCCGCTGCGGCCTCGGCCGCTGCCTCGGCCGCCTCTGCCTCGGCCGCCTTGGCGGCCTTCGCCGCCAGGTAGTCGGCGTTGGCCGGGGAGAGGAAGACGCTGGTGGGGACGCGTTCCACGACGTCGACACCCAGCCGGGTCAACTGTTCGGCCTTGTCGGGGTTGCTGCTGAGCAGGCGTACGCGCGGCACGTCGAGCGTGGCCAGCATCTGCGCGGCGGCGGTGTAGTCGCGTTCGTCCTCGCCTCGGCCCAGCGCCACGTTGGCCTGGTAGGTGTCCAGGCCGGCATCCTGAAGGGCGTACGCGTCGAGCTTCGCGTACAGGCCGATGCCCCGGCCCTCCTGACGCAGGTAGAGCAGGAACCCGCCGGTCTCGGCGATCCGCTGCACCGCCTCCCGCAGTTGCGGCCCGCAGTCGCAGCGCTGGCTGCCGAACACGTCCCCGGTCAGGCACTCGCTGTGCGGGCGGACCAGCGGCGGCTCCCCACCGGCGGTGAGCCGGTCCAGCGCGCCGGCCCAGTCGCCCAGGCCGAGGGCGAGGTGTTCGCGACCGTCGACCAGACCTTTGAACGTGAACACCCGGACGGTGGTGGTGTAGCCGTCGGGGAACGCCAACGGCACCGTGACCTGCGTACGGACCGTGGCGACGGGCAGTGCTTCGGGCATGGGACTCCTTCGTCCGGCGCCGCGGGACGGCGGCGACGCGTACCGTTTCACCACTGAATCAACAGCCGCCGGGCGAGGCGGCTTCCCGAGCGGCGGTGGGTTCACGGGCCCGCCGGGCGAGCAGCACGGCCGCGCCGGGCAGGCTGGCCACCAGCACGAGCGCGCCGTAGACGGTGGCGGTGGCGACACCCTCGGAGGCGCTGAGACCGGCCGCGCCGAACACCCAGGCGGCCACCCCCTCGCGGGGGCCGAAGCCCGCGACGTTCAGGGGCAGGCCCATGGCCAGCAGGGCGAGCAGGGTCAGGGGCAGCAACCTCGTCAGCGGCGCGTCGGATCCGGCGGTCCGGGCCGCCACCAGGAAGGTGGCCAGGTGACCGGCGACCATCACGGCGGAGGCGACCAGCACGCCGAGCCAGGTCCGCCGGCCCAGCAGTCCGGTCCGCACGTCGGCGACGGCGGTTCGCACGCCACGCGCCCACCGGGACCGGCCGGTACCGGGCAACAACCGAGCCAGGAGTACGGCGGCCAGTCCGACCGCCACGAGCAGCGCGGCGGTGGCCGGCAGGTACGGACGCACCGGGGACGGGAACGCCGCGAGCACGACCAGGGCGACGCCCACCAGCACCACCTGACCGGCGGCACGTTCCCAGACCACCGCGCGGATACCCCGGCTGACGTCGCCGGCGTCGCGGCCGTGGCGCACCGCCCGGTGCACGTCCCCGAGCATCCCGCCGGGCAGGGTGGCGTTGAGGAACACGGCCCGGTAGCAGTGCGCCACCGCGGTCGCCAGCGGCAGCCGCACGCCCAGGCCACCGGCGACGAGACTCCACCGCCACGCGGCGCAGACCGTGGTGAGCGCGCCGATGAGCAGGGCCGCGGCCAGCGCCGGGGCGTCGATCAGCCGTACGCCGGCGAGGAACGCGCCGCCGCCCACCTGCCACAGCAGGACGGCGAGCAGGCCCACCCCGCCGACCACTCGTGCCCAGGCCCACACCATCGACGCCGGTCCTCCCTGAAGATCGTCCACTCTCTTAGTGCACGTACCCAGGGTGTGGATGGTTCATCCACCGGCCAGCAGGTCCCGGTGCTCGACCACCACGCCCAGCCGGCCGGCCGCCGCCTCGGCCAGCCGACGTCGGGCGTACGCGTCGGCCGGGCCGGCCAGGTCGGGCCGCTGCTCGCAGGCCGCGCCCAGCCAGCCCCGGAACCACTCGGCGGCCAGGTCGGCCTGCTGGGGGCCGAGTCGCCACGGGCTGGGCCGCTCGACCACGGGCACGCCCCGCCGGGCGAACGCGGCGGCGGTGACGGCGGCGGCGTCCGGGCCGAGCAACCGACGGCCGTCGACGGTACGCCGCTGGTGCGCGTTGAACGCCTCCTCGACCGCGGCGTCGAGCGGGTCCTCGGGAGTGAGCCGGACCCGTCCGGTCACCGAGACCGCGAACAGGGCGGGGCGGCCGGCGTCCACACAGGCCGTGACCACCCGCTCGACCTCCTCGGCGGTCAACATGTCCAGCAGCGCGGACGCGGTGACCAGCGCGCCGTCGGACAGCTCGGCGGCGGTGAGCCGGGTCAGGTCGCCGCAGCGGGTGTGGACGGTGACCGGCGCTCCGTCGGCGGCGGTCACCCCGGCCATGCTGTCGGCGGCGCGGGCCAGCAGGTCGGCGTCCCGGTCGTGCAGCACCCACCGCTGCGGTCCGCTGAGCCGGGCGGCGAGCCAGCGGCTCATCGAACCGGTGCCGCTGCCCAGGTCGTGGATCACGACCGGGTCGTGGCCGGCCAGTCGGGGTCGGACGGCGTCCAGCAGGTCGTCGGCGCGGGCCGCCGCGTCGGCCGGCTCCCGCAGACGCAGCCAGTCGGCGAACGGCAGGGTCTCCTCGACGGTCACCCCGTCACCTCCTCCAGCACGGTGGCCAGGCGCGCGGTCGTCACCGGCCAGTCGGACAGGGTGTCGCGGCGGGCGAGCGCGGCGCGCCGCAGCCGGGACCGCAGTTCGTCGTCGCCCAGCCACCGGCTCAGCGCGCCGGCCAGGGCAGCCGGATCGTCCGGCGGGACCAGCAGACCGGGCACGACGCCGTCGGGGGCGCGACCCAGCGCCTCGGGCAGGCCCCCCACGTCGGTGCCCAGCACCGGCACGCCACGCGCGAGGGCCTCGGTGACGACCATCCCGTACGTCTCGCCCCGCGAGGGCAGGACCAGCAGGTCGGCGGCGGCGTACGCGGCGTCGAGCGCCGGGCCGGTCAGCGGGCCGGCCAGTCGGACCCGTTCCGCCAGGCCGGCGCCGGCGAGCCGGTCGCGCAGCTGGCACACCAGCTCGGGTTCCCGGGTCAGGGTGCCGGCGCAGACCAGCGTCCACGGCGTCTCGGCCAGCACGCACAGGGCGTCGACCAGCAGGTCGTGACCCTTGTGACGGGTGACCGCGGCGACGCAGAGCAACCGGTCACCGGTTGCGCTGCCGGGATTCGTCACCGGAGCGGGCGTCACCCCGGGCGGCGCGACGTGGACGCGCTCGGCGGGCAACGCATGGCGGGCCAGCAGCCGGCGGCGGGTCCACCCGCTGGTGGTGACGACGGCTCGGGCGGTGGCCAGCGCACGACCCTCGGCCTCGTCGTCGAGCGGCATGTGCACCAGCGGGACGAGGCGCAGCCGGGTCGCGTGCGGGGCGAGCAGCTCCGGCACCGTCGAGGCGATCAGGCCGTCGACGAGCACCACGGCGTCGTCCGCCGTGGTGGCGAGCAGCCGGGCCAGCGCTGCCCGGTCGGCCGGGTCGGGGTGCGGCCACGCGCCGGGTACCGGGTGCTCGTGCACCGTCCACCCACGCTCGGCGAGCCCGGCGCAGACCCGCCGGTCGTACGTGTTGCCACCGCTGGGCGTGCCCGGGTCGTCGATGTCCCCCGGCAGGACGACGTGCACCGCACGTCGGCGCGCGGCGGCGGGGGCGGGGGCCGGCGGCGGCCGGCCCGCGTCGGTCACAGCGACCGCTCGTAGCTGGCCCAGGCGACGTGTGACTCGTGCAGGGTGACGGTGATACCGGCCAGCTCCCGGGCACCGGCCCCCAGGTCGCCGGCGTGTACCCGCTCGGCCAGTCGGTCGGCGACGGTACGGGCGAGCACCTCCGTGGTGGTGTTCGTGCCGGCGAACGCGGGCTCGTCGTCGAGGTTGCGGTAGGACAGCTCCCCCACCACGGCCCGGAGCTGCTCGGTGGCGAGGCCGATGTCCACGACGATGCCGTCGGCGTCCAGGTCGGGCCGGCGGAACGTCGCGTCCACCACGAACGTCGCCCCGTGCAGGCGCTGGGCCGGGCCGAACACCTCGCCCCGGAAACTGTGGGCGATCATCATGTGATCCCGAACGGTCACGCTGAACATGGTCACTCCCCGTCGTCGTAGGTGATGAGGTGGCAGAGCGCGGGCAGGTCACCCGAACTCAGTCGGGCGAGTACGTCGGGTAGCTCCGTGAACCGGGACGCGCCGGTGATCAGCGCGTCGAACGCCGGGTCGTCGAGCAGGTCCAGGGCCAGCGCCAACCGGTCGGTGTAACTGCGACGACCGCGCCGCGCGGGCGCGACCATGCCGACCTGGCTGCTGCGCACGGTGAGCCGTCCGGAGTGGAACGCCCCACCGAGGGACACCTGCACCTGGCGGTCGCCGTACCAGCTCAGCTCGACCACCGTGCCCTCGGGCGCGAGCAGGTCCAGCGCCTGTTGCAGGCCGGCGGACGTGGCGCTGGCGTGCACCACCAGGTCCCGGTCGCCGGTCGCGTCGGCGGGTCGGGCGAACCGGACGCCGAGCGCCCCGGCCACCCCGGCCCGGCGGGCGTCGGTGTCGACCAGCTCGACGTCCACACCGGGGAACCGCGCCACCAGCGCCGCGACGCAGCAGCCCACCATGCCCGCGCCGATCACGCTGACCCGGTCGCCGAGCAGGGGCGCGGCGTCCCACAGGGCGTTCACGGCGGTCTCCACCGTGCCGGCGAGCACGGCGCGGGCGGGCGGCACGTCGTCGGGCACCGGCACCACGGCGGTCGCCGGCACGACGTACGCGCTCTGGTGCGGGTGCAGGCAGAACACCGTACGCCCGAGCAGTTCCGGCGGGCCCTGTTCGACCACGCCGACGCTGAGGTAGCCGTACTTGACCGGGCCGGGGAAGTCGCCCTCCTGGAACGGGGCGCGCATCGCCGCGTACTGGTCGGCGGGCACCCGACCGCCGAACACCAGCGTCTCGGTGCCCCGGCTGACCCCGGAGTAGCGCGCGCGGACCAGCACGTCGTCGGGGCCCGGGGCGGGCAGTGGCACCGGCCGGATCTCCGCCGCGCCGGGCTCGCGCACCCAGCAGGCGTACGCCTCGCGGTTCACCCTCGTACACCTCACCTTTTGTCCCGGTCGAACCGAACGGCCCTGATTTCCGTGTTCCCTGTCGGGGTCGTCGATCATAAACACGGAGGTACGGTGCCCACAGTTCGAAGCGGCCCGGTGATCGGGCTCACCGCACAACTGGTCGTGCTGGCGACGCTGGCCGCCACCGTGGGTCTGGACACGGCGGGTTGGCTGGCCGGCGTCGGCTACGCGGCGGTCACCTGTCTCGCGTTGAGCCGGGGCCTGCACCTGTCCGGCGCGTCCCGCCTCGGCCCCGCCGACCGGGTGACGTTGGCCCGGGGCGTCCTGGTCGGCGCGGTCACCGCGCTGGTCGTGGACTCGTTCGACCGCCCGACGCCGGTGGGGCTGCTGGTCGCGTTGAGCGCGGTGGCCCTGCTGCTGGACGCCGTGGACGGCCAGGTCGCCCGGCGCACCGGCACCGCCAGCGCCCTGGGGGCGCGCTTCGACATGGAGGTCGACGCGTTCCTCATCCTGGTCCTCAGCGTCTACGTCGCCCCGGCGGCCGGAAGTTGGGTGCTGGCCATCGGCGCGATGCGGTACGCCTTCGTCGCGGCGAGCGCGGTCCTGCCCTGGCTGCGGGGCACGTTGCCGCCGCGCTTCTGGCGCAAGGTGGTGGCCGCCGCCCAGGGAGTGCTGTTGACGGTGGCGGCCGCGCGGGCGCTGCCGGAGCCGTGGACCACGCTGGTCCTGGTGGCGGCGTTGGCGCTGCTGGTCGAGTCGTTCGGCCGGGACGTGGCCTGGCTGTGGCGTCGCCGCCCGGCGCCCCGGCCGGCTCGCCCGCTGCTGCCGGTGCCCACGCCGACGCTCCCGGTGCCCCGGCCCGCGCTGGCGGCGCGCTCCGGCGGTACGGTCCACTCCGACTGGAGGCCCCGATGACCCTCGCACCTCGGCGACGCCGGCTCGCCGACCGGTTGCGCGGGTGCTCCGCGTCGACCGGCGACGCCGCTGGTCGTACTCCCGTGGTGTCGCCCGCGTCGCGCGGCCCGGCGCGGCGGGCGCTGCGGGGGGCGGGCACGGTGCTGGCGGTCCTGCTGGTGTACGTGGTCCTGGTCGGACCGGACCGCCTCGGTGAGCTGACCCCCGGCGCGCTCGTGCGGATCCCGTTGGAGGGTCTGCTGGTGGCCGCGCTGCTGCTGGCGCTGCCGGCGCGACCACGACGGATGGTGGTGGCCGTGCTCGGGCCGCTGCTCGGCCTGCTGGCCATCGTGAAACTCGCCGACCTGGGGTTCCGCACGGCCCTCGACCGCCCGTTCGACCTGGTGCTGGACTGGCTGTTGCTGGACGACGCGTTCGGCTTCGTCCGGGACTCGGCGGGGCGGGTCGGCGCGCTCGGCGCGCTGGTCGGCGTCGTGCTGCTGATCGGAGCGCTGCTGGTCGTGGTGACCGTGGCACTGCGGCGGCTGGCGTCGCTGCTGGTGGACCACGAGCGGACGGCGACGCGGGCGGTGGCCGCGCTGACGGTCGTCTGGGTGGTCTGCGCCGTCGCCGGGGCGCGGATCGTCCCGGGTGTGCCGGTGGCCGACGCCGGGACCACCGCGCTGGTGGGCGCGCACGCCGAGCAGGTGGACGCGCGGCTGCACGACGGGAGCCGGTTCACCGCCCAGATCGACGCCGACCCGTTCCAGGACGCCCCGGGCGAGCAGTTGCTGACCGGGCTGCGCGGCAAGGACGTCGTCCTGGCCTTCGTGGAGAGCTATGGGCGCGACGCCGTCGAGGACCCGGAGTTGGCGCCGCAGGTCAACGAGGTGCTGGACGCCGGGACCGCGAGCCTGCGCGCTGCCGGGTACGGCTCACGCAGCGGCTTTCTCACCTCCCCCACGTTCGGCGGCGGTAGTTGGTTGGCGCACGACACCCTGCTGTCGGGTCTGTGGACGGACAACGAGCAGCGGCACCGCAGTCTGCTGGCCAGCGACCGGCTCACCCTCAACGGCGCGTTCCGCCGGGCCGGCTGGCAGACCGTCGGGGTGCTGCCGGCGGCGACCCAACCCTGGCCGGAGAAGGACTTCTTCTCGTACGACCGCTACTACGACACCGAGGCGCTCGGCTACCGGGGCCCGAAGTTCGCCTACGCGCCGATGCCCGACCAGTACACGCTGTCCTTCTTCCAGCGGCACGTGCGCGCCGACGCGGACCGTCCGATCATGGCGGAGATCCCGCTGATCTCCAGCCACTCGCCGTGGACGGCGGTGCCCCGCATGATCGGCTGGGACGCGGTCGGCGACGGCTCGGTCTACCACGGCGACGCCGGGGCGAAGGACGGCGGTAAGGACGACCGGGACACCGGCCGGGTACGGGCCGGCTACCGGCAGGCGATCGCCTACTCGCTCCAGTCGCTGATCTCCTACGTGCAGACCTACGGCGACGACGATCTGGTGCTGGTCTTCCTGGGCGACCACCAGCCCGCTCCGGTGGTGACCGGCGAGGGCGCGAGCCGGGACGTGCCGATCACGATCGTCGCCCGGGACCCGAAGGTCCTCGAACAGATCACCGGGTGGGGCTGGCAGGACGGCCTGCGGCCGGGTCCACAGGCGCCGGTGTGGCCGATGGACTCCTTCCGCGACCGGTTCCTGACCGCCTTCGGGTCGTCGACGCCGCCGTTGGCCGCACCCCGCTGAGCTATTCGGACCTACGCATGATCGACCCGAGGTCGCCGATGTCGGGGTGTTCAGCTGGCAGGGAAACCGCGACATCGCCGATGTCGTGATGATCATCGTTCGTCGGACGCGGCGGGGCGGGCGCGGACGTGCAGCCGCTCCCCCTGCGGCCCGAAGAGGCTGAGCGCCTCGGCGGTGCCCGGCCCGGGGTTCATGATCAGGTGCGGGATGCGGGTGTCGAACTCGGCGACCTCCCCGTGCGTCAGGATCAGGTCGCGGTCACCGAGCACCAGGCGCAGTCGACCCGAGAGCACGTACAGCCACTCGTACCCCTCGTGGACCTGCGGGGTTCGTCCCCCGGCGGTCGGATCCGGCGGGAAGATCTGCTTGAACGCCTGCAGGCCGCCCGGACGGCGGGTCAGCGGCAGGTGCGTCACGCCGTGGATCACGATCGGCTTGGGGCGTACGCGGGGGTCGCCGGTGGCCGGGGCATCCACCAGCTCGTCCAGGGCCACCTGGTAGGCGCGGGCCAGCGGAAGCAGCAGCTCCAGGGTGGGCCGGCGGCTGCCGGACTCGAGCCGGGACAGGGTGCTCACCGAGATGCCGGTCAGGTCGGCGAGCTGGGTCAGCGTGGTGCCGCGCTGGTGGCGCAGAGCCCGCAACCGGGGGCCGACGGCGGCCAGCGCGGCGTTGTCGTCGTTTGCCATAACGGCAACGATACTTGCCATCCTGGTGGCGGCGACGGATGGTGGGCTCAACCGACGAAGAGGGAGACATTCCGGTGGACGAGACGTACGACGTGGTGGTGGTGGGCGGTGGCGCGGCCGGGCTCAGCGGCGCTCTGGCGCTGAGCCGCGCGCGGCGGTCGGTGCTGGTGATCGACTCGGGGGAGCCGCGCAACGCGCCCGCCGACCGCGTGCACAACTACCTGGGCCGGGAGGGGACGCCGCCGGCCGAGCTGATCGCCGCCGGACGCGACGAGGTGGCCGGGTACGGCGGGCAGTTCCGCGACGGCCGGGTCCGTACCGTGACAAGGGAGGACGACGGCTTCCGGATCGCCCTCGACGACGGCGACGCGGTGCGGGCCCGCCGGCTCCTGGTGGCCACCGGGCTCACCGACGAGCTGCCCGACGTGCCCGGGGTGGCGCAGCGGTGGGGTCGCGACGTGCTGCACTGCCCGTACTGCCACGGCTGGGAGGTCCGGGACCGGCGGATCGGCATCCTGGCGACCGGGCCGATGGCCGTGCACCAGGCCGAGATGTGGCGGCAGTGGTCCTCCGACGTGCTGCTCCTGCTGCACGACGCGCCAACCCCGGACGAGGAGACGGCCGAACGGCTCGCCGCCCGGAGCATCCCGGTGGTACCCGGTCCGATCGCCGCGCTCGAGGTGACCGGGGACGCGCTCAGCGGTGTCCGGCTCGCCGACGGCCGCGTCGTGGCGCTCGACGCCGTCGTGGTCGCCACCCGCACGTCGCCCCGCGCCGACCTGCTCGTGGGGCTGGGTCTCGCCCCGGAGGAGGTGACGATGGGCGGGCACGTGGTGGGCACCCAGATCCCCGCCGACGCCACCGGCGCGACGACCGTGCCGGGCGTCTGGGTCGCCGGCAACGTGGCCGACCTGCGTGGTCAGGTCATCACGTCCGCCGCCGCCGGGCTCATGGCCGGGGCGGCGATCAACGCCGACCTCATCGCCGAGGAGACCCGGGACGCGGTGACCGCGTACCGGCAGTTGGTCGCCACGACCTTCGAGGAGCCGGCCTGGGAGGAGCGGTACCTGTCGAAGCCGGCGGTGTGGAGTGGCCGCCCGAACCCGCAACTGGTCGCCGAGACCGCCGATCTCAGCCCCGGGCGGGCACTGGACGTGGGCAGCGGTGAGGGCGCCGACGCGGTGTGGCTGGCCGAGCGGGGTTGGCAGGTGACGGCCGTGGACATCTCGACCACCGCCCTGGGTCGGGCCGCCGAGCACGCCGAGGCCGCCGGAGTCGGTCACCGGATCGAGTTCCTCCACGCCGACCTGCGCGACAAGCCGCCCGCTGAGGAGGCCTACGACCTGGTGACCGCGCAGTACATGCACCTGCCCCCGACGCAGCGGCGGGAGTTGTTCGCCCACCTGGCCGCCGCGGTGGCCCCGGGCGGCGCACTGCTGATCGTGGGCCACCACCCGATGGACCTGTGGACGTCGAGCCACCGGATGCACATGCCGGACATGATGTACACCGCCGAGGACGTCGCCGCCGACCTGGACCCAACCCACTGGCAAGTCCAAACCACCGCAACCCGCTCCCGCCCCGGCCCGCACGACATGGTCCACCACGACGCGGTCCTGCTGGCCCGCCGCCGCTAACCCACCCCCCCCAACCCGTCACCGTCGATCATGGAGTCGTGGTGAATGACAAGAGCCGCCAATCAGGGCCTTCCGGGCACCACGACTCCATGATCGGCGAATGAGGGGTGCGTGCCTTCGCACGGGGGTGGGCTCGGCGGTAGCGTTGCGCCACACTCACGGCCCGCAGGGCGGTTGACCTTGCGCCCGACCGTACGGAGGATGGTGCATGTCCATCGGCGCTGAGCCGCTCGCAACACGCGACGATGCGGCCTCGCGGCCGAGCTTCGAGCTCGCCCTGCGCGGCTACGACAAACGCCAGGTGGACCGGCACCTGGAGCAGCTCGACGGGCAGATCGCCATGCTCAGCGGCGAGCACGGGCGGTCGGCGGTACGGGTGCGTGAGCTGACCGCCGAGGTGCAGCGGCTGCGGGCCGAGCTGGCCGAGATGCACGAGCAGCCGGTTCAGGTGGACCGCGCCTCGTTCCAGGATCTGGGCCCGATGGTGGGCGAGATACTGACCCTCGCCGAGAAGCAGGCCGCCCTCATCACCGAGTCGGCCGCCGACCGCGCCAACGAGCTGCGCACCGAGGCGGAGCGAATCCTCGCCGACACCCGTGAGCGGGCCGCGCAGGCACGACAGGACCTGTCCGAGGAGGTGGCCGCGCGGCGCAGCGAGCAGGAGCAGGCGTACGAGGAGCGCCGCGCCGTGGCCGAGGCCGAGTTGACGGCGATCCGGGAACGCGCCGAGCAGTTGCGCGCCGACGGTGAGGCCGCGCACGAACGCGCCCAGCACGAGGCGAAGCGCATCACCGAGCAGAGCGCGCAGCAGCTCAACCAGACCCGGGTGGCTGCCGACGCGCTGATGAAGTCGGCGCGTACGCAGATCCAGCAGGAGGTCCAGGCGGCCCGCGCCAAGAACCAGCAGGAGATGGCGCAGTGGCAGGCCGGCGTGGAGCGCGAGGTCGCCGAGTGGCGCAGCGCCGCCGAGCAGGAGATCGCCGAGTTGCAGGCGGCCTCGCAGGAGGAGCTGGCCGAGCAGCGCAGCTCCACCGAGCAGCAGATCGCCGCGCTGCTCGCCGAGGCGCAGCAGCACGTGACCGAGCTGCGGAACCGGGCCGACGAGCAGGCCGCCAGCCACCAGGAGCAGTTGACCGCGCTCCAGCAGGAGATCGAGGAGCGCCGGGAGGAGTCGGCCCAACTGCACGCCGAGTTGGAGACCGCCCAGCAGCAGCTCGCCGAGGTCCGCCAGGAGGGTGAGACCCTGGAGAACGAGCTGTCCCGGATGCAGCAACGGCTGAGCGAGGTGCGTCGCGACCTGACCGCCGAGGCGACCCGGCTCGACGAGGCCCGGCGGGCCGGCGACTCCGCCGAGCGGCACGCCAAGGAGGTTCGTGCCCGGGTGCAGCGGGAGGCGAAGCGGGTGGCCGACCTGGCCGCCGCCGCCGTGATGGCCGCCGCTGCCGGTGGTACGGAGACGGCCGAGTATCCGATGGTCGGTCCACGGTCGAGTCGCGCCGCCGCCGACCCGATCCCGGTCGACCGGGGCGCGGGCGACGGCGCCGAGACCGGGCGGGCCGACGTCGAGGGCGCCGGTGACGACGAGGCCGAGCAGGCGCGCGTCGAGGCGGACCGGGCCGGTACCGACGAGACCGGCGACGAGGCGGTCCACGCCGATGCCGCGCACGCCGACGACGACCGGGCCGACGACGACCGGGCCGATGGCGAGCGTCCGGCAGGCACGCCGCTGCGATACCCGGTGGGGCCGGCCGACCGCACGCCCACCCACGAGCCCATCTTCACCCGGCCCGACGCTCCGACGCCCGTACCGTTCCTGGCCTTCGGGCAACCGGTCAGCGACAACGGCACCGCCCGGCACTGACCGGTCGTCCGGGCCCGGGGCGCGTACGCTCTCCGGGCCCGGTACGACCAGGGTTCGACGATCTTCACCGAACCCACACACCGGCTGCGCCGCACGCCCACGAGTCGATGGTGGGATGGGCGGATGAGCCAGCTCACGAGTGCGGACCGGATCGCGTACCTGGACACGGCCGCGGCCACCCCGATCGGTCGCGACTACAAGAGGCGTGCCGTCGACGCTCTCGACCTGCGGCCGGGGCACTGCGTGGTGGACGTCGGCTGCGGGCCAGGCACCGACCTGGGGAGGTTGGCCGATGCGGTCCGGGCCGACGGCCTGGTGGTCGGCGTCGACCGTGACCCGAGGATGCTCGCGGAGGCGGGTCGGCGGCTGGCCGACCGGCCGCGGATCGACCTGCGCGTGGGCGACGCCCACGCGCTTCCGTTGGACGACATCAGCATGGACAGGGCCCGGATCGATCGCGTCCTGATGCACGTGGAGGATCCCGCGGCGGCGTTGGCCGAGGTCCGCCGGGTGCTGCGCCCGGCGGGTGTGCTCGTGGTGACCGAGCCGGACTGGGACACCCTGGCCGTCGCCGACGAGGACGTGGCCACGAGCCGCCGCTTCGCCCGGTTCGTGGCGGGGCGGGTGCGGAATCCGACCGTCGGTCGAGAGCTGGTCCGGTTGTCGGCGCGAGTTGGCCTGCGGGTGCGATCGGTCGAGGCGATCGCCGTCGTCTTCGAGGACTTCGGCACGGCCGATCAGATCCTGGGGCTGCGGCGCAACTCCGCCCGTGCGGTGGCGGCTGGCGAGATGGTCGACCGGGAGGTCCGGCCGTGGCTTCGCCGTCTTGCCGCCGGTCCGCTGCTGGCGAGCTTCACCCTCTACCTGGTCACGGCCGAGGCCTGACGACCAACGGCCACCCCTCGCCGCCCTGGTACGCCACCTGCATTCGCCGGGAACCGCCCCAGACGTCCCGTCGGAGCTGGCAGGCTGGGCTGGCCGACACGCACCGACGACCGCCGGCCCGGGTGGCGACGACGAGCACCCCGTGGCCGCGAAGGAGCGCCCGTGACCGACCAACCGGAGGACTTCGACCTGCTCGTCGTGGGCGGCGGCAAGGCCGGCAAGACGCTGAGCATGGACGTGGCCCGCTCCGGACGCCGGGTGGCGATGGTGGAGCGCGGCATGATCGGCGGAAGCTGCATCAACGTCGCGTGCATCCCCACCAAGGCGCTGGTGACGAGCGCGCGGGCGGCCCACCAGCTACGGCACGCCGCCGCGCTCGGCCTCGCCGTCGAGGGTGGCCGGGTCAACATCGACCTGCTGCGGGCGCACAAGCAGGACGTCGTCGAGGGAATGGTCGCCGCCAACCGGCAGCAGTTCCTCGACTCGGGTCTGCACCTGGTTATCGGTGCGGCCCGGTTCGTCGCCGATCGGACCGTTCGGGTGCAGCTGGCCGACGGGGGTGAACGACTGCTGCGGGGCGCCGACGTGGTCATCAACACGGGCACCCGCCCGCATCTGCCGTCCGTGCCCGGGATGGCCGAGGCCGGAGTGCTGACCAGCAACGACCTTCTCCGGCTGGATCGGCTGCCGGCACGGCTGGTGGTGCTCGGCGGCGGGACCGTCGGGGTCGAGTTCGCGCAGATGTTCGCCTCGTTCGGCAGCGCGGTGACGGTGATCGAGGGCGGCCCGCAACTACTCAGCCGCGAGGACCCCGATGTCGCCGACGCGCTGATGCGGGTCTTCCTCGCGGACGACATCGACGTCCGCGTCGGCGTGGCCGTCGCCCGGGTCGACCGCGACCCCGACGGGACGCTCCGGGTCACCCTCGACGACGGCAGCGTGGTGACCGGTGACGAGGTGCTGGTGGCGGCCGGCCGGGCGCCGGTCACCGACGGGCTGGGGCTGGACGCGGCCGGTGTCCGGCTCGATGAGCGTGGCTTCGTGCTGGTCGACGAGTATCTGCGTACCAGCGCCGAGCGGACGTGGGCGGCCGGGGACGTCGCGGGCAGCCCGCAGTTCACGCACGTGTCGCTCGACGACTACCGGATCATCCGGGCGAACCTGGCCGGCGAGCGGCGCAGTACGTCCGGGCGGCTCGTTCCGTACACCGTCTTCACCACCCCGGAGCTGGCGCGGGTCGGTCTCAGCGAGAGCGACGCGCGCCTTGCCGGATACGACGTCGAGGTGGCCCACCTGCCGGTCGCCGCGATCCCCCGCGCCCGCACTCTGCGCGAGACCCGGGGCATGTGGAAGGCGGTGATCGACACCCGCACCGACCTGATCCTGGGCTCGGCGCTGCTCGGCCCGGAGTCGGGTGAGGTGATCACCTCGGTGCAGTTGGCCATGCTCGCGCGGATGCCATGGACCGCGCTGCGGGACGCGATCATCACGCATCCGACCATGGCCGAGGGCCTCAACCTGCTCTTCGCGTCATTGCAGAGCCGACCGGTGCGCTGAGCACAGGTCAGCCGGCGATCTCGGCGCGTACCCGTTGCTGGAAGGCGCGGGCCTCGGCGCCGGTGGGCGGTGGACCGCCGTGCCGGGCGGCGATCGCCCGACGGATGACCTCCGCGGGATAGCCGGTGTCGACGAGCCGCCGACCGGCGTCCACCTTGGACAGCCACACGCCGTCGCGGTGCCGCACCAGCGAGCGGCAGGCGCCGAGCACGGCGTCCTCGGTGCCGGGCGCGGGCCGGTCGTCCGGCGGCGTTGGCAGGGCCAGCCACCAGGTCAGCGCCTCGATCAACAGGCGACGCAGGTCGGCCGGGGCGAGGTCGGCGAAGACCTCGGCCGCCGGCGGACCGAGCAACGCCAGTCCGCTCTGGCGCAGGATGCTGCGGTCCAGCCCGTACCAGAAGCGGCCGTCGGCGCTCGGCCGGTCGGCCGGGTCGAGGGTGCGGCGGAACGGCATGGCGCGTCCGGTGTTCAGCTCGACCTCGAAGCCGGGTTCGGGGCTGCCGGCCGCCGCCACCGCCCGCCGGTACACGACCAGTTCCAGCCCGCGCGCCGGACAGGGCAGGGACTCGTGACGAAGCCGCGCCACCAGCGTCCGCTTGACGGTGTCGGTGAGCGGGCCGGCGCAGACCAGCGCCACGTCCACGTCGCTGCGGCCGGGCTCGTACGCGCCGAGCCCCACCGAACCGGCCGCGTACGCGCCGACGAGATCGTCGCCGAGGACCTCCCGGGCGGTGGCCACGAGATCGTCGAGGTAGCGCGTCAGAGCGGAGTCCACGCGCCCATCCTCGTCTGCGGGCGCGGACGCGCCCAGGCCGGGTGGTCAAGGTCCTCGGTCGAGCCGAGGCGGAGTCCAGGCGGTGGGCCGGCGGTGGGCCGCGCCCCTGCGGGTCGACGGCGGACGGCGCGGACGGCGCGGCCGACGGCCGACGGCGCGGCCGACGGCGGACACCACATTGAGCGTGATGCCGGTGAGTCATCAAGATGACTCACCGGCATCACGCTCATTGGAGCGGGTGGCTCCGATCCGGCCGGACCACGGGCCCGCGAGCGACGCGCCACCAGCGGCCGAAGCGGCCGGTCGCCGTCCGGACCCTCGGCAGGCCGGCCAGGGGCTTTGACCCTCGGCCTAACCGGCGTAGAGCAGCAGCAGGCCGGCGACGGTGTAGGCGACCATCAGCGCGAGCAGCGGAAGCTGACCGGCGACCGCCCGCGCCCGGGGGAACAGGTACAGGGCGCGGTCGTGGGCGAGCAGCGTGCCGAGCAGGTGCCCGACGACGATGACGGTGATCTGAAGATTGGCCACCCCGGACGGGGTCACCAACGCGGTGTGCGGTTCCCAGCCGGCGGTGCCGAAGACGTCCGCGCCGGTGTGGCGGGGGTCGGAGAGCAGGGCGAGGGTGCGCTGACCCTCCAGGATCAACAGCGAGTAGTAGTGCGCCACCACGTAACCCACCGCGATGGGGACGATCGAGTGCGCGATCTCGCCCGGTACGCGCCGCGCCCCGACCGCGCCGGCGTCCGCCGGCTCGGTGCGGCCGACGCGGGCCGCGACGCCCGTGGCGGCGAGGTACGCCACGGCGACCGCCCCGATCACCAGGACCAGTCCCGCGCTGCCGGTGACCACCGGAGGCAGCCCGTTCTCCTGGGCGAAGCGCAGCCAGACCGGCGCGTTGGAGAGGCTGTCGAACATCGTCGAGCCGAGCAGCACGATCACCACGGCGACCAGCCCGGGGCGGGGCCGCAGCCCGGCGATCCCGTCGAGCGGGTTGCGCCACACCAGCACACCGTCGGCGGCCCGGCCGATCGGAGCGAGCTGGCCGACGAGCGCGCTGTAGACCTCGAACGGGTCGGCCCGGTCGAACCACGCCGCGCCGAACACCACGGCGCCGGCCAGCATCACCACGGCGTACCCGGCCAGCCACGCGGTGATGACCGGCAGCGTGGCCCGGTCCGGCGCGACCAGTTCGAGCCAGACGAACCCGAAGAGGGTGAGCGCGGCGGGCCAGAGGCCCAGACCGGCCGGCAGTTCACGGACGCCGCGCGCCGGGTCGCGCCGGGCCGCCAGCGCGCCGAGCAGATGCACGGTACGCAGCGGGTTAACCGCCCGCCACACCGGACCGAACAGCAGCGAGACGGGCACCAGACCGACCCAGAGGAGCACGTAGAGCACTCCGGCCGTCGGGTTCTCCGGGGTGTCCGGCCCGGCGAGCAGGCCGACACCGAACCAGCCGGCGCCGAGCAGGCCCAGTACGCGCAGCGCCCACCGGAACGTGGGGGCGTCGACGAGGCGGGCCAGCCGGTCCGGCACCGGCCGACCACCTGAGGCATCACGGTCCAGGCGTGGCTCCCGCCAGAGCACGCCCAGCGCGACGAACGTGACGACCAGGGTCAGAGCGGCGGCAACGACGAGCTCGGGCAGCGTGATCGGGAGGTCCTGACGGCCGCCGACGCCGTGCGCCAGCAGCGTGGGTGCGGCGGACATCGGAGATCAGCGGACGACGAGCTGGAACAGCACCAGCTCGGTCTCGTGCGTCTCGACCTCGAACAACCCGGTCTTGTCGGCCCGGAACTCCACCGAGCCCGGTGTGCCGGCCGGGAGGCGGGCGCCCAGGTCGTAGCCGTGCACGTGCAGCTCGTCGGCGACGTCCGAGGTGACCGTGATCCGGACCGACTGGCCCTTGTTCACGGTCACCCGGCCCGTCGGCGGGGTGATCCGTCGCTTGGCGATGGTCACGGTGATCTCCCGGTCGACGGCGGCGGGGGTACTGGCCGCGGGGGTGGGAGTGGGGCTGCCCGCCATGGTCGGCGCGACGGAGGGGGTCGGCGCGACGGCGGTTGTCGGGGCCGTCGAGGGGGCGGCCACGGACGGGTCGCCGTTCTGGCCACAGCCCGCGGCGAGCACGGCGGTGAGCAGACCGGTGACCAGCAGGGCGGCGGGGCGGGCGGTGAGGCGGGCGGTGGGGCGCGAACCGGGGACGGACACGGGTGAACTCCGAACGACGCGAGGGGGACGGGGTGTCGAGGTGATCGTCGGAGGGTGAACTCTACGTCTTGTTCGGCGGCGGGGAAATGACCATGATGAACGAATGCGATCGAGGCTGGTCACTGTCGGTAATGTCGTACGTCGCGCCCTGGCGGTGCTGGCCGTGCTCGTGGTCGCGTCGCTGGCGCTGCCCGCCGCCCCGGCGTCCGCGCACGGCCAGTTGGCGACCTCCACGCCGCTGACCGGCACCGTGGTGCGCCAGCCCCTCGAGAGGGTCGGGCTGTACTTCACGGAGAAGCCGGCCGCCAACGCGCACTTCACCCTCACCGGCCCGAACGGGTCACGGGTGGACAGCGGCTGGTCGTACGGCGAGCCGAAGCGGTTGGACAAGCCGGTCCAGGAGTACTTCATGGTCAACGGCACCTTCGAGCCCCGGCTGTACCACACCGGCTTTCCCGCGATGGTGACCGTCGCGCACTGGCCGGCGAAGGGCCGCTACACCGCCAGTTACCTCACGGTCGCGTCCGACGGTGAGGCCGTGAAGGGCACCGTCACCTTCGACTACCAGGGGCCGAGCACGGCGGCCCCGGCCGGTTGGGCGGCGCCGACGAACGGCCCCGATCCCGCCCTGTTGGCCCAGGCCGAGGGCACCGCGTCGGCGTCCGCCGTGCCGGCCGCGACCCTCGACCCGGCCGTGACGCCCGCCGCCGCGCCGCCGTCGTCCTCGAAGGAGCGCGGGCTCCCGTCCTGGGTGATCCCCGTCGTCATCGTCGCCGTGGTGGGCACGCTCATCGTCGTGGCGGCCCGCCGTCGCCCGGCGGCACGGCCGACCGGCGGAGCGGCCCGCCCGCGCGGCGGCGCCGCACGTCCACACGGCGGCGGCGCCCCGCGGCAACGCGGCGGAGCCAACCGCCGGCCGGCTCGTCGCGGCCGCCGCTGACGCCCGGGTAGTCAGGCCACGCCCACACGTCCACAGCGCGAAGATCTCCGCTCAGCGGAACAGCACCGGCCGGTTCCCCCGGGCGCCGACGAGCTGGCCCCGGATGTTGATGTCCTCGATCCAGTCGGTCTCCCCCACGCCCCGGGTGGTCAGGTCGGTCATCAACCCGTTGCGCCAGAGGAACGGGTGCCACGCGGCGGTGGTGGTGGCGCTCTGGCCCACCACCTCACCGCGGTCGTTTATCGCGGTGGCGCGGCTCCAGTCGCCGCCGAGCGTGCCGAGGTCGGTGAGTGTCCCGTTCTGCCAGCGGAACGCCCGCCCGTTCGCCGCCCCCACCACCTGACCCCGGTTGTTGACCCCGAGCGCCTCGCTGCCGATCTGGGTGAAGACGCCGTCGCGCAGCCGGCCACCGACGCAGGTGCACGGGTAGTCCTGCGGCGGCACGTTGAACCCGCCCACCACGTCGCCCGCGTTGTTGAAGTCGGCGGTGAACTCGTAGAAGTACTCCCGACCCAGGTCGGTGAAGACGCCGTCGCGCCACAGGAAACGGTGCGGCATGTCGCCGGCCGGTTCGCTGGTGCCGAGCACCTGCCGCCGGTCGTTGACGCCGATCGCCACGCTGTTCTCCCCGCCCAGGGTGCCCAGGTCACGGAGGTGGCCGTCGCGCCAGAGCACCGCGCGGGTCAGGTAGTCCGAGCCGAACGAGGTGATCGCCACGTCACCGAACTCGTTGACGTCCACGGCGCTGGAATCGGTGTCACCGGGCAGCACGCCCAGGTCGGTGATGACGCCGTGTCGCCACAGCACGGCGTGCCGGGCGCCGCCGGCGACGGTGCTCCAGCCGACGATGTCGCCGCGATCGTTCATCGCCGTCGCAGCGCCGTCACCCCCGCTCAGGGTGCCGAGGTCGACGACCCGATAGCTGTGCGGGGACGCCACGGCGGGAGCGGGAGCGAGGGTGATCAGCGCGACGACTGTCGTCACTGCGGTCAGCAGGGGACGCGGGGACACCATGGACGCCAAGGGGACGCTCCTCGGATCGGAGCGGCGACGACCCGGCGGACGGGCGCGGGGACAACCGCCACTGCGCGTTCGATCGGTTACGCACAGTAGATCCGGTGTCGTGGCGACACGCCAGGGACCGAACGGTCACCGACGCATCAGGCGCGCGTCGGTCAGGGGCCGTGCGGCAGCGGCTGCGCCAGTGCCCGCAGTTCCGCCGGGAGCTGGGACAGGGCATCGGAGAACTCCCGGTGCCCGACCACCCGGTGCATCGTCTCGAAGACCGCCCGTACGCCCCGCTCGGCCCCGGCCCGGTCCGTGCCGGCGCGATCGGCGACGCGGCGCAGGAACTCGTCGTACCCGAATGTCTCGGGCGGTTCGGCGGCCTTGACCAGCAGCGGACTCAGCTCGTCGGCCACGTGCGGGGCGAGCGCGGTGGCCTCGCCCCCGCTGAGACGCTCGGTGAGCGTGCGCAGCACGGCCTCGGTCAGCGGGCGTGCCTCGGCCGGCGGAATACCCGCCCGTGCCGCCACCTTGTCGACGAACGCCAGTTCGGCCATGGACCCGCCCCTTCCGTCGCCGGAACGCGTGGCTACCCGGGCCGGACGGCGACAAACCCCGGGAGGCGCTGGCCCGGCGGTTCTGCCGGTTGCGCCGCGCCCCACCCGCCGTGTCTCGTACCGTGAGGTCGGACCGGGACCACGGCGGCCGCCCCGACGGGCGGCCCGGGCCGCAGGAGGAGCAGATGGCGGTCGACCTGCCCGACGTGATCGACAGGTACTTCCGGGCCGTCGGCGACGGGGACGTGGACGCCTTCGTCGCCTGCTTCGCGGACACGGCGAGCGTGGCCGACGAGGACCGGCTGTACGACGGCCGTCCGTCCATCCGCTCCTGGCGGGAGCGCTCGATGGCGCAGTACTCGTACACCGCCGAACCGGTGCGGGTCACGCCCCAGGCGGGCGACTCCTACCTGGTTCTCACACGGCTGTCGGGCGACTTCCCGGGCAGCCCGGTCGAGCTGCGGTACCGGTTCACCCTGCGCGACGACCTGATCGGCGCACTGGACATCCGCCCGTAGCGGGACGCGCGGTGACGCGAGCTGAGCGGGTCCGTCGCGGACGACTCGGGGTCCTGACCCGTCCGCCGTCGCACAGTGGCCGCACCTTCTTGATCAACCGCCGAACGGAGGACACGGCCGACCGGCCATCGGATGACATGATGTCCCGACAACGGCCGACGCGACGAGAAAGGGTGCTGCTGTCCGATGGCGCACTTCGAGGCCCGCACGTCCACGGCAGCCGGGCGAATCGTGGTCACGCTGACCGGTGAGTGCGACCTGGCGGCCCAGCCCGAGCTGACGACCGTGCTGTCCGCGGCGGTACGCGCCGCCGCGGTGGTGGTGGTCGACGTCGGCGGGCTGCGGTTCCTCGACTCCACCGGCCTGCACGGCCTGGTGACCGCCCACCAGGCGGCGCGCGCCGACGGCCGGCACCTGTACGCGGTCAACGCCTCCGGTCCGGTCGCGGCGGTCCTCGACATCACCGGCGTGGGCAACCTGCTGCGTCCGCCCGCCGACGACCCGCGGCTGGCGGGCTGATGGCGGCCGACCGACCCAACGCGCACGCGGTGGCCGAGGAGCCGCCGTCGGCCCCGCGCACCGACACGATGGCGTACGAGGTGGCGGCCGACCTGCGGGCGCTGCGCACGTTCGTCTGCCAGGGCGCCACGGCGCGGGGCCTGTCGGCCGAGCGGGTGGAGTTGCTGGCGCTCGCGGTCAGCGAGCTGGCGACCAACACGTTGCAGCACACCACCGGTGGCGGCCGGGTCCGGCTCTGGGCCGAGGGCGACCAGGTGTTCTGCGACGTCGTCGACCAGGGCCCGGCGCGGACGCTCGGCCGGGAGATGCCCGCCGCCAACGCGGTACGCGGTCGCGGGCTGGCCATCGTCGAGCGGATCTGCGACGAGGTACGGGTGTTCACCGCCGGTGCGGGCACCGTGGTCCGGATCCGGCTGTCGCGGTGAGCCGGGCGCGGATCAGGGCAGCACGCGGACGGCCAGGGTGCACGTGTCGTCGTCCGGGCTGGGGTGGTGCAGCAGATTCCGCAGCCGGGCGAGGGTCTGCTCCCCCGGCGTCGCGCTGAGCGCGGACAGGGTGGCGCTCACCTGCCGCAACCGGTCCTGCCCGGGCTCCCGGCGCTCGACCAGGCCGTCGGTGTAGAACAGCACGAGGTCGTCGGGGCGCAGTCGCGCGGTGAGCACCGGGTACGTCGAGTCGACCATGGCGCCCAGCAGCAGACCCGGCGGGCTTTCGAGCGGGTCGGTCCGACCGGCTCGGGACAGCAGCGGCGCCAGGTGCCCGGCCCGGCCCCAGCAGAGCGCCCGGGTGGCCGGGTCGTACACGGCGACCACCGCGGTGGCGGTGATCGAGAGCTGACCGCAGAGCCGGTTGAGGTGCCCGAGCAGCACCGACGGGTCCCCGATGCCGATCGACAGCCAGGAAACCAGGGCGAAGCGCAGGTGCGCCATTCCGCTCGCCGCGTCCAGGCCGTGACCGGCGACGTCGCCGACGGCGAGCACGACCGTGCCGTCCGGCTGGGCCTGCGCGTGGTACCAGTCACCGCCGACCTGCGCGGTGCTCTCGGCCGGCAGGTAGTTGACCACCGCCTCGATGCCGGGCAGGGCGAACGTCTCGCGGGGCACCGGCTGGATGAGGTTCTGCAACTGCCCGGCGAGCCGGTGCTCGGCCAGCGCGGTCAGCTCCCGCGTCCGCAACTGGTCGTTGAGCCGTTCGATGGCGGTACGCGAGTTCACCCGGGCGGTCACGTCCTGCACCACGGCGTGGATCTTCAGCGGTACGCCGTCCGCGTCCCGGGACACGTCGGAGAGGATCCGCAGGTGCCGCACCCCGCCGGTCGTCTGGAACCGGACCGTCACGTCGGAGGACTCCCCGCCGTCCAACGTCTGCCACGCCGCCTCGCGCAGCAGGTAGTCGTCGGGTAACAGGGCGGCTGCCTGCTCGGCGCGCGACAGCGGCCCGAGCGCGGGATCCCGGTCGAAGACGCGGTACATGCCGGGTGACCATTGACTGATCCCGCTGGCCAGGTCGTACTCGGCCCAGCCGAGGCTGCCCAGCAGCTCGGTGCGGTCCAGGCGACGACGGTCCTCGTCGAGCCGCTGCCAGGACACCAGCAGGCCGCCGAGGACCCGGTGCACCTCGACGTCGAACAGCGAGTCGGCGACGACCCCGGTACGACTCTGGACGTACCGGAAGTCGGCCAGGCGGCCCGACGGCCCGGTGCTGAACACCCGTTCGTAGAGCTGCCAGAGCGGCCCGCCGACCATGGTGGGGTACAACTCGCTGAGGCAGGCGCCGACGCGGTCGACGCCCCGACCGTAGATGTCCTGGCTCTGCCCACTGGTGGCCGCGATCCGCCAGTCGGCGACGGCTCGGTGGGCGTCGGGCACCGGCACCAGCCAGGTGCACCCGGCCGGGACCACCGCGAGGATCTCCCGGACGACCGTCTCGACCGGTCGCGTCGCTCCGGTGGCGTGCGCGCCCGGACGGTCCTGGTCCGCCATGGCACGAAGCCTAGTACGCACCGCCGTCCGAGCTAGCCCATGGTGGCGCGGGCGGCGGTGTCGATGAAGTCGGCGACCGGGCCTGGTTGCGAGACCGCCACGGCGTGCGACCCGTCGACCTCGACCACGGTGGACCCGGCCCGCTGGGCCAGGAAGCGTTGCAGGTCCGGCGGGATGCCCTGGTCCTGCGTGCTGATCAGGGTCCACGACGGGATGGTCTTCCAGGCCGCCTTTTTCACGGACCCGGTCTGGGCCATCGCGGAGGCCGGCCGCTGGGTGACCGCCATCAGCTCGGCGAGCTCGGGGTCGACGTCGGCGGCGAACACCTCCGGGAACACGTCCTGCTTGATGTACTGGTCCATGGCCGTCCCACCGTCGGGCAGGGGGTAGGGCACCATCTCGATGGACGTGACGAGCTGACTGCCGGGGTACTTCATGACCAGGTCGACCACGCTCTCGCCGACGTCCGGGCTGATGCTGGCGACGTACACCAGGGCTTTCACGTTGGCCGCGCCGTCCGCGGCCTCGGTGATCACCAGTCCGCCGTACGAGTGCGCGACCATCACGACCGGACCGTCGACGTTGTCCACGACGGAGCGGGCGTACGCCGCGTCCCCCTGCACATCGCGCAGCGGGTTGGCGACGGCGATGGCCGGATAGCCCCGGCGCTTGAGGTTGGCGATCACCCCGTTCCAGCTCGACGAGTCGGCGAAGGCCCCGTGCACGAGCACGATGGTGGGCAGCCCCGCCTGCTGACCGGACGTGTCAGAGGCACTCATGCGGCATCACCTTCCGTGGCATAAAGCCAGTATTCGGGATGAATCAGGCTGCTGTCGGCGATTCCCCGACACGGGCGGGCGCGCCGCCGCGCCGATGCCCCACGTCCCGACGGGTCGGCCTGCCACAATGCGGTCAGTCCGGACGGTGACGCCGGGAGTGGGAGACCGGGAGGACGGCGCCATGCCGGACAGCGCACGCGAGGCGGAGCTACTCGACGCTGAACGCACCCTGCAGGCCGCGCAGCGGGCCGGTGACGCCGCCGCCCTCGACCAGTTGCTGGTCGACCAACTGATCGCGATCGGCCCCGACGGCCGAAAGCACACCAAGGCGGAAGATCTCGCCGCGTACCGGGACCGGACCTCGGTCGTCGAGGAGCTGACCGAGGAGGAGTTGGACCTGCTCGTCGTCGGGTCGACCGGGGTGACGTTCTGCCTGGCCCGGGTCGCCGGGATGTTCGACGGCGCGCCGTTCAGCGCGCGCCTGCGCTACACCCGCACCTGGGTGCACGACGACCCGCACGGGTGGCGGGTGCTCGCCGCGCACATCAGCCAGGTCTGAGCGCCGGTCAGCTAACGGTGGCGGTGACCGGGCCGATCCGCAGCACGCCGTCGTGCAGGGGGGTGCAGCGGACGCCGCCCGTGGTGCGCAGCGCCTTCCAGGCCCCCGGGCCGACCGTGACGTCCATCCAGGCGCAGGGGCGCGCGGCCCGGTTCACCCGCAGGCCGACTGGGCCGTCGCCGGAGTCGAGCACCAGCACCCGGCCGATCAGCTCGTCCACGGCGAGGCCGGCGGTGAGGATGTTGCGGCGGACCTGCGCCAGCCCGATGCCGGCCGGCAGCGACTCCTGGGCGATCACCGTGACGCTGGCGTCGCGGTGTGCCGCTTTGCCGAAGTAGCGGTCGCCGACGATGCCGAGGCCGGCCCGGATCTGGACGGCGTCGACCAGCTCGCCGGGGGGCGCGGGTGCCGGACCGTCGCTGGGCCGGCCCAGGAAGCGGTGCACGGGCGAGGCCAGTAACTCGACGATCTGCGCCATGGCAGGGATTCTACGAACCGGAGGGTGCCGCCGGGGCACGCTCCGGCCCGAGCCGGCTCAGACCGCCAGGGCCGCGCGTACCTCCCGCTCCGCCGTGACTCCCCCATCGCCGTGCGAGGTGACCCGGCCGGATTCGAGGACGTGGTAGCGGTTCGCCACCCGCAGCGCGAAGCCGAGGTGCTGCTCGACGAGCAGCACACTGAAGCCGGTCTGCCGGGTCAGCTCGACGATCCGCTCCTGGATCTCGGCGACCACCGACGGCTGGATGCCCTCGGTCGGCTCGTCGAGCATGAGCAGCCGCGGCCGGGTGATCAACGCGCGGGCGATGGCGAGCTGCTGACGCTGTCCGCCGGAGAGCAGCCCCGCCCGCCGCCGCAGCAACGGGCGCAGCGCCGGGAAGAGGTCCAGCACCTCCGCCGTGGCCACCGCGCCGTCGCGCCGGCCGTCGGCGACCAGGCGCAGGTTCTCCGCCGCCGTGAGGTGCGGGAAGCACTGCTGGCCCTGCGGCACGTACGCCATCCCGCGCGCCACCCGCTCGTGCGGCGCGAGCCGGGTGACGTCCTCGCCGTCCAGCTCGACCACCCCGGCGGTCGGGCGCAGCAGGCCCGCCGCGACCCGCAGCAGGGTGCTCTTGCCGGCGCCGTTGTGCCCGAGCACCGCGGCCACCCCGTCCGGCGGGACGGCGAGGTCCACCCCGTGCAGCACCCGGGAACGTCCGTAACCGGCGTGCACCCCACGCAGGGTCAGCATCATGCCTCCGAAGGACTGGGGACCGACCCGGCGTCGACCGAGTGGCCAAGGTAGACCTCCTGCACGCGCGGGTCCGCCTGGACCTGCGCCACCGTGCCCTCACTGAGCACCTTGCCCGCGTGCAGCACGGTCACGCTGCGCGCGAAGCGCCGCAGGAAGTCCATGTCGTGCTCAATCACCACGACCGTGCGGTCGCGGCTCACCGTCTCCAACAGGGCGCCGGTGGCGTCGCGCTCCTCGTGGCTCATCCCGGCGACCGGCTCGTCGAGCAGCAGCAGCCGGGCGTCCTGCACCAGCAGCATGCCGATCTCCAACCACTGCTTCTGGCCGTGCGCGAGCGTGCCGGCGAGCTGGTCGGCCCGGCCGGTCAGCCCGATGGTGTCCAGCGCGGCGGCCACCTCGTCGGGGATGCCCCGCCGTCGCCGGGCCAGGGTGGCCCAGCTCCGGCGCGCGCCGGCCGCGATGTCGAGGTTCTGCACGACCGACAGCTCCTCGAAGATCGTCGACGTCTGGAACGTCCGTCCGACACCGAGGCGGCTGATCCGGTGCACGGGCCGACCCAGCAGCTCCTGATCCCCGAAGCACACCGATCCGGTGGCCCGCACCAGGCCGGTGATCGCGTCCACGAGGGTGGTCTTGCCCGCGCCGTTCGGCCCGATCAGGAACCGGATGTCCCCGGCGGGCACCTCCAGCGAGACGCCGTCGACCGCGGTGAAACCGTCGAAGCTGACCCGCACGTCACGGACGGACAACCCGTCCAGTCGGTCGTCGCTCATGCCACTTCCACCTCCGCCCGGTCGGCGCGTCGCCGGGCCAGCGGGAACCACCCGCGCCGGCTCGACGCGGGGTCCGCGTCGCGGCGACGGGCCAGCGCCCACAGCGACGCCAGGCCGCCGGGAAGGAACGCCACCACCACCACGAAGAGCAGACCCTGAAGGTACGTCCAGGTGCCCGGGAACCGTTCGGAGAGGGCGGTACGCGCCCAGGCCACCGCGACCGCGCCGAGCACCGGCCCGAGCAGCGTGGCGCGACCGCCCACCGCGACCCCGATGACGAACTCGATCGACGGGACGATGCCGATCAGGGCGGGCGAGATGATGCCCACCGCCGGCACGAACAGCGCGCCGGCGAGGCCTGCCATGCCGGCCGCCACCACGTAGGCGACGAGTTTGACCGACGCCGGGTCGTAGCCGAGGAAGCGGACCCGCTCCTCGCCGTCGCGCACCGCCACCAGCAGTTCGCCGTAGCGGCTGTGCATGAGCTGGCGGGCCAGGGCGAGCAGCGCCAACAGAATGCCGGCGATGATGAAGTAGACCATCCGCTGGTTGACCGGGTCGTCGAGGTCGTAACCGAAGAAGCCCTGGATGTCGGTGAGCCCGTTGGTGCCGCCCGTGGTCCCCTGCTGACCGATCAGCAGGATCACCATGGCGGCGGCGAGGGCCTGGCTGAGGATGGCGAAGTACGCGCCCCGCACGCGGCGACGGAACACCAGCGAGCCGAGCCCGAAGGCGACGGCCATCGGCAGCAGCACCGTGGCGGGCAACGCGAACCACGGGCTGGCGAACGGCCGCCACCACACGGGCAGTTCGTCGAGCTGCCCGTACAGCTGCATGAAGTCGGGCATCCCACCGGGACCCGCGTCGGCGAGCTTGAGGTGCATGGCCATCGCGTAGCCGCCGAGGCCGAAGAAGACGCCCTGGCCGAGGGTGAGCATGCCGCCCCGACCCCAGGCGATGCCGATGCCGACGGCCACCATGGCGACGCAGAGGTACTTGGCGAGCAGGGCCAGCCGGAAGTCCGACAGCGCCAGCGGCGCGACGGCGAACAGCAGCGCCGCGCCGAACGCGAACCCGGCCAGCGTGCGCAGCCGCGAGCGGCCACCGGGCCGTCTCGGTGGCACGGCGTCGGCCGGGGCCGGTGTGCCGACGGTGCTCGGCGGCGCGGGTGTCACGGCGGTCATGCGAGGCTCCTGGTCCGCAGGGTGAACAGGCCCTGTGGCCGCCACTGGAGGAACGCGACGATCGCCACGAAGACGATCACCTTGGCGACGCTGAGGGTGGTGAGGTACTCCCCGGTGGCCTGGAGCACGCCGAGGGCGAAGGCGACGATCACGCTGCCCTTGAGCTGGCCGATCCCGCCGACCACGACGACCAGGAAGGCGTCGATGATCAGGTTGGTGCCCATGGTCGGGCCGATCGGGCCGAGGAGGGTGAGCGCCACCCCGGCGAGCCCGGCCAGGCCGGAGCCGACGAAGAACGTCGTCCGGTCGACCCGGGCGGTGGGGATACCGGACACCGCGGCGAGGTCGCGGTTCTGCACCACCGCGCGGATCCGACGCCCCAACGGGGTGAGCCGCAGCGCCAGGGTGAGCGCGGCGACGGCGGCCAGCGCCAGGGCCAGGATGAACAGCCGGTTGTTGGCGACGGTCAGCCCGCCGGGCAACGCCACGTTGCCGGTGAGCAGGTCCGGCGCGCGGGTCTGCACGTTCGGGCTGCCGAAGACGTCCCGCGCGAGTTGCTGCAGCATCAGGGACACGCCCCAGGTGACCAGCAGGGTGTCCAGCGGGCGGGCGTAGAGCCGACGGATCAGCAGGATCTCCAGCAGCACACCCATCGTGCCGGCGACCACGAACGCCACCGGCAACGCCACCAGCAGGGAGACACCGGCCCCGCTGATGCTCTGTTGCAACACGTACGTGGTGTAGGCGCCGGCCATGATGAACTCGCCGTGGGCCATGTTGATCACGTTCATCTGGCCGAAGGTCAGCGCCAGCCCGAGCGCGATGAGCAGCAGCACCGCGCCGATGCTGATGCCGGTGAAGAGTTGACCGAAGAGGACTGTCACGGTGGGTACTCCGTACTGCTGGTCGGGGGGCCCGGGCGGGGGCGCGTCGTCGCGCCACCCGCCCGGGCCGGCGTCGTCAGCTCAGGCCGCTCGCCCACGGGTAGGTCTTGAGGTACGGGTCCGGCGCGACCGGCTTGCCGGAGTTCCACACCTCGGTGATCAGGCCGTCCGCGCCGATCTTGCCGATGCGGGCGGTCTTGGCGATGTGCTGGGTCTTGCCGTCGACGGTGACCAGGCCCTCCGGCGCGTCGAAGGTGATCCCGTCGGACGCGCCGCGGACCTTCTCGACGTCGAACGCGCCGGCCTTCTCGACCATCGCCTTCCACAGGTAGACGCTGACGTAGGCGGCTTCCATCGGGTCGCTCGTCGGCTTGTCCGCGCCGTACTTCGCCTTGTACGCGGCCACGAACTTGCTGTTCGCCGCGCCGGGCGTGGTCTGGTAGTAGTTCCAGGCGGTCAGCTGACCCTCCAGGTACTGGGTGCCGATGCCCTTGACCTCCTCCTCGGCGATGGACACCGACACCACCGGCATGGCGGCGGCGGTCAGCCCGGCCGACTTGTACTCCTTGAAGAAGGCCACGTTGCTGTCACCGTTGAGGGTGTTGAAGACCGCCTTCGCGCCGGACGACTTGACCTTGTTGACGATCGTGCCGAATTCGGTGGACCCGAGCGGCGCGTAATCCTCGCCGACCACGGTCATCCCGTTCGCCGCCGCGTACGCCTTGATGATTTTGTTGGCCGTTCGCGGGAACACGTAGTCGCTGCCGACCAGGTAGACCGACTTCGTTCCCTGGGACTTGAGGTAGTCGAGCCCGGGGACGATCTGCTGGTTGGTCGTCGCGCCCGTGTAGAAGATGTAGGGCGACTGTTCCAGGCCCTCGTACTGCACCGGATAGAACAGCAGCGCCTTGTTCTTCTCGAACACCGGCTTGACCGCCTTGCGGCTGGCCGACGTCCAGCAGCCGAAGACGGCGGCGACCCGGTCCTCGGAGATGAGCTTCTCGGCCTTCTCGGCGAAGGTGGGCCAGTCCGACGCGCCGTCCTCGCCGACCGGCTGGATCTTCTTGCCGAGGACCCCACCGGCCGCGTTGATCTCCTCGACGGCGAGCATGATCGAGTCGCGGACGGTGACCTCGCTGATCGCCATGGTGCCGGAGAGCGAGTTGAGCAGGCCCACCTTGACGGTGTCGCCGGAGACGTCGGCGGTGACGCCGGCCGTGCCGCCCTCGTCATTGGTCTTGCTGCCGCACGCGGTCATGGCGGCCGCGGCGACGAGGGTCATGGCACCCGCCAGGATGCGGCGGCCCCAAAGAAGTGACATCTAATCTCCCTGCGGTGCACTCAAGTAGCGAAAGGACGGTCGGTGCGGTCCGGTGGAGCTGAACTTGGCGATGCCGAGGTCGACGGGTGGACGTCGCCGGTGGTCATCGCATCGGGTACGGGCACGCAAAGCGTCGACCGGCATGATTGCGTGAGTGTTTCCCAGTCCTTAATTGACTGTTTCCCCGGCACCTGGAGAGGGCGCACGCCACAATGGCCGACATCGCCTTCACAGACGATGCCGGCACTGATTAATTCGGCTGAGGAAAGGGCCACCACAATGGTCGGCGGACAGATTTCCGCCGACGGTGGACACAATCGCGGTATCCGGCCCCGAGCCAGATCCTTCACGCAGGAAGTATCTTAGGGTCGGGCCGGGTGGACCTGTCAAGGGTCCGGACGGTCGGTCAGAGCTGGGCGAGCACGGTGAAGTCGAGACCGTCGGCCTCGGCGAGGTAGATCCGCTGGCGCACGTGCCGCCGACGCAGCCGCAGCCGACCGCGCGGCCCGTGGTACGCCACCGAGTCGGCAGCCGTCTCGATCGCCCGTACGTCGAGGGTGCGGGCCTGCGCGATCAGGGCGGCGAGCAGCATCACACCCTCGTAGCAGGACTCCCCCAGACTGCCCAGCGGCGGTGCCTCCACCCCGAACCGGCGGGCGAACTCGCCATGGAAGTCCAGGTTCTCCTGCGTCACCAGACCGGCGAAGAAGCCCGCCGTGCTGTAGAGCCGCCGCGTCGCGCCCACGCCACTGGCCAGCAGCATGTTCTCGTCCATCAACGTGCTCAGGCGCAGGCAACGCTGGTCCATCCCGGCCCGCCCGAACGCCCGGTTGAACCGCACCGCGTCCGCGCCGACGAGCAGCATCACCACCGCGTCGGCCTCGCTGCGCTCGATCTGGCGCAGCACCTCGTCGAAGTCGTGCGTCTCCAACGGCAGGAACGCCTGCCCCACCACCCGACCGCCGCCGCGCAACGCGTACCGCTGGGCCGCCCGCGCGGTACGCCGCGGCCACACGTAGTCGTTGCCGACCACGAACCAACGGCGCACGCCCTGCTCGCCCGCGAGCAGCCGCATGGCGGGCCACAACTGGGCGTCCGGCGTCTCGCTGGTCAGATAGACCCCCTCGGTACGCTCACCGCCCTCGTACAGCGCGGTGTAGACGTACGGCACGCGGTGGGCGACCCGGGGCGCGAGCGCCTGCCGTACCGAGGAGATGTGCCAACCGGTCACGCCCTGCACGGCCCCCACCGACACCAGCGCCTCGACCTCGGCGGCCACCTCGGCGGGCGGGGCGCCACCGTCGACCGGCACCAGCCGTACCTCCCGGCCCAGCACCCCGCCGCAGGCGTTGATCTCCTCGACCGCGAGCTGGGCGCAGAGTTCGCAGGTCGGGCCGAACATTCCCGCCGGCCCGCGCATCGGGTACACCAGCGCGATGCTGACCACGGCCCGATCGACGGTGAGCCACGGCGGTGCCGGCGCGGACATGAGCACATGATTGCCCGGCCCAGGTCGGAAGACCAGAGTTCACCACGGACCGGGACGACTCGCTACCATGACAGGGCCCACCGGCCCAGGGAGTTCCATGTCAGACGTGCCCGGGGCGCCAGCCGACCTGCTGCGCTCGCTCACCCGCGCCGAACGGCTGCTCTCCCGCCGGTTGGCCGCCGTCCTGGCCGACGACGAGCTGACCACCGAGGCGTGGCGGGTGCTCTGCCTGCTCGCCGACGGTCAGGGCCACCCGATGAGCGAGGTGTCCGCCGAAGCCTCGCTGCCGCCGGGCACGCTCACCAAGCTGGTCGACCAACTCGTCGACCGTAACCTCGTGTTCCGGCGGATCGACGTGCTGGACCGCCGACGGATCCGGGCCTACCTGACTGCCCGCGGCCGCCGCGAGCACGCCCGCCTCGACGAGCGGGTCCGGGCCAGCCTCGCCGAGGTGGGCGTACCGGCCGACAGCGCCCTGCTCGACGACCTCGCCGAGCTGATCGCCCGCCTCGACCCGGCCGGTCGCCGCGACCACGCCGAGGCGGCCGGGCCGCGCCGCTGACGTCGGGCTCACTCCACCTTGGTGAGCAGCGGCTTGCCCTTCTCGACGACGTACGTGGCCAACTCGACGGCCACCCCGTCGCCGACGTTGCGGGCCTGGTGGTGGACCCCGTACGGCACGGTCAGGGCGTCACCGACGTTGCACACCACCGGCGGCTGACCGTCGAGGGTGTACTCCAGCGACCCCTGGAGCACACAGATGATCTCCTCGCCGGGGTGGAAGTGCTTGAACGGCGGCGAGTCCGGCGTGAACTCCACCCGGCTCTGCACGACCTCCCGGCCCTCGATGCTGAGATCGTGCCGCTGAAGGTCGACGCGCCACAGCCCGGGAGCGCCCTCCACGGCTGTCGGACTGATGCCCTCGGGTCGAGCATTTCCACTCATCACGGCCTCCTGTGAGCCCTCCGGCGACCGACGATCGCACCTTCGGAGACTAGGAGCATTCCGATCCGGCGGGGCCGAGATGCCGCATAACGGCGTCGGGGTTCAGGCCATGACCAGAGGGTTCAAGGAAGGGCCCCCTCCTAACGCCTGGTGTAGAAGAAGGGGCCCTTCCTAACGGGATCAGCCCTGGACGCTCGCGCCCACCCCCGCGTCGAGGTGGGCGCGCAGGGTGTGTGCGTCGGGCGCGGTGGCGCTCCACAGCGTCGCCGGACCACCGGCCAGGGGCAGCCGCGCGAGCGTGCCCTCGACCATCGCGGGCTCGGCGGGGCGCGACGGGTCCACCACCAGCAGCGACCCGGTGGCCGACGCGCCGCCGAGCACCGCCGGGCCGGCCCAGCCGGGCGCACCCGGCCCCACCGCCAGGGACTGGCGCAGCAGCGGCCGGCCGTCGTAGTCGACCCGGGTGTGCACGACGGCGGCGCCCGGCGTTTCGCCGTACCGGCCGCAGATCACCTCGTCCCGCCAGGTCAGCCGCGCGCCCGCGGCCAGCTCGATGCGGGACTCGGCGAGGTGCGCGCAGCCGGCCGCCGCGACCAGTTGCTCGGGCAGCCAGTGCAGTGCGCCGCCGTCGTGCACCACGGCGCGTACCGCCATCCGCGACACGGCGCCGGGCCGGCCGGGCAGGGCCACCGAGGCGGCGACGCTGTGCACCCGCACCGCCGCGCCCGGCCCCACGTCGATCTCCAGCCGCAGGTCGTCGCCGGCGAGCGGGCCGGCCGCCCCGCCCACCACGTACACGGTCACGACGCGACCGTCCCCGGGCGTCTGGCGCAGCAGCAGCGGCGTCTCGCCGCGCAGCTCCGTCAGGGTCGTGCCGCCCCGGCCGTCGGCGCGGGCCACCACCCGGGCGAACGCGCGCATCAGACCGGGCCGGCCTGCGCGGCGATCGGGTGCAGGGCCGCGTGGTGGGCCAGCTCGTGGCGGATCCAGTCGGCGACCCGACCGGCCGTCGGGTCCCCGACGATCGACAGGAACACGGTCGGCAGGTCGCCGCGCCGGGCCCGCGCGTCCCGGTCCATGACGGCCAGGTCCGCGCCGACCATGGGCGCCAGGTCGGTCTTGTTGATCACGAGCAGGTCGGCGGAGGTGACCCCGGGGCCGCCCTTGCGGGGCACCTTGTCCCCGCCGGCCACGTCGACCACGAAGATCTGCCGGTCCACCAGGCCCCGGCTGAACGTGGCGGTCAGGTTGTCCCCGCCGCTCTCGACCAGCACCAGGTCCAACGGGCCAACCGCCTCGGCCAGCTCGTCCACGGCGTCGAGGTTGGCCCCGATGTCGTCGCGGATGGCGGTGTGCGGGCAGCACCCGGTCTCCACCGCGCGGATCCTGCTCGGGTCCAGCACGCCGGCCCGCTTGAGGAAGTCCGCGTCCTCGGTCGTGTAGATGTCGTTGGTGACCACACCGAGGCGCAGCTCGTCGGCGAACGCCCGGCACAGCGCCGCCACCAGGGCGGTCTTGCCGGACCCGACCGGCCCGCCGATGCCGACGCGCAGCGCCCGGCCGGCCCGCGCGAGCGGCGGATGCGGGTCCACCCCCGGCTCGGGGTGGGTGTGCGGAACAGTCTCGTCGTGCGGGTCGGCAGTGGGCGCAGCGATCGGCGAAACGGTGTCAGGACGCAAAGAGACGCACCTCCCAGGTGGCATGAGCTTCGGCGTAGATGTCGGCAAGGGGCGCGGCCGCCGCGGGCAGCCGCTCGGGTGGATCGTCGGCGGCCCGCGCCGCGTCGGCGGCGGTGCCGTCGCAGAGGTCGGTGAGACCGACCAGCAGGGCCTGCACCTGGTACGGATCGAGACCGAGCAGGCGTACGCCGGCACTGGCCGCGCCGGTCACCGTCCCGTAGGCGGCGACCGTCGCGGTCTCGGCGCGGTTCAGGCCGGCGGCGGCGCAGAGCAGCCCGAGCACCAACGGCTGGTGCGCTCCCTGCGGTGTCGCGGGCAGATCGTCGAACGGGCCAGCCGACCAGATGGCCCGTCCGGCACGCAGCAGGGCCCGGCCCTGGCGGCGGGACACCCCCCGCAGCGCCGGTGACGCGGTACGGGCGTCCAACTCCGCGTCGAGCCGCGCCAGCGCGTTCCGGCACGGGCTGGCGTCGGCCGGCGCCTCCCCGCGTACGGCCGAATCAGCCGCCACCGCCGGGCGGACGCCGGGATCGGTCGGCGTGTTCGCCCGCCGCGCGGGATGGCCGAGGCCGGCCGGGCGCGCGCCGGGGCCGACGCTGGCCGGCGTGACCGCCGCCCGGTGCGCCGCCGCCGCGAACGCCGCGCCGACCAGACCGGCGGTGGCCAGCCGGCCGACGAGGAACGCCTCCAACGAGGCCAGGTCGGTGACCCGGCCGGCGGCGACGGCGGCCTCCAGACCACCGGAGTGCGCGTGCGCGCCGGCCGGGAAGCGACCGTCGGCGAGCAACAGGAGCAGGCTCGACGTCGGCATCAGAACAGGAAGTACCGCTGGGTCATCGGCAGGCGGGGCACCGGGTCCGGTTCCACCACCTCCCCGTCGATCCGCACGGTGAAGGTGTCCGGGTCCACCTCGATTCGGGGCATCGCGTTGTTCTCCGGCAGGTCGGCCTTGCCCCGCGAGCGCACATCGGCGACCGGCACCACCCGTCGCCGCACGTCCAGGCGCAGCCCGGCGTCGAGGGCGGCCGGCGCGACGAACGCCAGGCTGGTGGCCGCCGCCGCGACGCCGTACGCCCCGAACATCGGTCGCGGCAGCATCGGCTGCGGCGTCGGGATGGACGCGTTGGCGTCACCCATCTGGGCGTACGCGATCATGCCGCCCTTGATCACCAGGTGTGGTCGTACGCCGAAGAACGCCGGGTCCCACAGCACCAGGTCGGCCAGCTTGCCCGGCTCGACCGAGCCGACCTCGCCGTCCAGCCCGTTCGCCATCGCCGCGCAGATGGTGTACTTCGCCACGTACCGCCGGGCCCGGTGGTTGTCGGCGGCCCCGTCGCCGGGCAGCGCGCCCACCCGCTCCTTCATGACGTGCGCGCTCTGCCAGGTCCGCAGGATCACCTCGCCCACCCGGCCCATCGCCTGCGCGTCGGAGCCGATGATGGAGATCGCGCCGAGGTCGTGCAGCAGGTCCTCGGCGGCCATCGTGGACGGTCGGATGCGGCTTTCGGCGAAGGCCAGGTCCTCGGGCACGGACGGGTTGAGATGGTGGCAGACCATCAGCATGTCCAGGTGCTCGGCGAGGGTGTTGGCGGTGTACGGCCGGGTCGGGTTGGTCGACGACGGCAGCACGTTGGGCTCGCTGGCCACCGTGATGATGTCCGGCGCGTGCCCGCCGCCCGCGCCCTCGGTGTGGTACGAGTGGATGGCCCGGCCGCCGATCGCCCGCAGCGTGTCGGCCACGAACCCGGCCTCGTTGAGGGTGTCGGTGTGGATCGACACCTGCACGCCGGAGGCGTCCGCCACCCGCAGGCAGGCGTCGATCGCCGCCGGGGTGGTGCCCCAGTCCTCGTGCAGCTTGAACCCGCCCGCGCCGGCGCGCAACTGCTCCCACAGCGCCTCTGGCGAGACGGTGTTGCCCTTGCCGAGCAGCAGGACGTTGACCGGCAGCGTGTCCAGCGCCTCGTGCATGCGGGCCAGGTGCCAGGCGTTCGGGGTGACGGTGGTGGCCCGGGTGCCCTCGGCGGGGCCGGTGCCGCCGCCGACGAGCGTGGTGACGCCGCTGGCGAGCGCCTCGGTGACGATCTCCGGGCAGATGAAGTGCACGTGGGTGTCGACGGCGCCGGCGGTGAGGATCCGGCCGTTGCCGGCGATCACCTCGGTGGCCGGGCCGATGACCAGGTCGGGGTGGACGCCGGGCATGGTGTCCGGGTTGCCGGCCCGGCCGAGGGCGACGATCCGCCCGTCCCGCAGGCCCACATCGGCCTTGACGATCCCCCAGTGGTCGAGCACCACCGCGCCGGTGATGACGGTGTCGAGGGCGCCCTCGGCACGGGTGGCCCGTGACTGGCCCATCGACTCGCGGATCACCTTGCCACCGCCGAAGACCGCCTCGTCGCCGCCCACGCAGTGGTCGGTCTCGACCTCGATCAACAGGCTCGTGTCGGCCAGCCGGATGCGGTCGCCGGTGGTGGGCCCGTACAAATCGATGTAGCGGTCCCGCCGCACGGCGCTCACCGCGCCGGCCCGTCGGTCGTCGGTCTGGCTGGTGACGCGGTGTCCAGGGGCCCGGCGCACTCGCCGCGCAGGCCCGGCACGACGCGCGCGCCGCCGAGCGGCACCAGGTCGACGCTGCGGCTCACGCCCGGTTCGAACCGGACCGAGGTACCCGCCGGGACGGCGAGACGCTGCCCCCAGGCGACGTCCCGGTCGAACGCCAGGGCCGGGTTGGCCTCGGCGAAGTGGTAGTGCGAACCGACCTGCACCGGACGGTCGGCGGTGTTGACCACGACCAGCGTGGTGACCGGCCGACCCACGTTGATCTCCACCGGGCCGTCCGCCGGCAGGATCTCCCCGGGGATCACGGGATCGGGTGGTGCACCGTCACGAGCTTGGTGCCGTCCGGGAACGTGGCCTCCACCTGCACCTCCCTCAGCAGCTCGGGGATGCCGTCCTGGACGTCGTCGCGGCCGAGCACGGTCCGGCCGGCCGACATGAGGTCGACCACCGAACGCCCGTCCCGGGCCCCTTCGAGCAGGAAGGCGGTGATGATCGCGACGGCTTCGGGATAGTTGAGTCGCAGGCCGCGCTCGCGGCGGCGGCGGGCGACATCGGCCGCGACGTGGACGAGCAGGCGGTCCTGCTCGTGCGGGCTGAGGAACACGAGATTCTCCGGTGGGGTTCGGCGTGGTCGGCTCGCCGTCGGCTCCGCGCTGAGCCACGCCCGGACAGCACCACCCGGGGTACGAGCTGGGATCACACGACCGCCGTGACGACCGTCGACGGGGTGGCCCGGGACTCCACCATCCCGGCCCGCACGACGGGCACCCGGCGGTGTCGGTCGGATGCGGACCGCACCGCCCACCGCTTCAGCAGACCGTAGAGGATCGTCACCGGCGGCGGCAACAGTGTGCCCGGGATGAGAGATCACGCTGGGACGTCGGACAGTTGACTCGATCCGCGCCGCAAGGCGGTCCGCCGACGAGCGCGCTGATGGGATCATGACGGGGGCGGTAGTGTCCGCTCCGGCACGGCTATCCACAGTGGAGGTAACCGTTGGGTGAGTCCCCGCCCCCCGCACCGGCCGGCGGCAACAGCGACGACCGCCGGATCAGGACCCTCGCCGTGATCGGCGTGGCGGCGAACGTCCTCGGCGTGGTGACCGCGGTGGAGAGCTGGCTCAAACAGGACGTGCTGTTGTTCGCCCTCACCCTGACGGCGGTCCTGGTGCTCGGGGCGTTCTGGCTCTGGCGGCGGCGGACCCGCGTCGCGATCGCGTTGCTGGCACTGGGTTGCCTGCTGCTCGGCGGTGTCCTGGCGAGCCAGCTCCGCGATTCGTCGACGCCGCCACCCACCGCCGGCTCCTCGTCGACGTCACCGCCCGCCGCCGGAGGGCCGACGGCGGCCGCGACGCCGAGCGCCAGCACGGCCGCGCCGCCCGCCGGCCAGACCACCCCGACCCCCGGGGGTACGACGGACCCCGACGCGCCCCGCACCCTCGTCGAGCAGACCGTGGTGCTGCCCCGGGAGGCCGCCGTCGACGTCGACAAGCGGGATCAGCCGGTCGTGCCGCACCACTCCGACGGGGCCACGGACGGGCTCGACCTCTACCACGATTGGGGCGATCTGCGTTCGGACAACATCCAGGTCGCCAACGCCCCGAGCGTGTACCAGTACTCCGGCGGCAACCCCGGCCAGGCGTACGCGGGGTGCGTCGCATCCGCCACCGGCTCGGCGCGGGCCTTGTTCACGCCCGGCGCCGACTGGTGCTTCCGCACCTCGGAGGGACGCCTCGGGTTCGCCACCATCACCAACGACAGCCGCGCGGACAAGGCGTTCGTCGTGCGCGTCGTGGTCTGGGACGCAACGGGCGGCTGACGCTGCGCCGCATCGCGTCGCGGAGCCCGCTGCTGCCGAGGAGCGGACGCATTGAGGTTACGGATGCCGTGCTTCGTCGTCCGCGAACGCGCTCTCCGCCGCGGCGTTTCCAGTTGGTAGGGTCGCGGCGTGACGACGAGCGCGGGCCTTGAGGCTGGCGTTCCGCCGGAGCTGCGGCGGTGGAAGTGGGAGCATCCGGTCAGCCCGCGCTGGCTGCTCCTCGGCGACGTCGGCTTCGAGTGCTCCTACGAGATCGACATCCCGCTGGCGCTGTGCGCGGAGATCGAAGGAGTGTTCGTCGACCTGCCGCCACGGCCACGGGAGCGGTTCACGCTCGTCGGTTGCGCCCCGGCCGGCGCCCTCGCCGACCTGCTCGACCGGCTGCCCGCCGAGGCACTCGGAACCGAAAGTGCCTGGCTGGGGAACGTCTCCGTAACGGCGCCTCCCCCACTACCAGGCACGCCGCCGTCCTGGTGGGGCGAGGACCTCGCCGACGTCGTCGTCCTCGCGCAACGGCCAAACGCGACGATGCCGGAGACCGTGGACATCGACCTCGACGGGTTCGTCCACGTCTACGACCGCACGGACGCTGTCGAACGTCCTAGCGACGACGTCACCGAATTCGTACTCCTGAGCCCGGACGAGGCACCCTACGGCACCTGTCGGGACGTCATCGGCGTGTTCCGCGAGCAAGCCGAACCGCCGGTGCCGCAGGTCCGGCTGCTCGGCTGCCGACCGGAACCACTGTTGCTGGATGCGCTGGACGCGGTCGGGCAGTCGACCAAGGGCTGCCTGCGCCGCCGCCGGATCCGCTCCGAGGTCTACCTGGTCGCCGCCGACGGTTCGATCAGCCCGGTCATCGCCGCCGTGGTGTCCGGAACCGTCCAGGCCGGCGAGCCATCGCGCCTCGGTCCCGGACTCCTCGACGTGACCGTCGACAGCGACCCGCAGGAACCGATGCCGACCGGCGTCCTGGGCATCCTCAGGCACTGGTGGGCCGGACGGCCCGTCGAGAAGAACCTGTGGGCCGGCTACGACCGGGAGCTGCGCCACCGCTGGGCAGGAGCAGCACTCGCCCACCAATCCGGCGTGCCGGACCGGCCGGCCGGCAGCACGTACGAACTCGACGGCCGGTTCGTCACCGACGTTGAAGGGTTCTACTGCGCGATCGGCGAGGCGATCAACGGGCCGGGCGGATACTTCGGTTGGAATCTCGACGCCCTCGACGACTGCCTCGCCGGAGGGTTCGGCGCGCATACACCATTTCGGCTGGTGTGGCACAACTCTGCCATCGCCCGCGAACACCTCGTCGCCGGCTACGACCGGCGTTTGCTGCGTCCGGCGACGACGTTGGAGTATCTGCTGGGCATGCTCACCGAGCACCAGGTTGAGATCGACTTGCGCTGAGCCGTGAGCCGACGGGATCGCCGATCGCGCCACGGGTTGGCGGTCTGCCGGATGAACGACAAGACCCTCGGCGATCAGAGCTGAAAGTTGCTGGATAGACGCGGGAGCCTAGGGTTGCGGGGTGAACCTTGACTACTACTCAGCGGCCGAAGGTGTCGACATCGCGGGTGCCCGTGCTGAGCTTTGTCACCTCGCTGAACTGGTAGCAAGCGGAGGCGAGTTGAGCCTTGCGCCGTCGGCTCACTCTCGGCACCTACGGGGTGTTCTCATCGAAGCGACACAGGGGCCCGTCGTCATTGGTGTCGACGATCGCCACTATCTCAGCATCCACGGTGGCGCGGAAAGCCGGTCGCTCCTCGCCGACCTGCTACGCCAGGTAGCCAGCATGGACGACGGCGGCCACGTTCACCTCGAGTACTTCGAGGACCACTATTTTCTGGCACCAGACAGCGTGCCGCTCATAGTCAACAGTCCTCATGGCGGGATGCCTCGGCACTAATCAAGCCCCCGCTCGTCTCAGGACGGCCCGGCGGTCCAGGGCGCGTCCGGCCCGGTTCGGTAGGCGCTCTCGCCGGGGCCGAGGTCGAGGACGTCGAGCAGCGTGAGGTCGTGTTCCACGGCGTGGTGAAGGTGGCTGAGCTTGCCCGTCGCGGGGTCGGCGTCGCTCGCGCCGATGAGTTGCCAGAGTCCGTCGTCGGCGTCGTGGCTGACGTACAGGATCGGCTCTTTCTGGTCGAAAACCTCGCTGGTCTGGATGCTGTTGGTCCCCAGCAGCCAGTGCTTCATCCACCGCGCGCGTCGGTCACGCTCCATGACGAGGTCCACCACCCACCAGATGAACGGCAGATCCTCGTGTGCGCGGGCCTCGGTCGCGGTGAGGTCCGGGCCGCCCTCGGGGACTCGCTCGAACGGCTCGTCGACGAGCGAGCAGGCGTAGCTGTTCTCGCTGTCGAAGATGATCGCGTGGAAGCTGGCGCCGCCGGGGTTTCCGGCCCCGATCCCTACCGTGAGCCGGGCGACGTGCTGCTCGGAGTTGGTCGTCCAGCCGAACGCGTACGAGGCGAGTTCGCCGTGGGGCCCGACGAACTCACCGAAAGCGCGCCGTTCCACACCCGAGCCGGCCTGCGTCTCGGTCAACCGGCCCTCGATCACCTTCGGATTCACGCGGCGAGACTACCGGCACGGACGGAACGGGAGGTAGGCGGCGGGGCGTCGCTGGGCGCTGGCGCGCCGCCTACTCAACGACCAACGATCGCGGGCTCCGGCGTCGGGCGGGGTGTCGTCGTGCCGGCGAAGGGGATGTCCGGGAGGTCCGCCGCCGAGGGCTGGGCGTCGGGGTGTTGCCACAGGCCGCGCTGGCGCAGGATCGGTAGCACCCCCTCGCCGAACCAGTACGCCTCCTCGAGGTGGGGGTAGCCGGAGAGGATGAACTCGTCGATGCCGAGCGCGTGGTACTCGGCGATCCGGTCGGCGATCTCGCGGTGGCTGCCCACCAGGGCGGTGCCGGCCCCACCGCGTACCAGGCCGACGCCGGCCCACAGGTTGGGTGCGACCTCGAGGCTGTCGCGAGAGCCGCCGTGCAGGTCGAGCATCCGGCGCTGCCCCTCCGACTCGCTGCGACGCAGCCCTTCCTGCACCGCCTTGATGTCGGCCTCGGCGATGCCGTTGAGCAGCCGGCGGGCCTGTGCCCACGCCTCGTCGGCGGTGTCGCGGGCGATGACGTGCAGCCGGATGCCGAAGCGCAGCTCCCGACCGGCCTGGGCGGCCAGGGCCCGTACCCGGTCGATTTTGTCGGCGACCTGGGCCGGCGGCTCGCCCCAGGTGAGGTAGACGTCGCTGTTCCGCACGGCCACGGGCAGGGCGGCGGCGGACGAGCCACCGAAGTAGACCGGCGGCGTGGGGTCGGGCAGCCGGTGCAGTCGCGCCTGCTCGACACGCAGGTGGTCGCCCGCGTGGTCGACGGTCTCCCCCCGCCACAGCGCGCGGACGACGTGCAGGAACTCGTCCGTGCGCGCGTACCGGGCGTCCTTGTCCAGGAAGTCGCCGTACGCCCGCTGCTCGGTCGACTCGCCGCCGGTGACCACGTTGAGCAGCAGTCGGCCCCGGGACAGCCGCTGGAAGGTGGAGGCCATCTGCGCGGCCAGGGTGGGTGAGGTCAGGCCGGGCCGGAACGCCACCAGGAACTTGAGGCGTTCGGTGACCTCGGTGAGCATCGCGGTGCTGAGCCAGGCGTCCTCGCACCACGCGCCGGTCGGGGTGAGCGCGCCGACGAAGCCGAGTTGCTCGGCGGTGCGGGCGATCTGACCCAGGTAGGCCACGCTCGGCGGGCGGGCGCCCCCGGCCGTGCCGGTGGGTACGCCGTGTCCACCGCCGACGACGTCCCGGCTGTCGCCGTTGGTGGGCAGGAACCAGTGGAAGGTGAGGGTCATCGGGACTCTTTCCGTGTGTGCGCGCGGCGCTCCTGAGGGGTGGGACGAACCCGCCGACAGCCTACCCATAAAACCTATCGGGTTAGTAGGCTACCGCCCACGCCGGTCGACGCGGCCCGGCTCATCCGCTCATGTCAAGGAGCCGCCATGCGTACCCCCTCACCTGTTCGTCCCCTGCTCACAGCGGCGTTCACCGCCCTCGTCCTGCTCGCTGCGGGCGGCGTGAGCGCCTGCGGCGGGTCCGCCGACGCCGGTGACGACGGGGGCAAGCTGCGGATCGGCTACCAGCGCTTCGGCGGGCTCAGCCTGGTCAAGGCGCGCGGCGCGGCCGCCGACGTCGAGTGGTCGCTGTTCGAGAGCGGGCCGGCGCTCACCGAGGCGCTCAAGGCCGGGTCGATCGACATCGGACAGGTGGGCGAGGCCCCGCCGGTCTTCGCCGCCGCCGGCAAGATCCCGTTCTCCATCATCGGCACCTCCGCGCCGATCCCGCAGGGTGAGGCCGTGCTGGTCAAGGCCGACAGCGGCTACCGCAGCTTCGCCGACCTCAAGGGCCGGACGGTCGCCCTCAACAAGGGCTCCAACGTGCACTGGCTGCTGGTCCGGCTGCTGGAGGCCAACAGGATGACGCTGCGCGACATCAACGTGAAGTACCTCAAGCCGGCCGAGGGACGGCCCGCCTTCGACAGCGGGCAGGTCGACGCGTGGGTGATCTGGGACCCGTACTTCGCCCTGGCCGAGCAGCCGGGCGTACGGGTGCTCGCCGACGCGACCGGCCTGGCCAGCAACCGCGAGTACGTGCTGGCCGCCCCCGACGCGGTCACCAGGCGCACGGACGACGTCCGGGCGTTCCTGCAGAAGTACCGCGAGGTGACCGACTGGGGCATCGCCAACCCGCAGGAGCGGGCCCGCACCCTCGCGCCGGAGTTGAAGATTCCGGAGGACGTGACCAGCCGCGCCCTGGCCCGCAGCGCCAGGCCGCTCGCCCCGGTCAGCCCGGCCATCGGCGACGAACTCCAGGCGATCACCGACAGCTTCATCGCGCTGGACCTCATCCCGGGACCGGTCGACATCAGGAGCCGGGTGGACGACCGGTTCAGCGCGGTGTTCCAGTGAGTCGTACCCCTCTGCTGGAGACGCCGCCGGAGGTGGCGGCCGAGGCGACGCCCGAAGCGCGCCCCCGGCGGACCCGGCGGTGGCGGCGGCTGCTCAGCCCGGTCGCGCTGGTGCTGGGCTGGGAGCTGGCGGCCCGGACCGGCGTGCTGGCGCCGGAGAAGCTGCCCGCTCCCAGCGACATCCTCGCGACCGGCTGGCGACTGTCCCGCGACGGCACGCTCGCCGTGCACCTGGTGGACTCCCTCACCCGGGCCGGCGCGGGGCTGCTCATCGGCGGCGTGCTGGCACTCCTCCTGGGCACGGTGGCCGGGTTGTTGCGCCTCGGCGACGATCTCGTCGACCCGCCGGTGCAGATGGCCCGCATGTTGCCGCACCTGGGCCTGGTGCCCCTGCTGATCATCTGGGTCGGCATCGGCGAGTCGCTGAAGATCAGCCTGGTGGCGCTCGGCGCGTTCTTCCCCGTCTACTTCAACACGTACGCCGGCATTCGGGACATCGACGAGCGGCTGGTGGAGGCCGCCCGGGCCTGCGGGCTCGGGCCGGCCGCCCGGCTGCGTCACGTGGTGCTGCCCGGGGCGCTGCCGTCGCTCTTTCTCGGCCTGCGCCTCGCGATCGGCGCGGCCTGGCTCAGCCTCGTGGTCGGCGAACAGGTCAACGCCCAGACCGGCATCGGCTTCCTGATGATGGAGGCCCGCGAGTTCAGCCAGACCGACGTGGTGCTCCTCGGCCTGCTCGTCTACGCGCTGCTCGGGCTGATATCCGACCTTGCCCTACGCGTGGCGGAGAGGAGGATGTTGACATGGCGACGCGGACTGCGAGCCACCTGATCGGCGCGACCCCGGTGCTGACCGCGACTGCGATCCGCCGGTCCTTCGGGCCGACGGTCGTGCTGGCCGGGGTCGACCTGCGCATCGCCCGGGGCGAAGTCGTGGCCCTGCTCGGCGGCAGCGGTTCGGGCAAGAGCACTCTCCTGCGCATCCTCGCCGGCCTGGACGGTGAGGCGACAGGTGAGACCGCCGTGCACGGCACCGCCGCCGTGGTCTTCCAGGAGCACCGGCTCCTGCCCTGGAAGCGGGTGGCGGCCAACGTCGGGCTCGGCCTGACCGGCCCGGACACCGCCGGCCGCATCGAGCGGGCGTTGACCGAGGTCGGGTTGGCCGAGCGGCACCGGGCCTGGCCGGCCGAGCTGTCCGGCGGGCAGGCACAGCGGGTCGCCGTCGCCCGGGCGCTGGTCCGCGAACCGGACCTGCTGCTGCTCGACGAGCCGTTCGGCGCTCTCGACGCGCTCACCCGGCTGCGGATGCAGGTGCTGCTGCGCCGGCTGCGCGCCGAACACGGCTTCGCCGCCCTGCTGGTCACCCACGACGTGGAGGAGGCGCTGCTGCTCGCCGATCGGATCCTACTCCTCGACGAGGGACGCATCGCCGCGGACCTGCCCGTCGACCTGGCCCCCACCCGCACGCCGGACGACCCGGGCTTCGGCGCGCTGCGCCGTCTCCTGCTCGACCGGCTCGGCGTTCCCACCACCTGAGGCCCACCACCTGACGAAGCGGAGATGCGATGACCCGCTGGACGCCCGACCCCACCTTCTACCCGTCACCCCGCGAGGCGGCCACCGCGCCGGCCGAGAAGCTCGCCTACGTGGCGGCCTTCGACCGTACGGCGAGCCGCCCGGACGCCATCGTGGTGCTCGACACGGACCCGGACTCCCCCGACTACGGCCGGGTGGTCGGCTGGACCGACCTGCCGCACCTCGGCGACGAGCTGCACCACTTCGGCTGGAACGCGTGCAGCAGCGCGCTCTGCCCGACCGCCCCGCACCCGCACGTGGAGCGGCGCTACCTGATCGTGCCGGGCCTGCGCTCCTCGCGTATCCACGTGATCGACACCCAACCCGATCCCCGCCAGCCGCAGGTGGTCAAGGTGATCGGCCCGGAGGAGCTGGCGAAACGGGCCGGCTACTCCCGGCCGCACACGGTGCACTGTGGCCCGGACGGCATCTACCTGTCCGCGCTCGGCGGCGCGGACGGCGAGGAGGGTCCGGGTGGCGTCGCGATCCTCGACCACACCACCTTCGAGGTACGCGGGGCGTGGGAGGCCGACCGGGGGCCGCAGTTCCTCGCGTACGACGTGTGGTGGCACCTCAACCAGGACGTGCTGGTCACCAGCGAGTGGGGCACCCCGTCGATGATCGAGGACGGCATCATCGGGGAGCTGCTGCTGGGCCGCCGCTACGGTCACGCCATCCACTTCTGGGATCTCGCCAAGCGCCGGCACGTGCAGCGGGTCGACCTGGGCGATCAGTACCAGATGCCGCTGGAGCTGCGCCCGGCGCACGATCCGACGAAGTCGTACGGGTTCGTGGGGGTGGTGATCAGCGTCGAGGACCTGTCCGCCTCGGTGTGGCTGTGGCACCGCGACGGGGACGCCTGGGCGGTCACCAAGGTGATCGACATCCCGGCCGAGCCGGCCGACCCGGCGGACCTGCCCGACCTGCTCAAGCCGTTCGGCGCGGTGCCGCCACTGGTGACCGACATCGACCTGTCCGTCGACGACCGGTTCCTCTACGTGTCGTGCTGGGGCACCGGCGAGCTACGCCAGTACGACGTCAGCGACCCGCTGCACCCGGTGCAGACCGGCTCGGTGCACCTCGGCGGCATCGTCCGTCGTACCGCTCACCCGTCCGCCCCGGACGAGGCCCTCGCGGGCGGCCCGCAGATGGTGGAGGTGAGCCGGGACGGCCGGCGGGTCTACGTCAGCAACTCCCTCTACGGCGCGTGGGACGACCAGTTCTACCCCGACGGGGTGGGCGCGTGGCTCGCCAAGCTCGACGTGGACGTCGAAGCCGGCGGGCTCACCCCCGACGAGCGGTTCTTTCCGCACGGCGACGAGTTCCGGGGGCTGCGCGTGCACCAGACGCGCCTACAGGGCGGGGACGCGTCCTCCGACTCGTACTGCTTCCCGTGACCGTCGGGACCCTGGTGACGCTCGCCGCGCTCGGCGCGTTCCACGGACTGAACCCGGCGATGGGCTGGCTGTTCGCGGTGGCGCGGGGCCTTCAGGAGCGCAGCCGTTCGGCGCTGCTGGGGGCCCTGCCACCGATCGCGGCCGGGCACCTGGCCTCGGTGGGGATCGTCGCCGCCCTGGTCACGGCGACCCGCTCGGTGACGGCGAGCACCGTCCTGACGGTGGTCGGCGGGGTGCTGCTGGTCGGCTTCGGACTGTGGCGGCTGCTCTCCGAGCGGCACTTCCGCTGGGCGGGCATGCGCCTGTCGGCGGCACAGCTCGCCGGCTGGTCGTTCCTCATGTCGTCGGCGCACGGCGCGGGGCTGATGCTGCTGCCGGTGCTGGTGGCCGAGCCGGTGTCCGGGGGCCATTCCGGGCACCTGGCCGCCGCGCCGATGGGCGCGCTGCCCGGGTTGGCCGCCGCGGGCGTGCACACCGTGGCGATGTTCGGCACCGCCCTGGTCGTGGCGGTGCTGGTCTACGAGGTGCTCGGGGTGGGGGTGCTCCGCAAGGCGTGGTTCAACGTCGACCGACTCTGGGCCGGCGTGCTGGTGGCGGCGGGGCTGGTGACGCTGATCCGGGCGTGACCGACGCCGACACCCGGCCCCGGTGCGAAACCCTGGGGCCGGGTGCCACAGCGCCGTTACGGCGCTGGCGTCCGATCGGCTACCGATTCGGTTCAGGCGCGCGCCTTGGCGGGCTGCTTCATGAAGTCCATGATCGCCTTGTTGACCTCGTCGGCGTGCGTCCACGGGATACCGTGCGGCGCGCCCTTGAGCGTGACGAGCGTGCCGGTCGGCATCATCGGGCCGAGCCGCTGACCGGTCACCGGGTACGGCAGCACCCGGTCCTGGTCACCCTGCACGATCAACACCGGAATGTCGATCTTCGGCAGGTCCTGGCGGAAGTCCTCCTGCCAGGAGTCCACACTGTCGTGGGTGGCCTTGCCGGAGGCCATCGCACCGATCTGCCAGTGCGCCCGGTACGCCTCTTCGCTGACCCGCTTGCCCATGTTCTGGTCCGGGTTGAAGAACGCGTCGCAGAAGGACGTCAGGTAGGCGAAGCGGTCCTTGATGATGGCGTCCTGGAAGCCCTTGAAGAGCTTCCGGTCGACGCCCTCGGGGTTGTCGTCCGCCTTGGCCAGCATCGGTTGCAGCGGGCTCAGCACCACGGCCCGGCTCACCCGCTGGGAACCGTAGTTGCCCAGGTAGCGAATCACCTCGCCGGTGCCCATCGAGTGCCCCACCAGGGTCACGTCGCTGAGGTCCAGCTCGGTCATCAGCACGTCGAGATCCGCCGCGAACGTGTTGTAGTCGTACCCGAACGCCGGCTGCGCCGAGTTTCCGTAACCGCGACGGTCGTAGGTGATCGTCCGGTATCCGGCGTTCAGCAGCGCCCTGGTCTCCTTCTCCCACGTTGCCCCGTTGAACGGGAAGCCGTGGATCAGCACCACCGGCTTACCGGAACCGTGGTCCTCGTAGTACAGGTCGATGGGTGCGGAGTTTTCCGTCCCCACGGTGATGAAAGGCATGTTTCGTCTCCTGCTCCGGTTTCGGGCTCTCGGACGCCCCGCGCTTTCCCGCCGGGTCACCGGATATGCCGGCCAGCCGGCACGTCCCGTGGTAGCCCACGGCGAGCGGAGGAGAACACGAGCGGATCGGAGTGTGCCGATCGGGCCACCGCCGCCTAGCCTCAAGGCGTGAGCGCTTCCCCCCGGCTGCGGGCCGTCAGCGACCTGCACATCAGCTACGCGGAGAACCGCGCCTTCGTCGAAGACCTGCGCCCGGACCACCCCGGCGACTGGCTGCTCGTCGCCGGCGACGTGGCCGACCGGTTCGCCGACATCGAGTGGGCGCTCGAGCTGCTGAGTAGCCGCTTCGCGAAGGTCGTCTGGGCACCGGGCAACCACGAGCTGTGGACGCCGCCCGGCGACCCCCAGCATCTGCGCGGCGAGACCCGCTACCGCGAGCTGGTGGCGATGTGCCGCCGCCTGGGCGTCGTCACGCCCGAGGACCCGTATCCGGTCTGGGACGGCGAGGGCGGCCCCGCCACCATCGCCCCGCTCTTCGTGCTCTACGACTACACGTTCCGGGTGCCCCAGGCGAGCACCAAACAGGAGTCGCTGGACATCGCGTACGCGGCCGGCGTGGTTTGCACGGACGAGGCGCTGCTGCACCCCGACCCGTACCCGAGCCGCGAGGCCTGGTGCGACGCCCGCGTCACCGAGACCGAGCGCCGGCTCACCGACCGCGACCCGGACCTGCCGACCGTGCTGGTCAACCACTACCCGCTGGTGCGCGAACCCACCGACATCCTGTGGTTCCCGGAGTTCGCCCAGTGGTGCGGCACCGTCCGCACCCGCGACTGGCACCTGCGCTTCGGCGCGTCCACGATGGTCTACGGGCACCTGCACATCCCCCGCACGACCTTCTACGACGGCGTGCGCTTCGAGGAGGTGTCGCTCGGCTACCCCCGCGAGTGGCGGCGACGCGGCCCGGTCCCGAACCCGGTCCGCACCATCAACCCCGCCGACGACGTACGCCGCCGCGAATCCGTCACCGGGTAAGCCCCACCAGCGTCGCCAGCCGCGCCACGCCGGCCGGCGCCGGCTTGGCACGGGCGACATCGGCGATGAGGGTACGCGCCAGAGGCCGCCCCCGAACCTCAGCCGGCGCGATGGCCAGGGCAGGCCCGAGTACTTCTCACGCAAGTCTCAGGCTTCCGCCTCTGGCACCGGGGTGGTGTTGGCGATGAGTTTCTGCAGCACCGTCAGCGCCGCGACGTAGTCCGCGTCATCGATACCTCGATGGATCAGCGAACGGATCTCGGGAGCTGACTGCCCCATCTGCAGTCGAGCTGCCTCGCCGGCGTCGGTGAGTCGTAGGTTGCCGTCGTCATCCGCGTGGACCCATCCTCGGCTGACGAGCACCTCGGCTTCGCTCGCGAGGTCGTCGTCGGGGCGGATGTACTCGGTCATGGCTTGCTGAAGTTGGGAAATGGTCCTGGTTGCGCCGTCATGAGGCGCGAGGTCGTGAGGAGACAGGTGGCGCAGGATCCAGAACTGCGGCTGCGTGAAGCCGCGCTTGGCCTGCTCGTCCCGGGTGAACCGGACGATGGATTCGTACGCCAACCGCGTCCAGTACGCGGCCACCTGGTTGGCGTCGGCCTGCATCGGGGCATCACTGCTTCCTGGGATCTGCATACGGCTGATGCTGGGGGTTCAAGGACTGTTGAAGTCAAGAGGGTGTTGCAGCATGTTGGGGACATGACCGTCAGTCCGCAGGCCCCGACATCTTTCGTGTTCACCGTCAAAGACGTTGCACACGCGAGCCACGTCGCTCCGTCGGCGGTGCGCTTCTACGAAGAACAAGGTCTGATCCAAGCGCGCCGAACCACTGGAAACCAGCGCCGGTTCGACGAGAACGCGGCCTGTCGCATCCGGTTCGCCCGACTCGCTCAGCGGGTCGGGCTGACAGTTCGGGAGATCGCCACCATCTTCCAGGCTTTACCCGAGAAGCCGTCGGCGCAGGACTGGGCGCGGGTCTCCGACTCGCTGGTCGCCGAGGCCGAAGCCCGCGTGGCGCACCTGCGCCACGACCTCGACGCCCTCCAGACCGTCACCACCAGGTGCACTGCCGGAGTCCTACGGTGAGGAACGGGGCGGTCCTCCTGCTACCGGCAGCGGCACGCCGATCGATCAACAACAATCAAGCACACCCTTGGACACGATGCCACGCTCGCCTGGTCGCGCGAGCGTCGGCGCGTTCACGATGACCTACGGGCACCTGCGTATCCCCCGCACGACCTTCTACGACGGCGTCCGCTTCGAGGAGGTGTCGCTCGGCTACCCCCGCGAGTGGCGGCGACGCGGCCCAACGCCGAACCCGGTCCGCACCATCAACCCCACCGACGACGTGCGCCGCCGCGCGTCCGTCGCCGAATAAGCCCCACCAGCGTCGCCAGCCGCGCCACGCCGGCCGGCGCCGGCATGGCACGGGCAACCTCGGCGATGAGAGTATGCGCCAGAGGCCGCCCCCGAACCTCACCCGGCGCGACACCCGAACCAACTGCGCGCCTAGCGCGCGTGCTGATTGGTTAACCGACCAGGGTGAGCCCTTCGACCATAAACCCCACGGACGACCCGCGTAGGCGTGCGTCCGTCATCGGGTAACGCCCTACTCGACTACGCGCCGGCTGTCCGGAACATCTCATCAATAGCGGAGAATCTGCGCCGAACTTTCGCCGGATCACCCGTGCCCTGCGAGATAGCCGACATGAAGTCGACGTCCGACATGAGGCTGAGGAATTGCTTTTCGACCCGCCGGTAGCGCTTGACAAGGACGGCGATCTCCGGATCACCAAGGGTGGCGAGGTTGACCGCGATGGCCTCGAACAACGCCTTATTGATGGGGAATCGCCGGCTACCGCCCTTGCGATCGACCTTACGGAAGGCCCAGCCACCGAAGATATCATACGCAGCATTCAAGGCCTTATCGAACTCTTCCCGCAGCACCTGAACCTCTGTCGGGCCCAGCCGATCGAGCGTTCGCATGGACTTACGCAGGAAAGCGTCGAAATCGTCCTCGCTGTAGGTGAATGGATCCGTTAGCCGGAACGCGAGGAACCGTAGGATCATCTCCCGATCAGCCATCCGGTCGCTGCGCACGCCGTAGCCGGTCGCCTCCTTGAACAACTCGGAGTCCGCCCACTGTCGGAGGATGTCGCGCCCAGCACCCGGCATCAGGGCGTGTCGCAGTTCCTGACGCGTCAGCGGTAGTCCACCGGTATTGAGCCGAGCGAAGATGTTGAACTTGACTTCCTCGGGAGTGTCCCGGCGAATGACATGAACGATCAGCTCGGTCTCCCGCAGCCGCTCCTGGAGCCGGTCGGGCAGGTCGGCGAACGTCGCCTGGTCGTAGTCGTGGCCGAGGTATTCCAGGTCACGCAGGCGCAGAGGTTCGGCACCGATCGCCTCGGGCTCGATGAACTCGGCGATCGTCGTAAGCCGCTGAATGCCGTCGACCATTGCCCAGACCTCGTCATCATTCTCCGCCGCGTAGAAGGTCGGCAGGGGAATCCGCAGCAACAGCGATTCGATGAGGCGGCTCTTCTGTTTGCTTCGCCAGATTCCAGCTTGGCGCTGGAAGTCGGGTTGCAGGTCGACCCGGTGAGTGCGGATGCGGGACAGCAGGAGGTCCACCGTTGTGTTCTTGGTTATTACGTCGATCAGCTCGGGATCGAACGGAGCCCGGATGAAGTGGTCGGAGTCGTGGTCCTCGCCGTCGACGATGTTTTCTTCCTCGACGCCGCTTGAGTGGCCCGAGGAGTCCGGCTCCTCCGTCGCGATCTCGTGGTCAGCCAACTCCTCATCAACCATCTCGGTCGACTCCGTCATCCGTCACCTCTACTCATCGCGTGGCCCCAGTCCCACGGCACACTAGGGGCGTCCTTGAATGAGCGCGACGCTATGTCGGATAACAGACTCGCCTACAGGGAGTCAACAACGTCGAGGAAGGCGAGCCAGCTCTTGCTGCGGGCGAACCAGGGTGGTGCGAGCTGTCCGAGAGCAACGATCCGATCGGCGATCTGCACGCTATCTGCCTCGCAGTAGGTACGGAATGTCGACTTCCTCGCGCCCGCCGGGGTGAGCGCACGTGTCAACTCCTGCTTGGCGTCGCGGATCTGGCCGACGTCCCTGCCCTCGTACGACGAGAGTGGCCGCCACCCTGCGCAGACCTGACGGACCGCTTCGGGGAAGAGGAACCACCAGGTCTCGATCTCCCACGCTGGCACGACCGGATACACCGGCCAGGGCAGCGAGCGAAAAGTTTGCTCGATCTTTCGGCCGACCGCCTCATGGGCCGGCTCGACCTCGTCGGCGTCCTCGTGCATGAGGACAGCGCGGATGGGCGTCGAGACCGCGAAGGCCTTGAGCACGCCCCGGACCTTTTCAGCATGTCTTGGTAGCCGGTCCGGCGGTACATTGCGCACCAGCGCAGGAGGAACTCGCAGCGGCTTCAGACCACCCCGCCCGATGTCGCGACGGAGTGCGGCCACGAGGATGCGGATCGCCTGCCGGTCGTTGTCATCCTCACCGAGTACGACGACAACCGGACGCGGTCGCTGCTTCATTCCAGGCCCCCACCGAGCGCGCCGGAGAACCATAGCTCGCCCAAACCAATCTCACCCCGCAGTTCCCGCTCCATCGCTCGAACGGTGTCGGGGTCGATGGCCGGGATGTGGGACGAGGAGTCCTCGCCCCGCTCGCAGACGATGAGCTCATCTGGCTTGAGCCGGTTGACCAGCGCCGGTGAGTGCGTGGCGATTAGAAACTGCGTCTGGTCAGAGGCTTGTCGCAGCAACTCCACTATGCGGTCCAGGATGTGCGGGTGCAGTCCGTGGTCGATTTCCTCAATGCAAGTGAGCTGCGGTGGCGCCGGGTCATACAGCAGCGCCAGGAGTGCCAGAGCACGAATCGAGCCGAAGGACGCCTCCCGCAACCGGGTGGACCCACGTAGCCCCGCCTCAACCAAATTGAGCACGACTCCGCTACCGGCCCCGCCAATGGGTGTGAACTCCAGGCTCTCCACGCCGGGGATGAAGGCGCGCACGTCACGGTGTAGCTCGGCAAAGCGGTCGGGGTGGTTCCGGGCGAGGTAGAACAAGAACGCGGCGAGATTGCTCGCATCGTCGGACAGCCGGTCGCTGATTTCCTCCTGCGCTGGTTGACGCGCGGCTGCGACATCTACATCGAAAACGCGGAAACTGGCAAATAGGTCGGCGAGAGCTTCCACCCGCTCGCCGCCACGCTCGGGGCTGAGCCGAGGCAGCAGGGACAGGCCTAGCGACTCCTCCCGAACGTTCACGCTGTCCGCGTCGGCACCATGGAACTGGATACGTCCTCCGGTAATACTGATGTGCCGAGCCTCCCCCGTTCCCTCGGTCAGCCAGAAGTCTTCCTTCCGTCGGATGGTCGAGCGACGGGGGTCAACGGGTGACCGGACGGAGGTGAAGGAGAGCGCGTAGGCGTTGGCCCCTTCACCCGTGGGTCCGCTGGTCGTCTCCACCTCGATTCGGACCGGGCTGTTGGCGTCGGGGTCCCCGCGGAAATGAAGCCGTGCGAAACCCCCACGCTTCGCGAGAGCAGGTTCCAGATCGCCCCGAGTAGCGTCGCCGAGGAACGCGATCACGTCGAGCAAGTTCGACTTGCCCGCTCCGTTGGGTCCGACTAGGACGTTCAGCGGAGCGAGGTGAACCTCGACCGCCCGCAGGCTGCGAAAATTCTCCACCGCGAGCCTGCGGAGAAACAGCGAGTGCCGGTCAGTCACGGACGCAGCCTACCGCGTAGATGGAACGCCACACTCCGCCACACCAATCGCGGCTGGCGGGCAAACTTCAGATTGTCCTTCCCGGCTGGACCCGCTGCCTCGTCGGCAGAGTTGATCTTCACCAACCTCGGCTCCATCGTTAGCGAGTGAGGCCGAGGAGCGTCGCCAGTCGTGCCAGGCCGGGCGGTGCCGGCTTCGTACGGGCAAGATCAGCGATGCGAGTACACACCAGAACCGCCCCCGAACCTCAGCCGGCGCGACACTGTCCGCGTCGACCAACGCCAGCGCCGCCCCGCGCAGGTAGGCGCCCTGATACTCGGCCGGCAGCCGCCGCCACACCTCCCGTCGAACGACCGTCACATGCCGGGCCAGTGCGCCGTCGGTGTCACCCCGCTGCGCCGCGAGGAGCACCCGCGCCATCTCCACGGTGACCGGCCCGAAGCTGGTGCCATGCAGGTCGTCGTACCCCCTGAGGTCGGCGGCAACGCCGACGGCCCGGTCGATCAGCTCGGCGGCGCGGCGGTGCTCGCCGCAGCCCGCGGCAGCGAGGGCGGCCTGGACCACCAACGTTCCACCCACCGCCCACGCTCGACGCTGCTCCCGGCGAGGCTGCACGGGCAAGGCCGACCTTGGGAACTGCCACTTTGGACAGTAACGCCGCCATCGTCGCCCGATTCATAGGAAACATACGCCGGACTTCGCGGCAGGATTCCCAACAGTTCTTGATCACGGCATGGAGATGACCGTGGAACTTCAGCAGATCTCCGACCGCGTCAACACACGAACTACCGATGGCGCGATCAGCGCCCTGCCGCTCAGTCACTCCCCGTACACACTGATGGCATCGGCGATGGACGCTCATGGCCGCAGGTAGTCGTCGAGGCGACGTGTTCGGGACTGTTCCGGACAGCTCAGACCCTTCCCCGCATCACCCGTCGCCGGCCAGGCTTACCGCCAGAACACTTACGCGGCGTGGTGCTCGGGAGCACCACGCGCGCGGTTCTACCGCGACTCAGGACGTGTTTTCGGAGGTTGGCACCGGAGGGCAGTTGGCTGCACACACTGACTGACCACGCGGCCGGATTACCGCACCTGCCAACCGCCGTAGCCGGTCCATCCGCCCTTGATGACCCCACCGCCTGAGCATCGACCGTCACCGAAGAAAACGGCACGCTACGGGCCGGATCAGAGCATGACCAACCCGCAGTCCTTACCGCTGTTCCTGGTCTGGAAACTGCGGGGCTCCGATCGCGTTGGGCAGGCCAGCGCGAGTGATGTAGGGAGGCTTTGTGCTGAAGGAGAAATGGGGCCGGCTCCGCCGGTCAGCGGTGGCGATTGGGTTGATCGCCGCACTTGCGACACCGGTCGTGGTTCTGCCAGCCAATCCGGCAAACGCCGCGTCCACAGTGGTGTGTGTCGGCGATGGTGTCAGCGGGCGCCGGGTCCAACTCGTGTACGTCCGCCCGACCGGCGGCACCAACCGCTATCCCGAGATGGATCCGAAAATCCAGGATTGGGCGACGAAGATCGACGCGGCATATCTGGAGGCCGCACAGCGCGGCGGCGGTGTGCGCCACGTCATTTTCGTCCATTCTGTTGCCTGCAACCCGATTGTCGCGTATGTCGAGGTGCCGGCCAGCGAGATCAACAACCCCGAGAAGGTGGCCGCCGCGATGAAGGCTCGCGGCTACAACCGGACTGACCGGATCTACCTCACGTTCTACCAGGGCACCCACGAGTGCGGGTTGGGCTGGAACGACGCCGGTGGCAGCGACAGCCCGAGCTCGGGCAGTCCCTACAACTCCGGGCCCGGCTGGGCGATGATCGACGAGGGCTGCTGGGCCTGGAACAACGCCGGGCACGAACTGCTGCACGCGATGGGCGCGGTCCAGGCGAGCGCACCGCATGCCACCGCGTTCGGTCACTGCTGGGACGACCAGGACATCCTCTGCTACGACGACGGCGGGCTGCCGTCGGGAGGCCTGAAGAACGAGTGCCCGAGCGCGGTCGGCGACATCATCGACTGCAACAATGACGACTACTTCAACTACGCCCCGGCGGCCGGCACCTACTTGGCCAGCCACTGGAACGTCGCCAACAGCTACTACCTGACCGGCTTCGGACCGGGCGCCCCCGTCTACACGGGGACCAAGACGGTCGCCACCGCACGGGCCGGCGCTAATGCCTACGTGACGAAGTACCAGCTTCCGGACGGCCGGTGGACCCTCAAGGCCAAGGTAGTCACCAACACGAGCAGTCCGTTCTACTCCGCCGTCCTCGCCGTACGCACACCCTCCGGGGTGCGCTACATCCCGCCGTCGGGCGTTCCCCGGGGGAGCGCAGAGTACGTGACGGTAGAGGCGAACACCTCCGTTGAGGTCAAGCTGTGCGAGGGCAACGCCGCAGCAAAGGGCGGCTGCACCGCAACCTGGTGGTGACAGTGCCGCCGCCTCGGCGGCCGCAGTCCGGATCCGTCGTCTGGGCGTAAGCCAGGCGGCGACGACACCAGAGAGCACGCCCGTGGCCCGGGTCGACAACGTTCCGGGCCACTGGCGTGCCGCCCGTTCCTGCCACACGCCAGCGTGCCGGCATTCCGGAAAATCGACTCGGTTCCAGCCGCGGGCGCCACGTCTGGGATCCGCCTGTATAACCTGTGCGGATGCCTTCAGCGAAGCAGCTTCTGCTGCTCGTCGGGGCCGCGCTGCTCGCCGTCGTGGGCGCGCTGTTCGGATCCCCCTGGGCGACCGGGGCCGGCGTCGTCGTCGTGCTGAGCGTTCTTGCCGTCCACCCCGCGGTGACCGGTCCCGCGGTGCCTCGGTCGACACGTCTGCTGCTGCAGGGTGGCCTGCTTCTCCTCACCCTCGCGGGCGTCGTGCAGATGTGGGGATGGGCGGCCTCGTCATTCGCCGACGCTCCGCCGAGCGCGAGCGAGCTGATCGCGCTGGTGACCGACCCGGTACGGCAGCGGACGCAGTTCCTGCGACAGCTGGCCGTGGCAAGTTGTCTGATCCTGGCCTGCGCCTGCTTCGGCATCGCTGTCGGGCGGCTGCCGCGGGATCGGCTACGCCGGATCGGCCGGGCCGCGCCGGCCGTGGGCGTGCTCACGCTGGTCACCCTGGCATTCGTCGCCCTCCTCCCGTCGGGGCTGACCGCCCTGCTCGGCTCGTTCACCAATGTGGCCGTGGCGGTGTTGCTCGTGCTCGGGGGGTATGCCTGGGTCGTGAGCCGCGCGGTCCGGCGCCATGACACCGGCCCGATCGCCGTAATAGGTGCCACGCTGCTGGCCGCGGTGGCCTGGCTCGCGGTGGACGATGCCTTGCGGAGTCGGCCGGAGCCGCGCGGCAGCGACGCCTTCCACCAGCCGGGCGTCAGTGTGTCCGTGGCGGTCGAGACCGGGCCCGACGTTGAGACCGCCGTCGCCGTCGCGGCGCTGCTGCTCGGAGCCGCCCTGACCGTGCTGGCCTGCGCGAGGCTCAGCACGACCCACAGCGAGACGCGCTGAGCCGGATCGGGTGACTGTGCCATCCGCGTTGGCATCGTTGATGACGAGGATGTGGAGCACGTCGAAGAGGCAGTCTCAGCAGAGTGCGCACCGCTGAAGGTCTTTGGGCTTGGCGTTGTCTCACCGCCGCGTGACGGGCGGCCGCTCCACAGTGAGGCATCCGTATCGGTGACCAGCACAAGCGTCGGCCTACGAGAGCGCGGTGGGTGGCGGCCGCCGGTCGGCGTCCGGCGGCCGAATAAGCCCAACCAGCGTCGCCAGCCGCGCCACGCCCGCCGGCGCCGGCTTGGCACGCGCAACCTCAGCGATGAGAGTACGCGCCAGAGGCCGCCCCCGAACCTCGGCCGGCGCGACACTGTCCGCGTCGACCAGGGCCCGCGCCGCCCCACGCAGGTCACCGGCATGCAGGTACACCCGCGCGGCGTCGAGCAGGTAGGCACCCCGACACTCGGCCGGCAACCGCCGCCACCCCTCCCGCCGAACGACGCTCACATGCCGTGTCAGTGCGCCGTCGACGTCACCCCGCTGCGCCGCGACGAGCACCCGCGCCATCTCCACGGCGACCGTCCCGAAGCCGATGGAGTGCGGTTCGTCGTACCCCCGGAGGTTGGCGGCAGTGCCCGCAGCCCGGTCGATCAGCTCGGTGGCCCGGCGGTGCTCGCCGCAGCCGGCGGCCGCGAGGGCGGCCTGGACCAGCAGGGTCCCACCCACCGCCCACCCACGACGGTCGCCCGGCCCCGCGTGCTCGCCCTGTCCCCGGTGATCAAGAGGTTTGCGTCGACTTTGATCTCCAAACGTGCCGCAAACCTCTTGATCACCGGGGCGGAGTGTCGGTGGCAGAGTTCGGTCGGCCGCTGTGAGGGTCGCCGACAGGGCGAGTCGGTCGCGGCCCGACGCGCGTAGGGCCTGGGCGACCGCGACTGCCGCTGTTGCCGCCAGGACTGGGTCGTCTTGGGCAGCGCCCATGGCCCGGTCGGCGGCGAGCCAGGCGAGGTCAGCCTCGCCGAGTTTGATCAGCAGCAGCGCGGTGATCCGGTACGCCTGTACCAGCACCTCCGGCGACCGCGCGCCCTGGGCGGCGTCGAGCAGGCTCGGCACCGCCCGCACCAACTGCGGGTAGTGCGCGTGCTGGTACGTCAACCAGGCATGCCCGACCTGACGCCGCAGCTCGTGCAGGTGTGGTGAGGTCGGCGGGGTGTCATAGCGGGCGAGCGCGGCCCGGATGTCGTCCACGCCGTCCGGGGTGCTCGCCGGGGTGCTGGGCGGTTGGCCGAGCAGCACCTCCGGGTCGACCCGCAGGACGCGGGAGAGTTCCTGGATGACCGAGTACCGGTCCAGGGGGCGAACGCCGCGTTCGATCTTGTCGACCCAGCTCTTCGACCTGCGCAGGCGGTCGGCCAGCATCTGCTGGGTCATCGACCGCCGCACCCGCCAGCCGGCGACGCGTCGGCCGATGGGGAGGTCATCGCTGCTCACGCCGCCACCGCCGGTCGGGGACCGCACGGGTCGTGTCGTCCACGGGCACGCGTTCGGCCTCGGCCTGAGCCAGGATGCGCTGCTTGGCAGCCTCCCGCTCGGCCGCCTCAGCCTGTTCACCCTTGCTCGCCGTCTCGTCGCCTTGCCCATGATGCCTGCCGCTCATTCCCCCACCTCACGGGTCGGGGCGCGACGTGCACATGACGGAGTTGGCCGCCGCGCCCGGCTCGCCGCGCCCGATCGGGCAACCACTCAGCGATGCCTAGGTGACAGCCTGTGACGATCATTGATTGCGATCCAGACGGATCGCGTCCGCTACTGTCCTTCGAGGTGTCCGCCTGGATCGGCGGACATGCCAGCGGACAGCTCTAGGAACTCGTCAGCAGCGCTCGTTCTGCCCTCGACAGCGGCGATCATGTGACGCAGCTCGGCGACACGGTCAACGGCACGTTGCGACCGCGCCGAGCGCGCGAGAGTCGCGGAACGTCCGGCCACGGCGACGGCGACGGCCTGCTCAACCTCCCCGGCTTGCAGCAGCGCTTGGGTGAGCCAACCGAGATACAAGGAGGTCTCGCGGGGCGAGTCGTCGCCGTAGCGACGGACGGCGTCTTCCAAGATGGGTACCGCTCTGAGCGGTCGGCGCAATTCAGTCCACACACGCCCCGCCATTACCTGAACCTCATCCTGGGTCAGCCAGTACGCCCAGGGAGGCGCATCGCCCAGGTCGACGTGCTGATAAATCTCCGCGACGTTGCCCAGGGCCCGCTCGGCGAGACTTGCCTCGCCCATGCGGGCGTGGGCCCAGGCAACGCGCTCAAGCAGCAGAGCTTGGCCGGTGGCCTCGGCCGCGTGCTTGCCACCCACGTAGGCCGATCGAGCCAACGTGGCCGCCTCGCGTCGGTCGCCAAGATTCGCCTCAAGGTAGGAGAGGCTACTGAGACAGTTGGCCGCACTCGCAGCGTCGCCGCCAGTGTGTGCTGCGCGCATCCCGGTCAGGTAATAATGGCGAGCCTCAGCGACCCGGCCAGAATCCTCGGCGACGAATCCCGCCAACTGACACAGATCGGCGATGACGACGAGCAGCCGCCGACTCACGGCTTCTCGATAGCTACCCTCGCGAAGCAGGTCGGCGGTGGCGGCCAACTCGGCAGAAACCATCGCGTAGGTCTCGGCACCACCCACGTGGTCGTCCAGCCGTCGGAGCTGACGAACCCGGTCCTCGATCCGAGCCACCGTCTCGTCCCCGACCCGGCGGCCCGCGCTCAGCTCATACCGCTGAGGTGGCTCAGTGATCAACCACTGATGGGCCAGCGCGGCAGCGTTCTCGGTCGTGGGCGTCTGCGTTACGAGCAGTCCGGCGAGCCGTTCCGCGTCGCACCGCAAAGATTGCGCCCCACCGCTGGCCGTGCGCTCCTCGTCGACACCAGGGACCGGAGCGAGCGCGACCAGCGTCCCGCCCGCCGCCAAGGCAGTGTCCAGGCGCTGAGCAGTGTTCAGGGCCGGCATCTTCCGACCGCAAGCCAGGTCATGCAGGTAGCTCTTGCTGTAGAAGGTCTGGCGCGCCAACGCGCGATAGCTGATCCCACGATTCGTGATCAAAGCGCGGAGCCGTTCGGCGAAAGACGAGGCGGACTCCGGCATCATTGCTCCCTACGGATTACAGGCTGGGCCGACCTTGGTAACTGCCACTTCGGACAGTACCGCCGCCATCGTCGCCCGAGCTATAGCCAAACGCACACGGCCTTCCCAGCAGGATTGACATCAGTTTGATCACGCCTTCGGTCAGCGCCGCGACCGTCACATCGGATGAGCGGAAATGCGATGCTGAGTCCTGCGTATGGCGCCTAGGAGCATAGGCTCAGCCTTCTGCCAGAACCGAGTCACCACGTCATCCGGCCCATAGCGCTGCCGGATCTCTGCCAGCCTCTCATCGACGCTGAGATCCTGGCCGTCCGGCCCAGTCGTCATGTCCGCGTACCAGAGAGCATCCGAAGTGGCTGACTCCTCACGCGGGAACTCGCTAACCAGAGCCTGCCGCAGACCACGCTCCTCTGCTTCGTAAACAGCGCAGGAGTGATGGGCGACCAGAGCAGCGACGCGACCTGCGAAGCCGTGACGCTGAAGCCACCGCCCGCCGTCCAATGCGTGGAAGCCCGTGTCGGCGACGTCAGGGGCGTACCCGATGTCATGCAGCCACGCCGCCGCCGACAGCAACTCCGCATCGTCCCCGACCAGGTGCGCAAGCTGCTTGGCTTTGGCCGCCACCGCCTGCACGTGCAGCCAGCGTCGGGGTATCGCGTTTCTCAGATGACGTTGTGAGGTTGCCGCGGCCAGTTGGGAGGGAGGACCCACGCGCGAATTCTAAAGCCCGAGCCCAGCTAGAACCGGCCGCCAGCGCCACCGAGGCGACTTGGAGGGAGCCCCCCACCTGGTACCCAAACCTGCCTTCCTTTCACGACGCCGCAGCGGCGTTCATCACCAACCCGGAGGTCGACGTGCTGCGCGCCGAACCGAACTACCGCGACCACTGGGCCTTCTCCGGTGGTTAGGGCTACGTCGATGAGGGCGAATACCCGCACGACGCCTGCGCCCGCGAATTCCGAGAAAGGATTCCGGCGAGGCGCTCGCCTACGGCTCGGTAGACAGCTCGCCAGCCCTCTGCTGGCTGGCCCGAACATCGAGCGGTCGGGTCGGTGGCTGCACTTCAGCGCTGTGCGACGAGGACGACTGCAACGGCGATTGCGGAACTAGACCTACACCTGTTGGCTGCGGCGATGCGTATGCCGGAAAGCTGACGGGCGGCAGCGAGAGCTCTAACCGCGCGGCGGCCAAGAAGGCGTGTTCAGCTGTCCATACCTTCTTGATGCGCTCCTGCGCGATGTCGCCCACGCCGCTGCTCGCACGATCAGCGGCCAGTTGACGCGCTTGCTGGACTGCTTGAGCGAGCGCGTCCAAGGTCTCCTGAGACTGAGCGACGAGGCGCACCTTGGTCTTGGCGGCTTCCATTCGTTCTTTGTAATCGGTGCCTTCGTTATCAAATATCGGCATTAAGTGCCCCGGCGAGTACGCGTCCGGCACGGCGTCTATCTTGGCACTCGGGTTCAAGGCAAAGGCAATGTAGGAGCGAAAGGCTGACAGGAAGTCGTCGAAGGCGCTAAGCCGGATATCACGCCAATGGCGAAGGTGATCTCGATCCCAGTGTCTGCGTTGAGCCCGGGTGGAGAGGTAGCCGCCAAGGGCTACGGATAGCAGGGCCACAAGAGCGGTCAAGCCGTTCGCTAGAAGATCCACCATGCGTCACCTTCCGCCTACCTTGCGCTCAAAGCTATTCGCGGCGTCAAGCGCTGCGGGGCTCGTGCGGTGACCACCTGGCTGGAAAGATGGGCGGATGGGGTCGAGGCTGCGCATGCTCCACATCGACGGTCGGAGTTCACCTGGCACGCCGACATGCGGTCCGCATATGGCCCGGACGGTCGTCTTTACCGCTGCATAAGGCTTCGCGTGTGGGGTGCTGGAGAGACCGGGCGCGCCCTACAGGTCGACTTGGCCGAGCGGCCCACCGTTGCCTCTAACGGTAGGTACGTCCAGACGGACGTGCACGACAGAGGGGAGACGTATCCCTACCCGACAGCCGAGGATGTACGCGATCTTGTCCACTTCGCCCTCGGCGCTGGATGGACGCCGCAGGCGTTGGGGGGTGGGACGTTCAGAATCGCGCCACCGGCCGAACTTGAGCTACCGCGATTTGTCATCACCGAGCTTGTGTCAAACATCGACCAGCACCGTTAGATCCTGGGTGCTCGACGGGAGGGGCGGCCGCCGGTCGGCGTCCGGCGGCCGCCCCACGTCCGGTCAGCTCGCGTACACCTCCAGTGCCGCCAGCTGCCCGGCCGGCCAGCCGGTGTTACCGGTAACGGTGATCCGCACATAACGAGCCTGCGCGGCACTGAACGTCAGCGACACCGAGTTGCCCGTCGAAGGATCGAACGTCCGCCCCGCCGCCCCAACGAGCGTCCCGAAGCTCGAACCGTCCGTGCTGCCGGCAACGGCGACCGTCTGCGTCCGAGCACCCCAGGCCGACGACGGCGGCAGCTTCAGCACCACCCGTCCGACCGTGCGCGCAGCGCCCAGGTCGACCTGCACCCACTGGGGGAAGGCGTTGTTGGCGCTCTCCCAGTAGCTGTTGGCGTCGCCGTCGACCACGTTGCCCGAGCTGTAGCTCTGCACGTGGCTGCTCTCCGAGGTGGACCGGCCGCGGGCCAGGTCGGAGTTGGCGGCGGCGTCGGTGGTCACGGTGACGGCGTTCGACGCGGCAGAGGTGTTGCCGCCGGCATCGCGCGCCACGACCGTGAAGGTGTACGAGGTGGACGCTGCCAGGCCGCTCACGGTCGCCGTGGTGCCCGTGACCGTGGCGACGACCGTGCCGCCCTGGCGTACCTGGTAACCGGTCACCCCCTTGTCGTCGGTCGACGCCGTCCAGGCCAGGGACACGCTGCTCGACGTCTTAGCGGTCACCGCAAGATTGCTCGGGGCGGTCGGCGGGTTGTCCGTGGTGCTGCTGGATCCGTACACCTCGACCTTGGCGAGCTGGCCCGCCGGCCAGCCGGTGTTGCCGGCGATGCTCAGCCGGACGTGGCGGGCCGTGGTGGTCGTCAGCGTGCGGCTGACGGTGTTGCCGGTCGCCGGGTCGAAGGCGAACGCCGAGGCCCCGGCGATGGTCGAGAAGGAGCTGCCGTCGACGCTGCCCTGCACGGTGATGGTCTGGGTCCGCGCCTCCCAGCCGGCGGGGAGCCGCACCACGAGCCGGCTGACCTGCTGGCTGGCGCCCAGGTCGACCTGCCACCAGTGCGGGAAGGAGCCGCCGCCGCTCTCCCAGTAGCTGCCGGCGTCGGAGTCCACCGCGTTCGCGGCCACGAAGGATCCGTTCTGGCTGCTGGCCGAGGTGGATCGGCCGGCCGCGAGGTCGCCGCTGGTCGGGGGCGGGGTGCCGACCATGGGCGGGGTGGGTCGGGTCGCGGTGAGGGCGAGCTGGCCCTTGAGCATCCGGCCGCCGTCGCCGGTGATGCGCAGGTAGTAGTCCGACGAGCAGGCGACGCCGTCCTCGTCCAGGGCGCGGATGTTCGCGCCGGCCGGGGTGGTGGCCTGCGTCTCGGAGGTCTTGGCGATCTGGTTGCCCTCGTTGTACTCGTCGAACATGGACACGTAGAGGCCCTGGGAGCCGAGCCGGACCATGTTGTAGATGTGCCGCCAGTAGAAGTCGCCGTGGCGGCGGTGCCCACCGGCCAGGTCGCCGGGCATCACGCAGGGCAGGTAGTCGATGCCGCGCGCCGCGCAGTCGGCCATGTCGCCGACGTTGACGTTGTTGTAGTACGAGTCGAGGCCTTCGAGAGTGTCGGTCCGGTAGACCATCCACGGCGAGATCGCGTTGAAGGCGTGGTAGACGTCGAGGAAGCCGGAGCGGGAGTCCTCCCGACCCTCCCGCCACCAGGTGGGTACGCCGCCGATGACGTAGCAGCCCTGCGCCTTGAACCAGTTGATGACCTCCAGGCAGGGCCCGGGGGTGAAGGGGCGGCTGGATTCGCTGAAGCCGAAGCCCCAGATGCAGACGACGGGCTTGCCGTTCTGGCGGGCGTACGCGCTGGACGCGGTGTTCGTCGACATCTTGTTCAGCCAGTCGGTCTTGATGTCCGTCTGCATGGTGAGCCAGTCGGTGACGTCGTACATGATGTAGAACTTGCGGTTGTAGCGCTCGGCCGCCGCGCGGACCTTGAGCGTCATGGCGTCGCGGGTCGGCCCCTCGTCGCCCGTCGGGTTGAAGCGTTGCAGGGCGGCGGTGTCGCAGCCGTACTCCTGCATCCAGCGGAAGTGGGTGTCCACGGTCTGCTGGTCGTAGGAGGAGAAGAGGGTGGCCGGCGATCCGTTGCCGAGGTTCGGGTACGCGGTGGGATAGCTGCGCGTGTACTCGCGCATGTCCGGCCAGGACACGATCGTGGTGTTGCTGGGCGACGGCGGCTGGAACCGGTCGCGGCTCCAGTGCCACCAGCCGCCGATCGGCGCGGAGTCGCCGGGTGCGCTGAACCAGCCCTGGTAGCCGACGGTGACCTTGCCGACCACGTCGCCGGGAGGGCTGGCGGCCTGGGCGGGGCTGGCGAGGAGCTTCGTGGTGGAGGCGGCGGCGAGGGCGGAGCCCGCCAACACGGACGTGACGAACCTGCGGCGGGTTACCGCCATGACGACCACTCCTTCGGGACGGAAGGCATTGACGGCCATCGTGGCAGCATCGAATGCCACCCCGCAAGAGTACGACTGATCGATGAAATTTTGAGTCAGTCCGGCGGAAGGGTCGGAGGGCGCGCGACGGCGCGGCCACCCGGAGCCGGGTTCAGGGCTGCTCCGGCTGCGGTCGGAGCCCGTCCAGGATCACCGCGAGATAGGCCTCGGAGAGACTTTGTGAGGCGGACGCCGACCGCGCGATCGCGTAGGTCAACTCGTTGATCAGCACGGCGACGACAGCCACGTCGAGGTCGGTACGGATCACCCCGTCGTCGCGGGCCCTGGCGATCAGATCGAGCCCGACCCGGTCGAGTGCCGCCCGCCGTGCCGCGGTGGCGGGCAACTCCATCACCCCGAGCCGCTCGCCCATGACCCAGTGAGCGGACTGGAACGCCATCGCCTCGACCAGGAACCCGCGAAGAGCCTGCTCGGCGTCCGGCTCGGACAGCGCGGCCCGACCTCGTCGGATGAGCGGTTCGAGCAGGTCGGCCACGGCAGCGTCGACGAGCGCCTCCTTGCTGCCGAAGGTGCGAACGACGGTGGCGGCACCGACGCCCGCCCGCTGCGAGATCACGGTGACGGTGATGGCGTTGCCCCCCTCGGCGAGGAGCGCCTTGGTCGCCTCCAGCACGAGGTGGCGGTTGCGGACGGCGTCCGTCCTACGTCGAGGCACACCGCTCTCGGAAGGGGTTGACATCTGAAACGTCCATTCCATATCGTCAAGTGGAACGAGCATTTCACTTAGCCTACGAGACCCGCCCGGACGGCGCAAACCCGTCCGCGTACCCCTCCACAGCCCAGAGAGCAGGAGCCGATGAACCGGCGGATTCTCATCTCCGGAGCCAGTATCGCCGGGCCGGCCCTCGCGTTCTGGTTGGCCCGGTTCGGGTTCTCTCCCACCGTGGTCGAGCGTGCGCCCCGGCTGCGCGAGGGCGGCAACGGCGTCGACGTACGCGGGCAGGCCGTACACGTCGCCGAGCGGATGGGCATCCTGCCGCTGGTCCGCGCGGCGGCGGCGGACGTCGTCGGCCTGTCGTTCGTGGACGGGGCCAACCGGAGTGTGGCGCGCCTCGACCTGCGGGCCATCCAACGTCGAGCCGGCGACGCCGATGTCGAGATCATGCGGGGCGACCTTGCCGCGATCCTGCACGAGGCGACGAGGAACGACGTCGAGTACGTCTTCGACGACTCCATCCGGCGGATGGACCAGGACGACGATGGAGTCACGGTCACCTTCGAGCGCGGGCCGACCCGGCGCTTCGACCTGGTGGTGGGCGCCGACGGCACCCACTCCACCGTGCGGCGTCTGGCCTTCGGCCCGGAGTCGGGATTCCTCACCTACCTGGGCCACCACTTCGCATTCGCCGAGGCCGACCCCGGGCTGGGCGAGAAGCGGTGGGTGACGCTCTACAACCTGCCGGGCCGGGCCGTCTCGATCTACCGCTCCGGCAACCATCCCGGCGCGAAGGTCCACTTCATGTTCCGCAGCAGGCCCCTGACGTACGACCACCGGGACGTCGAGCGGCAGAAGCGGTTGCTCACCGAGGCGTTCACGGATGTTCCGTGGCTCGTGCCGGAGCTGCTGGCGGGAGCGCTCGCCGATCCCGACTTCTACTTCGATTCGCTGAGCCAGGTGCGGATGCCGTCGTGGTCGTCGGGGCGGGTGGTGCTCGCCGGGGACGCCGCCCACTGCGCGTCACCGGCGGCGGGTGCCGGGGCGACGCTGTCGCTCGTCGGCGCCTACCGCCTCGCCGGAGAACTCTCGTCGGCCGCCGGGGATCATCGGGTCGCGTTTCACCGGTACGAGCAGGGCTATCGCAAGACGGTGGAGCGGCATCAGTCGAACCTGTTTCTCGGCCTGCTCGCCCCGAAAAGCCGCCCCGGCATCTGGGCGCGCAACACGATGGCCCGACTGCCGGTTCTTGGCGCGCTGGCGGGGGTGGAAGGTCGCCTACAGCCCCGGACCCCGGCGCTGCCGGACTACGGGCCGGCTGTGGGCTCGTCCCGGACCTGACAACGACCCTCGGCCTGCCGCGACGCACCGACGGGGACCGGAAGCGCCTCGGCTCCGGCCCCCGTCGGGACGCTACGAAGCCGGGTACTGCGCGAGGTAGACCGGCACGCCGACCTTCGTCATGTCGGCCGCGTCGCCGACGCCGTTGACGACGTGGTCGATCGTGCCGGCGCTCAGGTTGACGGTCATGATGTGGTGCAGCCGCACACCCGGCCGGTTCGGCACCTCGAACCCGTTCTCGGTGTGGATCGACGGGTTGTTCTGGTTGAACACGTACACCCCGCCGCCGTAGAGGTCGTGGTGGCGTACCCGGTCGCCGACCTTGTAGCCGGCGTAGCCCTCGACCGGGCCGTTCATCCAGTCGGCCTGCGTCGGCGGGTCGTACGGCAGCTCGTTCTGGTAGAGGACCGTGGTGCCGTGCTCGCCGTTCCAGACGGTGTTGTAGCGCTGGAAGTGCTCGACGAAGAGGCCGGTGGCGGTCACGTGGTCGCCGTTGATGACCGCGCCGTACCGACCGGTGTTGGTGCGCCACCGGTCGGTGTCACCGTTGACGCCCTCGGTGAAGCCCTCGACGCCGTGGTCGCCGCGCCACACCCAGGTGTGGTCGATGAGCACGTTGTCGCTGTTGACCTCCAGCGCGGTGTTCGTCCGGCCGATGTGCGGGCCGCCGACCCGGAAGTACACGTCGGACAGCGTGGTGGGGTTGGCCGCGCTGCTGGCGTCGTGGCCGTGCTGCCGGCCCACCCGCAGCAGCACCGGCGACTCGACCGTGCCGGCGTCGATCGTGACGCCCGCGACGATGACACCGGACACTCCGGCGACGTCCAGCGGGACCGCGCCGTTCACGGCCGTGAGGGTGGCGTGGCCGATGCCGAGCACCACCGTGTTGGCCCGCCGGATCTCGATGCTGCGGGCGATGTCGTAGACGCCGGGGGTGAGCAGCAGGTGCTTGCCGCGCGCGAGCTGCGCGTTGATCAATCGGACCGGGTCGGACGGCTTCGCGATGAAGAAGTCGTCGATGCCGATGGTCCGTCCGGGGGTCATGCCGTTCGCCCACGAGACGCCCCGGCTGTCGCGCTGCGCCGCCGGCACCCGCACGTTGTAGTGGCCCTTGGCGTCCACGAACAGGTACGGCTTCTCCCGGCTCACCGGGGTCGTGTCGAGGGTGGTGTACGGCGGGTCGGGGAAGGTCGCGTCGTCCGGGGCGCCCTCGACGCCCGCGAACACCTGGTTCCACACCGCGTTGGACCACCCGGCGACCTCGCTGTTGCGGGTGAGCCACTGCTGCTGCGAGCCGTTGGTGGTGGCCGGCAGCCGGGAGTCGGCGATGAAGCCGCCGCTGGCGTACTGCGGACCGGCCGTGCAGTAGTCCATCAGGGACAATCCGCCGCCGGTGATGTTGAGCCGGCGCATCGAGACCGCCTGGGACACCGCCCAGAAGTTCGCCGTCGAGCGGCAGCCGTCCTGGCCGGCGGCGTTGACGGTGAGCGACAGGTTCGACAGGGTGCGCCAGAAGTTGACAAGCGCGAGGCAGTTGCCGGTGCCGCCGCCGGCGAGGCAACGGTTGTAGACCTCGATCTTGCCGTTGACGGCGACGTCGGTGGGGGACGCGCCGAGGCCGGCGACCTCGGTGTAGTAGCCGACCTTCGTCTGCAACGGCTGCTCGGCCGTGCCGTAGCTGCCCGGCGTGAAGAGGTACGCGTGCCGCTCGGTGCCCATCTCGTTGTCGACCTGGCGGGCGTGCGCGGCGTCGAGGGTCTGCTGGATCTCCCCGACCGGCATGGACGGGTCGAAGATGGTCACGTTCGGCCCGAAATCGGGTGCGCTGTGCGTCGGGCGGCCGGCGCTGGCCGCGGTGCCGCTCACGGTGACGGCGGCGGTCACCAGCAGGGCAAGGGTGAAGGTACGTCGGGACGGGCTCGTCATGTGGTTCGTCCTATCGACTGGGCGGACCATGGGCGCGCTCGACAGTGAGAGCGCTCTCTGACCCCGTTTCTACCCGCTCGACGCCCCGTACGCCATCGCCCCGGCCGCCTCGCCCGCGATCTTGCACTTTGTGTCGACGATTCGCGCCCTTGGATGGGTTATGTCGCCACCGAAAGTGCAAGATCGCGGAGCGGGGCGGGGCGGGGCGGGGGTGGGGGTGGGCCTGCGGGGCGGAGGCCCGGTGGGGGTCAGCCCAGGGTCAGGGGGCGCAGGCCCAGGTGGTCCAGGGCGCGGCGGTCGTTGGCGGTGGCGGGGGCGCGTCCGGTCGCCCTGCGCAGGAGGGTGATCGGGTCTCCGGTGGCGTCGACCGCGACCCGCCACTGTGGGCCGAAGAGCAGGCGCAGCAGGTGTTCGGTGGCGGCCGGGGTGAGCCACGGCTCGCGGGGTAGCGCGTCGGCGACGTCGAGGCCGTGCAGGACCACCTCGACGAGGCGGGTGGTCAGGAAGTCCGACAGCAGCATGGCGTCGCCGTGCCGGGTCCGGACCACCCGGCCGGCGGGCTCGTCGCGGCACACCTCGACCACGGCCCGCCCGGTGTCCGCGAGATCCCGCACGAGTGTCGCCGCGTCCGGGTCGGCCGCGCGGCGCTGCGCCGTCCGTACCCGCTCGTCGTTCGTGTCGTCGCTGAACCGCCCGTCCGCGCGGTAGTACTGCGCCGCCGTGGTCCCGGCCCGCCCGGGAGCGGGCGCCGCCACCATGTCCGGCACCCGCGAGAGTACGACGATGACGTGCCCCACCACGTCGCGTACCCGCCACGGATCGCAGCGCGAAGGCCGCTCCCACTCCGGCGGCGGCACCTCGACCAGGGCACCGGTGAACGCGTCGATCTCGCGGCCCAGAACGGACAGGACATGGTCAGTCATCGTCCACCATTCTGCCACCGACGGGTCCGGCCGCCCGCCGGTACTCGATCGTCGCGGCGACCCGGTCGGCAGTGGTGACGTCCACCTCGCGTTCCGTGATCCACAGGGCCAGGTCCAGCCCGGCGGAGAGCGCGCCCGCGGTGATGCGGTCCCCGTCGTCGACCACCCGCTCGTCGAGGACGGTGACCCCGTACGCCCGCAACTCCTCGTACGCGTTGCGGTTGGTGGTCGCTCGCCGTCCGGTGAGCAGCCCGGCGGCGGCGAGCAGGAGGCTGCCCGTGCACACCGACGCCAGCCAGCGCGTCGCGGGTGCCAGCGCGGCCAGTCGGGCAGGCAGCACCCCGTGCTGCGCCTGCGCCCACGACCCCGCGGCGGCCCGGTTCAGCCAACCCCCACCCGGTACGACGATGCCGTCGGCCGGCCCGAGCACCGTCGGCACGTGCAGGGTCACCCCCCGCATGCTGCGTACCGGCCCTGGCCGCTCGACCGCGACCAGCTCGACGGCGAATCCCGCCATCGCCAGCACCTCGAAGGGACCGAACACGTCAAGTTCGTCGAAGCCGTCGAAGACCACGATCTGTATCCGCACCCGGCCAGGATCTCGTCCGGCCGCCGGCTCTGACGAGTGGCATTCTTGCCACTGTGCACAAGCAATCCGCCACGCACCGGGTCGCCGTCCTCGCCCTGCCGCCCGTCGTCGCCTTCGACCTGACCATCGCGACACACGTCTTCGGACACGAGGGCCAGGGCCGGTACGCGACCACCATCTGCGCCCCGGATATCGGCGCGCTGCCGACCACCACGGCCGGCCTCGGCATGAGCGTCGAGGCCGACCTTGAGGCCCTGCGCGACGCGGACACCGTCATCGTGCCCGGCTTCCGGCGCGGACCCGCGCCGGCCCGAGCGCTCGACGCCCTGGTCGCCGCCTACGACCGGGGTGCCCGGGTGGCGTCGATCTGCACCGGCGCGTTCGCGCTGGCCCAGGCCGGGCTGCTCGACGGCCGGCGGGCCACCACCCACTGGGTCCACGCCGAGGCGCTGGCCCGGGAGCACCCCACGGTCACCGTCGACGCGAACGCGCTGTACGTCGACGAGGGACAGGTGCTGACCAGCGCAGGGCTGGCCGCCGGCCTCGACCTGTGCCTCTACCTGGTCGGCCGGGACCACGGCCAGGCGGCGGCCATCGAGCGCGCCCGGGTCATGGTCACTCCGCTGCACCGGGCCGGCGGGCAGGCGCAGTTCATTCCGCTGCAACCCACCGACGACACCGCCCTGGCCGTGGTCACCGAATGGGCGACCGCCCACCTGCACCTGCCGCTGACCGTCGCGGACCTGGCCCGACGCGGCCACCAGTCCACCCGTACGCTGCACCGCGCCTTCCGGCACCGCTTCGGCATGAGCCCGCAGGCGTGGCTCACGCAGCAGCGCCTACGCGCCGCGTGTGGCCTGCTCGAAGACGGCACGGTCACCGTCGACGAGGTCGCCCGCCGAACCGGCCTGGGCACCGCCACCAACCTGCGGGCCCACTTCCGCCGCGCCTTCGCCGCCACCCCCACCGCCTACCGCCGAGCCTTCAACCCCTGACCCCACCCACCCCTCCCGCCCCCGCCCCCGCCCCGCCGATCATGTAGTTGTGGTGGTGCACAAAAGGGACTTTGATGGCTAAGATGGCCACCACAAGTCCATGATCGACGCCGCAGAGCCCGGGCTGCGGGGCGGGTGGGTCACCGGGCCAGCACCGGGTCGTCGAGGAACTCGTCGATCATGGGGGCCAGCCAGTCGGCGCGGTGCGGGATCGTGGTGTGGGTGGTGCCGGGGAGGATGGCCAGGCGGCAGGACGGTAGCCCGGTCAGGTCGCCGGGCACCGCGCCGCCGAGCAGGCGGAACATCCGTACCGCGTGTTCGGGCTGGACGATGTCCGCGTCGGCCAGCACGAGCATGGCGGGTACGGCCAGGGCCGCGACCTGCTCGGGCGTCCACCGGGGCAGGTTCGCGTCCAGCACCTTCATCTTGGTGACCAGGTTGGCCCAGCCGGCCGGGTCCGGGGCGGTCCGCAGGTACTCGTCGTGGAACTCCGAACCGTGCAGGTGCTCCGGTCGCAGATCCTGGATGCCGTCGAGCAGCCCGGGGTGCAGGCCCGCGTCGTCGAAGCTCACCGAGGCGAGCACCAGCCGCCCCACCCGGTCGGCGTGGTGGGTGCCGAGGCGCAGCGCCACCGCCGCGCCCATGCTCCACCCGTACACGTCGGCCTGGTCGACGCCGAGGCGGTCGAGCAGCTCGACCACGTCGGCGGCGAAGTGCTCGACGGTCAGTGGACGGTCGACGTCCGGGGTGTGGCCGTGCGCCTGCAACTCCACGGCGATCACCCGCCGGGACCGGGCGAGCAGCGGCAGGATCGTGCCGAACGAGGTGCCGATGCCGGAGAGCGCGCCGTGGATGAGCAGCAGTGGCCGGCCCTCGCCGGTGCCGTGAGTCTCGTGGTAGATGTCCATGCCCACACGGTGCGCCGGCCCGCTTACGGTCCGCTTCAGGTCGGCTTACCGGCGTTCGGAACTGTGCCGAACCCTTCGGTCCGACCGGGGACGTCGATACAGGCCATAAGATGACCGCCGTGCAGTTCGGGGTGCTCGGGCCGCTCGCCGTCACCACGGACGCCGGCGAGCCGGTGGTGGTGCCCGGCGCCAAGGTCCGCGTCCTCCTGGCCGACCTGCTCACCAACCGCAACCAGGTCGTCTCCGCCGACCGGCTCATCGACGACCTGTGGGGTGACGACTCCCCCGCCAACCCCACCGGGGCGCTCCAGGTGCGGGTGTCGCAGCTGCGCAAGGCGCTCAACGACGCCGAGCCGGGTGCCCGCGACCTGGTCGAGTCCCGCGCGCCCGGCTACCTGTTGCGGGCCGGGACGGTCGACGCCGACCGGTTCGCCGAACTGGCCCGGCACACCGACGTCGGCCCGCTGACCGAGGCGCTGGCGTTGTGGCGGGGCGAGGCGTACGCCGACGTGGCCGACGCCGAGTTCGTCCGCGCCGAGGCGACCCGACTCGCCGAGCAGCGTCTCGCCGTGCACGAGCGGTTGGCCGAGGCGCGGGTGGCCCGGGGCGAGCACGACCTGGCCGCCGCCGACCTGGCCGAGCTGGTGGCCCGCAATCCCCTGCACGAGGGGCTGCGGGCGGTGCAGCTCCGCGCGCTGTACGCGGCCGGTCGCCAGTCCGAGGCGCTGGACAGCTACGCCGAGCTGCGGGACCGGCTCGCCGACGAGCTGGGCCTCGACCCGAGCCCCGAACTGGTCGCCCTGCACCGCCGCATCCTCGAACAGGACGCCGGTCTGAGCGCGCCGCCGAAGGCCGCGATCATCCGCAACAGCCTGCCGGCGCAGCTCGACGAGCTGGTCGGTCGGGCCGAGGCGTTGACCGAGCTGCGAGCCCTGCTGCCCGGGCAGCGCCTGGTCACGCTGGTCGGGCCGGGTGGTGTCGGCAAGACCCGGCTGGCCACCGAGGCCGCCCGTACCCAGTCTCCGCCGGACGGCGTGCTGCTGGTCGAGCTGGCGCCGCTGCCGGCGGGCGACCCGGGCGTCGCCGAGCAGGTGCTCGGCGCGCTGGACGTTCGCGAGGCCGCCGGCGCCAGCCTGTCCCCCACCGACCGGCTCGTCACGGCGCTGCGCCAACGGCACCTGCTGCTGGTGCTGGACAACTGCGAACACGTCGTCGAGCCGGTCGCCGCGCTGGTCGCCCGGCTGCTGCGTGACGCGCCCGGCGTGCACGTGCTCGCCACCAGCCGGGAGCCCCTCGGTCTGACCGGCGAACTGCTCTGGGACGTACCCCCGTTGTCGTTGCCGCCGTCGGACGGTGACCCGGACGCGGTCCGGCGCTCGCCGGCGGCCCGGTTGTTCGCCGCCCGCGCCGCCGCCCAGCAGCGCGGTTTCCGCCTCGACGAGCGCACCGCGCCGGCCGTCGCCCAGCTCTGCCGTCGTCTGGACGGTCTGCCGCTGGCCCTGGAACTGGCCGCGACCCGGGTGCGCGCCCTTGGCGTGCAGGGCGTGGTGGAACGCCTCGACGACCGGTTCCGGCTGCTCAGCACCCCGCAACGCGACGTGCCGCCGCGCCAGCGGACGCTGACCGCGGTGATCGGTTGGAGTTGGGACCTGCTCGACGAGACCGACCGGCAGGTGCTCGCCCGGCTCGCGGTGCTCCGCGACGGCTGCACGCCGGAGGCCGCCGAGCTGGTCTGCCGCACCGACCTGGACGCCCTCGCCCGGCTGGTGGACCGGTCGCTGGTGGTGTTGGACGACGCACCGGACGGGCCGCGGTACCGGCTGCTCGAATCGGTCGCCGCGTTCTGCCTGGACCGCCTGAACGACGCCGACGAGGTCCGGACGCGGCACGCCGGCTACTACACCGAGCTGGCCGAGCGGGCCGACCCGGAGTTGCGCGGGCCCGAGCAGCGGCGGTGGCTGGCGCTGCTGGACGCCGAGACGGCGAACCTGCGCGCCGCGCTGGCCCACGGGGGCGGGTTGCGACTGGCGGTCGCGCTGAGCTGGTACTGGTATCTGCGCGGCCGGCTCACCGAGGCGTGTCGGGCCCTGGCCGTCACCGGCGACCCGGAACAGGAGCGCAGAGCGGCCCCCTGGCGGGTCGGGTTCGCGCTGCTGCGGGGCGCGGCGGTCGCGCCGGCCGACGTCCGGGCGGCGGTCGCCGGCGACCCCGGCGGCCGGGGCGCGTGGTTCGCGGCGAACGCGCTGATCGAGCACAGTGACCTGGCACTGGCCGTGGAGCTGATGCCGGCAGACGTCGACACGTGGACCGAGGCGGCCGTGCTCGCCTCGCAAGCCAAGATCGCGCACGTCGCGGGCGACCAGGCGACCCTGGAGCGGACGGCGACCCGCAGCGCGACGCTCTTCGCCGAGATCGGCGACCGGTGGGGCCGGCTCCAGGCTACCGAGTGGGTGGGCGGGCTCGCCGAGATGCGCGGCGACCACGAACGCGCCGCCGCGCTGCACACCGAGGGGCTGCGCTGGGCCGAGGAGTTACGGCTGTGGCCGCAGGTGTGCACCGAACTGTCCTGGCTGGCCTGGTTGGCCGTGCAGACCCGGGACTATTCGCAGGCCCGGGAGCTGGCCGAACGCGCGTACCACCTGGCGGTGCAGCAGGACGCCCCGGGCGCGCTGGTCTTCGCGGAGCTGAGCCTCGGGTTGGCCGCCCGCCGCGACGGCAAGCTCGACCTGGCCGTCACCCACCTCGGCAACCTCGCCGAGCGGGGGCGCGCGGAGGCGCAGACCGCGCTGTACCTGCCACCGGTCCTGGTCGAGCTGGGGCACGCGATCGAGCAGGGTGGCGACCCGGACGCCGCGCTGGCCCTGCACGTCGAGGCGTTCGAGGCCGCCGAGGCGATGGCCGCGCCCCGGGACGCGATCTTCGCGCTGGAGGGGATGGCGTCGGCGGTACGCGTGCCGGAGGTCGCGGCCCGGCTGCTCGGCGCGGCGACGGCCGCCCGCCTGGCCACCCGGTCGCCGTGCGCGCCGGCCGAACGTGACGAGGTCGACCGGGTGACCGCGCGGGTCCGGGCCGCCCTCGGGCCGGACCGCTTCGACGCGCTCGTCGACGAGGGCACGAAGCTGAGCCCGGACGAGGCCCGGGCTCAGCTCTGAAGGCGACGGTCAGGCGGCGCTCTTCGGCCGGTACGTCGCGACGATCACGCCGCTCTTGTGCACCCGGGTGTCGACCAGGTCGAACGACGCCGTGAAGTCGTTCAGCGGCGTCGTCACGCTGGACGCGCCCTGCAACACGGGGTGGATCCAGAAGCGGACCTCGTCCACCAGGCCCGCGTCGACGAGCTGGGCGGTGACCGAGCCGAAGCCGTACTGGATGATGTTCCTGCCGTCCTGGGCCTTGAGCGTGCGGACCGCCTCGACCAGGTCGCCCTGGAGCACCTCCGTGTTGTTCCAGGTGGGGTCGGTGAGGGTGGTCGAGGCGACGTACTTCTTGACGTTGTTGAAGTAGGCCGCGCCGGTGGTCGGGTCGCTCTCGTCCTGCTGCGGCCAGGCGACGGACATGCCGTCGTAGGTGGCCCGGCCCATCAGCATCGCGTCGGCGGCGTCGGTCAGCTCGCCGGCGAGGCCCATGGCCTCCTCGTCGAAGTACGGCGCGGTCCACATCGGGTTCTCGATGACGCCGTCGAGGGTGATGTAGGTCGAGTTGACGAGCTTGCGCATCGGTATCTCCTGGGTGTCGGTCGTGTTCTCCGGTGACACCCAGGACACTGCCCGGCCCCGCTTACGATTCGCTTCAGGTGCCCTTGCCAGGGTCCGAAAGCGGGTCCGAAAGCGGGTCGACCAGCGGCTCTACCAGCGGGATCGGCAGCGCCTGCGTGGCCGCCGTGCCGCCGCCGGCAGAATGCTCCGGCGCGGGCCGGTCGTCGACGCGGCTGTGCAGGCGTCCACGCCCGGCCGGCCCGGGGCGTCGGGTGACCTCGACGGTCACCATCGCCACCGGTGGTGGCGGGACGGTGAACCGGCCGACGCCCCAGCGCACCCAGATGGGGATGCGCCCGGCGTCCGCCTCCGCGGTCAGCTTCTGGACCGTCCGGGCCCGGTCGGTGTGGTCGACCTCCACCACCACCGGCGGCCCGTCCGGGCGGGCGCACGCCACGTCGAGGACCGAGTGCCGCTGCTGCATCGGCGGCGGCAACGGCAGCACGCTGGGCGCCCGCCGGTAGACCCGCCAGCCCTGCGCGCTGGCCCACCGCACCACCGCGTCGATCACCCGCGCCGTGACCTCGTCCGTGTCCAGGTCGACGAAGGTCAGCTCGGCGAGGGACCGGCCCAGGTCGGCGGCCAGCCGCTCACCCTGCGCCGTGACGTCCACCGGCGCAGGATAACGCCTCAGCCGAGGGTGATCACCGTCGTGGCGAGGTGCCGGTTCAGCCAGGAGGTGGTGGCCGTACGCGCCGCCTCGGCGTTGTCGCGGGCCAGGAAGTCGTGCCCCTCACCCGCGAGCACGAGGTGCCCGTGCGGCACGTCCCGGGCGGCGAGCGCCCGCGCCACCTGCGCCGACTCCCCGGCCGGCACGTTGGTGTCGTTCGCGCCGTGGATGAGCAGCACCGGCACGTCGAGCTGGTCGATACGGGTCATCGGCGACAGGTCGCGCAGCAGCTCTGCGTCGCGCGCCGGATCGCCGTACTTGCTGACGGCGGCGGCGGCGATCCACGGCTCGGTGCCGGCGTAGAAGGTGCGGAAGTCGGAGATGCCGCACTCGGCCACACCCGCGGCGAACAGGCCGGGGAAGTTCACCAGCACCGCGAGTACCAGGTAGCCGCCGTAGGAGCGGCCCAGGCAGCCCAGGTGGCCCGGGATCGCGACACCGCTGTCGACGAGGTGCTCGGCGCACGCCGCCACGTCGGCGATGGCGCCGTACCGGCCGGCGAGGTTGTCGGCGGTGACGAAGGAACGGCCGAAGCCGGACGAGCCGCGCACGTTCGGCGCGAACACCGCGACGCCCTGCGCCACCAGGGCCTGGAACAGCGGGTTGTAGCCGGGACGCTCCTGCGCCTCCGGGCCGCCGTGCAGGCTGATCGCCGTCGGCCAGGGGCCCGGACCGGCCGGGCGGTAGAGCCAACCGGACAGCGGCAACCCGTCGTGGGCACGCAGGTCGACCAACTGCGGCGCGACACCCGGGCCACCCGTACGCGCGGCGTCGGTGTCCGGCCGCAGCGCGCGCGGATCGCCCGTCGCCGGGTCGACCAGCCACACCTCACGGGGCTGCACCGGTCCCTGCGCGGTGAGGCAGAGCAGGTCACCGCCGGCCGCGAAGACCGCGTCGCCGAGCACCTCGCCGGGGGCGGTCACCGCCCGTTGGACGCCGCTGGTCAGGTCGAACAGGCTCAGCTCGCTGCGCCCGCCGTAGGTGTTCCACAGCAGCGCGGCCCGCTCCCGCCGGGTGTCGAGCGCGACGTGCTCCAGCTCCGCGTCCGGCCGCGCCGCGACGCGCGTCGGGGCCGACGTCGGTCGCGCGAGGTCGACGCGCACCAGCGCCGCCAGCTCCGAGAACGCGTCGGTACGCGCCAGCACGCTCGTCCCGTCGGGGCCGAACCAGCCCTGGTCGGTGCTGCCCCGGCCGGTGTCCGGCAGCAGGCGTACCCGGTCGCCGGTGGTCACGTTGAGCAGTTCCAGCCAGCGGGCGTTACGGGGGCCACGCCGCAGCAGGGCGGACCCGCCGTCGTCGGTGACGTCCAGGAGGGTGAGCAGGTCGTCCTCGGCGAGCACCCGCCGGTGCCCGGTCTCGGCGTCGATGAGCACGGCGGCGCTCCGCTCGGCGCTCTCGGTGACCGCCATCAGCGCGCCGCCGGGCAGCCACCGGGACAGGCTCGCGCTGCGGCGGCCGAAGCCGGCGACCTGGCGGAGTCCCGTACCGTCCGGGCGCAGCACCCACAGCTCGGTGCGGGGCGCGCCGCCGGGCGCGACGACGCAGGCCAGCCACTGCCCGTCCGAGGACCAGCTCACCGAGAGGACCGGCTCGTCACCGCCGGGCAGCGCGACGGCCTCGACGGCGTCCACGTCCCGGACCCAGACGGCCGGGGTGCCCGCCCGGTCGGACACGTACGCCACCCGCCGGCCGTCCGGCGACGGCGCGGGCGCGAAATCCTCGCCGGGAGGCGGGGTCACCGCCGGCCGGTGCCGCGCGGGGCGGGTCCGGTGCGGCGCCTCGGTCCGTACGCTCATCTAAACCCCGATCCGCTGCAACCAGAGCTCCAGCAGCCCGAGCTGCCAGAGCGCGTTGGAACCCAACGTGGTCCGCTGGGCGTTCGGCGTGTCCAGCAACTCCTCCAGGTAGTCCTTGCGGAACAGGCCGCGCTCGCGCGCCGGGCGCGCGGTCAGCGCGTCCCGGACGTCGTCCAGCAGCGGGCCGGAGAGGTGCCGGATCGCCGGCACCGGGAAGTAGCCCTTGGGCCGGTCGATCACCTCGTCGGGGACGATGCCCCGGCTCGCGGCCTTCAGCACGCCCTTGCCGCCCAGGGCCAGCTTGAGCGCCGGTGGGCAGGCGGCGGCCAGCTCGACGACCTCGTGGTCGAGGAACGGCACGCGGGCCTCCAGCCCCCACGCCATCGTCATGTTGTCGACCCGCTTGACCGGGTCGTCGACAAGCATCACCAGGCTGTCCTGGCGCAGCGCCGCGTCGAGCGCGGTGTCCGCGCCCGGCGCGCCGAAGTGGGCGGTGACGAACTCCAGGCTCGCGTCGTGGTCGAGCATCCACTCGGGCGCCAGGTGGCCGGCCAGCGCGTCGTGGCGACGATCGAAGAACACCCGGGCGTACGCCTCGACGGCGTCCTCGCGGGAGACGTTGGCCATCGGCGGATACCAGTCGTAGCCGGCGAAGATCTCGTCCGCGCCCTGGCCCGACTGGACCACGGTGATCCGCTTCGAGACCTCCTCGGAGAGCAGGTGGAACGCCACGCAGTCGTGGCTGACCATCGGCTCGCTCATCGCGGCGATGGCGTCGTGCACGGCCGGCACGAAGCGGGCGGCGTCGATGCGGATCTGCTGGTGGTCGGTGTCGAAGTGGCGGGCGATCAGGTCGGAGTAGTCGAACTCGTCGCCGGTCTCCCCCGCCGCCGCCTCGAAGCCGATGCTGAAGGTGGCCAGTCCGGTCTGGCCCTGTTCGGCGAGCAGGGCGACGATCAGGCTGGAGTCGAGCCCCCCGGAGAGCAGCACGCCGACCGGCACGTCGGCGACCATCCGCCGCCGTACGGCGGTCCGCAACGCCGCCATGATCCGTTCCTGCCACTCCTCGGCGGACATGGCCGGCGCGGCGGCGCGGTTGAACTCGGGCTGCCAGTAGACGGTGTCGGTGCTGCGGCCGTCGGCGGTGATCACCCGTACGGTGGCGGGCGGGAGTTTGCGGACGCCGGCCAGGATGGTGCGCGGCGGCGGCACCACCGAGTGGAAGCTCATGTAGTGGTGCAGCGCCACCGGGTCCAGGTCGGTGTCCACGTCACCGGCGGCGAGCAGCGCCGGCAGCGTCGACGCGAAGCGGATGCGGCCCGGCGTCTCGGCCAGGTAGAGGGGTTTGATGCCGAGCCGGTCGCGGGCCAGCACGAGGGTGTGCGTGGCCAGCTCGACCAGGGCGAACGCGAACATCCCGAACAGCCGCTCGACGCACGCCGTCCCCCACCGGTGGTACGCCTTGAGGATCACCTCGGTGTCCGAGGTGGACCGGAAGGAGTAGCCGGCGGCGGTCAGCTCGTCGCGCAGCTCCCGGTAGTTGTAGATGCAGCCGTTGAAGACCAGGGCGAGGCCCAGCTCAGCATCGACCATCGGCTGGGCGCCGGTGTCGGACAGGTCGATGATGCGCAGCCGGCGGTGCACCAGCGCCGCCGGACCGTGCTGCCACCGCCCCTCACCGTCCGGGCCGCGGGACGACAGGACGGGGAGCATCCGCTCCAGGGCCGCCAGGTCCGGTGACGCCCCGTCGAGGCGGAACTCGCCTCCGATACCGCACATGGCACACACCTCTCATCGGCTCGGTCCGCTCGGGCCGCTGACCGGTCCAGGCTTGGTGGGCCCGGTTGCGTCCCGATGACATCCGCATCAAGCGTGGGTTACACCGAGGGCTCTCCGGCTCCGCCGAGCAGCCAGGTGTCCTTCGACCCACCTCCCCGCGACGAGTTGACGATCATGCTGCCGGCCGGCGCGACCCGGGTCAGGGCCACCGGCGCCACCTCCGCAGTCTCGCCGAGGAACACGAAGGCCCGCAGGTCAACGTGGCGAGGCGCGAGCGCCGTACCGTCGAAGACCGGGTGGGTGGTGAGCGTGACCATCTCCTGGGCGATCCACCGGTGTGGGGCGGCGAGGATCTGCTCCCGGACGGCGTCCAGCTCCTCGGCCTCGGCGCGCGGGCCGATCACCACCCGGTCGCCGCCGTACCCGTCGACCGGCTTGAGCACCAGCTCGCCGAGCCGGCCCAGCACCTCGGCGCGCTGCTCGGGCACCCCGCACAGGTACGTCGGCACGTCGCCGAGCAGCGCCTTCTCCCCGAGGTAGTACTCGATCAGTCGGGGCACGTACGCGTACAGCGCCTTGTCGTCCCCGACGCCGTTGCCGAGCGCGTTGGCCAGCGTGAGCCGCCCGGCGTGCACCGCCGCGAGCAGCGGCCAGCCCAGCGGCACCCCGTCCGCGCCCGGGGCGTGCAGCAGGGCCTCCTCGTCCATCCGCAGGTAGATCACGTCCACCGGGCTGCGGTGGCCCTCGGTGACCATGTGCACCCGGCCGTCCTGGACCAGCAGGTCACCGCTCTCGGTCAGCGGCACGCCCATCTCGTCGGCGAGCAGCCGGTGCTCGAACCAGGCCGGGTCACCCGGGCCGCTGCTGAGCACCACCACGGCGGGGTCGTCGGCGGCGGCCGGCGCGGCGGCGACCAGCGCCCGGCGCAGCATCGCCGGCGTCTCGTCGGCGGGCAGCAGGTCGGCGGGCACCGGCAGCTCGGGCAGCACCGCCTGGGTGAGCCGGCGGTTCTGCACGGCGTAGCCGATGCCCGAGGGCACCCGCAGGTTGTCCTCCAGCACGTACCAGCCGCCGTCGGGGTCGCGCACGAGATCAGTTCCGGACACCTGGGCGCGCGTGCCGTGTCGGCCCATGAGCGCGCCGGTCGGGCGCAGCCCCGGCGAGGATTCCACCACCCAGGCCGGTACGACACCGTCGGCCACCACGGCCCGCTCGGCGTAGACGTCGCGCAGGAACGCGTCGAGCGCGCGGGCGCGCTGTACCAGGCCGGCGCGCAGCGTCCGCCAGTCGTCGGCGGGCACCACCCGGGGCACCAGGTCCACCGGGAAGAGGCGGGTGCTGGCCTCGCCGGCCACGCTGAAGGTCACGCCCCGGGCGCGTTGCTCCTCGTCCCGGTCGTGCTCGCGGTGGCGCAGGCCGACGGCCCCGAGGGCGCGCAGGGCGGTGAGCAGCGGACGGTACGCGGGTGTCGGCCCGGCCGGGCCGAAGACCTCGTCGCCGGCGTCGGCGTACGTGGACAGCGCGGGCGGGGGCGTCGCACCGGGCAGGGGGGCGCGCACCCGACCCCGGGTCTCGTCGAGCAGCAGGTCGACCACGTCGGCCAGCCGGCCCCGCCGCTCGTACGCCCGTCGCTGTCGGGCGGCGGAACTGCCCCGGTCGAGGGCGTACCGGGTCAGCTCGCGGACCTGCTCCCAGTCGCCGGTCGCCTCCAACTGGGGGCGCAGGTCGGCCACGAGGCGGCGGACCGCCTCGGCGGCGGGCACCGGCCGCGCCGAGCGGGGCAGGTCGAGCAGGTCACCTTCGAGGCCGGAGCGGGCGGCCCGCCACACGGCGGCGCGCAGCACCGGCGGCCGGACGGCGGTGCGCTCGACACCGGCGCGCAGCGCGGCCACCTCCCGCCGCACGAGCGCCCGGAACAGGCCGGTGAGCAGGACGATCGTCTCGACGTCGGCGTTGGCGTCGGTGATGCGCAGCTCGACGGTGGGCACGTGCGCCGACGGCCGGACGTCGAAGTAGATCATGGCGGGGTCGGTGATGGTCTCGGACGAGATCAGCTCGGCGACCAGGGCCTCGTGGTCGGCCGCGCTGGTCACCTCGCCCGGGTCGCCGGCCGTGGGCCAGCGCTGCCAGACCAGCGAGCGGACGCTGGCGTAGCCGCTGTCCTGGCCCATCCAGTACGGCGAGCTGGTGGAGAGGGCGAGCAACACCGGCAGCCACGGCTGGACGCGACGGGTGACGGCCACCGCCAGGTCCCGGTCGGAGACGCCCACGTGCACCTGCGCGCCGCAGATCAACTGCTCGCGGGCGAGCAACTGGTACTCGTCGACCATCCGCCGGTACCGCGAGGTGGGGGTGACGCTCGGGTCGCCGTCGGCGCGCAGCGGCACCGTACCGGCCGCCACGATGCCCAGCCCGGCCCGGTCGGCGACCTGGATCGCCGACTGCCGCAGCCGGGTCAGCTCGGCGCGGATCTCGTCCAGGGTGCGACAGACGGCGGTGTTGGTCTCCACCACGCTGCGGTGCAGTTCGGCGGTGAACGACGTGGCCGGCAGCCGGTCGAGCAGTTCGCCGGCCCGGGGCACCAGCTCCCGGGTGTGCAGGTCGACGACGTGGAACTCCTCCTCCACACCGAGGGTGGCGAGGTCCGCCGGGTCGTCGTGACCCGGTGGGGCCGGAGCCGGACGGGACGCGGGCACGGCTCGTCCGTTGCCGGACCGGCCCACCGGCCCGTCGAACGTCGCCGCGTTCGTGGTGTTGTCGACCATGGTCACCCCGGTTCGCGTGTCGGTGGTCTCGACTGTCCGACGAGCGTTCCCAGGCTTGGTACCGAGGGTGTTTCCGGCACGTTAAGGTGACGCGCTGTTCCGCCTCGTGGTCACCGGTCCTCTGATCACCTTCGGACACCGAGCCGCAAGCCTCAGGTGCCGCCCCGGCGAAGGCCGCGGGTGGGTGATCGACACGTGATCGCCGATGTCGGGGCATCCCACTGGCTCGGATACCCCGACATCGGCGATCTGGAGTCGATCAAGCGCGCGGCGAGGTCACCTCATGTTGGCCACCACGAACGGCGCGTGACCGTGCAGGTAGTTGTTCCATCCGCCGGTCACCGGCGCGCCGGGGCTGAGCAGGTTGGTGGTGTCGGTGCCGACGTCGAGCTTCCAGGCGGTCCAGGAGATGCCGTTCGCCCTCATCCAGTCGATCCAGGACTGCGCCTCCGGCAGGCAGGCGCGACCGTCGAGGCCGCCGTCGGCGTTGCTGGCCCCCCACTCGGTAACGAACAGCGCCAGACCGGCCCGGATCGCCGCGTCGCCCTTGGCGCGCAGCGACGCGCCGTGGGTGCAGGAGTAGAAGTGCAATGTGTACATGAGGTTGGTGCCGGAGAGCGGGCTGGCCGCCGCGGCGTCCACGTCCTGCGACCACGTCGGCGTGCCGAGCACCACGATGTTGTCCGGGTCGGCGGCGCGGATCGCGGAGACGACCGCCTGGTGGTACGGCTTGATGACGCCGGTCCAGCTGAACTGCAACGGCTCGTTCCACGTCTCCCAGATGACGTTGGGCAGGTGACCGTAGCGGCGTGCCAGGTCACCGAAGAACGCCACCGCCTGGGACTGGTTGTTCTGCGCCTCGTGGGCGTGCCAGTCGACGATCACGTAGACCCCGGCGCTGACGGCGTTGTTGATGATGGTCTCCACCTGCGCCCGCGCCCTGTTCGGATCGCTCAGGTACGCCCCGGCCGGCTCGACGCCCATCGCCGCGCGGATCACCTGGAGGTTCCAGTTGTCCCGCATCCAGCGCAGCGCGGACAGGTTCTCGGCGTAGGGAGCGGTCTCCCAGTTGAGCCACATGCTGCTGACGCCGCGCAGCTGCACCCGCGCGCCGGACCTGTCGCACATCGTCGTGCCGCAGACCCGGAGCTGCCCGTACCGCTCGACCGGCGTACCGGCGGTCGGCGGCGGCGTGGTGGGCGGCGGGGTGGTGGGCGGTGGGGTCGTGGGTGGCGGAGTGGTCGGCGGTGGCGTGGTGGGCGGCGTTCCGCCGGAGCAGGAGACGCCGTTGCCGTTGATGGTGCAGTTCACCGGGGTGCCGGTGCCGTCGACGAGGAAGCCGAACGACGTCGACGCGCCAGCGCCCAGGGTGCCGTTCCACGACACGTTGCTGAAGGTGTAGTGGCTGCCGGCGGTCACCTGCTGGGCGTTCCACGACTGGCTGATGCGCGACCCGGCTGGCAGGTCGAACTCGACCCGCCAGCCGCTGATCGGCGCGGAGGTGTCGTTGGTGACCGTGACCTGGCCCTGATAGCCACTGCCCCAGCTGTTGGTCACGGAGAACGCGGCTGTCGCCGCGCTGGCCGGCGTGGCGATCGTCGCCACCGCGCCGGCGAGCAGGCCGGCGACGGCCAGCGACGTGACAAGTCTCAGTGTGCGCATGCGGAACCCGCTTCGGATCGACGGTGATGGTCTGCGGCGGGGCGGCGCCTTCGCGCACAATATCGATGGCCGACGATTCCATGCAAGCCGGGTCAGTCGGCTCAGCGCCGCCGGCCCCAGCGACGTGAACCGGCCCCGCCCCGCGACCCACCCTTCTCCCGGGCCAACATCTCGGCCGCGACCCGCAACTTCTGGGCCGGCTCGGCGGCGGCCGGGCCCAGCGTCTCGACGAACCGGTTGCCCATCGACAGCACGATGGCCGCCCGGTCCAGGTCACCGATCAGGACCAGACACTGGGCGTACACCCCGTAGGTGTTGGCCATCTCCCAGAACGACAGTGGACGCGCCATGTCCAGCAGACCCTGTCGCAGCTCACAGGCCCGCGACGCCGCCAGCGCCGCCTCCTGGGCGCCCTCGGTCGGCGACGGCCGGGTGAGGTGCCGGTGCAGCAGCGCGACCGCCTGGTTGTGGTAGGCCGTCCCCATCGCCTCCCGGGTCCGCGGCCCGGCGGACGGGGGCGACCCGGCGGAGGTCAGACCCGTCGTCACGGCACGCTCCAACAGGTCCCGTCGGGTGGCGGGCTGACCAGCGGCGAACGAGACCTCGGCCAGATCGACGAGCGCGGTGATCAGTTCGGCCAGGGCCTCGTCCCGGGGCGTGGCGAGCACGCTCGCAAACTCGGCCGCCACGGCGTCGTACACCCGCTCGAAGACGACGACCGCCTCACCGCCGGGCGCCATCGCGTCGGCGGCCCAGCCCCGCGCGGACAGCAGCATGCTGTGTCGCCACAGCGCCCGGGCCAACTGCTGCTGGTCCTCCCGCGCGGCCCGGCCCGGCCCCCGCACGGCCTCCCGGTACGCCTCGATCACCCGGCTCCAGAGCCGGTCGGCCTCCGCCCACGTCTCCTGTCGCGTCGAGCGCTCCCGCGCCTGCTCGAACAACCGTCGTCGCTCGTCCGGCCCCATGCCACACACCGCCCTTCGTGGTAGCCCCAGCCCACGCCGCACGGAACAGTGAGCCCTGTCGATTCTAGGCCGGACCGATGACCACCACCCGCGCGGTCGCGTCGACCGCTGACCGCCCGGGATATCGCCGCCACCTCGAGCAGCGCGCTGCCGCGCCTCGGGGCCGGCCCGCGCGGGCCGGCCCCGACGCGGTCAGGCCGCCGGCCGTACGCGGTAGGCGAGGTGCGTGACGCCGTCGCCCTCGACGACGCGGAAGGGACCGTCGAGCTGAAGTGGTGCGATCTTCAGGTCGGCGAAGAGCGGGACGCCGGCACCGAGCACGACCGGGACCAGGTCGACGTGCACCTCGTCGAGCAGGCCAGCCTCGACGACCTGGGCCGCGATGGTGCCGCCGTTGACCCCTACCTCCTTGTCACCGGCGAGCGCCTTCGCGCGGTCGATGGCGCTGGCGACGCCGTCGGTGACGAAGACGAAGGAGTCGTTCTCCGGTGCCCAGCCCTCCGGCACGGTGTGCGTGACGACCACGACGGGCACGTCCATCGGGTGCCGGCCACCCCACCCGCCGGTCATGTCGAACAGCCTCCGGCCGACGACCAGCGCTCCGGTCCGCTGGTTGAGGTCCCGCAGGTGCTGGGCGCTCGCGGCGGACGTCCGGAACGTCATCTCGGGGTGGGCGGTCGGCGTCTCGACGTCACCGCTGCCGTACCACTGGAAGAGGTGCTCGAAGCCGCCGTGGGAGGCGTCCGCGATGTAGCCGTCCAACGACATCGTCGCCCCGGTCGTCACCTTCGTCATCGGTCCACTCCTTGGTCGCTGCGGTGTCAGCCCGCCGGTGGGACCGGTCGTGTCCGGCCCTCATCCTGTGGTCGAAGCAGGCGGTGCCGTTCTCGACACAGCCGCCGAATTCCGTGTCGAGGTGGGACCGCCCGCCGGTCAGCCACGGCGAGCGGTCAGCCGGCGGCGCGGCTCACCGGCTCGTGGCGGCGTCCAACGGTTTGGAGCAGAGCACGTCCGGCTGGGGCAGGTAGCCCAGCGCCTGCCAGAACCGCAGCGCCGCCGTGTCCTGCGGAAGGACCAGCAGGTTCACCCGTGGACACCCCAACGCCGCGAACCGCTCCTCCAGCTCCACGACCAGCGTGGTGGCGATACCCCGGGCGGCGACACGCCGGGTCCACGGCCAGTCGCAGGATCATGCCCCGTCGGCCGTCGTACGTGCCGAGCACGACTCCGGCGACGGCGCGGTCCACCTCGGCGACCAGGAACAGCTCCGGGTCCCGGGCCAGTTTGGCGGTCAGTTCGGCACGCGGCAGCACGTCCCGGCCCGCCGCTCTCCAGAGCGCCGCGACGCGGTCCTAGTCGGGCCAGTCGAACTCGCGGATGCGCACCACGCGACAGTAGTGAGCGCCGCCACCGCGCCGGGCGGCAGGCCGCGGTCGTAGCGTAGGGGTCATGCGAACCACCACGCTGGGCAGTGCGGGGCCCGAGGTCGGCGTCATCGGTCTCGGGTGCATGGGCATGAGCCACGGATACGACATCACCGGCCCTCGCGACGACGACACTTCGATCTCCGTGATCCGGCAGGCGCTGGATCTGGGCGCCACGCTGATCGACACGTCCGATGTGTACGGGCCGTACACCAACGAGGAGCTGGTCGGGCGGGCACTGGCCGACGGCCACCGGGAGCGGGCAGTCCTGGCGACGAAGGTCGGACTGGTCGCGACGCCGCCGGCCGACGGCTCCAGCAAACTACCCACGATCGGTAGGAACGGCCGGCCGGAGCACATCCGCGCAGCGATCGACGACAGCCTGCGTCGCCTCGGCACCGACCACGTCGACCTCTACCAACTGCACCGCGTCGACCCCGAGGTGCCCATCGAGGAGTCCTGGGGCGCGATGGCGGAGGTCGTCGCGGCGGGCAAGGCGCGACAGATCGGCCTGTCGGAGGTGACGGCGACCGAGATCGCGCGGGCCCAGGCGGTGCATCCGGTGGCGTCGGTGCAGTCCGAGCTGTCGTTGTGGACCCGGGATCCGCTGGCCGAGGTGCTGCCGTACTGCGTCGAGCAGGGCATCGCCTTCCTGCCGTTCTCTCCGCTGGGCAGGGGTTTCCTCGCCGGACGATTCGCCTCGTTCGACGACCTGCCGGCGGACGACTTCCGACGAGGCCTGCCGCGCTTCCAGCAGGAGGCGCTGCGCGCCAACCTCGCCATCGTCGCCCGGGTCCGGGAGGTCGCCGAACGGGCCGGCGTCAGCCCCGCGCAGGTCGCGCTCGCGTGGGTCGTCGCCCAGGGCGACCGGGTCATCCCGATCCCCGGCACCAAGACCCCGACCTACCTGGTGGACAACTGCGCGGCCGGCGACGTGCGGCTCGGCGCGGAGGAACTCGCCGACCTGGACGCCCTGCCCGCCCCCGAGGGCGGACGGTACTGACCAACCGGCGGCCCGGTGTCACTCAGCCGGGCCGCCGGAGCGCGACGGGCGGCCCGAATCGCACGCCGACGCCGGGCGAGTAGAGCACGCTGACCGGCGGCCCGACCGGCGCCGGCAGGCCCGCCGCGGCGACCAGCTCGTCATCCAGGCGCAGCAGCTCCGCCCGGTACAACGGCCAGCGGGGATGCCAGTTCGGCAGGTGCCGCGTGCGACCGTACGCCCGGGTGTGCAGCCCCCAGCGGGCGGTGAGGAAGTGTTCGACTCCGGTCGGATCGGCGATGCGCTCCCCCACCCGGACCTCCATCCGGCTCGCCGTGCCCGCCGGACCGGGCCAGCGTCGCCGGCACCGGTAGGTGAGTCGGTCGCCGTCGCGGTCCAGCCGCATCGAGGACCAGAGGTACGGCAGACGCAGCGTCGCCCGCGCGACGAGCACCGGCACCAGGCGGGACGCGTCGAGCGACCGGAACACGACGGCACGCCGGCCGGTGTCGTCCACCGAGTAGAGCCGGACGTTCGTCTCGGCGAAGGTGCCGAGGTACGGCACGCCCGGCCCACGACCGAAGCCCAGCCCGACCATCCGGAAGCCGATCAGCCCGACGTAGCTGACCCCGCCGATGGTGTCCGGCGCGGTGCCGGCGGGCAGCAGGGGCGCGACGACCTCCGGCGCGACGGCCCAGTGCAGGAAGGTGAGGTCCTCCCAGCGCTGACGCAGGAGCGCCCAGCGGAACGCCTGCCGGGGCGCGCCGTCGACCGGTTCGATGTCCACGCTCCCATCCTGGCCCAGGCGTGCGCACCGCCACACGGCGTGCCGGCCGCAGATCGGCGACCCCGGAACACCCGTGGCCGCCGGCCGCCGACAACGGCCGCACCGTCCTCGCGCCGGTCCGCCGTACGCTTGAAGAGCAGACGTGTTCAGAACAGGTGTTTCGGGGAGGAACCGGGCATGACGCTGGGTGACGCCGAACTGGTGACGCTCGCGCAGGCGGGCGACGCGGGCGCGCTCGGCGTGCTGCTGACCCGCCACGAGGCGGGCATGCGGGCGGTCGCGATGAGCCTGCTCGGCTACGGATCGGATGCCGAGGACGCCGTGCAGGACGCGATGGTGACGGCGCTGCGGCGCGTCGGCGAGATCCGTGACTCGGCAGCTGTCGGGCCGTGGCTGCGCACGGTCGTCCGCAACAACGCCCGGATGACACTGCGCGCGCCGCGTCCGACGCCGGTCGCCGATCCGGAGTGGTTCGCCCACCCCGCCACCGATCCCACCCCGGAGGAGTCCCTGGACTCCGGCGCGCTGCGCGACTGGGTGTGGCACGCCATCGGCGAGTTGTCCGAGCCCGACCGCCTGGTCACCATGCTGCGCTACTTCAGCGACGCCTCCTCGTACGACCAGATCGCGGCCGTCTGCGGCGTGCCGGTCGGCACCGTCCGCAGCCGCCTCAGCCACGCCCGGCGGGCCCTCGCCGGCGGCCTGCGCGCGGCGGCGACCTCGGCCCACGCCGACGTCCGCGCGGCCGGCGACGCGCGGTGGCGCGAGGGCGTCGACATGATCGCCACGGCGATGCGGGGCGACTTCGACCAGGTGGTCCACGACACCTGGTGGCCGGAGGCTCAGATGATCGTTCCCGGTGGGCCACGCGGCGGGCCCGAGCTGGCGCTGCGTGGCATGACCAGCGACCTGAACGCCGGGGTACGACAACGGCTGCGCAGCGTCGTGGCCAGCGGCGACGTGCTCATCTGGGAGACCGACCTGATCAGCCCGCCGGACAACCCGGACCACTGCCCGCCGGCGGCGCTGTGGTTGCAGGTGCTGCGCGAGGGGCGGGTACGTCAGCTCACGCTGTTCCACCCCGTTCCGGCGCGGCTCTGAGAAAACTTTTCCCGCCGAGCGAACTTTCCCGACGACCCGCGCATCTGGTCGGTGTCCAGCCACCAGCTGCCGTCGCGGCACACGCCGCACGGGTCACGAATCGGGAGACAGTTCATGGGTTCCACCCACCACGACACCGGCGCGCTCGCGCCCGGCGCCCACTCGTTCACCGTCGACGGGGTGCGGCAGGTCTACCACGTCGCCGGCACCGGCCCGGTCTGTGTGGCGCACTCGGGCGGCCCCGGCATCGAGTGGTCCTACCTGCGGACGCCGAGCCTCGAAGAGCACTACACGATGGTGTACGTCGAGCCGGTCGGCACCGGCGCGTCGGGACGACTCGACAGTGCCGACGACTACCGGATGGACACCTATGTCCGTTTCCTGGACGCGGTCGTCGCGCACCTCGGGGAGCCCCGGGTGTACCTGCTCGGGCACTCGTACGGCGGTTTCGTCATCCAGCGCTACGCCCTGGAGCACCCGGACCGGGTGGCCGGGCTCATCCTGTACGACACCTCACCGCTCACCGGCGCCGACTTCTGGGCCGAGGCGATGACCAACCTCGCCGCCTACCCGCAGCGGCACCCGGACCGGCCGGAGGCGGCGGAGATCCCGGCCGCTCTCCAACGGGCCCTCAGCGCCACCGACGACGAGACGCTGAGCGCCGGTCTGGGCGCCGCGCTACCGGTCTACTTCGCGGACTTCTGGGCTCGGCAGGCCGAGTTCGCCCCGTTGCAGGCGGGTCTGCGGGCCTGGGCGGCGCCGGCCGGCGCGCAGGACCCGGTTCCCTTCGACGTACGCGACCGGCTCGGTGAGATCACCGCTCCGGCCGTGGTGGTCGTCGGGGCGCACGACTTCATCTGCGGCCCGCGCTACGCCGAGGAACTGCACGCCGGCCTGAAGGACTCGCGGCTGATCGTCCTGGAGCAAAGTGGGCATTTCGGTCACATCGAGCAGCCGGAGGAGTTCACCGCGGCCGTGGTGGAGCTGCTGAAGCGGTGATTGCCGCCGCCTCCCGAGGCCGGTTCGTCACAGCGGGCAGGCCTCGGGGGCCGGCCGTGTTGCACGGTCATAGGCTTGGCACTTCGCTGCGCCGTGACGAAGGAGAGATGCCGTGAGCCAGACGGATTCCGTCGACGAGTGGAACGTGGCCGAGGACGACGGGGTGCTGGACGCCTCCGACACCCTCGACGACGACCGGGTCGGCGACCCCCTCGACACCGGCATCGTCGCCGCGGACCACTGGACGGCGGCGAACCGGTTCGGCACCACCCCCGCCGAGGAGCGGGCGGGCGAGTCGTTGGATCAGTACCTCGCCCAGGAGGAGCCGGACGTCGACCCGTACGCCGAGGGTGGCGACGACGAGGACGAGCTGACCCGCCGGGGGTACGAGACCGAGGCGCGCGCGGGCCGTCTCGTCGAGTACGACGAGGGCGTCCGCGAGGACGACGAGGCCGACTCGGTGGCGTGGGACGCCGGGATCGACGCGGGTGGCGCGAGCGCCGAGGAGGCTGCGGTGCACGTGGTCGACGACCCGAACGGGCCGGGCGACGGTCCGCTGCGCTGACACCCCGCACACACCGCCGCGCTCGACACCGCAACGGGCGTCGAGCGCGGCGGGCGCGTCGGTCAGTGGATGACGACCGGCGTCTTCGGCAGGTCGGTCTGCTCGTCACCGAGCGGCTGCGCGGGCGTACGTCGGCGCGGCAGCAGGGCGGCCGGGATGAAGGTGGCCAGCACGAGCGCGAACCCCACCCAGAACGTGTGGGCGAACGACTTCGCGGCGAAGTCGAGACCGCGCTCGATGATCGAGGCGAGGGTCGAGGGGTCCACCGGCACCTGCGCGAGCACCTCCGGTCGTTGCTGGGAGGCGATGGCCAGCCCGGCCTCGGTGACCGGCTTGCCGCTGCTCTCGTCGACCAGGCCGGGGATCGGCCGGGAGCCGTTCAGCTCGTTGGTGAGGATCACCGACATCACGGCGGCGCCGACCGAGCCGCCGATCTGCTGCAGGATGTTGACGAGCGTCGAGCCACGCGCGACCTCCTGCGCCTGCAACGTGCGCAGCGCCGACGTCATGATGGGCATCATCGTGCCGCCCATGCCCAGGCCCATCACGAACAGCGACCCACCGAGCAGCCAGTACGACGTCTGCGGGTCGACCTGGGTGAAGCCGAAGAACCCGACGACGATCAGGGCGAGCGCGAACGGGACGGTACGGCCGATGGGTACCCGGTCGGCGAGCGTTCCGGCGATCGGCATGGTGATCATCGCGCCGATGCCCTGCGGGGCCATCAGCAGGCCGGCGGCCAGCGTGGACTCACCGCGCACCTGCAGGAAGTAGCTCGGGAAGAGCAGGCCGGCGCCCATGAACGCGATGATGAACACGAACAGCGTGCCCGCCGCGATGGTGAGGTTGCGGTTGCGGAACAGCCGCAGGTCGAGCAGCGGGTGCCGGGGCTTGAAGGAGTAGAGCACGAAGGCCACCACCAGCGCGCCGCCGACCAGCATCGGGGCCCACACCTTGGTCGCGCTGAACGTGCCCGCCTCCGGCAGCGACGAGACGCCGTACAGGAAGAGCGCGAGACCCGGGGAGAGCATCAGCATGCCGAGGAAGTCGAAGGACTCCGACGGCTCGGGGGCGTCCTTCGGGAGCGCCATCTGCGCGTAGATCAGGGCGATGACACCGATCGGCAGGTTGATCAGGAAGATCCAGTGCCAGCTCGCCGTGTCGATCAGCCAGCCACCGAGGATCGGGCCACCGATCGGGCCGAGGAGCATCGGGATGCCGAGGACGGCCATCAGCCGGCCGATCCGGTGCGGCCCGGCCGCCCGCGTCATGATCGTCATGCCGAGCGGCATGAGCATGCCGCCGCCGAGGCCCTGCAGGACGCGGAAGCCGATCAACTGGCCGATCGAGTCGGCGGTGGCGCAGAGCCCCGACCCGATCGTGAACAGAGCGAGCGCCACCATGTAGAGCCGCTTCGTACCGAACCGGTCGGCCGCCCACCCGCTGAGCGGGATCACCGTGGCCAGGGCCAGCGTGTAGCCCGTCATCGTCCAGGCCACCCGGGCGTAGGAGGCGTCGAACTCGGTCTGGAACGTGGGCAGCGCGACGCTGACCACCGTCACGTCGAGGATCGACATGATCGCGCCAAGGACGACGACACCCGCCACCTTGAGCACCGCGGCGTCGAGCTTGTCCGATGTCGCGACGGATTGCTGTGTCACTAACTCTCCTGAGGTCGGTTGATCCGGACCGATGGTGGGCGGTGGCGGCGATCGCCGCGCCGACCAGGCGCGGGACGGGACGTGCCGGGGCGACGACGCGCGGAGGCAGACTATCCGGGGACTGTGACGCTCTGCCGCCGGATTTCGTGACGGTCGTGTGGCGTAAACCGATCAGCCGTCCGATTGCAGCCAATCGGCGGAGTGGCCCGCGCCGCCGACCAGCCAGCGTCCGGCGCGGAACATCCTGCGCCGGCCCGTCTGTTGCACCCACCGTGTCGGTCCACCCCGCCGGCGCCCACCCCGATCGGAGTCACCGTGAACCGCGCCCACCTCGCCAGCTTCCTGCGCACCCGACGCGAGGCGCTGCGCCCCGAGGACGTGGGGTTGCCGCGCGGCCCGCGCCGACGCACCGGTGGGCTGCGGCGCGAGGAAGTCGCCGCGTTGAGCGGTATGTCCACCGACTACTACACGCGGTTGGAGCAGCAGCGCGGGCCGCACCCCTCCGAGCAGATGCTCGCCGCCCTGGCCCGCGGCCTACGCCTGTCCCTGGCCGAACGGGACCACCTGTTCCAGCTCGCCGGGCACGCCGTGCCCCACCGCGCGGTCCGCGCCGACCACGTCAACCCCGGGATGATGCGCATCCTCGACCGGCTGCACGACACCCCGGCCCAGGTGGTGAACCACCTCGGCGAGACCCTCGCGCAGACCGCGCCGGCCGTCGCCCTGCTCGGCGACGAGACCCGGCACACCGGGCTGGCCCGCAGCGCGCACCACCGCTGGTTCACCGACCCGACGGCGCGGGAGCGGCATCCGGCGCAGGATCACCCGGTGCTGAGCCGACTGTTCGTGGCGCACCTGCACGCGGCGTACACCCGTGATGGCGGTGGCTCGCGAGCCGCGGCGATCGTCGACGATCTGCTGGCCGCGAGCGGGGAGTTCGCGCAGTTGTGGCGGGAGCATCCGGTGCCGGGCGGTCCCTGCCCACCGAAGCGCCTCCTGCATCCGGAGGTCGGCGCGTTGGAGTTGCACTGCCAGACGCTGGTGGACCCGGACCAGTCCCAGACCCTGCTGGTCCTCACGGCCGCGCCCGGCTCTGAGAGCGACGACAGGTTGCGCCTCCTCTCCGTCGTCGGCGGTCCGCTCGGCTGAGGGTCGACGCCGGTGGCGGCGGGCAATTGTGGCGAAGACATTGATATCGATGCCTGCGGCTGTAATGATTAACACACTTTACAGTTGTTTCCGCCGCCCCGGAAGGACCCCGCCATGGCGCGACGAACGGTCGGGCACCCGCCCCGCCGCACCAGGTTGGCCGCCGCGTTCGCCGCGGCCCTGCTCGCCGTACCGACCGGCCTGTTCGTCGGCGCCTCCCCGGCGGCCGCCGCCGCCACGGGCGCCATCACCGGGTACGGCGGCAAATGCGTCGACGTGGCCGCCGCGAACTCCGCCAACTCCACCCCGGTGCAGCTCTACGCCTGCAACGGCTCCGCCGCGCAGCAGTGGACCGTGGCCGACGACGGCACGATCAGAGCCCTGGGCAAGTGCCTCGACATCGCGGCCGCCAGCACCGCCAACGGCGCCCGGGTGCAGATCTACGACTGCAACGGCACCGGGGCGCAGCAGTGGTCGTCCAGCGCGGGGCAGCTGGTCAACCCGGCCTCGGGCAAGTGCCTCGACGCCACCGGCACCAGCTCCGCCGACGGCACGCCGCTACAGATCTGGAGCTGCACCGGCGCCGCCAACCAGCTCTGGACGCTGCCCACCGGCGGCACCACCCCACCGCCGTCGAGCGGCTTCACCCACCCCGGAGTGCTGGTCAGCAGGGGTCAGCTCGACTTCGTACGGGGGCGGGTGCAGGCAGGCGCGCAGCCCTGGGCGGCGGCCTACAACCAGATGATGTCCAGCCGGTACGCCTCGCTGTCGCGCACCCCGTCGCCCCGCGCGGTTGTCGAGTGCGGCTCCTACTCCAACCCCAACAACGGCTGCACCGAAGAGCGCGAGGACGCGATCGCCGCGTACACCGACGCACTCGCCTGGTATCTCACCGGCGACGCCCGGTACGCGCAGAAGGCGATCCAGATCATGGACGCCTGGTCGGCGACGATCACCTCCCACACCGGCAGCAACGCGCCCCTGCAGACCGGCTGGGCGGCCTCGACCTGGCCCCGGGCCGCCGAGATCATCAAGTACACGTACAGCAGCTGGCCCAACGCCAACCGGTTCGCCGCCATGCTGCGCACCGTCTACCTGCCGGTGGTCCGCAACGGCTCGAACAGCAACGGCAACTGGGAACTGACCATGATGGAGGCCGCCATCGGGATCGCCGTCCACCTGGACGACCGGACGGCCTACGACGCGGCGGTGACCCGCTTCCTCAACCGCGCCCGCGCCTTCATCTACCTGCCCAGTGACGGCGCGCTCCCGTACACCGTGCCCGGCAGCGGCCTGGACACCAGCGGCGAGATCATCGGCTACTGGCAGGGCCAGGCCACCTTCGTCGCCGGCCTCGCGCAGGAGACCTGCCGGGACTTCGTCCACACCGGGTACGGCATCTCCGCCATCTCGCACGTCGCGGAGACCTCCCGGATCCAGGAGCGCGACCTGTACCCGCAGGTCGGTGAGCGGCTGCGGCAGGCCCTCGGCTTCCACTCGCGCTACCAACTCGGCGAGGCGGCGCCCTCCTGGCTGTGCGGCGGCACCCTCACCCGGGGCCTCGGCCCGATCACCGAGGTCGGTTTCAACGCGATGAGCAACCGGCTGGGCAACGTCATGACCAATACGCAGACCCTCACGCTGCAACAGCGTCCCGCCGGCAGCAACAACCTCTTCGTCGCCTGGGAGACGCTGACCCACGCCAGCAACCCCAACTGACCGCGCGGCGGGCCGGCGCCCACCGTAGGGCGTGTGTCAAAGCCCCTGGCCAAGGACTTTGACACACGCCCTGACGCCGGCCCGCCCCCGCACCTATCCCTCGACGCCCAGCGCCGCCACCGGGCTCACCCGCGAGGCCCGCCGCGCCGGCAGCACCCCGGCCAACGCGGTCAGCGCGACGAGCGCCACGAAGAGCCCGACCAGGGGCAGCACCGGCAACGTCAGCGGCGCGTTGAGCCCCAGCGCCCGCACCGCCAACCAGGCGTACGGGACGCCGAGCAGCAGACCGAAGGTCGCCCCGATCACCCCGTAGAGGCCGGACTCGACGGTCAGCATCGTGCGCAACCCGGCCCGGGAGAGGCCGACGGCGCGCAGCAGCCCGGACTCGCGTACCCGCTCCACGACCGACAGTGCGGTCGTCGACCCCACCCCGACCACGGCGATCAGCACGGTGAGACTCACCAGGCCGGCGGTGATCCAGACCAGGGCGCTCAGCACCGCGTCGTTGCGGTCCCGATCGTCGGCGAGCACGCCGATGTGCAGCCCGGGGGCGTCCCCGACCGCCTGCCGCAGCGCCCGCACCCCGGCGGTACGGCCGTCCTCGCCCGCGCGGGCGGCGTCGGCCAGCAGACCGCTGTACGCCGTCGGCCCGCCGATCCGGTCCAGGTCGGCACGGTCGGCGAGGATGCCCGCGTACAGGGGGCCACGGTCGGGCAGGACCGCCGCCACGCGCACGTCGACCGTCGACGCGGCGCGGCCGAGGGTGACCGTGTCGCCGGCCCGCAGCCCGGTGACGCTGGCGACCGCCTGGCCGAGCACGATCCGGCCGGGTCCCCGGTCGGCGAGGCTGCCCTGCGCCACGGGCAGGTCGGCGAGGGTCGGCAACGCCGACAGGTCCAGGTCGGTCGTTGAGTACCCGGCCTCGACGTCACCGATGCGCGCACCGCCCCGCAGGAGCGCGACGTCGTGGAGCATCCGGTACGGCACGACCCGGGTCAGCGCCGCGCTGGCCGCCCGCGCCCGCGCCAGGACGGCGACCGGCAGGGCCGTACCCTCGGCGGAGGCCACCTCGAAGTCGGCCGGCGCGGAGAGGGCCATGTCGCGATCGGCGACCACCCGCATGGACGCGCCACCGATGACCACGCCGGAGATCAGCGTCACGCCGAGCGCCACCACCACGGAGACGGCCGCGGCGCGGCGCGGCGTTCCACCGATCCCGCCGACCGCCAACCGTCCGAGGGCGCCGAGCTGGCGCAGCGGCCAGCCCACGACCGCCAGCACCGGACGCACCAGCAGCGGCCCGAGGGCCACCAGGGCGAAGAACGCCAACGCGCCCGAGGCGACCAGCAGGAACAGACCGAGCGTCGGGTCGTACGACTCCGCGCCCGGCGTCGGCATGCGGCGCACCGCCGCGACGCCGGCCAGCAACGCGCCGAGGGCCAGCAGCGCCCCGGACACCAGGCGACCCGCTCCGATGCCCCGCCGGCCGGCGGTGACGCTGGCCGCGCGCAACGCCTCCAGCGGCGAGACCCGAGCGGCGGAGAACGCCGGGGCGAGGACCGCCAGCACGGTGATCACGACCGCCCCGACCACCACCGCGACCGCCGGTGTCAGCGGCAGCCCCGGCGACGACACCACCGTGCCGAAGGCGCGCAGGACCGGCGGAAGCGCCTGCCCGACGGCCAGCGCGGCGGCCACCCCGACGACACCGGCGACCAACCCGGTCAGGGCACCCTCGGCGGTGAGCGCGCCCACCAACGCTCCCCGGCCCGCGCCGACCGCCCGCAGCAGCGCGAGGTGCTGCATCCGCTGGGCGAAGACGATGCGGAACGTGGAGGTGACCACCAGCGCCGCGGCGGCCACCGCGATCCCGACGAACATCCCGACCAGCGCGAACAGCCTGCCGACCTGCTCGGCCGCCGCGTCGGCCTCGGCGTCGCGTACCTCGGCGCCCGAGCGGACCGGCTGCTCGGCGGAGACCGCCGCGGCCAGGCGCTGGTGGACCGCCTGCGTCGCGCCCGGGGCCGCCCGCAGGTCGATCCGCTCCACGAAGGTCAGGTGACCCCACGCGGCCACGACGTCGTCCGGCGCGTAGGCGTTGGCGCCGTCGTCGACGGGAGTGTCGACCACTCCCGTGACGGTGAGCGGCGACTCGGCCGTGCCGTCGCCGCCCGTCCCGGTGGTCACCGTGCCGACCGTCAGCCCCAGCCGCTCGACGGTACGCGGACTCACCGCGATCTCGCCGGGCTGGTCGGGATAGCTGCCCTGGATCAGGCGGACCGTGGCCAGCGGGCCCCGGCCCGGATCCGCCTGGAGGTTGACGTATCCCCCGCCGACCGAGACACCGATGGTCACCCGGCCCACCGCCTCGACGACGCCGGGCACGGCGCGGACGTCCCGCAACGCCGTCAGGGCGGGCGGCCGCTCGGGGTCACCGACCACCAGGTCGGTGGCCGCCGGTGTGCCGCTGAGGGTGTCCCGGGCGGTCCGTTCGGTGATGTCCCGCGCCAACACGGTGCCGAAGACCACGAACGACGCGACGAGGATCGCGAGGCCGGTGAGAATCAGCCGGCCCGGCCGTCGGGCCGCGGCGATCACCTGGGTACGCAGCACGGTCGCCCTCATGCGGCCACCGCCAGGGCGCGCAGCGCGTCGGTGATCGAGCCCTGGTCCGGCTCGTGGATCTCGCCGGCGATCCGACCGTCGGCGAGCAGCACCACCCGGTCGGCGTACGCGGCGGCGATCGGGTCGTGGGTGACCATGACCACCGTCTGGCCCAGGTCGCGTACCGAGTCGCGCAGGATGGCGAGCACCTCCGCCCCGGAGCGGGAGTCGAGGTTGCCCGTCGGCTCGTCGGCGAAGACGACCTCGGGCCGCGACACCAGCGCCCGGGCCAGCGCCACCCGCTGCTGCTGGCCGCCCGAGAGCTCGCTGGGCCGGTGCCCGAGCCGCTGGCCGAGACCCAGCACGTCGACGAGGTGCGCGAACAGGTCACGGTCGGCGTCCCGGCCGGCGAGGTCCAGCGGCAGGGTGATGTTCTGCGCGGCGGTGAGCTGCGGCAGCAGGTTGAACGACTGGAACACGAAGCCGATCCGGTCGCGGCGGGCCCGGGTCAGCGTACGGTCCGACCGACCGGTCAGCTCCGTGCCGCCCAGCAGGACCCGCCCGGACGTGGGGGTGTCCAGCCCGGCCAGGCAGTGCATCAGCGTCGACTTGCCGGACCCGGACGAGCCCATGATCGCGGTGAACCCGGCCCGGCCGAAGGCGACCGAGACGTTGTCCAGGGCGCGGACGGCGGTTTCGCCGCTGCCGTACACCTTGACGAGGTCGACGGCCGCGACGGCCGCCTGCCCGGTCTGCGGTGGGGCGTGGGTTGTCATGGGTTCCTCCAGTGGTTGCGATGTGACCGCCGGAAGCCTCGCCCGCGCCGGGCGGCGGCCGCATCGGTCCCCGGTCGGGGAACGCGGCCGGGGGGTCTGTCTTTCGGCCGATCTGGGCCGGCCCTCCGCGTGGCTACGCTGGGTCACGATGAACGCGCCGATCTCCTCCACCTGGTGGGTACGCCTGGGTCAGCTCGCCGGTCTGACGGCGCTGGCCCTGCTCTGTGCCTTCGACCTGCGGTACGGCCTCGCCAGCGGGATGGGGGTGGTCGAAGCGCTGCGGGCCCTGCTCCAGGTGGGGTTGGCGGCGGCGACGGCGGTGGTCTGGCTGCCCGTGCACCGAACGGAATCCCGGGCGCTGCCGATCGCGGCGCTCGCGCTCGGTGTCGTCTCACTCACCGTCACCGCGGGCCTTCTGCTGCTCGGCAGGAGCGGAGCCTATCTGCTGGGTGGCACCTGGGGGCTGGCCGAGTCCGCCGGGATGATCGCGGTGGTGTTCGTGGTGACCCGCTTTGGCGCGGCCCGGTTCGCCCCCTGGGCGGCGGTGGTCGCCGCGCTCGCCGCCGCCGCGCTCCCGCTGCGCGCCGGCGCCGACCTGGTCTACGTGATCTTCGGGCTGCTCCAGGCGCTCGGCGCGGTCGGCGCCGCCGCCGCCGGGATCTACCTGCGCGTCGTCGCCAGCGGCCGGGAGCGGGCCATCGCGCTGGTACGCGCCGAGCAGCGCGCCGAGTTCGCCCGCGACCTGCACGACTTCATCGCCCATCACGTGACCGGCATCGTGGTGCAGGCGCAGGGCGCCCGGTTCGTCGCGGAACAGGACCCGCAACGGGTGATCGTCGCCCTGGAGCAGATCGAGCGGGCCGGCGCCGAGACGATGGCCTCGATGCGGCGGATGGTCGGCGTGCTGCGCAATCCGCACGCCCCGCCGGACGCGCCGCTGGCCCCGCTGGCCGGTGTGGCCGATCTCGCGCCGCTGCTGGAGGGCCACAACGGCACGACCAACGCGCCGGCCCGACTGTACGTCGACGGTCCGCTCGACGGGCTGCCGGTGGAGGTCTCCACCTCGGCGTACCGGGTGGTGATGGAGGGGCTGACCAACGCCCGCCAACACGCGTCGGACGCCCGGTCGGTGGCGGTGTCCGTGCGCCGTACGCCGGACTGGCTGCTGGTCCGGGTCGCCAACGACGGCGCGGGCCCACGCACGACGCCGGCCCGGGGGCACGGCTTCGGCCTGGTCGGTCTCACCGAGCGGGTACGCGCCCTGGACGGCACGGTCACCGCCGGACCGGGCGTCTCCGGCGGCTGGGTGCTCGACGCCGCGTTTCCCCTGCGCGCGGCGGTGACCCGATGATCCGGGTGCTGATCGCCGACGACCAGGCGATGGTCCGCACCGGTTTCGGCATGATCATCGGGGCGCAGCCGGACATGGCGGTGGTCGGTGAGGCCGCCGACGGGATCGCGGCCGTCGAGATGACCCGTCGGCTCCGTCCGGACGTGGTGCTGCTGGACATCCGGATGCCCCGCCTCGACGGCCTGGAGGCGCTCCGGCTGCTCGCCGGGCCGGGCGTCAAGGACCCGGTGCGGGTGGTCGTGGTGACGACCTTCGACCTCGACGAGTACGTGCACACCGCGCTGTCCCACGGCGCGTGCGGCTTCCTGCTCAAGGACTCCGGGCCAACGCTGCTCGTCGAGGCGGTCCGCGCCGCCGTCTCCGGTGACGCGCTGATCAGCCCGTCCATCACCGTACGACTGCTGGAGCACCTCAGCTCGCCCACCGCGCCGCGCGACGACGCGGGCCTGTCCCCACGGGAACTCGACGTCGTGAAGCTCGTCGCCCGGGGCCTGACCAACGCCGAGATCGCCGGCCAACTCTTCATCGCCGTCGGGACGGTCAAGACACACCTGGCCAGCGTTCAGGCGAAGCTGCCGGCCCGCAACCGCGTCGAGATCGCCGCCTGGGCCTGGGAACGCCGCCTGGTCAGCTAGACGGGGCATCCTCGCGCCGCCCACTGCCCTAAAATCGACGGCAGTGAATCGCCGGCCCGCTGCGGACAACCGGAGGCGAGGGATTCATCGTGCACCCAATCCGAACACGGCCCCGATCACGGGCCACCACCCTGGCCGTCGCCGCGCTGGCGGCCGCAGCGGTCGCGCTGGGCCCGAGTCCGGCGTACGCCGCCGACGACACCGAGCGCCCCACCGCCCCCGGCCCGATCACGGTCACCGCCATCGACACCACCTCGGTGGAGCTGACCTGGACCGCGTCGACCGACAACGTGGGCGTGGTCGGCTACGCGGTCTCGGCGCTGTTCGAGGACACCGGCCGGGCGTACTCGACCGACACCACCACCATCCGCATCACCGACCTGCGCCCGTCCCGGACGTACACCCTCAGCGTCGCGGGGCTGGACGCGGCGGGCAACCGGTCGGTGTCCAACCCGACGCTGCGGTTGACCATGCCACCGGGTGACACCGAGCCGCCGAGCACGCCGGGCCAGCCGGTCGCGTACGACGTCGCGGCGACCCTGGTGTGGCTGCGGTGGACCCCGTCGACCGACAACGTCGTGCTCGACCGGTACGAGGTGTACCGGGTCGACGCCAGCGGTCAACTGACCCTGGTCAGGGAGTTGTACCAGTTCCCGCCGAGTCCCACCATGACCCAGGTCAGCGGGTTGACGCCGAACACGACGTACACCTTCGTGGTGCGCGCCCGCGACGAGGCGGGCAACTGGTCGGCGCTGTCGTCGCCGGTCACCGTGACCACCCTGCCGCCCCCGCCGAGCTGCGCGGTCCGCACGGTCGCCCGGCAGGGGCCGGACGGCTTCGTGGCGTACCTCGCCGTCGAGAACACCGGTACGACGGCGGTGAACGGCTGGACGATGACCTGGCGGTTCTGGGCCAGCCAGCAGGTACGGGCCCTCTGGGGCGCGCAGGTCGTCGATCGGCCGAACAACAGCTACCTGCGGGTCCGCAACACCAGCCACAACGCGGTGATCAGGCCGGGCGGCACGGTGTCGCTGGGCATCGTCGCCACCGGCACCCAACTGCCGGAGGAGGTCACGCTCAACGGTGGCGTCTGCGTGGTGGCAGACGAGTAACGCTCGCGTCCGGGGTCTGGTGTCGACGGCGACATCTTGCGACGCTAACGCTCGTGTATGACTACGACCTGTTGGTGCTGGGCTCCGGACCCAGCGGTCAGAAGGCCGCGATCGCCGCCGCCAAACTCGGCCGGCGGGTTGCCATCGTGGACCGCCGCGACATGCTCGGTGGGGTGTGCATCAACACCGGCACCGTCCCGTCCAAGACGCTGCGCGAGGCGGTGCTCTACCTGACCGGCCTGAGCCAGCGCGACCTGTACGGCAGCAGCTACCGGGTCAAGGAGGAGATCACGGTCAGCGACCTGGCCGCCCGCACCCAGCACGTCATCACCCGGCAGACCGACGTCATCCGCAACCAACTCGCCCGCAACCGGGTCGCGATGATCACCGGTACCGGCCGCTTCGCGGATGCCCACTCCATCTGGGTCGACGCGGGCTCCGGGCGCGAGTCGAAGGTGACCTTCGACAAGGCCGTCATCGCGGCCGGCACCCGCCCGGCCCGCCCGGACAGCGTCGACTTCGACGAGCGGACCATCGTGGACTCCGATGGCGTCATCAACCTCCAGGCCGTACCGCGCAGCATGGTCGTGGTCGGCGCCGGCGTGATCGGCATGGAGTACGCGTCGATGTTCGCCGCCCTCGGCACCAAGGTGACAGTCGTCGAACGCCGCGAGCAGATGCTCGACTTCTGCGACGAGGAGATCGTCGAGTCGCTCAAGTACCACCTGCGGGACCTGTCGGTGGCGTTCCGCTTCGGCGAGGAGGTCGCCGCGGTGGAGAAGCACCAGACGGCGGCGCTGTGCATCCTCAAGAGCGGCAAGAAGATCGTCGCGGACACCGTCATGTACTCGGCGGGTCGGCAGGGCCAGACCGACGACCTGGCGTTGGAGGCGGCCGGGCTGACGGCCGACCGACGCGGCCGGATCGCCGTCGACGCCAACTACCGCACCTCGGTCGAGCACATCTACGCGGTGGGTGACGTGATCGGCTTCCCGGCGCTGGCCTCCACCTCGATGGAGCAGGGTCGGCTGGCCGCCCAGCACGCCTGCGGCGAACCGATCCGGGAGATGCACGGCCTGCAACCCATCGGCATCTACACCATCCCGGAGATCAGTTTCGTCGGCCAGACCGAGGCCGAGCTGACCGACGCGTCGACGCCGTTCGAGGTGGGCGTCGCCCGCTACCGGGAGCTGGCCCGGGGTCAGATCGTCGGCGACTCGTACGGGATGTTGAAGCTGCTCGTCTCCCCCGAGGATGGCCGCCTGCTCGGAGTGCACGTGTTCGGCACCGCCGCCACCGAGATCGTCCACATCGGTCAGGCGGTGATGGGCTGCGGCGGCACGATCGACTATCTGATCGACGCGGTGTTCAACTACCCGACCCTGGCCGAGGCGTACAAGGTGGCCGCGTTGGACGCGTCCAACAAAATCCGCAACATAACCCGAATAGACGGCTAACCCCCCCACCCCACCCCCCACCCCACCCCCCACCCCCCACCCCCCACCCCCAGGCCCCCACCCCACGACCCCGGTGAT